>CAZGKV010000047.1:0-36253 GCA_964526305.1 uncultured Planctomycetales bacterium | reverse complement strand
ATCGACGTGTTCGTGGCCTTCGCGAGCATCCATGACGACATCCGAGCCCGCCGCCGCAGCGTTCCGCTGCTCGGTCGGCCCGCCTGGTTCCTCTCTGCGGAGGACCTGTGCACGTTCAAGATGCTGTTCGACCGCCCCAAGGACTGGCTCGATATTGCCAATCTCCTCGCGGCCCGCCCTCTCGACCACGGCTACCTCTTGCGTTGGACCCAAGAATTGCTTACCCCGGGGGACGGACGCCTGGGTCGATTGCGCGCGCTTCTGTGACTCCGGACACCGTTGACAAGTGATATCCACATATCTACCATTACACATGTGACCGATCTTGCCGCTCGATTTCGCGTTCTCGGCGACGGCGCCCGCCTGCGGATCCTCCGCCTCCTGCAGGTCGAGCGCCTGAACGTGAGCGAACTCACGGCCATCCTCGGGATCGCGCAGTCGGGGATCTCGCGCCATCTCAAACTTCTCAAAGAGGCCGGCCTCGTCGAGGAGGCGCGCGACCGGGGATTCGCCTGGTTTCGAGCGTCGGCCGCGCCCGAGCTGGAGCTGGTCCGCCGCGAGCCCGGGGGCGACGGGGATCGGGCGCGGCTTCAGGAGATCTTGCGCCACCGGCAGGAGGAGTTCCGGGAGTCCGGGACGGAAGAGCGCCAGCTCGTCCCGGGTCGGAGCTGGTCCGCCTGGGCGCGCGCCCTCGGACACCTCCTCCCCCCCCTGGCGGTGGCGGATCTGGGATGCGGCGAGGGATACCTCGCGGTCGAGCTCTCGCGTTGGGCGAAACGAGTCGTCGCCGTCGACCGATCGAAGCGGATGCTGGCCAAAGCCGCGACGCTCGCGAGGCGCCGAAAGGCGAAGGGAATCGTCTTCCGACGGGGCGAGATCGAACGGGTACCGCTTCCCGATCGGACCGTGGATCTCGTCCTCCTCTCGCAGTCGCTTCACCATGCCCAGGAGCCCTCGCGGGCGCTGGCCGAGGCGCACCGGATTCTCGTTCCCGGCGGGACGATTCTGGTTCTCGACCTGCGGGCCCACCGGGAGGAATGGGTCCGGGAGCGACTGGGAGATCTCTGGCTGGGGTTCCGAGAGACGGGACTTCGTGGAATGATCCGGCGGGCGGGATTCGAGCAGGTACGGTCCGAGATCGGCGCGCGCCGGCGCGGCGATCCTTTCAAGGTCATCGTTGCCAGCGGGAGGAAGCCTTCGAACCCGAAACGAAATTGACGGAACGCGGTCGCGCCCTGGAAGAGCTCTTCCGCGAGAAAGTCGTGGTCTTGGACGGGGCCATGGGGACCGCGATCCAGGCCCGGAAGCTTACCGCCGCGGACTTCGGCGGACCCGAGTACGAGGGGTGCAACGAGAACCTCGTGCTCACGAAGCCCGACGTGATCCGCGAGATCCATGCGGGCTATCTGGCCGCCGGGGCCGATGCGGTGGAGACGAACACCTTCGGCGCGACGCCGATCGTCCTGGACGAGTACGGTCTCGGAGATCGCGCCCGGGAGATCAACCGAGCGGCGGCCGAAGTCGCCCGCCGGGCGGCCGAGTCCTTCGAACGCCGGTTCGTTCTCGGCTCCATGGGCCCCACGACGAAAGCGATCTCCGTGACCGGAGGCGTCACCTTCGACGCCTTGCTCGCGTCGTTCCGGCTCCAGGCGCTCGGTCTCCTCGAAGGAGGGGTCGACGGTCTTCTCGTCGAAACCCAGCAGGACACCCGCAATATCAAAGCCGCTCTCCTCGGGATCCGGGAGGCCTCGGCCGCGTTCGGCGGTCGCGTGCCCATCCTCGTCTCGGCGACGATCGAGCCGATGGGAACGATGCTCGCCGGACAGGGCGTCGAAGCCCTCGCCGCGGCCCTCGAAGACTCGGGCGTCCTCTCCCTCGGTCTCAACTGCGGCACGGGGCCGGAGTTCATGACCGACCATCTGCGGACCCTCGCGGGAATGGCCCGTGGCTTCGTCACGTGTTATCCGAACGCAGGACTCCCCGACGCCTCGGGCCGATACAACGAATCGCCGGCCCAAATGGCATCCGTGCTATCTCGATTCCTGGAACACGGCTGGCTCAACATGGTCGGCGGGTGTTGCGGGACCACGCCCGAATACATCCGCGAAATCGCGCGCGTCGCCCAGGGCGCGCGTCCGCGGGTCCCTGCTTCCGCGCGGCGAACCCAGTTCAGCGGAATCGATCACGTGGCGATCGACGAATCGAATCGCCCCCTGATCGTCGGAGAGCGGACGAACGTCATCGGAAGCCGGCGATTCAAGAAACTCATCACGGAGGAAAAGTTCGAAGAGGCCGCAGAGGTCGGACGGCGGCAGATCAAGGCGGGCGCCCAGGTCCTCGACGTCTGCCTCTCCAATCCGGATCGGGACGAGGGGACGGACGTAACCCGCTTCCTGGACCGTCTCGTCCGAATGGTGAAGGCTCCGCTGATGATCGATTCCACCGATGCCCGGGTCATCGAGGCGGCCCTGACGTACTGCCAGGGAAAGTCCATCATCAACTCCATCAACCTCGAACATGGGGAGGAGCGGTTCGAGACGGTGGTGCCTCTCGCTCGAAAGTACGGGGCCGCGCTCGTGGTCGGATGCATCGACGACGACCCCGTGCAAGCCCAAGCGATCACGGTGGAACGGAAGCTCGCCATCGCCGAACGATCCCACCGCCTCTTGACCGAGCGGTATGGGGTGGCTCCCGAGGACATCCTGTGGGATCCCCTCGTCTTTCCTTGCGCGACCGGGGACAAGAACTACGTCGGATCCGCCGAGCAGACGATTCGGGGCGTCCGCGCGCTCAAGGAGAGATTCCCGGGAACGCGCACGATTCTGGGGATCTCGAACATCTCCTTCGGGCTCCCGGAGGCGGGCCGGGAGGTCCTGAACGCGGTCTTTCTCTACCATTGCACGAAGGCCGGCCTCGATCTCGCCATCGTATCCAGCGAGAAGCTCGTCCCCTACGGCACGATTGCCGAAGAGGAAAAGCGATTGGCCGACGACCTCCTTTTCGACCGTGGTGCGGATCCGATCGCCGCGTTCGCCGCACACTTTCGGGGCCGGTCCACGGAGAAGCCGTCGAAGGAAAAACTCCCCCTCGAGGAAAGGCTGGCCCGCTACATCATCGAGGGTTCCAAGGACGGCCTTCACGAAGACTTGGCGGAAAAGCTCAAGACCGCCCGCCCGCTCGAGATCATCAACGGCGCGCTGATGAAGGGAATGGACGAGGTCGGCCGCCTCTTCAACAACAACGAGATGATCGTGGCCGAAGTCCTCCAGAGCGCGGAGGCGATGAAGGCCGCGGTCGCCTTCCTGGAGCCCCACATGGAAAAGACCGAAGTCTCGACGAGGGGCACGGTGCTCCTGGCGACGGTCAAGGGGGACGTGCACGACATCGGGAAGAACCTTGTGGACATCATCCTCTCGAACAACGGATATCGCGTCATCAATTTGGGGATCAAGGTCCCGCCGGAGACGTTGATCGCGGCGACACGCCGACACCGGCCGAACATCATCGGGCTCTCGGGACTCCTCGTGAAGTCGGCGCAACAGATGGTGGCGACGGTGGAGGATTTTCGCGTCGAAGGAATCGACACGCCGATCCTCGTAGGCGGAGCCGCGCTCACGAAGAAGTTCGCGTATACCCGGATCCGACCGGCCTACGGTTCCTTCGTCGCCTATGCCCGAGATGCGATGAGCGGCCTCGCGCTCGCCCATCAAATCATGGATCCGGATTCGCTCGTATCGCTCGCGGCTCGGCTCGAGGAGGAGGCGCGGGGTCTCGCCGCTTCGGACGCCCCTGCGGTCGCGGTCGAGATCGCGGCCCCCACCTCCCGTTCCCGCCTGATTCGAGCGGACGAGCCCGTTCGGGTTCCTCCCGATCTGGAGCGCCATACCATCGAGGTACCGCCGAAATACCTTTGGCCGTACGTCAATCGCCAGTTCCTCTACTCGAAACATCTCGGCCTCAAGGGGGCCGTCGAACGACTTCGATCCCAAGGAGACGAGAAACTCGAGGAGATCGAGTCGACGGTACGCACCTTGGAGCGGCGATGCGAGGAGGGCTGGATGAAACCGCGGGGCGTGTGGCGGTTTTTCCGCGCCCACTCCGAAGGGAATCGGATGACGGTCTCGGATCCTCGCGGACGGGAGCTCGCCCGTTTCGAATTCCCGAGGCAGCCGAAGGAGGACGGCCTCTGTCTGGCCGATTTCGTTCGCCCCGTGGGGCACGAGCCGGACTTCGTCGCCTTCTTCGTCGATACCACCGGCGAGACGATCCGGGAACGCGCGGAGGAATTGAAGGAGCGCGGCGAGTATCTCGCTTCCCACGCCCTCCAGGCGATCGCGCTCGAAGCGGCGGAGGCGTTCGCGGAGCTTCTCCATCAGCGACTTCGGGAGCTTTGGGGGTTTCCCGACCCTCCGGGAATGACGATGACGCAGAGATTCAAAGCGGAGTATCACGGGGTCCGCGTCTCCTTCGGCTATCCCGCGTGCCCGAATCTCGCTGATCAGGAAAAACTCTTCGCCCTTCTCGATCCTTCGGAGATCGGAGTTCGGCTCACCGAGGGGCACATGATGGATCCCGAAGCGAGCGTATCGGCGCTCGTCTTCCACCACTCGCAGGCGACGTATTTCAACGCGGCCGCGATCTAGCGGTCCGAAGAGTCCCGGAGATTCTCCAGCACTTCCCGAATCTGGACGGCAGGCGCCCCGGGGAGCTTCGCGGCCGCCTCCAGGTCCGCCCGCGCGCGGCGAACGTCTCCGCGCCGCTGATGGAGGTGCGCGCGAACGAGGTATCCCGGATGGAGGGACGGGGCGACTCCGATCGCTTTCGTGGCGTCCTCCGCCGCCCCCTCGAGATCGTCCATGCGGTTCCGCAGGAGCGCTCGGAGAAAAAGCGTCTCGTAGGCCGTGGGTTCCAATTCGAGGGCCTGAATGAGGACGGGAAGCGCCTGGGCGTCGTTTCCCGCCTCGAGGTGGACGACCGCCCGCAGGAATACCGGAGCGTAGCGATTCGCCCCCTCGACTCGAATCTTGTCGAGGGCCTCCAGTGCATCGTCGAACCGACGCGCGCGCAGGTGCGACAAGGCCTTGGCGCACCACCGCTCGTAGGCGGGGGTCGACATCCCGAGCACCGCCTCGATCGCTTTGTGCTGCGAGGAGAGGGCGGCCTTGACTTCCTCGGCGCTCTTCACATAGGGGCACCGGCTGTGGAGCTGGAAGCGCGCCTCGTGAAGGATGGCGAGCTGGAACACGGCCGCCGCGAAAGACGGCCCCGCCGCCGCGAAATCCTGTTCGGCCGGAATGAACTCCGCCATGCGAAACCGCGCGAGGCCGCGGAGATACCGCGCCTCCGCGTACCCTTCGTCCTCCCGGAGGGCACGCCCGAACGACTCCATCGCCTCCCGATAGCGGAGGAGGATATCCGCCACGGACGGATCCGGACGTCCCTTCAACCGACCGGACGCCTCCAGCGAGGCGCAGCCCGCTTCGAAGTGGGGCCAGGCCCGTTCCCGCGCTTCGGATCTCCGGCGCGCCCCATCCTCGAGGAGCCGGATCCGCTCGCCGAGATCCTCGCGGTTCTTCGACTCATGTCGAGCACGCTCGATTTCCATCTCGCACTGCCGCCGGCGATCGGCAGCCCATTCGTTCGACGGATCGATCGCCAGGATCTTCCGGTAATACGAATGGGCCTTCTCCCAGGCGTGCGATTCGAAAAGGGCGTCCGCGACCTCGCGAATTCCGGCGATATGCCCCGTCGCGCTCTTGTCCCTTCCCTCGATCGCCCGATCGCAAAACTTCTTCCGGTGAAGCGCCCCGGCATGGTCGGGATTCAACGCCAATGCCTTCTCGTACGACGTTCGAGCCGCTTCGAAATCCTCCCGGGCCAGCCGCGCGTCCCCCTCACGCACGAAGGAGTCGATCCGTTCCACGGTGCGGCGTTCCAGGACGGCCACGGTGAGAACCAGTAGGACCGCCGCCACGGCGGCCGCCCCCGCCAAGGTGCTCGCCACCGGCCGTCGCCGAATCTCCCTCCACCACCGCTCTCTCCGCGAAAGAGGGCGGGCCGCGATCGGTTCGCCCGTGAGGTAGCGGTCGAGATCCTCCGCAAAGCTTTTCGCCGTTTCGTACCGCCGCGAGCGATCGCGCTCCATCGCCTTCAGGCAGATGGTCTCGAGATCGGCATGGACTCGCGGGTTGAGTCGCCGCGGTGCCGCCGGGTCATCCGAGAGGACCCTCATCAGCGTCTCGGCGGGAGTCCGACCGCCGAACGGGGGACGGCCGGCCAGCACGGCATAGAGGATCGCACCCAGGGAGTAGACGTCGGCCCGGCGGTCCAGCGCTCCCCCGCGCGCCTGCTCGGGCGACATGTACGACGGCGTGCCCACGATCGCATCGCTGACGGTCATCGTGTCCCGGTCGCGGACGGGACGCGCGAGGCCGAAGTCCATGACGTAGGTCCGGCCGCCCTGCCTCGCCACCATGATGTTTCCGGGCTTCAGATCGCGATGGATGATCCCTTTGGAGTGGGCGTACTCCACGGCCAGCGCGGCCTCCCGAACGATTTCGACTCCTCGGCGCAGCCCGACGGCGCGACGTTGCGTCCCCGCTCGAGTCCCGTCCGAGCGCGACGAGACCAAGCCGGTGAGGGATTCTCCCTCCACGAATTCCATCGAGATGTAGTGGCGTCCGGCGTCGGCGCCGACCTCGTAGATCGAGGCGATGTTGGCATGGGAAAGGCCGGCGGCCGTTTGCGCCTCGCGATGGAATCGGCGCAGGTCATGATCGCTCCAGCCGCCCCCCGCCAAGAGTTTGAGCGCCACCGTCCTCCGCAAATCCGTCTGCCACGCCTTCCAGACGATTCCCATTCCTCCGCGGCCGACCTCCTCCAGGAGGACGTATCGGCCCCCTGCGAAACGACGCTCGGGGTTCTTGGCGTGCACGGCGACATCCTCCGGAAAATCCGCGCGGAGCGCCCCCGTCGTCTCTCCTGCGTGAAGGAGTCGCTCCTGGCGCTCGAGAACCTGTCCGCACTTCCGACAGGTGTACTTCCTTCCCGGATCCGCCCCGAGGGTCGAGTAGTTCGTGGAGCAGGAAGGACAGGTGAAGACCTCCTTCTTTCGCAGGAGCAACGCCGTATCCACCGCGTCGCTCGCGATATAGTTCTTCCGGACGAGGAGTTCGCCGAGTCGCGGCACGCCTGAACCGTTCTCGGCGATGCGGGACTGCTCCCGGAGACATTCGAAGACCTGCGATTCCGTGGCCAGCCCTTGCCGGATGAGGAGACGTCCGAGAAGCGCGTCTTCGATCTTGGGATCCGAAAGATCGAGCGCCTCCGAGAGCCGCCGCTGTTGCTCGGCCAAGAGCTGCTCGAGGTCCTCCGGCCGGAGGAAGCCTCTTCGGACGAGGATCGCGCCCAGCATCGGAGCGGATCCGGGTTTGGCCGATTCCTGTTCGTGAAGACAATCGGCGAGTTGCGCCGAGCTAAGGAGTCCCGCTTCGACCGCCATTCGGCCGATCAGGATCTCCTGCTGCGTCTTCACCCGGAATCACTATAGCCGAGCCGGCTCAGGAAATCCGCTCTCAGGGAAGATCGAGATCGATTCTCGGAGCCCGACCGAAGAGGGCGCGGACGGCGAAGCAGAGGATCGATCCGATCCCCCAGGCGAGACCGAGGACGACGCCCGCGTCGATGATCCCGCGATAGGGTTGGGGGACCTTGCGGACGAGCAAGACGATCGCCGCAAGAGCGACCAGGAGGAGCCACGAGACCACGAGTCTCCGCGGTGCCGCGTGAATCAAGCCCATGGCATACGCAGGAGCGAGCAGGACGTGAATCCAATGCGGATTCCGGGACAGGTGAAGGGCCCGCGCCACGACTCGAGGGGAGAACGCCTTCTGGAATCCGCGGTACCCCTCCGCATAGAGCATGAATCCGATCCAGCCGACGCCGAGAGCGACTTGCCCGGGAGAGAGGGGACCCGTCTCGAGCGCCAGAGGGACCAGTTGCCACACGGCCTTCCCGAGCAGGACGAGGACTCCCAGGATGGCCCATCCGGCGATGAACGCTCTCACCTCCGCCAAGATACCATTCTTTGATAGAATCCCCGGGTGCTTCCTCGGAATCGGTACGCGCTTCAAGACTCGGCTGCCGTGTGCGAGGGACTCGTCACGGGACGACACGTCGTCGCCCTTGCCCGAGGTCCCGCCCCGGAGCGGGAGTTTTTCCTGCTGTCCTCCACGGAATCCGAGAGTCGTGGGTATGCGGAGTGCATCGACGAGATTCCGGTCGCCGAGCTGGAGAGGCTACGGCCGCTCCACGAGCTGCTTGCGCTCCCGTGGAAGGAGGTGCAGGAGCGGTTTCGACCGGAACGAGGCCTTCGCGTGTTGGCGTTGCGGGTGTATCCCCTTCGCCGTGCGGTTCCGGCGCGGCCGGACGAGCGTGCGGAGGGCGGTTGGGTGGACCTCGGCCGCGAGATCCCCGTCGAAACGTCGGGGTGGATTTTCAACCGCACGGATTTTCGAAAACGTCTGGAGCGAATCCAGAGCGCTCTGGGGGGATGATGGTCAAGATCTACACGAAAAAGGGAGACGACGGTTCTACGGGGCTGCTCGACGGATCCCGAGTGGGCAAGGATGACGATCGCGTCGACGCCTACGGGGAAGTGGACGAGCTGAACGCCGCCCTCGGCGCGGCACGGGCGTTTCTCGAGGACCGGGAAGTGGACGGGGTGCTTCTGGGCATTCAGAGCGATCTCTTCGCCGTAGGGGCCCAGTTGGCGGATCCGAAATACGGCGAGCGGAAAGCGAAGGAGAAGACGAAGCTGACGGAGGAGAAGGTGACGGCCTTCGAACGGCGCATGGACCGATACGAGAAGGAACTGCCGCCGCTCAAGGGGTTCATCCTCCCGTGCGGGGCGAAAGGGGCGGCGCTCCTCCATGTGGCGCGGACCGTGTGCCGTCGGGCGGAGCGGAAGGTCGTCGCTCTGGCGCGCCGGGTCCCTCTCGATCCGCTTCTCGTGCGATACCTCAATCGGCTGTCGGATCTCCTCTTCGTCTTGGCGCGCGTGGAAAACGTGCGCGGAGGGGAGCAGCAGATCCCATGGTGAGAAGAATGTGGCCGATCGTTTTCGCGGTCGGATGCGGCACCGAGGCAGACATCACGCTCGGGGATTCCGCGGCGCCCCTCGCGTGGAGTCGACTTCCAAGCGGTTCGTCCGCGAGGCTTCGGGCGGTCGCGTTCTCGTCCGACGCCTACGTCGGATACGCCGTGGGAGACGGCGGGGTCGTCCTGCGGACCGCGAACGGAGGGGCGACCTGGGCGGCTGCGAGCTCGGGAGTCGGGGCGGATCTCTGGAGTGTGTCCGTTCCGTCGAACGGCACCGTCGCCTACGCCTGCGGAAGCGGCGGAGCGGTCTTGCGGACGACGGATCAGGGCCTCTCCTGGACCTCCCAGACGCCGGTGGGAGCGACGCTTCGAGCGATTCTCTTTCCTTCGTCCGACCTCATCGGATTCTGTGCGGGAGACGGGACGACGATTCTCAAGACGGTCGACGGATGGACCTGGTCCGCGCAGACGCCTCCCGCGGGGTTCTCGACGGACTTTCGCGCGCTGGCGGCGCCTTTCACGGGGCTGACGACGTTCGCCTGCGGGACGAGCGGAAAGGTGATGGGCACGAGCGACGGCGGGGTGCTGTGGAACGATCTGTCTCCTCCGAACGCCTCGGGGGTGACGCTCCAGAGTCTCGCGACGCCATCCGGGATGACGCTTTATGCCGGAGGCGCGGATGGAGTCGTGTACCGAAGCTTGAACGGCGGGGGATTCTGGGACGCGGTCAGTCCAGGCACTGGAGCCGGGGCGCTCGCCTTCTCCGGCCCGAACGACGGAATCTGCGCAGGTCGGGGAATCGCGGTGACCTCCGACGGCGGCACCGCGTGGACCCTTTCCTACGGCGACTCCGGCGTCGCGCTCGCGGGTGCCTGGATCTCGGGAGGTGGCCAAACGGCCTTTGTCGTGGGCGACGGCGGCACCATCCTCCGGACCGCGACGGGCGGCCGATGATATAGAAATAGCCAGGCTATTTCTATATCATGAGATCGCGCGGACGGTGCGGGTGCGGATGTAGGGAATGGCGATGGACTCCGCGACGTCGAGGGCGCGGCTCGATTCGCCCGCCTGGGCCAGATCGACCGCGATCTCTCCAAGGACCTTGGAAGAATCGACCTGGTTCTGGACGTTTGGGTCTTGCTCGCCGCGCTGGGCGGTGAAGATGGCTCGATTCCAGAGCTGAGTCGCCCGCTCCCGCCGTCCCACGCGGAGCCAGAGCTTCGCGATCGTATTCCACAACTCCGCCCGCTGCCAGTCCAAGGCATCCGCGGCCAAGGCCTCGGCGGCCTCATCCAGAAGGCCGATGCGATCGGAGCGCTCGGCAGTTTCCAGAAGGGCCTTCGACTTCTCCCACGAGGGAGGCATGTGAAGGGCAAGATCCTCCGCCCGGCTGAAGTCTCCGGCGGCGATCGACTTCCGGACCTCCGCAAGTGCCGCTTCCTCGGATCCCATTCTCTCAATTGAACTGCGCCAGGAGCCGGCGCGCAATATCCGCTTGAGCCAAGACCTGCGGATGGTCCGGCGCCTCCGGCGTATCGCAGAGATACTTCTCGAGGTCGTCGAGCGCCCGCCCCGGATCGCCGACCTGAAGTCGGAGCAATCCCCGATCCCGCACGTGGCTGCAGGAGTCCGGAACGAGCGCCAGCGTCATTTCCACGAAACGGAGGGACCGTCTCGGTTCGTTTCGGGCCAGGTACGCTCCCTTCAAATTGTCGAGCATCCGGACCAGCGTCAGCCGCGCCGGACTCGGGACCAGCAGACCCCGCGAAAAGCGGACCCTCCCCTCGCCCACCTTCGCGAGAAGGTCCCGGCATCCGCGCCGATCGAGCACCCGACCGTGAAAACAATCGACGATCGAACGCCCGCAGCGGGCGAGGTAATGGCCCGGAAATCCGATTCCCTGCGCGCTCAACCCCGCCCTCCTCGCGATCTCCACATAGAGCGTCGCCAACGAGATGGGGATCCCGATCCTCCGATCGAGCACGTCGTTCAAGTAGCTATTCCGCGGATCGTAGTACTCCTCCTCGTTTCCGCGGAATCCCAGCGTCTCGAAGAAGTACCGATTCAGCGTTCGCAGCGGAGGCTTCCGACCGATTCCGGCGGCCAACTCCTCGACCCGGCGAACTTGAGCCCGAAGGTCCAACCGCGGATACTCCTCCTTCGCGATCAAGAGCGCCCCCCAAAGAAGGGAGAGTTCCTCATCCGACTTTCGGGCCAGTTCTTCGAACGTCCTCATCAGTAGAACCGAAGCAAGTATGCCGTGACATCGTCTTCCTGCGGAAGCGTTCCCCGAAACGATCCGAGATCTTGGTGAAGCCCGTCGATCGCTTCCTGGGGGGATCCCTCATGATGGGTCCGCAACCGATCGTAGACCCGTTGCAGACCGAATTCCTCTCCCGCCCCGTTCACCGCTTCGACCAGACCGTCCGTGTAGAAGAAGAGCGCGTCGCCGCCGCGCACGCGCACGCTTTCGCGTCCCATGACCGTATTGAATCGCGGCCCAGAATCGAGCCCCAGGACGAGTCCCGGCGCCTCGAGTTTGGTGAATTGGGGAGCCCGGTCCGGATTATAGAGGATGACGGGATTATGGCCGGCACGCACGTAGGTAAACTCCCGCGTTTCGGCATCGAGAAGACCGAGGAATACCGATACGAACGTCCTCCGGTCCAAGTCGGGATAGATATCCCGATTGGCCATCTGGAGCGCCAAGGCCGGATCCGCCGTATCGCGCATCCGGATGCTCACCACTTTCTTGGCCACCCCCATCAGAATGGCCGCTTCGATTCCGTGCCCGGTAACGTCGCCCACGAGCACGGCGAATCGATTCGATCCCAGCTCAAGAAAATCGTAGAAGTCGCCGCTCACCCGATGAGCGGGCCAGTATCCCAAAGCCGACACGGCCTCGGGGATCTCGGGCGGCTTGGACGGCAGGAGATAGCGTTGGCGCTCGGCGGCCACCTGGACCGACTGCTCGACCTCCTGGACCATTCCTTGCAATTCGATTACGCGCGAGGCCAAGGCCGTGGCCGTCGATCGAGACGCGGTCAGCTTCTCCTGATTGGAGCGACGCAAGACTCCCGACAACTCCGCCATCTCGCGAATGGCCCGACCGGCCCGAGCGTCGGGGCACTCCTCCGATACATGGAGCCAAATCGCCTCGATCACCGACTCCGGGATCCCCTGTCTGGGATGAATGCGAAGATGGTCCTGCACTCGGGCGCAATAGGGGCACAGCCAAACCTGTTCCCGATCCACCATCTGCCAAGCGGGGTGATTCTCGAGATCGGTGCGGATCACCGTCAGCTGCCGGCGGACGTCCTGAAGGCGCTTCGGAAACCGGAGCACGTCCCCTTCGAGAACCCGCTCCGTAATGGAAATCTGGATGAGTCCGTCGGAGGCGGCGGTTCGAATCGTCTCCCGAAGCGCCCCTCGAGTGTTCAAGAGCACGAAATGGCGACCGCTATTTCGAAATCGCCGGGCGGCGATGACGAACTCGCGAACGAGGGTGTATCCGGCGTCCGAGACGCTCCCCGCATCGATCGCCAGATGGCGATTCTGCATCAGGAACTTCTCGCGCAGGACGCTCAGGAATTTCGGGGAGCATCGACCGAAAAGCCTCAGGATTTCGAAGCCGCCGGACGCGTCCCGGTAGATCTCGAACTCCTCCCCTCGCGCGGCAAGTTCGCCTCGATGAGCCGCGAGGCCGGGTTCGGTTACATCACCCACACCCGTATTCTATCCCGAGGAAGGACGAGCGAGGGGGATCCAAAAAAAAATCCCCCCGGATCGCGAAACCCGGGGGGAGGGATCGGCGTTAGTGGGCGCCGAAGACGTTCGCGTAGCGGTAGTAAACCTCGAGAGTCAGGGCGTTGATCGCCGTCGCATACACCCGGCCGCCCTCGCAGGCCCAGCGATCCACGGGCTCCCACGATCCGTGTTTGCACCCCGCGGATTGGCCGACTTGCTGGTTCTTCACCAAGGCTTCCTTCATCGCCTTGTTCCAGGTGGTCCAGTACTGCCCGTTCGGCCCATCGAACTGGAAGAGCGCGAGCGACGCGTAGTACCAGTAGTAGTAATCGATGTCGTTTCCGTCCCACTTCGGCAGATCGCGCAGGAGAAGTTGGGCGCCGCCCGTGAGCTTCGCGTCGCTCTTGTTTCTGTCGATGAAGATGCGGGCCATCATGGCGATCGCCGTCAACGCCTCGTGATGGTTGAACTGCTCGTTCTTGTTCGGGACATACACCTTTCCCGTTCCCTTGGAGGTGTATCCGACCCGATAATACTGCTCCTCCGTCACTTCGTCGTACCAGTTGCGCGTGCCGTCGTAGCCCGTTTTCGGGGCAGGCAGGCCGGACATTTCGGCGGACTTCAGCACCATTACCGCCCAGCCCGTGACGGACGAGTCGTTGTCTCCCGAGCGATAACTGTACCGCCATCCCTTGTCCGGGTTTTGCGAGGCGATGGTGAAATCCACGGCCTTTTGGGCTTGATCCTTGAAGAGATTCGAACCGGTCAGTCCGAACGCCTCGGAGAGGGCCAGCGCACAGATCGTGTGGTTGTACATGTACTTGTCGGCTTGGCGGGACCCCACGCATCCCTCGGGATCCTGGTGAGACATCATCCACTGCACGCCCTTGCGGACGACGTCGCCGACGATGATCCCGTCCCAGTTGTCCTTGGAAAGATGGGAGTAGCCCGCTCCCAGGAAGGCGAGAATGGCCAGACCGGTGACGCCCGCGTCGAAGTCGCCCATGCCGGGGTTCGGAATGCACTTTCCGCCGCTGGCGAATCGGGCGATCTTGTTGCACTCGTCCGTGAATCCCTGAACCTTCCAGGCACCGTCGGAGCCCTGGTGACGGGAGAGCCATTTCAGGGCGTTCTTGACCGCGTCCTCCGTATCCCCGCCTCCCCCGCCCTTGGACACCAGGTTCTTCTTCCCGCCCAACCGGGATCCGTACCGACCCCCGCCCCCACCCCCGCCCCCGATCACGTCATACGTGCCTTTTCCCTTGAACGGCTTGTCGGAGACGAAATCGAGCGAGTCTCCCTTCATCTTCTGGAAATCTTCGTTGTCGTCGGACTCATTGCGGTCCGATTCCGTGGCGTCCTTGCGGAACATCGGATCTTCGGAAGGCTTCGTCGTATCGAGCACCTTCTTGGTCGGATCCAAATTCTGCGGTTTCTCCATCTCCGGGAGCGGCCGGGGCTTGCGAGGCTGGCTCACGACGACGGCATCCTCGTCTTCCGTACCCTTGCCCATGACGTCGATGAAGGAGAAGCAAATGGCCATGATGACGTGGAGTCCTACCGCGATCGCCCACCACGGAGTCTTGGCGACGAGGCGATCGGTGAAGGTTTGCGGATCCCCCGGGGGAAGCTCATGGGGAACCTGTTCATCGGGGAAAGGTTCTTCTTCGGGCGGAGGGATGGGGACACCTTTCGTCGCCATAGCCGGTCTCCTCTCGATGGGCTCGCCAGCGCCCCATATATATAGAGGAACAAATCCCAGACTACAAGCGCTACTAACGGTGGGGAGACGGAAGGGTTCACGAGAATGCGAAAATCGTTCAGAGCCCCATCTTGGTGACGTACAGATGGTTTACGCCCGAGGAGTCGGGCTCCCTCGTCAGAACTTGGAGTCGGTCTCGGCTGGGGCTGAACAATCGGATTTGGTCCGCTTGACCGAAGACCTGGCCGCCTCCGTTTCCGAATTCTCGATCCACGGCCAGCGGTTCCCGGGTCATTCCGATCGCGGCGCCGACCTCTCCGAGGAGAAGCCCCGCGACGAACCGCTGCTCGGAGACGAACTCCAAATCGAGAGCGGTGGCCGCTCCGGGCGCGTGGTGGGTGAGGGCGCGAGTCGTCGAGATGCGCCGGGTATCCCGGTTCAGGACCAGAACCAACATCGGATCCAGCGGCTGGGGGGTATCCGGAACGGCCGCCAAGCACAGGTTTCCTCCGGAGTCGACGGCCGCGGAAAGCGCGCGCGCCTTCACGGTATTTCCGTTGAAACCGAACCAGATACTCACGGCCCCGGAGGACAAGGTCGTGGTGCTGATGGTCAACCCCTTCCAGTCCGCCTCCGCCACGCCCTCCGATTCTGCCGAACCGAATTCGAAATCGCTGTCGTCCTCTTCGAGCGCGGCGAGCAGTCCCGCGTCCTCCTCCTCTTCGACTCCCGCGGATTTCGTCGCGGGGAAGGAGATGGGATCGCCCGTCTCGGAGTTGAGGCAAAGGAGGATCGGCGATGATCGCCAGCCCCGAATCCAAAGTTGCCCCGCGGCTCCCGGAAGGACTTGTTCGATGGAATACCGGTAGCTCGAGTAGATGGTCCGGGCCAGAATCGCAATCCCGGGCTTCGCGGCGCCGATGCCCTTGGTCGCGTTTTCCTGGTCGGGAAACCGGAACCCCTGGTTGCGCGTCCCATCGGAATTCACCGACGCGACGACGATGGCCCGCGGAGGGTACTCCTTGATCTGCAGATCGAGGGTCGTTCCGGAGAGCGAGGTGAAGCTGGTGATCTTGGTCGTCGTCGCCGTCAGCTTGACGGTATCGATGGAGAGGGCCGTCAACCCTGTGGTCGTCGTGAGAATCGACGTTCCGTCGCGGGTATCCGTGGTGGTCGTCTCCTTGAACTCCGCGCCGCACACGATGAACACCTTCCCCGTCCGATCCACCCCAAGACGTTGGGAGGAGATCGCCCAGGTTCCGGTCTCATACGAATTGCGGATATCCTCGGAGGCGAGGGTGTACGGAGCAAAGTCCGAATCCTCGCTTCCCTCACGGTCGTACGCGCGAAGAACCGTCGTTGCCGAGGTGGAATTCAGGCTCAGGAGGAGCAGTCTTCCGGACGGATCGAAGGCGATGTCCAGGAGTTTCTCCGCCGTAGGACGGGCCACGAAAACCTCCGCGGACTGGCCGGTGGCCAAGTCCACGGAGAGGATGCGATCGGGGCCGATCAGGAGATACAGTTTCCCCTGCCATCGAACGGCGCGATCGAACCGGAGTCCCTCCGAATTCGTGACGAGGAGTTTCTCCAAGACCCCTCGGGTCATCGCCGGGACCGATCCGTCTTCGCTTGCGGAGGTCCCCCCGCGACCGAGTCCCAGCCCTTCGCCGCATCCTGCGAGGGTCAGCGCGGTCAGGCACATCCCTGTCACGAACCTGTTTGCCATGGACGGCCTCCTTCCAACGGTCTCAAGCGTCATCGCAAGCGCCGTGCCTTCACCCTTCCATCCTTCCGGAGTTCTCCGAGAATCCATTACCCCTGCGATTTCACCGCCCTTTCGCCGCCGGATTCTCAATCCGGCCGGTCCGACGGATCTCGCTCAGGGACAAGCGCGTGCATCGAGAGCCCATATGCATGGTCCGGAATCCGGGCCGCACCGTCCTCTGAGGGAGATGCACGGTCCAGACGACACCCTCTAGGAGAATCGCCGACCGCTTTCTTGACGTTCCCTCACCCAGGCGATAGCCTCGTGGCCGATGGCCACTTCTGTCCCGCTCAAGGCCGAGTTGGACGGGCGAATCGAGCGGGCCAAGTCGGCCCCGGCGGGAGCGTCGCGCGCGGAGGCCCTCCTAGACCTGGCCGAGTTTTCCTGGAAGTCGGGGGCTCTATCTCAGGCGCGGGTGTCGGCCATCGAAGCGTTGGAGCAGGCCGTGGCCGCGGACCAGGCTTCTCTCATCGCCCGTTCGCACCTGCTTCGCGCGGAGTGCGAGCTCAAGCAGTCCGGCCCTGCGGCAGCGGAAGTCTATCTCCGGAAGGCCGGGAAGCTGCCCCAGGTTCATCGTCTGATTCGAGGGGTGGGATCCCGAATCGCGCTGGCAACAGGCGACGCCGAGGAGGCGGAGGATCTCCTGTCCATGGAGGAGCCTGAAGACGGGGTCTCGGCGGCCACCCTCTGTCATGCCCGCATCGCCCTCCTGAAACTGGACGCCGCCGAGGCGACGATGCGCGAGGCGCGGGGTCGCTTCCGATCGCTCCCCGAGCGCCTGCATCTCGAGGCGGCCGGGGTGCGCCTGTACGGCACCTGGGCTCGACCCCGAGAGGCGCAGGAATTCCGCGAGGCGGCGCTGGCGTCCCTTCGCGAGGTGGAAGCCGCCGTGGGTCCCATCGAGGATTCCGAGATCGTCTCCGCGATCGCGGAATACGCGGAGGACACTCCGGAGGCCGGTTCCCGCTCGAGATGGCTACGTCCATTCGTGGAAGTGACGCGTCGCCTGAATCGCCCGATCCCATCCGAACGCCTCCTGTCGTATCTCTTGGATGTAACGATTTTCGGCACGGGCGCCTCGCGGGGAGTCTTGCGTGTCTACGGTCCGCCGGAGATCACCGCGGCCCGCAGCGCGGACGGCCGTTCGATGACGGAGCCGGAGCGGCACATCTCCCAGCACCTGCTCGAGCAGGTCACGCGGACGGGGGCCGTGTTCGCCACCGACGATGTGGCCCGAAACCCGGAGCTCCGCGATTTCGACAGCATTCGTGCCGGGGCGGTCCGATCGGTCCTCTGCCTCCCCCTACGAGTACGAGCTCGTTCCATCGGCGTCCTCTACCTGGATCATCGGGAGCGGCCGCTGGGATTCGGCCAGGGCGAGCGTGGGATCGCCGCGGCGGCCGCGGGCGAGATCGCCCTCCTGGCGGACAACGCCGCGCTCTATTCGGCCTCCATTCGCGACGACGTCACGGGCCTCGTCAACCGTCCGCACTTCGAGCGGTGCGCCGAGGAGGAAGTGGCGCGCTCCCGCCGATACGGAGAAAACCTCTCGGTGCTTCTTGTCGACGTCGATCGCTTCAAACTCGTGAACGATACTCACGGACACGAGGTGGGGAACCGCGTCCTCCGCGCGGTCGCCCAATTCCTCCAGAAGCAGTCGACCGGAAGCGGACGGCGCGCGCCGACGGTCGCGCGATCCGGCCGCGACGAGTTCGGGATCCTCTTTCCTTCCTGCGACACTTCCGCCCTGGCTAAGCGAGCCGCCGCCCTTTTCGAATCGCTTCGGGCGTTCGCGTTCGAAGAGGGGAAGATCCGTCTCTCGCTCACGGCGAGTCTCGGAGGGGCCACCTGGCCGGAGGAAGCCTCGTCGACGCAGGAGCTCCTCTTGAGGGCGGAGTCCGCTCTCGCTCAGGCGAAGTTCGAAGGCGGAGACCGATTCAGAGTTCCCTCCTCCGTCGAGACCGTCTCGGATCCGGAGATGGACAGCGTCATGCTCTCCCGCCCCGGACGTCTCGTGAATTCCATGCTCGGGCGCGTTCTCGAGCAGACGGGAGATGTCCATACCGCTCTCCAGACCGCTCTATCCCTCATGGTCCGCGCGACGGGGGCTTCCGCGGGCACCCTCGCCCTCTTCGATCCCGGATCCGAGGTTCGCTTCGCCGCCTCCACCGGAGACAGTCCGAGTCTCGGAGCCATCCGCAAAGTCCTGGACACGGATCGTCCTCTCCGGATCGAGCGTTGCGGGGAGGACGCGTGGGCTCGCGGACAAGAAAGCGTCCGGACGTTGGGAATCCGCACCCTCGTCGTCGTCCCGATCCGCACCTCGGAGCGGCGAATCGGGGCCGCGTATTTGGATCATCGATCCACCGAGCGCCGGTTCACGGACGAAGACTTGGCCCTCTTGGAGCTCTTCTCGCGTCGCGTCGCCCTTCTCCTTCAACGCACCGCGGAGGCCGAGGTCCAGTCCCGCCGGGCCGAGCGCTTGGAACGCGCCGTGGAGGAGAGCGTCGCCCGACTCCGGGCGCGATCCGGATTCAGCCAAATTCTCGGGCGGTCTCCCCGAATGCAGGAGCTGTACTCGTTCCTCGAAAAAGCGGCGAAGCTGGACTATCCCGTCCTCTTCGAGGGGGAGACGGGGACGGGGAAGGAGCTGGCCGCTCGAGCGATTCACTTCGAGAGCCCCCGCAAGGAGCAGCCCTTTCTCCCGATCAATTGCGCGAGCGTGGCAGAGAGCGTCCTGGAGAGCGAGCTCTTCGGCCACGCCAAGGGGGCGTTTACCGGGGCCACGACCCGGCGCGCGGGGCTCTTCGAAGCCGCCGGGGGCGGGACGCTCTTCCTCGACGAGATCGAGGCGATGACGCCGGCGATGCAGACGAAACTCTTGCGCGTCCTCGAGGATCGCAAGGTCCGGCCCGTAGGGGCCAATGAGGAGATCACGATCGACGTCCGAATCGTCGCGGCGACGAACGTTTCCCTGAAGGATCCGATCGCCAAAGGAGGTTTCCGAGAAGACTTGTACTACCGTTTGGCCACCCTGGTGGCGACGATCCCTCCGCTGCGCGAGCGGATCGACGATATCCCCCTTCTCGCGGAACGCTTCCTTCTGGAGATCTCGGAAGAGACCCGAACTCCGGTGAAGCGTCTGAGCCCGGAGGCCGTGCGCCGGCTGGTGGACTTCGCCTGGCCCGGGAACGTGCGCGAGCTCAAGAACGTACTGAGGCGATTGGCATTGGTGACGGAGACCGAGATCCGGGAGGAGCATCTCCCCGACGCGATTCGCGGCCCGCGCATCGCCCCGGTCGTAGGTTCGTGGCGGGAGCAGATCGAAAGTGCGGAACGCCAGATCCTCAGCCGGGCGCTCGGAGAGAATCGAGGAAACGTCCGTCAGACGGCCCGAGCGCTCCGAATGGCCCGCAGCACCCTCATCGAGAAGATGAAGCGCTACGGGATTTCTGGAGAGACAGACTGACTCGCGTGAACACCTCGGCCCGAATCGCGAGAATCGGAGCGGAGTAGGGACTCATCCTCGCCGCTCGCTCCACGTCCGCGATCGCCTCCAGCCCGGTACCTCCCGCGTAGGCGCGCGCCCGTCCTCGTTCCGCATAGAGCCGCGGATTTTCCGGGAATTCCTCGATCGCCCGATTCAGGATTTCGAGCGCCTTTCCGTACTGTCCCGAAGGATTCTCGCCTCGACCCTCGCGATGGCGGCCCCATTCGATCCAAAGATGAGCCGCCTCTCGCAGGAGGTCGACAGACGGGGCGGTCCGAATCGCCTGTTCGTAGTCTTGGGCGGCAAGCTGGAATCGCGCCTCGTTTCCGAGGATCTCCGCGCGCAACGCCACCGCTTCGGGATGCTCTGGCATGGTCTGAAGAACGGCCAACGACCGGTCGATCCGCCCGTCGGCCGCATTCGCCCGGGCCAGGCGCAGCCGGGCGCGCGGGTATCCGGGTCTTAGCGACAGGGCGTGTTCGGCCGCGTCGATCGACCGACGCATTTCTCCCCGCCGAGTCTGCTCCCCCCGCGCCAGCCGAGCGCCGCTTTCTCGAACAAGGGACAAGACGATCCAGGCATCCGGGGAGTGAGGATTCAGACTCAGCGCCCGTTGCACCGCCTCCAGGGTCTTCCGATACATATCGGCGGCATCGACGCCGTTCGACAGGGCATCCTCGACCCACTGGTCATACCGAAGGGTCAATTGCATCCAGGCCCTCGGGCTCGTCGGAAAGAGATGCTCGACCCGATCCCGAAATCTCTCGATCAAGCTCGCTCTCTTGGCCAGCCGAATCGGCACCGGACGATGTTGCCAACCGCCGAGCAGCCATTCCAACTCGACCTCTTCAGCGGCAGCGTCGTGATAGGCGCCGATTTCGAGGATCTTGCTGGCCGCCTCCAGCGCCTGACGCAATGGGACTTCCGCCCCCTTCCACCCATGACGGCCGTGTTGCAAGCGCGCCAGATCTGCCAGGACGTTCATTCGAAGGAGGGTCGCACCCATGAAGGGCGGAAAGCGCTCGATCGATCTCACCACGGCGGCCAGGGCCTCCTCGTATTGCCTCGCGGCGCTTGCGTAGCGGCCGCGAGCGGCCTCGGCTCGACCCAGCCTCCAGCGCGCGCGGGCCAAGACGTAGTCTCGCATCTCGGATTCGGCGGGGACGGCTTCGGCCATGGAGACCGCTTTCTCGAGTTGCACGCCGGCTTCCCTGCTTCCCTGTTCTTCCAGGTAGACGGACATCGTAACGCGCACCGAGGCTTCCACCAGCTGATCGTTCGGAGTGGGGAGTTTTCTCGCCTCCTGAAGCGCATCCTGGAAAGTCGGGAGGGGATCCTCCCCGCGGCAAAGAACAAGGATCGCCTCCGCCTCGCGGGCGCGGACGAATAGTTCCCGGGCTTCGGAGTCGTAGAAGGAGAGCAGGAGTCCCCGGGACACGCGGGCCGATTCCCCGAAACGGCGCGTCCGGTAGAGAACGACGGCCAGCATATACTCCGATTGGAAATCGCGCTCCCGGGTTGCGGCTTCACGGAGTCCCTGTTCGGCCGCCCCATACTCATCTCGAATCCACGCCAAGATCCCGTGCCGGCTGGGGGATTCCCACCGCTCCAGCCCCGTTCCCTCTCCCGCCTGGCTGTGTCGGATCTCCTGGGTGATCCGATGGTGCAGTTCGATCTGGCCCGGAGCGTCGGGCAATGTCGGTTCGAATTCGACGACTCCCTCGGATACGATCGTTTGCGGAATCTGGCGACCTTGCACGTATCGGACCAGGAGAAGCCGCGCCTTCCAGTAGTGGCCCACCGCGGAATTCGGAGCTATCCCCAGAAGTTCCTCCACGGCCGCATCGGCACCGGAGAAGTCGTTCGTTGCGAATCCGTATCGAATGCGGGAGGCGAGTGTCTGGATCTTCATCTCCCGCTCGTGCCGGCGCGCGACTTGGGAGGCGATCGCGGAGAAACCAAGGACCAGGAGCAGTGCCACCGCCGTTGCGACGCCGACTCGGGGATGTCGAACGACGCTCCGCGCGATTCTCCTTCCCGTGCCCGCCGGACGCGCCTGAATCGGCTCGCGATTCAAGACCCGCGCGCACTCGTCGGCGAATTCCTTGGCGGAGGCGTAGCGCTTGGCGATGTCCTTCTCCAGCGCCTTCAGGCAGATGGTCTCGAGGTCCGCATGCACCGTGGGGTCGATCTTACGGGGGCGAATGGGATCGCGTTCCATTACCATGGTTACGGATTCGAACGCCGTGGATCCCTGAAACGGAGGCCGGCCGGTCAGGAGGAAATAGAGCGTCGCCCCGAGAGCCCAAACATCGGTCCGGGGACCGAGAAGGGAAATGTCCCCTCTCGCCTGCTCGGGGCTCATGTACCCCGGGGTGCCGACGACCACGCCGGAGAGCGTCCCGATGGTCGTCGCGTCCGAATCGGTGCGCTTGGCCAGGCCGAAGTCCGTGATGAATCCCTGTCCGTTCGCATCGACGAGGATGTTCTGCGGCTTGATGTCGCGATGGAGGACGCCCGTCTGATGGGCCACGTGCACCGCCTCCGCGACGTCCTTGAGGACGGCCAGCGCCTTCATGCGCGGGAGGCGGAGTCGGGAGAGGTCGAGTCCCAGGATGAGTTCCATCACCAGAAAGGGCACGCCGTTCTCGTACCCGACGTCGAGGATCCCGACGATGCGCGAGTCGTTGAGACACGCGGCGAGCCTCGCCTCGCGACGAAACCGCGCGATGTCCTGGGGACCGAACGCTCCTCGCAGGATCTTGATCGCGACGTCGCGACCGAGTTCGGTATCGCGGGCGGCAAAGACCACCCCCATTCCGCCTTGACCGATCTCGCGCAGGATTTCGTATCGGCCGATCCGCTTCGGCTTCGCACCGGAGCGGATTCCCTGGTACGTCGACCCATCGGTGAAGGGGAGTCCCAGTTCCTCCGCGGCATCTTCCAAGGAGAGGAATCTCCCATCGGAGACGGAGTGGAGTTGATGTTGGAGGACGCGATCCGCGGTGTCGGAGGTGACGGTCCCGGCCACGACTAGGGCGCGGGAGAGTTCGAGGTCGCTCTCGAGTTGCGCCACGTATTTCCGGAGGAGTTCGGCCTCGTCGGAAGCCAGGAGTTTCCCCTCGACGAGGGCCCCGATCGGGTCGGGGGAGGCCCCCAGGAGTTCCCGGGACTCCTCGGCTTGGGCCGGGGAGAGAAGCCCCCGGCGAACCGCCACGTCCAGGATCAGGCGGACCGGTCGGTCGCTGAGCGCAGTCGTCATAGCGTAGCTCCCGAGTAGGTCCGATGAGACAGGCAAGGGGTGTGCCAGGGCACTTAGGGGGACACACTGTAACTCCCTAATCACAAGAGCGTTACAATGCGATCCCTCAGAATCCCCCACAGATCCGGTCAAACTTGAATCCGGGGGTGGGACTCGAGCCTAGGAGCGTGTCCAAGTAATCCCTTTGCAATCCCGAGTTCGTCGATTCGGATTCTTGCGCTATGGCGCCCCCGGGGGGCTCGCCGCCCCCCCAAAACGCGTGCGAAGCTCCGAGAACCGGAGGAACGTCTTGGTGCTGGCCGAATCGCAGCATCGTGGACCGGGCACGCCCCGGTCGACCGGCTCCCGGTCCGAACGATCCCATCGCCCGAACCGATCGGCCGCGATGGACTCGCGCTTCCCGCAACATCCCAAGGCGGTCGTGGCCGTCGATCACGTCCGGATACTCCCGCACGAGTTCGCCGCAAAGTTACTCCGCCTTGTCGTACCGTTTGGCCTCGATCGCGTCGAGCGCCCCGTTGGAGAGGTCGTCGAGGCGCTGGGCTTCCTTCGCGATCTTGGCCCGTTCCGCACCCGACAGCCGCTTCCAAGCGGAGCGCTCAGGGACCGGAGCGGGTGCGGCCGCTCCCGTGCCCCCCGTCGCGTTGCCCCTACTGCCCCGACCGCCCCCAACCCAACTGGATCCACTGGGGATCCTACGAGCGCTATGTCGAACGCCGCCGCGACCGCATCGACGTGGACCGCCACCGCTGCCGCTTTACCCGGCGGACCTTTTCGCTGCTGCCGGACGGTCTCTTACCCTACCACCACCTGAGATCCTCCACGATCCTCAGACGCCTGTGGCAGATCGTCGTCGACGAGGCGCAGACGAGTCCGCTGGCCCGGCTCCTCCATGCGCGCGCCCGTGGCCTGCGCGGCGGGAGTTGGAACAACAACAACGACGACAACACGCGGTCGGCGAACCGCAACATTATGTTTCCTTCCTTTGGTTCTCCCTCCCCTCTGGTTCTGAAGCCGTTCTGAAACCGGTTCATCTGTTTCCGCGGCTTGCGCTTCTGTCTTGAGAGGCTGCACGGCAACGCTCTGCCCGCCTCTACCGGATGGTTGACAGTCGGCGTGTCGTGTGGAAGATGATCACCCCCGGGGAGAGAAACAACTGGCGTTCATCCTGCCGCTGAGCGCGGAGGAAGTCCAAGGCCGGCACCACAGCGGCATGGAGTTCTCACGCAACGAGCGCGGGGGCGATCACGTCAACAAGTCCGAGAAACGACAGGTGGAAGTCTTTCTATGCGGGGATCAGAGGTAGCGCCGCCCCACGGAACTACCCCGGCATTCGCTCTCGCGCCTCCGGATTCTTTGAGAAGCGGCGCATCGTGCCGCAATGGTGCTTGTAACGGTGATGGACAAAAGCGGATTCCGGTTGGGCCTCTTGTCGGTCCTGCTCGCGTGTACCGGTAGCAGCCGCTGCGACGACGCCCCGCCCGTGGTCGCCGGCAAGCCTGAAACCGCTGGGTCGAACGCCGGCGTCAACGGGGAATACGCCTTCTTCGGCTTGAGGGGAGACCGCAACGGGAATCAACCCCTCCAGGCCGTTCGCGGCACCATGACCTTCGATGGCGCCGGCACCGTCACCGGCGGTGAGACGATCGTCAACGACGGCATCGGTCAGACCATCGGGGGCGGGAGTTATGAGGTGCAACCGAAAGGCAGCGTGAGATTGACGGTCAGCATGATGTCGGGGGCGATGGTTCGTCTCTGCGGTGTCCTCGGCAAGGAGGACGGTCGGATGACCCTCACCGGTTTCTACGGCCCATGCGACGACGAATCTGCCATCCCCGAGCCCTCCATCTTCTTCATGGTCCCCCGGAAGGTCTCTCATGTCTATTCCCAGGCCGATCTCGACGGGAATTACTACTTTCACCACCAGATCGGCGCGGAGAGTATGAACGACGGCGATTACGAGCCCGCAGGAGACAAGATGGGCTCGCCTCCCGCGCCTACGTTCGCCAAGGTCACCCGGGGCTATCTCCGCTTCACCGATGGGAACCTCGACAAGATCCAATACTGGGATAGCCAGTCGCCGACGATGATGACCTACGACTCGGTTAGCAGCTCGCTCCAGGTCTCCGCCGACGGGACCCTGTCTCTGAGTTTCACCCACAGCGGAGGCTCGGAGGCCTACCAGGGCGTCCTGGCCGCTCAAGGGAAGAGGGCCTATCTCGTTCCGAAGATCCCGGGCTTCCAGAATGCCCTCCTCGGCAACAACCTGCTGGTCTTGGAGAAGGCGGCGGGCGCCCCGCCGCAGAACGTCCTGATCGGCAGCTATGTTTTTCAGGCGTTCGGCTACGACCGCATCGCCGTGGGCGGGCACGTCGTGTTCGACGCCCAGGGCGCCTTCGCGTCGGGCGCCGCCTTCAACAGTTCGGGCGACCGGTTCGCCGTTTCCAAGGTGGAATACTCGATCGCCTCCGACGACGGATCTCTCATCGAGTGGACTTTCTGGCGGGGTGGAACGGCAGACCGCTATGTGGGACAGGTCTCGGCCGACGGGGGAACGATTATCGGTACCTCCGTCAAGAACGGCCTTTCTCGCCCCTTCCTGATCTATCTGACGCGCACGGTCGCCGTGCCTCCCGCGCCCTGGGACGTGAGCGGCGCGCAAAGCAAGGCCCTCGCGGTGGTCGGCGGCAAGGTCTTCGTGAACGGCAAGCAGGCGTTCCTTCTGGCGTACGGCGGCTACCACGCCTTCAACCGGCCATACGACTATGACGGCTTCCTGACGGAACTCAAGCTCAGCCACATCAACGCGAGCCGCCAGTGGGTGACTCCTGTTCCGGCAGGTTGGTTCTCCGACCCCGCGGGTTCCTCTCAGCCCGTGATGTGGAACGCGGCCGCAGGCGCTTACGAGCCGGTCTCCGAGTACTGGCAGCGCTTCCATGCGTTCGTGTCGAAGGCGGCGGACAAAGACATGATCGTCTTCGTGGACGTGTGGGACTGCGACGGGGGCATCCAGCCCGACAATCCGTTGCACGCGACCCGGCCGGGAGGATTCGTGGACAGCCCCGACGACATCCTCCAGTTCCCGTGGCAGGTGAAGCAAATCACGAAGATCGTCGCTCAGAAGGTGAAACCGCACTGGAACGTGATCGTCACTCCCGCGAACGAACCCGGCCATTCCGCCGACACGGCGCTGGTCAACTCCTTCCACGAGAAATTCGTCGCGATGTGGGAGGACATCGATCCGGGCCGCGCCATCGTCGTCTCGGGAAATCAGAGCCCGGTCTACTGGGGCAATCAGACGATCCCCAACCCGAACGTCCCCCACATCGACGGCGTGGACTATCACGGGGGTTCTTGGGTTACCGAGGACGCTGGCGGATACGGCGGAGGCAACCACCTCGGGAAGCTCACCGAGCGGCTGGTCCAGATCTCGAACCAGGCCCCCGCCAAGGCGATCTTCATCGACACCGATGGACTGCACAGCCTTCCGTCGTCCCCCCGCGCCCGCGGCAACAATTTCCGGCTCGAGAAGTGGGCGAGGACCGTGTACCAGGCCCACAAGAACGGCGTCCCCGGGATCGCGGGGTTCATCCACAAGGATTTCGAGCCGAGCGATCTCGGAGGAGTCGACTTGGGGGCCCTGGACGCCTTCCGCCGCGCGTGGGAGTCGGTCCATGGGCTGCCCTTGACGCCCTACGGCGACTTCACGGACAACGCCTACCCTATCCCCAACAGCAAATACGGCGAGTGCGTGGACGCTCACGTGGGACCGAACGGCGTGGTCCATCTTACGTGGATCGCGAAAACCGACGTCGTATACGCGCAGGTCGTGAACGGCGTCGCCTCCAGTCCGGAACTCGTGATGTCCGGCGCCGACTGCTGGAACCGATTCGGGCGGCCGCGCGTGGCCGCCGGCCCCAACGGCCGGCCCGTGGTCTCCTGGACGACGCGGGACATCGACCCCGCGCCCGGCCGGCAGGCTGCGCTGCGCGTCAAGGTGAGAACCTCCGCAGGCTGGCAGTGGGTGTTCAACCTGGACGAGGGAACCGAGCTCGGTACTTCGGACGTGGCCGTGGACGGCGCGGACGGATCGATCCACGTCGTCTACGTGCAGGTCGGCGCCGACGCGAAGGTGCGCTGGCTCAAGACGCACGGCCCGCCGTACTACTCCTTCCACACGAGCGCGATCCTCTCTGCCTCCCTCTTCGGGAACAGCGCCCATCCCTGGATCGAGAGCGATCCGACGTCGGGCATCCACCTCGCGTTCCTCTCCTCGAACAAGCGGAGGGTAGCGATCATGAGATGGAACGGCGCCTCCTGGAGTGCCCCCACGGAGACGCCGAACTCCGTCCCTCTTCCCTACGTATTCCAGCCCAGTTTCACTCGTCACGGGAGCGAGGCCCTCATCCTCGCGCACCACTGGAAACTCATGGCGGGAAAGGGAATGGTGATTGGGCCGTTCCTCTCCACGTCGAGTTCGTGGACCGGTCCGCCGGGTCCCTGGGAACCGCTGACGCAAAACCCGGTCGCACCGATGGAGGAGGCCGAACACGAACCGATGCCCCGATGCGCGTTCACCGCGAACGGCAAAGGGGTCGCAGCATGGTCGTATGCCCGGGACCCCAACATCTACACCTCGTACTATTCGCCCGACACGGGGAAGTGGGGCAAGACGAAGAAGCTGCACCGGCCGAACGACTCCTTTGCCTGGAAGGGACAGATCGAGGTCGTGGCGGTGGGAAACCGCGTTTACCTCATCTACTCGGGTGGAGGCTTCACGGACGTGGGAGCGACGATGTCGAACAAGCACCGCGAGATCTGGATCGCCTGGAAGGATTTCCCGTAGTCGTCGAGCCGGACCTGATCCTCTCTGCCGAAGGCGGAGCGGAGATCTCGCCGCTCGGACTCAAGGGGTCGCCCAGTATCGGTCGATCCATCCGGCGCCCGCGCAGGTGGCGCAGGCCCTCTTGCCGGGGGAGGGCGTCGAGATCCTAGTCGAACTTAGTTCGGAAACTCAGGTGGGATCCGCAGGCCGTCTCGGAAGTCGAGAAGTCCGGATCTTGCAGCGAACACAAGACAACGGGCGCGAGCGCGAGTGGGTTCATGGACCCTCCTCATGGCGGACACGGTCGGGTCCTACGATCCAGGTCCGGTCCGGCGGGGAGGTTGGAGCCTTTCTCGTCGCTGGGGAGGATCCGCAGGATCGCGCGTCCCCTCGGCTCAGGCCGTCGTGTTCAACGGATCGCTCGATAGATCCATCCGGCGACGATGGCCAACCACGAGGGGACCTCGACGACGCCGTCGACCTGAACGAGTTCCTGCCGAGATACGTTTCGCATATCGGTTCTCCTTTCATCTCCCTCGATTGCCCGAGCCGCGCGGACCTCTCAGGGATTCCCGCGGCGCCGATTCGCTGAGATCTCCGCCCCGCCGGAGCAATCAGGGATCTGTATGTTCGGATCTCTCGCCTGCGGCCGGCAGAAGGACCAGTCCGACATGGCTCATCGCCTCTTCGGGACGCTGATCCTCTCCGTGCTCTGCGCCTCGCTGAGTTCCGCCGGACCCACGGCGGCGAATCGGGAAAGCGCGGTGTCGGCGACGGTCTCCGTGACGTTTCGGACCGACGTGATGTTCGAGCGGCCGATCGTCGGCCTGGCGCCATGGCTTTGGCCGCCCAAGGAGTCTTCGCGATGGGACGAGCTCCGGCCTCTGTTGGAGTACCTGAATCTCCAGGCATACCATTTCCAGGTGGGTTCAAACGTGTATGCGGCCGAGATCGAACGCGGCCCCGAACCCGTCGATTCGGAGGGGCTCGCTGGGAGACTCCACCGGCGTGCGGACATTCCCGACGGCGACACGTTCGGCGGCTTCCTGCGGGCCATGCGCTTCGCGCGGGACTCCGGCGCGAGCATCCACCTCATCACGGCGCGGCCGGTCGCCCGCTTCGGGAGCGGGCGGGCGTAGGGCACGCCTTTCCCGGACCACATGGCGCCGTTCAGCACCCGCGCGCTCGCGTCGTACACGGCGGAATTCGTCCGGTACCTCCGATATGAAGAGGACATCCGGGTCCAGATCATGAACACCCTCGACGAGCCGACCTGGTGCTTTCGAAACTGGCACGAGAACCTGTTCCCGGAATACGATTTCGACTCCCTCTGGGCGCTCTTTCCGGAGGCCTGGGACTTCTACTACGTCTTCCTGGACCAACAACTCCGCCGGCGGAACGCCCGGGCCGGCATCAACCTCCAGATGCATTCGGACGGATACGGAGGAGATTGGATCAAGAAGGACGGAAAGCCCTTCAGCACCGTGCGCCATCTCCTGACCCATCCGGGGGTCGCGAGCGCGACGAACGGCCTCTGTTTCGTCAACTACCAAGGCCCGGACGGGGCGCTCAAGATCATCCGCGACGCCCGAAGGGACATGCGCGAGCCGGGCGCCGTTCGTCGGCGTATTTCGTTCAAAGACATGGGAGGAGTCCGGATCGAGAACGCCTCGCCGCGTCAGGAGTTCGAATTCTCCCTCGACTCCATCTTCGGAACACTGCGCGCGTTTCGGAAGGGAGTGGACTTTTACGCGCAATACTTTTTCATCAAGCCCGAGGGCGCTTCCGAGCCGCCTCATCGTCAAATGTTCGCGATCGCTTGGAACGGCACCCACTATGGTGCACGTCGGCCTCTAATTCCCTTGGCGCTGTTCACCAAGACGCAGGCTCCTCACGCGCATCGCTTGCGCGACGATGTTTCGGGGAGCGTCCCCGACGTCGATTTCCTGGGCCTCGTGAACTCCAGGGGCACCGGCCGGGGGTTCTACACGTACTACTTCGCCAATCGAAGCGCCCGCCCCGTTACGGTACGCTTCACGCCCGCCCGCGGCCGGCGGCTCCATCGGTATTGGACGGAATTCGGTTTCGACACCGGCCGCACGATCCGCGCGGAGGCGCTCGGGTTTGTTCGGACCACCTCGCTCGTGCTCCCCGCCCGGAGTCTGACAGCCGTCACCGAGAAGGTCGTCCGCGACCTCAACTGGCCGGAGCTCGTCGAATGAAGACGGCACGGTGGATCGGACTCTTCTCGACGGCGTGCATCGCCGCGCTGGCGGCGATCGGGGGAACGGCCACGAGTCCGGGCCGAAGTCCTGCGATCCGGGTATCGGCTGCGCCGGTCCGCCCCCCGGACATCGAGACGTCTGAACCGCTCCCTGTCGAGAGCGGAGAAAGCGACGCGTTTCTCGAGGGGATGACCGCCCGACTGGACCATGGGGCCCATGCGGACGACGGGCGGGTGCGCCGGATCCTCCTGGGCGAGGGCGCCTCGGACCGGCGCGTGTGGGCGGCCGAACTTCTCGCATCGATGAAGGATCCGGACGGCGGGAACCTGATGGCGCTCCGGGCCGGGACGGTTGTCGCGGATCTCGGCGTCGCTCGCACGGCCCTTGCGGCGCTCGGGGAATACGCCACCTCGAATCGCGCGCCGTCGCGGAGTCGTCCTCCGAGGAACTTCGAGCGACGGCCGTCGGTTGGATGAACTTCGATCTGCGACCCGAGGGGGTCTCGAAGTACTTGATCGATCCCTGCGAATCGGTGCGGCGGGCCGCGATCGAGAGCCTTGTGCGCTTCATCCGGTATCGCGCGGAGACCTTCGAACTCTTGCCGGACGCCTTCGCGCTAGGGCACGATATCGGTGAGGAAGATTCTCTCGACCGAATCGCTCCCCGTCTCCACGGACAGGAGGTGTACCATTCCGTCCGAACCCATGGTGGCGCTCAAGAACGGCCAGACGCTCGGATCCAGGACGAGCGAGCCCCCGGCCGCGAAACCCGTATCCAGGGCGAAGGGACCGACTTCTATCGCGATCAAAACCTGTTGATCCACTCCGCCCACGCTCCGAAGTACGACGGAGGCGAGCATCCGAGAGGATCCCGTGGACAGGAGATGAATGGAGACTGCCGTCCCATCTACGGGAGGAATGACCGCAAGGTTCCTCTCTCGGAGCCGACCCGATTCTCGATCGAAGGAACAGAACACCAACTCCTCCGCTGCTGCGCTCACGATCAGGTTACCCTCGCCCTCCAGCGCCGCGAACCACAAGGCCGGTTTCCCGCCCGCGAGCTGCAATCGCCTGGAATCCAAGTAGAGCTCGGTCTTGATTCTCCCCGCGGACTTCTCCGACAAAGATGGGGGAACGACCTGACCTGACGTCTCGACACACAGGAGAAAGTCGGCCGCTTCGTCCCGGGCGATCACCCAGCTACGTCGATCGCCATCCGTAAGAAGCTGCCGAATCCGATAGCCCTCTTCCCGATGCGCCTCCGAAACCATGGTCCCTTCGCGATCGACCGCGATTTCACGATCCATGTAGGTGCCCACGAAGCTGCGCTCGCCGATTCGATCATCTCCGACCGAGAAGAGCGCGATCCGGGCGCGCACGCTCGCGACGGTCGGAGTCGACTCCACTCTCCGGCCCATCATTCCTCTTCCTTCCCGAGTGCGCGCGGTCTCGGTCGTCCGGTTGTAGGCGACGAAGCGAACCCCGCACGCGGCCACAATGTTGCCCTCCGAATCGACGGCTACGCAGCCCGAGGTCATCGACCACGAGCCGTCTCCGGGCCTGTCGATGGCTTCGAGGGGCAGCCTCAAGAACTCCCCCTTTTCCCTCCCGCTCGCACCGTCGTACCGTCGGAGGATGGGGTGGATGCCATACCTTCGGAGGAGCACGAAGAGCACCCCCGTGGGATCGCACACCAAGTCCTGCACCTCATCCTCCGGAGCGAACCGGATGGAGGCGAATCCGACATCCCTCACGGCCAGGGAAGGATCGATGGCCATAATCTCCGAGGGCGTTCCAGCGCCGGTGAGGACGAAGAGCCGTCCGTCCTTCCGCTCGGCGGTATCGAGAACCTTCAGGCCTTCGGTACCCCCGATGGGTCGGCGTTGGAGCAAACCGCGGAAGGACACCGAGGGAGCGCGCAGAGGATTCCATTCCCCTCCGCAACCGATGACCAGGATCCATAGGCAGGCTGAAGTCCTCACCGCCGTCCTCCGATTCCTACTCTCTACATGTCCTTCGTGGAAAATCCGCCGTCCCCCTATATTTTCCACGGGAGCGATACGGCGAGATTAGAGTGCGCTTTAGCGAGAAAGGACTTGAGATAGGCGTGAATTCGTTCGGCAGGCGGGGAGACCCCTTCCCGCCTGCCGGACGCGGGAGCGCTACGGTACGACCTTCGCCAGCAAGAGCTCGGCGTCCCCTCGTCGGAGAAGGACAGACAGGGTTCCATCGACGCCATTCTCCAAGAACGGCCGACGCGTGTCGGGCTCGAACTGGAGGATTCCGGACGAGGCGAACTCCGTGTCCGGTTGCAGCGTGCCTTCGCGGAAGCAGAGGACCTGCGCTTGAGGGACTCCGCCCTCTCCCTCCGTCACGATTCCCATCGTCAGGCGACCGTTCGAGGTAAGAATGGACCGAGGCATTTCCTCCGCGACGGTGCGCCCCGAGAGCGCAACGGCCGATCGAGCCGCCACTTTGAGCGAATCCCGATTCACTCTCATGGCCACGAGGGCGTCGGAGGAATCGGCGAAGTTGGCCTGGATTCCCAGGAACGCATTTCCCTCGGCGTCCATCGCGAGGCTTGTCGAGAGCGCGATCGCTCCGTCTACCATCCAGTAGGCGGCCTTCGTCGCCGGCTTCGAACGAACGGTCACCGCCTCGGTGAAACTCCAATCCGAGGGCACGCAGAAATCGGGGATGAACCCCTCCCGCGTCACCGTATAGAGAAAGGCGCAGGCGGGCGCGGTATGACCCGCGATCCAAAGTTGTCCATCGGGTCCAAAGGCGGCCTCGGTGATGGTGTAGCTCCCCTCGGAGTTCGAGAGATGGAGATCCCGAGCGGCGTAGAGATCGACGACGGGCGAACCGTCAACCCGGAAGAGATCGATGGAAATCGAGTGCGTCGTCGGTGAAGGCGCATCGAACTCAAGATAGTCCACCGGCTCGATGACCCTCATCAGGGGCGTGTCCCCGATCTCGGCCAAGAGAGGGCTGCTGTCGAGCGATTGCTTGAACTGCTCGGCCACTTCGAAGGCCGTTTCCGTCAAGGAAGAGACGATCATGATGTTGCCGCCCGGATCGAGTCGGACCCGCGCAGGATTAAGGATGGTTTCTGCGCCGATCAGGAGACTTGCGTTCCTGCGAATTGGCGCGAAGTACGGATCCTTGCACCCATGGAGTCCGTAGGCGGCGACGGTCGCATCCATCCCCGAGGATTGGGAGAGAACGTAAACCCGGCCGCCGGATTCATCCCACGTCAAATCCTTGGGGGGTCCCAGGTCGGGGTCGAGACGAATCGTCTCCCAACCGCTCTTGTTCCTTCCCGTGGCCGGATCGATCGCCTGCACCACGTGATCTCCCGGTTGGCTCGGATCGGGCCACGAGCGGCTCATGAGCAGGAGAAGGGTACCGTCGCTTGTTCTCGCCTGCGCCAGCACCCGGCGGACGGGAGGCGCGCCGTCCTTCGGAGCGATCGAGGTGACGGAAAGGACGCTCCCGCGCGAGGGTGCAGCGGCATCGCCGTCGCGCTCACGATGGCATCCGATCGCTGGAACGATGAGAAGCATGGCGAGGCTTCGCATCCTTTCCTCCTTTCGTCCCCCGACGATGAGGAGGAGTGTCGCAACCCTCGGGCCAAGCCGCGCGGATGAATTCCGGCACGACTCAACTGTGACGCTTCAGGGGATCCGTCAGCGCTCTCCCTTCGAGGAAGAAATCCATGCGAATCCAGGAACGGAATTCACAGCGCAGTCGATTGCCGTTCGACATGTCGATGGTCCATTTATGGCTTCCTTGCAGGTGCGAGGAGCGTTTGGGGTGCTACCCGGAATGCCTGAATTCCCGACATCTTCTCCGCCCAGTGCCGAACGGGCCGGGGGTGGACTCCCGGCCCGTTCGCGCGGACGAGGAGGGAACGGTTATGGCGCGATGTCCTTCACGAAGAGACGGTCGATTCCGTCAAAATCCATCTCCTGAGAAATCGCATAGAGATGCTCTGAGGAACTCGAAGCAAGAACCAGAGCCGCTCCGGAAGCGGCGCCAAGATCGAGTACTCCGTCGGCAGCGAATCCGAGATCCCGACCGGACTCTACTACCCGATGAAGGGCATGCAGATTCTCGCCCGTATGGGGATCGGAAGTCACCATAGCAATGGCTGCTCCGCCAGTAGCGACTCCGGCCGACTGAAGGAACATCACTTCACCCGCCATGAAGGAGCGAATCGCGATCCCGTGATCTTCGATGCGGGCCGATTGCCGCTCGAACCGGACCATTCCCACGGCCGTCGTCCTGTCGTCTCTCTTGATCGTAAGGGCGAGGAGGAGTCCGCCCTCAGAGTCCAATGCGGGCGCCGTTTTCCCCAACTCGCCCAACAGACCCGTATTGAGGTCCAAGGCTCCCGACGCCACCGGACTGGCTTCGATTCCCCTCCCTCCCCAGGTCTCGTCGGCGAAGGTGGCTGTTGCGAAAGTATCCGGGTGGATCGTAGCTCCAAGACGATCCACGCATAGGACGAAAACGTCTGTGGTGAGATGGCGTCCGACGATCCACGTACGGGAATCCTGATCATCGGCGCCCGAATCCGCGAGAATGTGGTCCACTCCAAACGAGTTTAAGGCCGTCTTTTCCCAATACTTTCGCACCGAGCCCCATTCCAACTCCGAAGAGGCAGAAAAGGTGGCGAGGCAAATCCAGGTTGCCGTGTTCTCGATCGTGGTGAGCAAGCTCGGCTCCAAGAACGACTGCGAGAGATCTTTCGTAGCGGTCGATTCGAACGTGGAAGTCTCCCTGGTGGTAGTCGTAGTTGTAATCGTCGCAAGGCTCAAGGGCTGAGTCGAGTCGAAAGTCGGAACGATATAGAGCGAGGACGCGCTCGTCGAAAGACTCGGTTGCAGAGTAGGAACCGGATCGAGCGAAGACAAGACAACCTCCGAAAACCTTAGAGCCGCGGCGATTTCCACGTGTCCCGATTGATCTACCGCGACTCGGCCGGAGGTCATGGACCAAATGCCGATCTTCCCCGAAGGAACAGGCACGTTCATTATGGGAAGGTCTCGGCTCATGGACGGGCTCCCGCCCCCTTCCTTGCCGTAAACACGGACCTTCCCTCCCAAGGTTGAAATGGTCAGGACGAAGACCCGTCCCTCCGAATCCACCGCCATGTTCTGAAAACTCTCGTTCGTCGGAAGGGCGATGGGCTCGGACTCGGCCGATCTCGTCGCAGAAACGGGGTCGATGGTGATGACCTGCGTCGGCCGCAGCTTGGCCCCTCCCTCTGTGGATCCTACGACTAAGAGCAGCATCCCGTCAGCTCTCCGGTGCATGTCGAAGACGGCCATTCCCTCGGTTCCGGGAATCGAACGCTTCTGTAGCAGTCCCCGAATGGGCTGTTCGGGTTGCGACGAGGCACCCCCCCCGCCTCCCCCGCATCCCACCGGTGCCAAGACGCACATCGCCATCCAGAGTCGCCGCATACCGACCTCCTTCTGCGCCGCCCCGACGGAGGTTCAATCTCGCAATCGGCGGACCATGTGGGGAGACGGCTAATGGGACAGGGAGTCGTGAAGCGGAAGATTGTCGGGCAAGCGCCGGCGGAATTCGCGGACGACGGCCGGCGTGGCGCGGAAACGAAGGGGCCAAATCCCCCCCACGGGGAGTCGCACCCACACGCGGACCGACGAGGGCTCGATGCGGATCTCGCGAATGCTGACGAAATGGATCCGAAGAGCCCGAATCTTTTTGCGGTGAAATAGAATCGGTAAAAGGGCCAGGGCAGGCGCGATCCACGGAACGAACGGGAAGGACACGACGGCCGCGATGAGACTGATCCCGAATCGGATGAGCGTGGATCGGGGGACGGTCGCCCCCTGCACCAGGATCCCGTCGGGCACCACGGAGGCCAGTCCTTTCCCCAGGAACGCCGGCACGCGGCAGGTCCACTGGAATCGTACCGGGAGCCAGAGATGGCCGAGCGCTTCCTCGGGAGTCGCCGGATCGATAGCGCCCTGCCACTGCTGAATCCTGCGTGTCGTGATCATGCTCTCCTCCGCGCGATTTCTCCATGCAAGATTCGGGCCGCTCCAGCTCGGCTAAGAGCTCATCCCGGTAGGATCGTGGCCGCGGTGGCGGCGCCGAGGGTGCA
>CAZGKV010000046.1:10481-36361 GCA_964526305.1 uncultured Planctomycetales bacterium | reverse complement strand
ACGGCGACGCGAAGGCGCGGTGTCGCTCGTCGTCGACAACCTCTTCAAGGTTAGGCCTCCTCCTCGCTCCTGGCGCTGCTCGCTTCTCAGCCCGCCGCGGCTCACGAGCCTACCGGGATGAGCTCTAAACGCCTCGGGTCGGAATCCCAATGGAAAAGTGCATTCTCGGAAGTAGGAATCATGGCCCCAAATCAGGAGCGATGGGCATCGGCGTTCGGAACGATTGCCCTGGTCGGTGTGCTCGCCCTCATCCTCGCGGGGCTGGGTTCAAAGGGAAGCCGAGTTGGGAAGGACGCCCTCCCAAAAGGGGGTCCCGTAGCCCAGCCGCCGACTCGACGGACCCTGAACCAGTCTTGGGAGAATAGGTGTGGCGCCCTTCCCCAATTCCCTCCGGAAGAAACTTCTCGCAACAGTTTTATCTCGATGGCACCTCGGATCGGGAATTGGATTCTCCCGCTCGATCGAGATCGGTATTCCCTACAGGAACTTGCCGCGACTTCGGACGTCATTCTCGTCGGAGAAATCACCGGGATCTCGGTGAGGAACCTCACCCACAAGCCGTTTCGCGGGATCTACACCAACTATCGCTTCGCCCTGAGCGAGGTCATCAAAGGGACTTCTCGTTCGGAGGCCTGGGTGGAGATGTTCGGAGGAACTCTGGAGGACACCTCCACCATGATGGCGCACGCTCCCCGATTGGAGCCCCGGAAACACTACGTCCTCTTTTTGAAAGCGGACGATCGCCTGGCTTGTCCCGTGATCGGGTACACGCAGGGAGTCTTCATCGTCGGGGAGGACCTCCGCATGAAAGACTCTGAGGGTCGGCTCCTGACCTGGAGCACGGGCAAGGACACGATCGCCCGGTCCTTCTCCCGCTGTGACACAGATCTTGGGTCCGCGTCGACGATGCCCGTCTCGCTTTCCGAATTCTCTTCGTGGCTCCGAGGGAGGTAGGGTATGAAATGGCTCCGCCTGGTGCGGGGGGGATCCCTGGCCATCTTCGGGATGACCCTCTTCAGAAACGATCCCGTAGAGGGCTATAGCTTTCTAGCCACGGACGGGTCGAGGTGGCCGACATCATCGATGCCCATCAAGTTCTACGTCAATCCCACGAACGCCCCGGGCGGTCTTTCGGGTGCCGCCCAGACGGCCTTTGCCCAATGGACCAACGTGAGCAGCTCCTCCATATCTTGGAGTTACGGGGGATCGACCGCGAAGACGCAGAGCGTCTGGGATGACACCTGCGTCGTTTCCTGGAGTGCCGATGGAGACGGCTTTCAACCGGGCGACCTTGCCGTCACGACCATCAGCACGAATTGGTTCCTTACCAAAGACGTCGACGACGCCGACATTACCGTGAATGGGACTGAACGGTTCAGTCTCTCGGACGATCCTTTCGCCTACGATCTTCTCGGAACCCTGACCCACGAAGCCGGCCACGCGTGCGGCTTGGGCCATTCCGACGATCCGTGGGCCACCATGAAACAAGGCGCGGTGAAAGGATCCCTCCACAAGCGAACGCTCGATCTTGATGACATCGCAGGAGCAAGCGCACTCTACCCCGCTCCCTCGGCAAAGCCGCAGGTCCAATGGACTGGGCCTTCGACCGCCATTGTCGGAACGCCCCTCTACTTCACCGTCACCCTCAAGAATAACGGGGACGCCCCGGCCGGTTTCGTGTCCCTGGATATCTCGGTGAAGAAGACCATCTCCACTCTCAGCCCCACCACTTCCCTCCAATCCTGGAGTTCGGAGTGGATGTCTACCTCTGTAACCCCCGCCGGAGGCAGCCCGCTCTGGCACCGCCATGCGGAGAATCTCCTGCCAGAAGTGATCCCCATCGACGCCAAGATTGCCGCTCAAGCATCTTCCTTGCCGGTCGGAGAGGTGCGAAGCCTCACCATCAAGGTAACTCCGATGTCGGAAGGGGTTCTTCGCGTGCTCATCCGGGGGACCACGGACAGTATCGTCTCCCCAACGATCGGCTTGGAAGATCAGCAAGGGTGGCCGACCGAGTATTACCAGATATCGGTGTCCCAACCTTCCTCACCTCCACCTTTATTGCCGAGCATTGCTTGGACATCGCCCCCTCCTCCACAATCCCTCACCAGTGGAGAGGTGGCCGTCCTGTCCTGGATCGTCGCCGACGGTATCGCCACCCACACGGATGTCCATACGCACACCCTGAATCCTCCTTGGGCCGGCGTCGGCCACGTGCCCGTCCCATCCACAGGGAGTGGGACATTCTCTACATCTTGGGTGGCGCCTTGGGTATCCGTACCCACGAAGTACTTCCTAGGAGCCCACGCGCTCTTCACTTCAGGGGAAGACACAAGAACTTCAATCTTGGAGGTGGTGGTATACCCCAAGACCGAAGCCGCGCCTCTCGACGGGGACGAGGGCGAAGAAAGTCCTGTGGCCAATAGTGGGGGAGGTGGCGGGGGCGGAGGAGGCTGCGGATCGGTGGGGATCGACCTACTCTTGATTCCCCTTCTCCTTTTTCTACGCCGCCTTCGAAACCGTTCAAACGGCCGAGCCGTTTTTCCCAAGGAATGGACAGTACTGGTCGCGAAGGAGTCACACCGATGAATCTCCACCTGATTTTTCGGATGGACTTGGCCCAACAAGAAGGGGAGTTCATCGAGAAGGCAGCGCGAGTTCTCTATCCTCACATGGCCGTAGTCGGGAGCGTTCACGATCTGGTCGAGACCTGCGTCAAGGTCTGTTCCCCCGATCGGAGAATTGGCACGCTTGAAATCCTCGGACACAGCTTCTGGGATACTGGGTTCGATGGGATTTACATCGGAAGAGACCGCCTCAGCACTTTCACCCTTCCCCAGCACACCGGAAGTCTGCTCCGACTGAGTCCCCTCTTCAGTCGGAATCCCCGCGCACGAGTTTTCTTAGGCGGCTGTTTCCTGGGAAGAGACGGCGTCTCCCTACTGCGGGTCCTCTCCCTCCTTTGGGGAGGAGTGGCCGTGATGGCGGGAACCGCAGTTCAGGTCCCTATGAGGGAGGGCATCGAAGGTGAAGTCCGAATCTGCGTGGGGTGAATTGTTGGCTTTCGTCCAATCTTCGGGGAGTGGCAAATGCCCCCGAGCCGTTCTTCGGGCATTCCAATCCGATGTCGTGGTGATCGGTTTTCGAGCTTCCGCCGCAGGATCCTCACCACCACATCGAGCCTCTTACCCCTCGCTCGAATCTGCTCTCCTTGAGCTCGGATCTCCTCTCCCAGAGCGCGAATAGCGTCCAACATGCGAATCATGATCCGCTCATTCCGCTCTGAGCGCCTCTCGAGCGCGGAGACTCTTCGCCCCACGGAGCCGTTCTGCTTCGCCATTCCCTGGAGGGTCTACTCCATCACCGCCGGCCACTCAAGCCTCTCGCCGGAGGATGTGAAGCAAGCACCGGAGCGTGCCCCCCTCCGTGTAGATCCCGCGGACGTCGATGGGGCGCACCTCGAATCCGAGGGACCGATACGTCTCGGCCGCGGCCGCATCCGTTTCCATCCCGAACTGGGGTAGATAAACGATGCGCCCGCTGAGCAGGACGTTCGTGTAGGTGATCCACGCGTACTCTTTTCCCGTCGTCTGGAACGGAATCCTCCGTACGGCGAACCCTTCGCGCACGAGCGTATCGGCGACATGATCGAGCCGACGGGCCATCTCGAGATCGACTTCCCGTCCGAGAAGCCGCGCCCCAAGACGAGCGTCGCCGACGAGCATCGTTTGCCGGTCCACCGGAGCGAAGAACATCCCGATGTGATGCTCGGGGACGTCGCCCTCGATGAGGACGAGCTTTCGACCGCACACCTCTTCCACCAGATTCCGCAAGACTTCGCGCGGAAGGTGGGGATTCCGCGAGACGAGTACTTCGGTCGCGAAGACGAACCGGTCCGTGGCCGCGAAGTCTCCGCCTTCGAAGTGGAAGGGCGCGATCCGAACCTCGAGGCCACGTCCTCCGATGGCCCAGGGAGTCCGCCATTCGTTCTGGCGTTCGACCCCGCCGCGATGGGGAGTGGGCGGCACCCAGAGGATTCGATCCGTCGCCAGGAACCGATCGTGGCACCAGGGCGTGAGCGAGCGGTTCAGGAAAACGGCGCGGAACCGCTCCGGCGAAGAGACGCCCCAACTCGCCAGCTTCGCCCGAAAGGCGCGCTCCGCAGCTTCGTTCTCGCAGACGACGGTGACCCGAACGTCCGGATCGATCGCCCGAAGGAAGTCGCGCCAGGAGGGCTCGACCCACTCGGAGCCGGGGACGAAGTGCATCACGATTTCCCGGACCCGCCCCCCCGCATCCGTCACGATGCGGGAGGGAGACGGAGCGGACGGCGTCCCGCCGCCGCGAAGCGCGGCGTGAAGGATTCCGAGCAGAAGAGCCGTACCCGCCAGCGACAGGATCGTCCGCTTCATGGCTACTTCTCGATGTCGAAGAGAATCTTCTTCGGGCCGTTGGAGAGGAGAGTCGCGCGCTCTTTCCCGCAGACGACTACGATTTCGCGGAGAGTCGTCGCGCCGAAGTTCGTTTTCTCGTCGCCCTTGAATTGCGCGAAGTTGTCGAACTTGGGATCCACGAAGGAGAAGCGGCCGTCCTTGCCGGCCTCCAGGGAGATCTCGATCTCTTTCTCCCACACCGTGATCGGCCGAGGCATCATTCGCGCGACGGGATTCGTCGTCGTGTTCTGGAGGAGAAGCTTGACCGTCATCTTGATCGCCGCGCCCCCCGGGTTCTTCGCTTCGATCACGAGACGCCCGTGGGGAGACTTGTCGGGAAAATCGATTTTCGCCTCGAGTCGCATCCCGCCGATCTCCTTCGGGGCCTTCTCGAGCGTCGCGAGCTTGGGGTCCTGTGTCGTGGAGGTCAGGGGAAACCAGACGAGCGAGGCCAACAGGGCCGCACCCACACCGGAGAGCCAGGTTCTCATAGTCGATCCTTTCTGATGGACGCTAAGAGAGGAGCAACCTTCGTGCCACGGTCCGACGTCCCGGAAAGGGCGGGGTGTATCCCCCGAGATACTCCCCGCGTATCGCTGGACTCCCTGCGGGGGTTCTGCTACACCTGTTCCCGATTCCCACCGGAAAGGGCGCTGGAATGAAGCTCAAGCACCTCGCGTGGATCCTGCCGCTCGTCGTCGTCGCCGGGATCGTCGTCCTCATCGTCACGAAGAAGAAGCGACAGGAGGATTCGACGCTCGTCTACGCGCGCAGCGTCGACTCGACCACGTTGGACCCCGGCGAGGTCTCCTACGGCGAGGACGCGAAGGTCACGGAAAACCTCTACGAGAACCTCGTCACGTTCAAGGGGGACTCGCTGGATTTGGAACCTCGCCTGGCACTCTCGTGGACCGAAGCCGACGGCGGCCTTACCTGGACCTTCAAGCTTCGACCGGGAGTGAAGTTCCATGACGGCACCGACTTCAACGCGGAGGCCGTCGTCTTCACCTTCGAGCGGATGCTCCAGGAGAAGCATCCCTACCGGCCGAAGGAAGTGGAGTACGCCGCCGTGATGTCGTTCATCGACAAGGTCGAAGGAACGGGCGATACCGTGACCTTCCGCCTCAAGCGCCGAAACGTCACCTTCCTGCACGTGCTGACCCTCTTCGCCGCCGGAATCGTGAGTCCGGAGGCGGTGAAGAAGCGCTGGCCGCAATTCAGCCTTCATCCGAGCGGAACCGGGCCGTACCGATTGGCGGAGTGGCGCCCGGCGGAAAAAATCGTCCTCGAGCGGTTCGACGGATACTGGGGCCCGAAGCCTGCCGTCGCCAAGATCGTGGTCCTTCCCGTGGCGAGCGCCCAGACCGCCATCGAGAAGCTCAAGAACGGCGAGGTTCATATCGTCGACCACATCACGCCTGCGGACGTCAAGGCCGTGGAGGGAACGCCCGGGCTCCGGGTGGAGGTCGAGACTCCCCTCAACGTCTGCTATCTCGGATTCAATTCCAAGAAATATCCGTACAACGACGCGAATTTCCGGAAGGCCGTCGCTCTCGCGATCGATCGAGGCGAACTGAACGAGTTGGTGTACTACGGCCAAGCGGAGCCGGCGCGGAATCTCGTTCCTCCGGCGATTTGGCGGGACGCGGGTGAGTTCCCCGCCTTCGAATACGATCTCGAGAAGGCGAAAGAACATCTGAGGAAGGCGAATCTTCCGCCGGGCTTCCAACCGGAGCTTTGGCACATGGCCTTCGCGCGACCGTACGTCCCCGAGCCGGAACGACTCGCGGAGTACGTTCAAAACCAGCTCCGCAAGATCGGTCTCGAACTCAAGATCCAAAAATTCGAGAAGGCCGCCTGGAATCCCCGCACCAAGGATCCCGAACATCCGATGTACCTTCTCGGCTGGAGCGCGGATTACGCGGATCCCGACAATTTCCTTCACGCCATCCTCTCGGGAGGGACGAAGAACGAGCTCAACAACTCCTTCTGGGAACACGCGGAGTTCAACGACCTCGTGACGCAAGCCCAGGGCGAGTCGGATCCGGCGAAACGGAAGGAGTTGTACTTTCGAGCCGCGAAGATCTATCGCGACGAAATGCCGACGCTGCCGCTCGTCCACGTCAAGCAGCTCGTGGCCTGCGCGAAGCGGGTGAAGTACGATCTGCATCCCATCGAGGTGCGGCTCTATCCGGTGACGTTCGAGAAACCGTGACGGTCTACCTGCTCCGTCGGCTCCTGGCGGCGATCCCGCTGCTCTTCGCCGTCTCGCTCGTCGTTTTCGTCCTCACCCGTTCCGTCCCCGGCGATCCGGTGGACGCCATGCTCGGGGAGAAGGCGACGCCCCAAGTCCGGGAGGAAGTGCGGCGCAAGCACGGTCTCGACAAGCCCATCCTCGTGCAGTACGGCATCTACATGGAGCGGCTCTTTCTCCACGGGGATCTGGGCGAATCGTACGTCCGCAAGAATCAGCCGATCTCGGGCGAGATCCGGCGCCGACTTCCCGCGACCATCGAGCTCACTCTGGCGGCGATGGTCCTCTCGATCTTCGGCGGCGTGGGGCTCGGGGTGCTCGCGGCCGCGAAGAAGGGCTCGATCTGGGATTACGTCGGCATGCTGGCCGCGCTCGTCGGGGTTTCGATCCCCGTCTTCTGGCTTGGCCTCCTATTAATGCTCGCCCTCGGAGGCGCGCTGGCCAGCGGCGGTAATCTCGATCCGCAGTTTCAGCTCCAACGCCCGACCGGATTCGTCCTCATCGATACTCTGCTGGCAGGCGATTTTGAGATGTTTCTCGACGCGCTCCGCAGGCTCGTCCTTCCGTCGCTCGCTCTCGCCACGATTCCGATGGCGATGATCGCGCGCATCACGCGGTCGAGCATGCTCGAGGTTCTCGGGAGCGACTACGTCCGGACGGCGCGGGCGAAGGGCTTGGATTCCGAGAAGGTCTTGATGCGACACGCGCTCCGAAACGCGCTCGTCCCGGTGGTGACGCTCATCGGACTCGAATTCGGCTATCTCCTCGGCGGCGCGGTCCTGACCGAGACGGTCTTCGATTGGCCGGGGATGGGCACGTACATCATGAGTTCGGTGAGCAACCGCGACTATCTCGCGATCCAGGGCGCGGTGATGGTGCTGTCGATCACGTTCGTCGCGGTCAACCTGATCGTGGACGTGGTGTACGCCTTCGTGGATCCGAGGATCCGATATGGATCGGCGTAAGCTTCGGGTCCTCCTGCGCCATCGCTCGGCGATGTTGGGATTGGCGCTTCTGGTCGCCATCGCGATCCTGGCGATCGCCGTGCGCGGCCTCAGCGCTCACGACCCGCACGAGATGAAGGCGGGGCGGCAGGAGCTGAGCCCTTCGTCGGCGCACTGGTTCGGCACGGACAATTCCGGCCGGGACATCTTCACGCGCCTTTGGGTCGGCGCGCGCGTGTCGCTCCTCATCGGGGTGAGCTCGGTGCTCTTTTCGATGGCGATCGGAATCCCGCTCGGCGCGGTGGCGGGATACGCGGGCGGAGGGGTCGACATGCTCCTGAGCCGCTTCGTGGACTTGCTTCTATCGTTCCCGAGCATTCTCCTGGCGATCTGCATCGCGGCCGCGATGGGAACGGGGCTCAACACCGTCATCATCGCGGTGGGGGTAGTGGGGATACCCCAATTCGCCCGGCAGGTTCGTGCGAGCGTCCTTCAGCTTAAGGGGCTCGAATTCGTCTCGGCCAGCCGGGCGCTGGGCGCGGGCCATGCGCGGATCCTCTTCGTCGACATCCTTCCCAATGCGATGGGCCCGATCATCGTGCTGGCGACGCTCGGGGTGGGAAGTTCCATCCTGACGGCGGCGGGGCTTTCGTTCCTGGGACTCGGGGTGGAGACGGGGACGCCGGAGTGGGGTGCGATGCTGCACGACGGATACGGCTATTGGCGGCGCTCGGCTTCCCTGGCGCTCTTTTCCGGGTCGGCCATTTCGGTGACGGTGCTCGCGTTCAATCTCTTCGGGGACGGCTTGCGGGATGCGCTCGATCCCAAGTCGACGCGTTAGCCGGACCGTCGGCGTTTCCGGATCCAGTACAGGGACATGATGAGGAGGTAGGCGAGAACGCCTCCGGCCGTGGCGACGGCCACCCAGGGGATTTTTGCGAGAGCGAAGATCATTCCCGAACCGCCGTTCGAAGGCGGTCGAGGGCATGGGTCCACTCCTCCGGGAAACCGGGAGCGAAAATCTCGATCAAGTGTCGCGCCTTCTGGAGAGCCTTCTCTCGGCCGGCGGGCGGAAGGCCGACCGAGTCCAAGACGTTGTCGAGCGAATCCGCGAGCTTGCACAGCTTCACTTCGATGGGCGCGGTGCGGAGCCCATCGAAGTAGGCCCGCTCGCGTTCGGCTTCGGGAAGTCGCTTGTCTTTCGTGAGGAGGGCGACGAAGCCGGCGACGCGCGGTCCGAAGCGCCGGACCAGGTCGTCGAAATCCGTGGTCGTGTCCTCAAGGGTGTCGTGGAGAGCGCCCGCCGCGAGGGCCTCCGGATCCTTCACCTCGAAAGCGTCGCGCAGGAGGAAGAGGACGCGGGCGGGATGCGCGAAGTACGGCGTGACCTTGTCCTTGCGCATTTGTCCTAGATGGCGTTGAGCGGCGAAGGTAACCGCGTTGCGGACGAGATCCATGGCGGACATGGTAGCGAGCGGGGCGGGAAAATCAACTCTCTCGACTCGACCTTGACTGGGGCGGGTTGAGGCCTATAATCCAACGGTCCGCATCTTCCCCGGTAGCTCAATGGTAGAGCGAGCGGCTGTTAACCGCAAGGTTCGAGGTTCGAGTCCTCGCCGGGGAGCCAACCCCATGCGCTATGGGTCACAGCCTGTTCATGCGTCCGATTAGTGTTGGCTTTCGTGCGTGGCGTGCCTGAAGTTCGGCGAGACGGCGGCGGTAGGCGTCTTGTCGGGAGCTCCGCATCGCCAGGACGCCGAGATCCTTGAGAAGAACCACGGCCTGATCGTACTTCTGCGGCTGCTTCGTCTCGATCAATGCATCGACCTTCATCCAGGTCTCCTCCTGTCGCCTCTCGAGATCCTCCAGGTATTCTGCGCGTGCCGCAGCCTCCTCCCTTTCGCGACGGGCTCCCTCCTGCGCCTCGCGTTCCGCAGCCTCACGTCGCCGGATGGCTCTTCGTTCTTCAGCCGTGGCCAGCAGCTCGGCTACGGTGCGGTGCTTGTCTTTCGGGATACGCCCATCCTTATGGCGGGCGTCCCGGAATCGCTGCAATAGGTCCGCGCGGATGTGACGCTCGCCCTTCGCAAGCTGGAGAAGCAGGGCGTTCTCCTCCGAGGGAGGCAAGGCCTCGATCCAGCGAGTCCATTCCCCCTCTTCAAGGAGCTCGGGGGATGGCGCGATGGACGCTCGGGCGATTACTTCCATGAGGTCGCGGTCGATGCAAAGAAAGTCCGCCAGACCCTTCAGCGGCCCGGACAGATCGCCCAGCCCTCCCGGTACGGGTGGTTCAAGAGCCGCCTCCGTCACCTCCACCGACGGGTGCACATGGGCTATTGAGATCAGAGCAAGTCTCGAATCGCGTCAAGCTTCCTCTGGAGATCGTTCCAAGTGGGGATTGGCCCGAAACAGAGGATCTTGCATTGCTTCTCGAATTCAGCGGCAAGGACGTTCCGCAAGGGTGGCGACGGGAAGAGCGCATCGCTCTTGGCAAAGCTCATCCCCTGCGGCGGGACGTAGCTTCTCGGAAAATGGTTGGTGCTGACGCGGTCGTAGTCGGTCTTGATGTCGGCGTACTCCTTGGAATTGAGCATCGCCAGGACTTCCCGTCGGTCTGCCAGGCAGTAGAGGTCATAGTAGTGACGCGCGTAGGCACCGATGCCGGTTTGCGTTGCCTTAAACGCCTCGACCTTGGCGTGGATCGCAAACATCTTCTCCACGAAGGTTCGGCGGAAGTGAAGAAGGCGCATCTCGAACGGCCCCTCGTCCTCGGCGCCCAACGATTGTCCAGTCTCCACGAGGAACTGGCCAACGTAGGATTGGAGCTTCACCTCTTCGGTGGGTTCTTTCCCACTGGCTGTGCCGGCCTCGACCAAGACGCGGTTCCGAGTCTCGCCCGTGCCGGCGAAGCGCTGATCATATTCGAAGTGGTCGTTCCTGCCGAAGCCACCGATCGTCTGGCTCTCCTTACTGACGAAGGACAGGCCAGGATGCTGCTCGATCCGCCGCCGCAGCTTCTTCAACTCGCGGTCGATGCCCTTCTTCCCGAGGGAGGGCTTGAAGGCGGTAGGATCGAGGAAGATGTCTACATCCTCAGAAAACCGCTGGATCAGGTTCCATCCCTTCGACAGGCTGGTCCCGCCCTTGAAGATCACCTTGTCGCCCGCGGCGCCGGCGATCATGCGCAACGCCTCCGTGACGTAGTAGTCCTTCTCGATAATGGCTTCGCGCAATCCGCGCGAGTGAAAGTGCCTGGCCGCACGGAGGATGGCCTGATCGAAGTCCGCCTGTTGAAACAGTCTCATCCCATCATCGCTCCGCGGCCTGCCAGTCCTTTGCGTGTGCTAGGCCGGAAAGCGGCCCGAAGTCGAACCGCGAGAATGGATTGAGGCTGGCCCGTAGGCGGGCCAGCCTGCTCTTCGGCTTGCCAAGCTGTTGACCGACGGCTCCGAGCATCGCCCGAACGCGTGGAGGCTCGGAGAACGCGGCGGCCAGCAAGCGGTTGAAGCGTCCCGCTTCGCGGAAGGACCTGAGCAGTTTCTGCACGGTGTCGGCGGGCGTCAGCTCACTCGCCTTTCCGCGATTTCGCAGGAAGTCGAGCAGCGCGGCATCGGTCTCGCGAAGGGACCGCCAAGCCGGGGGCCTGCGCGTGTGGATGATTGCGTCCCTCCCGACGATCAGTCGCGGCAGACTGAGTCCATCCGTTGCCAACTCAACGCGCGCGGCGTACTGCGTGGTGAATCCGAGCAGGCTTGCGGCCGCAATGCCGGACGGGAAAACCGCTCTTTGCTGCACCGGCAACCCGCGGATAGCGGTTGGGTTGGGCAGGCTAGGTCCAAATGCCGTCGGGCGAGGCCGGAAATACAGCCCCTTTCCCAGCCTTTGCAGCCGCCCCTGACGAGTCAGACGGGACAGAGCCTGGGCGACCGCCTGAAACGGTAAGTCCGCGAAGTCAGACAGTCTCCAAAGCCGTTCGCCCCCGCTCTCGATGCGGCTTCGCACCATGCCCGCGATGGCACGTGGCGGTAAGATTTTCTCGGGTGCAATCACCATGAAAGAATCGTATGAAGTGCTCTGGTTGTTGTCAAGTTTTTAAGCATAAATACTGGACATAATGACCCGCCCCAGATCACGATGCCGTGCGAGGATCCGAGAGCCACCCGCGACGATCTACGCTGTGATCGAGCGCCTCTAACGCACCGGCCCTCCGCACGATGCAATGCAACGATCGAGCGAAGGGCCTTCCCGGAAATCCCATAGCGTCCCTTGAGGGGGCTGATCATTCGTACTTTGTCTCGTATCACTTTGGATAGGCGGAGGAGAGTCAGCATCTGCGATAACCGCGCCGGGCTCATGACCCCTCCGCTCGCGAACTCTGAGAGGGTTGCCGCCCCGCTGGACTTGAACTCCTAGTCCAGACTCTCGCCTCCTCGATGGGATTCGGTGGCTCCGAAGGCCCCTTCCCCATGGGCTCCCTGTCGAGAAGGCGCGACCGGCGGCCGTCCAAGAAATGGTAAATCGGGAACGAAATGCAAAATTCGCGCGGTTCACCTAACGGCCCATCCGGGGAGCCACTTACTATCAAATCCGAACTTAGCCGGGGGTGGTTGACGAGGGCGGCGTGAGGCCAAGGGAGAGGCGCGGTTGAAAGGATACGTCGCGGCGACCGACTTCGATTGGTACCGTCGGCTTGCCGGGGCCGGCGACCTCGAAGAGGTGAATTTCTGGCAGCCATCGGGGTACAGGGCAATCCGCTCCATCCAGCCCGGCGAGCCTTTCTTATTCAAGCTGAAATCACCGCATAACGCCATCTGCGGGTTCGGCTTGTTCGCCCGGGGAAGCGAGTTGCCCGCCTCGCTCGCCTGGGAAGCTTTTCAGAAATGCAACGGCGTCGAATCGCTGGAGGAACTCCTGGCGCGAATCGCCCGCTATCGGGCCTCTGTCATCCAGCCGGGCGAAGATCCACACATCGGATGCCAAATGGTGGCGCAACCCGTGTTCTTCCCGCAAACCGAGTGGGTTTCCCAGCCGGGAGATTGGCCTCCCCAGACACAGGTGGCGAAGATCTATGACCTTGAGACCGGCGAAGGTGCAAGAGTCTGGACAGACTGCCTCGCTCGTTCTCGAGGGAGTCTGGTGGTCGCCGAACCCGGACCGCGCTATGGAGCCCCCCAGCTGGTGAAGCCGCGCCTTGGCCAGGGCATTTTCAGGATCGCGGTTCTGGACGCTTATGAGCGCTCCTGCGCGGTCACCGGAGAGCACTCGCTTCCCGTCCTGGAGGCGGCCCACATCCTGCCTTACAAGAAGGGGGGCGAACATCAAGTTTCCAACGGCTTGCTCCTGCGTAGCGACCTCCATAGACTCTTTGACAAAGGGTACGTAACCGTGACCCCGGAGCTCGTCTTCAAAGTGAGCCCACGGCTTCGAGACGAGTGGAGGAACGGCCGCACCTATTATCCGCTGGACGGCGCCAAGTTGAGGGTCCCGCCCCAGGAGCGGGAGCGACCTGATCCGGAAATGCTTACTTGGCACAACCAGAATGTCTTCAAGAGAGCGGTCTCTTAGCTAGGTTCTGGTCGTATCGGATGAGTGTCTCACACGCCGCATGGTACGGGACTTCGATCCATGACTTTCTTTCTGCGTCGGATACACAGGTTCTTGACGCGCTGGCGGCCACGAGCGCTTTTGACGTCGATCTGAACCAGCGAGATGCTTGGCGAGAAGAGATCCATATTCTCCGTACCACGCTACGTGACGTAGCGTCGTCCGGCGGCGACGGATGGATCTATCTCGAATTCGACGTACCACGCCTTGGAACGCGCATTGACGCCGTCGTGATCGCGGGAGCCGCCGTCATCCCGATCGAGTTCAAGGTCGGAGAAGCCCGGTACCGGCGGACCGATATCGATCAGACCTGGGACTACGGACTTGATCTCAAGAACTTTCACGAGGCCAGCCACGATGCATCAGTGTTTCCGCTCTTGGTCGCGACGGCCGCCGCTGAGGGGGACAGCCGGTGGACGATGCCTCATCCCGATGGTGTCCGCCCCCCATGCTGTGCGAATGTCGAATCGCTTGGCCTGGCCGTCCGCCGGGCTCTAACCGAGGCCAAGGGGAAACTAATCGACGGGAAGGCGTGGGGATGCGCGTCCTATCGGCCGACTCCTACGATCATTCAAGCTGCCCGTGCGTTGTACAAACACCACACCGCCGACACGCATACCGTGTTCTGTTGACCCGCGCGCGGCAAGGCATGGCCATCTTCGTGCCGCCTGGCGACCGGGCCGATCATACCCGTGATCCCGCATACTACGACGGTACGTACCGGTACCTCCTTGATCTTGGCCTTCCGGAATTGACCTAGCGATCTGTCGTCTTGCTTTCGTTACGGCCCCCGAGACCGCATGTCGGCCGGTCATTGCGAACCTTCGCGATCCTGGCAGATAGGAGAGACCCCACGGGCCGTTCGCGGGCGTCCCGCCTCCGTCGAAGCTTCGGCGGACAGGCGCAGCGAATGCCGCTGCGAGGGCTCTTGTGGTTCTTCGAGCGCTTGACTCTCCCTCGTGGTATGATAAAATAGCATACCGGAGGTGCAGGTATGGGCGCGGCGAAGGTGGCGATCACCCTCGAAGAACGGCTTCTGCGCATGGTCGACCGCTGGGTCAAGCAGGGGCGATACCCGAACCGCAGCCAGGCCATCCAGGCGGCCCTCCGCGAGAAAGCGGAGCGCTGGAAGCGGACGCGCTTGGCCGATGAACTTGCCAAGCTCGACATCAAGGCGGAACGCGAACTGGCCGACGAAACGCTCTCGGGCGAAACATGGCCCGAATCGTAAGGGGCGACATTTACTGGGCCGACCTGAAGCCGGTACGTGGCCGGGAACAGGCTGGTCACAGGCCGGTTCTCGTGCTCAGCCGCGAGATCTTCAACGAGCGGTCGGGGACGGTCATCGCCATGGCCGTCACCAGCCAGCCTCAGCGGGCAGAGTTCCCCCTGACCTCTTCGCTGCCTGAGCCCCTTTTCCCAAAGCCGTCCTGGGTCAAAATCAGCCAGATTCGAACGCTGTCTACGGAGCGCCTGGGAAAGAAGCTGGGCCGCGTGCCCGAAGCCGAGATCGAACGCATCTTGGAAGGACTGCTCGATATCATAGGTCCATGAGATCCGTAGCCGCCAGGGCCCAGCGGTAGGTGTCAGAGATCCGACCATCGCAAGTGAGGATGGAACAGAGTACCCGATACGTCGTCGCGTCCGGCAAGTTCGGATTTGGATGCAACCCGGGGAGCTTACTCCATATGGTATGGGCCCCATAGTTCGCCCCTCCCCCTCACCCTTACGGGAGCCCTACAGAAGAGAGCCGTCTTCGGATCGCAAATGTCAGAGTTTGTCGATTCGCCCAATAAGCGTTGGCTTCCGTGAGTGGCGTTCGCGAAGATCTGCGAGCTGACGCCGGACGGTCGAGAATGCGCCGGACCTGGCAACACGGGAGCGCTTCGCGACGGTGTGCGGTCATTCCCGCATCTCGGGCAGATCGAGGAGGAATCGCCATGCCGGTACAACCACAATGCGTCCACCTTCAACGTCGATTCGCTCCTCCTCGTTCCTCGTCACGATGGTGCCTGTTTTGAGTTTCAGTTCGACCATCGCTTCACCCAGAGCCATCACCTCGCGCTTGCGCGCCTGCGGATCAGCCAGGGATTCGCACGTTTGGAACAAGGCCTTTGGGCGGTTCCGCCCCGGGACGATGAAATCAACCTCGCGGCCCGCTCTCGTCCTGTAGTAGTAGATTTCTGGGTTCGATCTACGGAGAGCCGTAAACACAAGATTCTCGAGCAGATGTCCCGAGTTGACGAGGATTCCCGACGATGTTGAAGTAACCAGAGCATGGTCGATGCAGTAGATTTTCTTCGGGTTGGCGTGGCTGCGGGCCAGCGATGCGTCGAAAAGGCGAACGCTGAAAAGGAGATAGGCGTCCTCGAACCACCCCAGGTAGTCCGACACAGACGATTTGGGGACCTTGTGGCCCAGCGACTGCAGATAACCGGTAAGTTTGTTGACGGAATAGAGCGATGCCGTGTTGTCCACAAGCCAATGGGCCAAGTCGGCCACCGCCCTGGGATGAGACACGTCATGGCGCTCGACCAGGTCCCGGAACAGGATGGCCTGGAAATATTCTTGATGCGTCTTGATTCTGAGGATCCGATCCAGTCCGGTGACCTCGGGAAAGCCTCCGCTCTGCCAGTATGCGTCGAAAGCCTTCCGGACCAGAAGTTTCTTTTTTGTCGAAAGCGACCCGACGGCCTCGACGCCCTTGGCATCCAGGAATTCCGTGAACGAGAAGGGGAACATCTCCCACGATAGGGCGCGCCCGCGCATCTGCGTGGCCATCTCCTTGGATAGCATCCGCGCCGAAGAACCCGTCAGGTAGACCTCGCACTTCTCGGTCCGCATCAGGCGATCGACGAACGTCTCCCAACCGAGAACGGCCTGAATCTCGTCGAAAAAGCAGTACACGGTCTGGGCGTTTTTCTTCTCGGGATAGATCGAGTAGTAGGCTTCGGCGATCAGCCCGAGGTTGTCCTGCCCGAGTCCATGCAGACGGTCATCGAAGAAGTTCAGGTAGAGGATGTTCTTGCGGTGGACGCCACTGTCCACGAGTCTCTGGATGATCTGGAAGAGATAGGTCGACTTTCCGCTCCGACGAACCCCAATACAGACGGCCGCCTTGCCGGAGACCGGCCGGAGCGCCAAACGCCGGGGCACTCCGGTTTCCAGTCGCATCTCCTGGAAATCCAGGATCATGGACTTGAGAGTTTCCACTAGGGGTGTCCATGTGGGCATAATATTTACCAGTTAGATACTAAACTGGACACAATAATAACCACTGTGTTCGGCGGTGTCAAGGCGGGTCCTCGACCTGCCTCTTACCTCTCGCCGATAGTTCCTAGGGGATAACCCGTCTATCGCGGCCGGGGCGGCATTCGAACCGCTGTAGCCGGCGAAGGGATGGATGTAGGCCCAGAGCAGGAGATCATCCCTTGCTCTTGAGAAGCGCACGGAATGCTGCAAGGTTGTGCTTGTGGGTTCCAAGCCGTGCGATCGGCCGCAACTCTCTCTCCGTAATACTGTTCCTGCCCACAACGGGTCCCATGGCGCGCACGTGGGCGCGGATCTCCCCAGGCAATAGCAGGAGCGCAGGTCGATGACCTTGTAGAGCAGGCTCGCACATCGATGAGCGCGGCCCCCATCGAGTTCATGCTGGAAGGGGTGAGGATGGCTAGATTCCCGGGCGTCGAATTTCGATGGACGCCCACGGGGCGGGTTCCGCACGTCACGGGAACCGGCTTGAGCGTGTGGGAAATGTTCCGCATTTGTCGGGACCACAAAGAGGACGCGAAGATGATCCGGGAGAATCCCCCCCCCTTCACGTCGGAGCAAATCCACGAGGGTGCAGCCTACGCGAGGGCGTACATTCACGAGATGCCGGTCCGATCGGCCAAGCCTGCCTTCGCGCGCGAGGTCAAAGTTCCGTGACCTCCGCACCTGACGGATTCTCCGGCCTGTGGAGCTAAACGGAGCGACCATGTACCTCTCCCTCTACTGGTGCACGCTCTTCGTCTCCAGCTCCTGGACCAACTTCGCAAACTCCAAACGCTGCTTTTCGCTGAGCATGGCGCGGATGTTCTCCCAAGCCCGGTGCGGGCCGTGCTGAACTTGTCGCGAAAATCCTTCGACAGCCCCATCATCTCCTTGTGAAGGCCGTCGAGGATGTCCTTGACCTTCGCGGTCTGCTCCTCGGTACGATCCAAGCGTTTGCGGAATGGATCCACGAACTGAGTCGAGTGTTCCTCCGTCGGGTGGCCCCCGTGGGGGTGCATGCTGCGATGATGGTACAGGACGCCCACCGCGACACCCGTGGCGAAGAGCGCCACCAGCCCGATAAGAATCCAGATCATCTTGGCGTTCATCGGGGCCTGGGAAGCCGGAAGGTCTTTGACCGTCTCGCGCGGTATGATAGAATGACCGTGACCGTTCACGATCCCCTTGCACCGCAATCTTCATGAGCTGCGCTCACCCATGGGGATGAAACGGGTACGGGGAGGTTGATCTCCGACACCTCCATCCATCCTCATCAGCCTTCAGCCATCCTCTTGTCGACGCCGAAAACGACATGGAAATCTCGGCGTCTTTGCGTTTTGAAAAAGCGCATGTCGTCGTTCCCCCCTGCGTTCGGACGAGGGCGCTGCGAAAAGCTCGACATCGCCGTTCCGGTCTTCGACCTCCCTCTCGACTTCTATCCGCCGGGATTCAGGCCAACAGGCGGCGCACGCGGGCGAGGAGTACTCGCTCCGCAAACGGCTTGGAGAGGAAGGCGGCTCCATCTTCGAGAGAATGGATGCCGGTGTCCGCGTACCCGGAAACATAGAGCACTCGAAGATCCGGCAGTCGTATCCGACATGCGCGGGCAAGTTCGGGTCCGGAAAGCCCGGGCATCACCACATCTGTAATCAGGAGATCCGGTTTCACACTCTCAAGGGAGTCGAGAGCCCGCTCCCCGGATTCCGCCTCGGTGACCCGGTACCCGTGGCGGCGGAGCTGCTCGGCAAGCAGGCGACGGACCTCGATCTCATCCTCGACGAGGAGAATGTTCCCCTCGCCGGGCAGGTCGGGAACCACGTCGCTTACTGGCGGGGCGACAGGAACTCCCGCGGCTTCCGGAATCGAAATGCGCACGGTTGTCCCCACCCCGGGGGTACTCGTAATCCCGATTCGCCCTCCGCTCTGGGTCACAATTCCGTACACGGTAGCCATCCCCAACCCCGTCCCATGGCCGACCCCTTTGGTCGTGAAGAAGGGCTCGAAGACATGGGACAGGGTCTCTGCGTCCATGCCGACTCCGTTGTCCCGCACCTCGAGTACAATTTCGGCCGCGGGCGACCGAGCGACCTCGAGATCGAGTTTTCCCCCGCGGGACATCGCGTCCCGGGCATTGAGAGCCAGATTCATGATCACTTGGGACATCTGCCCCGGATCCGCCAGGATGACGGCCGGTTGTCCGTCCGAGACCAGCCGGAACTCCACCTGCTCCCCGATCAGGCGCCGGAGCATGGGATACATTTCGCCCGCGATGGCTCGCAAGTCCATGACCTCAGGATGAAGGATCTGCTTGCGCCCGAACGCGAGAAGCTGCTTCGTGAGATCGGCCGCCCGTTCGCCGGCCTTTCGTATCTCAAGAGCGTCCAGACGCGCCGGATCGTCCATGGAAAGACAGGAGACCAGTAGGTCGCTGTACCCGATGATGGCCGTCAGCAAGTTGTTGAAGTCGTGCGCGATTCCCCCCGCCAGTCGGCCGATCGCGTCCAGTTTCTGCGACTGCAGAAGGTCTTCCTCGAGGCGGCGCATTCTCCTGAGATCGTGAGCCACCGCGGCGAAGTATCGTAACCGGCAGTCCGGGCTGCTCGAAGCCACGATCGTCATCGAAACGGGAATCTCGCTGCCGTCCCGGTGAAGGAACCGGGATTCACCCTGCCAATACCCGAACCGACTCGCGTAGGGAAATATCTCCTTTTCTAAGCGCTCCACCTCCGCTGGGGGATGGAAAGCCATGATCGGCACCCCTTCGATCTTCTCGTCGGAGGGCACCCCCAGCAAGGCGCGAGCCCCGGCATTGAAATAGAGCACCCGCCCCTCCGAGTCGGCCATCCCCACGAAATCCGGCAGGTTCTCGACGATCCGTGCCAGCCGACTGCGATTCTCGATTTCCACACCGAGTATTCGATTCGCCTCCTTGAGCTCCGCGGTGCGCACCCGAACTTGCTCCTCCAGCTCCGCACTCAGGCGCCGGTAGTCCTCCGTCGCGTTTCGAGCCGCGTTGATCGCCACGTTCACCATCACGCAAAGGTACCCGAAAGTGTCGTCCGCTTTCGAGGAGCGGATGGCCGCAGTCAAATCGCCGAACATCACCCTGGTCAAGGCTTCGGTCACGATTTCGACTTGCTCCTTCACGAACCTACGATAGTCGTCCATGGCTCACACACCGGAACCGAAGCGGACCTCCACTTCGCACCAAGGATCTCCCCTTCGTACGCACCTCGGCTCGACGACGGACCCTTCTTCCCGGTAGTACCGCAAGACCCCCTCCGCGACGTACCGCAAGACTCCGCAGAGTCGGTTGGGGGAATCGTACTTGTACCGAAGATGGCGTGGCCCCGATTCGATGATCCAGAGTTTCTCCCTAAACTCCGTCATCGACGCGGCCGTCGGCCACTGTTTGTGAATGAGGGGCACTCGTTCCAGAAGCCCGCGCGCCGAACCCGACACCTTGAAAATGGCGGGAAAGAGAGTGGGTGAGATTTCGATGAAATAGTCCGAGAACGCCTTCTGCGCCGTGTCGTCGTCTACGCCGTAGAGGCGCAGTGCGGCACCATAGAGAGACTGAAAGTCCGATTCCGGATATACGACCTCCGTGTGGTATTCGGTGCGCTTCACGCCGGCTATGTCGAAGAGGCGGTCCACCCCCTCCTCGCCGTGATGCGTACGGACCATTCGGACGAAAATGTTCAGAATGTGTCCCATCATGGCTTGGTTCCTCCGTACCTTCGCACTTCTGCCGTTACGCTTGTCATGAGCGGAAATCTCCCACCGGCCGCGAGGCTCTTCATGAAGAATCCCTTGCGATGGCCCGAAGGAGGGCCGAGCCCGAAACCGGGCGCGGAAGGGACTCCGGCCCGGCGCCGACCACGACGGCGTGACGACCCGAATGGCGCACGCAGGCGGCTTCCCGCAAGGCCCATTCCTCGCTCGACGCTTCGAGAACGACGACCGCGGCTCCCTCCCGAACGGATCTCCCGGACTGCTGAAGGAAAATCGCGACCGGATCCACCAACGCGGGGCGCTCGGCGAGGATGGAAACAGCTCCGATGGCCTCCGGACGTCGTGCCGGAGAAAAGTCTTGGCTCGAGCCTTGTAATAGGAGGATTTGGGTGAGTTCGACCACGGCCGTCTCGAGACCTCCGAGGATCTTCTTCGCGCGCTCCGCCGTGACGTCGAGACGCCGGAGGACGTCATCCGGAATCTCGGGGAGCGTTGGGTCCCCATCCGAGCCGATATCGTACGCCCGAACGAGAACGTCGGCTACCTTGACCTCGGCGACTCGCTCGAAGTCCACCTCGGGCCTCGACGCAATCTCCTCCCATGGGAGATGATGGAGGACAATGCCGTCGAGAATCCCCTTCGGCAAACCCCACTGCGAGAGGACTTTCCCCGAAACCTCGGCGTGATCCATTCCTATCGCGGTCGACTCCATCTCGTGGAGAGGCCTCCCATCCCCCACGGATCGCGACACCACTTCGGAGTACTCGTCGTGGAACTGGTCGTCGAACACCGCCTGCCCGATGTCATGGAGCAGTCCCGCGAGAAACGCCACTTCCGTCGCTTCTTCCGGTTTGCCCGGTATCGACGCAATCTCTTGCGCCACTACCGCGCATCCCAAGGAGTGACGCCAAAGCTCCAGCCGGTTGAATCCCTTTCCGGTCGGACCTCCCCGGTACTCTTCCACCATCGACACGGCGAGGGCAATGTCGCGGACGCTTCGGCCTCCGAGTCGCGCGATCGCCTGGGAGAGATTCAGGACGCGCCCATAGTGCGCATAGAAGGCCGAATTCGACAGGCGGAGGATCCTGGCTGTCAACGCAGGATCGCGACCCACGAGTTGGGAGAGTTGCCGCGTATCGAAATCTGGCCGGGCGGTGGTCTCGACGATCTCGGCCGCGACGAAGGGGAGGGCCTTGAGATCCACTTCGCGTTTGAGCATCAGGTCCAGTCGCCGGAGTTGGGTCTCGGGTACCGCCAAGTGCTGTGTCGGGGGATTCGGTCGCGCTGCGAGGACGCGCCGGATCCGAGCGTGGAGTGTGGCGGCCCGAAGATCCGTCTTGACGACGAAGTCGGTCGCCCCCGCCTGCGCCGCCTCATGAAAATTGGCGGCGGTCGAGTACCCCGTGATGACGATGATAGGGATCCCCTTCCCTTCCGGCGTAGAGCGAATGCACCGGATGGCCTCGATCCCGTTCATGTCGGGCATGGACAGGTCCATGAGGATGAGGCCCGGCCTCTCACGCGCGGCCGTCTCGACGGCGGAACGGCCGTCCTCCGCAACCAGAATGTCGAACCTGAACTCCGCGAGGAGCCGCCGGAGAAAACCGCGGACGTACGGCTCATTTTCGGCGATCAATACCCTCATTCGTATCCCTTCAGGACTTCGTAGATCGGCACCGATGGCGCCTCCGGGGCCGTCCCCGGTTACCTTCCCTCTTCTCCCCCAGCCTCGATGCCGATCTCCAAGAGGGCATCCGGAGACGTCAAATCGAGAATCCGTGTCTCCGAGTACTCGTCGCGGCATCGCATCCATCGGAGAATCCTGATCCCGTCGCCCCCCAAGGGTCCTAGGTCGAGAAGCGCGACATCCGGAACGACTTCCCTCAGTAGTCTCAGGGCTCCCGGGAAGGACTCGACGGGGGCCACGACGTTTCCCAGTCCCTCCAGATAGTGCCGAAGGCCATCGCGACGGGTAGTATCCCCATCGACAATGAGGACGATCAGAGGGTCCCGCCTCGCGGGCATCTTGCTGCGTCCCGAGGACTCTTCCATGGCCGAATCCCAAGTTCGGTGGTTCCCACGCAAAGCCCCTGCCATGCGACGTCCACGGGCGTGAGCCGACGAGTCCGACAATTGGGGCGGAAGAGGCGACGGAACTGTAGGACCGCACGAATCGGGGGGAAAGGGATAGAATGAAGGAAATGGCCATGGGCACCGAGTCCCCGCGCATCTGGGCCGTCGAGGACGATGCCTCCGTTCGTCGCTTCTATTCGGCCGTTCTCGGAACCGAAGGATTCTCCGTCCGCGTGGCGGAGACCGCAGATGAATTCCGCCGTGGCTGTCTTACCGACCCTCCGGAGGTGGCGATCGTCGATCTCGGGCTACCGGATGCTTCGGGGCTCGAGGTTCTTCGAAGCTTCACGGCGGCTTTCCCCGAAGCGCCGGCAATCGTGATCACGGGATCGAGCATGGTGGGCGATGTCATCGCGGCGATGAAACTCGGGGCCTTCGATTACATCGTCAAGCCGGTCGACCGGCACAGGCTCCTCGTCACCGTGCGCAACGCGATCCAACTTGCGCGCCAGCGCGGGGATATCTCCCGACTGCGTTCCGACGTCGAGGATGCGTGGGGACCGGAACGGCTCGTGGGATCCTCACATCGGATGGAGCACCTGCGCAATCTCGTGCGGCGGGTGGCGACGGTAGACGTACCCGTCTTGATCGCCGGGGAAACGGGTACCGGCAAGGAGCTGGTGGCGCGGGCTCTCCACCATTCGGGACGTAGAAAGGGCAAACCCTTCGTGGGAGTGAACTGCGCGGCGATCACGGAGAGCCTCATGGGGAGCGAGCTCTTCGGGCATGAAAAGGGGGCCTTTACCGGCGCTGAGTTCGCCCATGCGGGGCTCTTCGAACAGGCGAACGGCGGCTCCGTATTCTTGGACGAAATCGGAGACCTGTCCCTCTCGCTTCAACCCATGCTCCTCCGCGTTCTTCAGGAGCAGCGGTTCCTCCGCGTCGGGGGCGAACGCGCGATCGACGTAGACGTTCGAATCCTCTGCGCAACGAACCAAGACTTGGAGCGCCTCGTGGAAACGGGGCGGTTCCGGCGCGACCTGTTCTTCCGCATCAATGGCGTAGCCCTCGTCCTCCCTCCGCTCCGCGAACGAACCGAGGACATCGCAGAACTCGCGGACCACTTCCTTCGTCGCGTGGCCCGCAGACAGGGCCACCCCGTCCCTCGAATCTCGGCGGACGCGCTCGACGAGCTGCGCCGCCGCCCTTGGCCCGGCAATGTGCGGGAGCTGGAGTACGCCGTCGAAAGGGCGCTGATCTATTGCGACGGAGATCAGATTACTCTCGATCATCTCGCCCCCAGGAACCGACGCTCCTCCGCGACCGAAAGCGGTCTCCTCGAGGCGGTCGCCCGACTGGAAGAATCAATGATCCGCGATGCGCTGGAAAAGAGCGAGTGGGTGAAAGCGCGCGCCGCCCGGACGCTCGGGATCACGGAACGAATGATCGCCTATAAGATGGCCCATTTGGGAATCCGGAGACCGGAAAATAGGACGGACTGAGTTAGCTGCCCCCGACGGCATCGAGCGTGGTCCTGCAACGATCCGCAGTCCCCGGATCGAGGGAGCCTCCAGGAATCTCTCCCACGAAACCTCCCCCTTCTCGGCCGTGCGACGGAAGATGCGGGTGGGCTTTGCGGCCCGACGGTCCCGATCGCGCGACGCCGATCCCCGGTGCGCCCCGGCACGCGCGCCGGAGAGAACCGCGCGAGCCAGCCGAACCAGCCGCAGCGCCGGCGTCGAGGAGTCCGACCACATATTCCACCGCGAAGATGCCGACGATCCCCCATTCCACGAGGTCGATGGTGCGGTGGAGCGAAGGCGGAAGCGCGAAGACCACCGGGAGGAGGGCGAAGACCACAGCGACGATCGCGAGGAACTCCATGAGGCTCTTCCTCTTGGGGTGAGTTCCTCACTTGCTCTTGTTCAGAAGCTCCGCCAGATCGCGCGCGGCGGATTCGCCCCGCAAGTCATGCGCGCCCCGAACGGCGCCCTCCGAATCCACGATGACGAATCCGGGAATGGGAGTCCCCTTGTGCTTCGCCTGAAACGTGTAGGCATGGGGACGGCGAACGATGATTCGAACGTACTCGACCGAGGCCGCCACGACCGCCTTGTCCTGGACGATCTTCGAGAGCGCACGGCTCTCGAACCGCGTGCTGGGTCATCAGGTCTCGGCGCCCGAAATCCCGACGAGAACTTTCTTCCCCTCCTTCTTGGAGCGCGCCAGCGCCGCCTCGAGCTGTTCGAGGCTCGCGAACTGCCAGTCGATCCCCTGAGCCGTAGAGGCCCGCCCCCCCATTCGCACGAGCAGGTTTTCGTCCTGGAACGTCTTCGCCCGGCGCACCCGTACCGTCGTCTCGGCCCCCGCCGGAGTGACGCGCAAGACGTCCTCGAGCGCGTCGCGGCTGTAGAGCTTCACCGATGCGAGTTCGAGAAGGACATCGCCCGGGGCGATCCCCGCCCTTGCGGCCGGTCCCCCGGCCTCCACCCGCTCGACAAACTGACCCTGCGTCCGAACTCCTCCCGGAAGAGAGTACTCCTTCGCCTCGGCCGGCGTGGCGGCGCGAGTCTCGGCGCCCAGCTCCGCCTCCCGGCGGGCCGCCGGATCCTGAAGGGTGCAGCAACAGAGTGCGACGAGGGCAATGTTCATCCCCTCTCTATACCACAGATCCGCGCTCCGCGGTAGAATTCGACTCGATGCCCCTCCTCCAGCGAATCCTCCAGGCTCCGATGGCGGGATGCACAGACCTTCCCTTTCGTCGAGTCGCCCGGCGCTTCGGATGCGAGCTTGCGTATTGCGAGATGGTGAAGGATCGTCCCGTCGTCGAAGGCAACGAACAGACCTCGCGGATGCTCGCGACCGCGGAATGGGACCGACCGCTCGGGATCCAAATGGTCGGACGAGATCCCGCCCTCCTATCCGAGGCGGCCAAGCGCTTGGAGTCCGTAGGCGCTGCCGTGATCGATCTCAATCTAGGCTGCCCGGTCCGAAAAGTAGTGGAGGAAGGATGCGGCGCGGCTTTGCTGAAAGACTCGGATCACGTTGCGCGTATCTTGGATCGGGTGGTCCCGTCCGTCCGAGTCCCGGTGACCATCAAAATGCGGACCGGCTTCGACGAAGGGGACGACGACCGTTTCTTGAGGATCGCACGCATCGCCGACACTCACGGCGTGGGGGCCATTACGGTGCACGGTCGAACGCGCAAGCAGGGCTTCTCCGGAATGGCGAATTTCGAGGCCATCCGGGCGATCAAGAAGTCGGTAGCCTGCCCCGTGATCGGCAACGGCGACATCCGCTCCGGTCGCGACGCGCAGCGGATGATGCGGGAGACGGGGTGCGACGGAGTCATGCTCGCGCGGGGAGCGCTGGGGAATCCCTGGATCTACCGCGAGGTGGCCGAAGTCCTCGCGACGGGAACCGTGCCCCCGCGACCCACGCCGCGCGAGAAGGCCGCCGCTCTTCGAGAACACTTTGCGTACTCGAGGGAGTTCTACGGAGACCGCCAGGGGTGCATTCAGATTCGAAGGGTCGTCCATTGGTTCGTGGCGGGCGTGCCGGGAGCGCGCGAGTTGCGTCAGCGGG
>CAZGKV010000046.1:0-10471 GCA_964526305.1 uncultured Planctomycetales bacterium | reverse complement strand
CGGGAATTCGAGGAGACGCCGTCATGACGCATCTCCCGAGCGGAAAGATCTTCGGCGGATGCCGCATCGTGCGGCTCATCGCCCGCGGCGCGTCGGGCGCCGTCTACGAAGCGTTTCAACTCTCCTTAACGCGGCCGGCCGCCCTCAAGGTCCTGGCCGAGGATTCGGCCTCGCGCGAGGAGGTCGAGGCGCTCCTCGCCGAAGCGCGTACGGTGGCGCAGGTCGACCATCCGAACATCCTCCGCGTCTTCAATGCGGGGACCGAGGAAGGGCGCGCCTTCCTCCTCATGGAGCTTCTGGAAGGCCAAACGCTCCACGAACGGCTCCGCCGGAGTCCGCTCCTTCCCGCCGAGGAGGCGCTGCGGATCAGCGGGGAGGTGGCCCGGGGACTCCAAGCGGCGCACCGAGCCGGCGTGGTTCACCGCGACATCAAGCCTTCCAATATTTTTCTCCGCAAGGACGGCCGTCCGAAACTCATCGATTTCGGAATGTCCGCGACCTCTCGTCACGGCGGTACTCCCGAATTCATGGCCCCGGAGCAGTGGCGGCGGCGGCCGCCCGATCCTCGCACCGACCTCTACGGTCTCGGCCTCGTTCTCTACCGGATGTTGGCCGGCCGCAACGCCTTCGAAGGCGATCTCGATCGCCTCCGCTTCGCGCATCTGGAGAGACCCGTCCCCTTCCCCGAGTCGGTCCCGATCCCCGAGCGGATCTTCGCCCTGATCTGGAAGCTCGTTCGGAAGAAGGTCGAGGAGCGGTACTTCGAGGCATCCGACTTTCTCTCGGATCTCGAGACCGTACGAGCGGGCCACGAACCGAAGTCCCTCGCCGAGATGAAGAAGTTCGTCGTTTGTCCGACGTGCGACACGGAGAGCGACGCGGGAGCAGAGAGTTGTCCGGAGTGTCGGACGGACCTGAGCTGGCTCCACATGACTTCGGACGATCTTCTCCCCGAGCCGCCGAAGCCGAAACTGCGAAAGCGAAGATGACTCCTCAAGCCGCCAGGTGCCAAAGACTGCGGAAGACGACCAATCCGTACGCCCCGGCCACGCCCGCGTTGACGAGGGGAACCCAGCGCCGCCACGACTCGCGGTACATCACCGCCCCCCACAGCAGGGTACAACCGCCCTTCAGGAGGAGGAACCAGCCGACATGCACGGCCAGCGCCGCTTCGAGAAACGGATTCATCTCGCGGAACATCCCGCGTTGGATCCCGACGAGGGTGGTGAACGCATCCAGGGCGGCCAAGACGACCACGATCCAGATCGTCGTGGCCGCCGCCTTCCGAGCCACCCGTCTACCCATATGGGTACCCATTGATTCTAAGACGATCCGGGAAGTCAAATTTTCATCGAAATCGGCAGGAAATTCGTCCCTGTTCGTGCCTTCGAAAACGGTATGATGAGAGCGAGATGCTCTTCCATTGCCCCGCGTGCGGCGACGCCATGGACATCCCGGAAGACCGGCTGCCCTACAAGGGACACTGCCCCTTCTGCGCCACCTTGGTGACGCTCACCTCCGAGCGCGCCATCAATCTGGACGATCGCTCGGTTTCTCCGACCGTAGAGGACCCGCCTCCGCCGCCCCCTCCGCCGCCACCACCCCCACCCCCGCGAATCCGAATCCCTCCCGCCCCGCAAGGGAATCGCGTCGGCGCCGGTGCCGTCGTCTTCATCTGTCTCGCGGTCCTCTTCGGAATCCGCTTCATCGTCAAGAGCTCCTCGCGCCGGGAGAATACCGTTCAGAAATACAGGCCTCCCACTCGGATCCCCTCCGAGGATTGGAAGCAGTGGGATGGAGGCCGCGATCGCCCCCGTTCGAGCTCCTGCATTCTCTGTACCGGAAAGAAAGTCATCGACTGCTATTCCTGCGACATCGGATGCACGCGATGCGGGCTGAAGGGCAAGACCCCGTGCACCCTCTGTATCAAGTCCTCTCCCACCGCATGTTCGATTTGCAGCTCCCGAAAGGCCCAACCTCTCTGCCCGACCTGTCGGGGACGCAAGGTCCTGACCTGCCCCTCGTGCCGCAAGGATAAGTGACTCCGAGTCCGATTTCGCGTCGACCGATGCGCCCAGGACGTCACCACTCCATGGATGGAAAGAGTGCCCCGCGGGCACGACACGCGGTAGAATCCGCGCCGGATGACCAAGCGCATGTTCGGCACGGCCGGAATCCGCGGGGTGACCAATTCCGAGATCACCCCCGAGCTGGCGCTTCGAATGGCAACGGTGTACGGCGACTGGATGTCCGAGACGCTCGGTCGCGGACCCGTCGTCGGCATCGGGCACGACACCCGCTACGGTGCGGCGATGCTCGCTCGCGTCTCCGCCGCGGGACTCGCCGCGGCGGGATGTTCCGTCCAGGAGTACGGATGCGTTCCGACGGGAGTCTTCTGCATGAACGTGGCCCGAAGCCGGTTGGACGGCGGGATCCTCATCACCGGCTCTCACATGCCTCCGGATCGGATCGGCTTCATCGCCATGCTCGGCGACGGTGCCTACGCGCCTCCGGATATCACCGATCGGCTCGAAGAACGCTATCGCGATTTCGATCGCCGGAGCCGTTCGGTCCCCCCCGAGCGGATCGGCGTGGTCGAGGAGGGTCTGCACCCCTTCGAGCTCTACATTACCGAAGTCGTGCGCCTGGTGGATGCTCGGGCGATCAAGCCGCGCGGTTTCCGAATCCTGATCGACCCCGCGAACGGAGCGGGATGCTACGTCGCCAAGGAACTCTTCGAGTGGTTCGGGTGCGACGTCCACCTGATCCATTACGACCCGCGTCCGGAGCCGGAACGCCCGAGCGAACCGCGGGCCGGCACCGTCGAGGCCGCGCTCCGCGCGACCGTGGATCACGGCCGCGATCTCGGACTCTGCCTGGACGTCGACGCCGACCGCGCGCTCTTCATCACCCACGCGGGGGTCGCGGTCTCCGAAGACACCATGGGCGCCCTCTTCGCGAAGGAGACGCTCCGCCGAGGAGATCTCTGCGTCGTGCCCCTCAATTCCAGCGGGTTGATCGAACAGGTTTGCGAGCAGGTCGGCGCCCGTCTGGAATACTGCGAAATCGGACAGCCCGCGACGATTCGCGCGGTAAAGTCGCTCGGGGCCGCCTACTCCTACGAGGAATCCGGAAAGTACTACTTCGCGCGCGAGCAGCTTTGGTGCGACGGCCTCTATTCCGGAGTGAAACTGCTCGAGATCATGCACCGAAGAGGCAAGACGCTGGCCGAGCTCGTCGCGCAGTTCCCTCCCTTCCAGCAAGTGAAGCGCACGATCGAAGTCGAGGATCGCGCGAAGGACGAGGTGGCGGCCGAGGCGGCCCGCCTGCTGGAGAACGCCCTGACCGACGGACGGACTCGAGACCGGACCTTCGACGGATTCAAGCGCTCGTACCAAGACCACTCTTGGCTCCTCATTCGGAAATCGGGAACCGAGCCCATTATCCGAGTCTACTCGGACGCTCCCTCCCGCGAGCGCGCGGAAGCTCTCGTTCAAGAAGGGACCAAGATCGTCGAGGAGGCGATTCGGAAGGTCGAAACGCGATGAGCCCGAAATGTTGCATCAACGACACGTTTCATAAACGGGGACGCGGCAAGGAGTTGGAATGGCAGGGGGCGGGACCTAGACACCGGAGGTCACCCCATGGTCGGAATCCAGCGGCTTTTCGAGCTCATTCATGACGTGGTTTCGGAGACGGATCTCGAGCGTCTTCTCGACCGCACCCTTGCCGCCGCCATGGAGGTTTCGCGCGCCGAACGGGGATTCGTGATTCTCATGGGCCCGCCTATCGAGGTGCGCGCCTCCCGAAGGCTCGATGGCGGGCAGGTCTGCGAAGCCCGACGAAAGATCAGCCGTACCGTGCTCGAGCGCGTCGCCGCTTCCCGGCGCCCCCTCGTCCTCAGGGACGGAGAGCTCATGCCCGGCAGTGTCCGGGAACAGCAGGTGCGCTCGATTTGCGCGCTGCCGCTCCGGACCTCCTCGGGCGCCGTGGGAGCGGTCTACCTCGACCAACGCTCCGAACGAGGAGCGTTTCCCGCGGAGGAGTTGGAACTCTTGTCCGCTATCGGACAGCAAGCCGCCATCGCGCTGGAACACGCGCGGCTCCGCGAGGAGCACCGCCGACACGGATCGGTTCCTCTTCCCGCCAATCGATCCCCCCTCTCCCTCGTGGGAGCGTCGCCGTCCATGCGCCGCATTCACACCTTGATCCATAAATTCGCGCCGCTCCCCTATCCCGTCCTTCTCCAGGGGGAAAGCGGCACCGGGAAGGAACTGGTGGCGCGCGCTCTCCACGAAACCGGTCCGAGAGCCTCCTACCCGTTCTTGCCCGCCAATGTCGCGGCCGTTCCTGCGCCGCTCTTCGAAAGCGAGATGTTCGGCCACGTTCGAGGAGCCTTCACGGGGGCGGATCAGGATCGACGGGGGCTGTTCGAACAAGCCGGTCAAGGCACTCTCTTCCTCGACGAAATCAATTCTCTCCCCCTCGGACTCCAAGAGAAGCTCCTCCGCGTGCTCCAGGAAGGGGAAGTCCGGCCCGTCGGCGCTTCCAGAAACATCCCGGTGAAGGTCCGCCTTGTGGCCGCTTCCAACGAGAGTCTGGAGACGCCCCCATTTCGCCGGGATCTCTTCCATCGACTGAACGTCCTCCGCATCGACGTCCCCCCGCTCCGGGAACGTCGGGAGGACATTCCTCCGCTGGCGGAACATTTCCTGGACGGAATCTCCGCCGAAACCGGTCGTCGATGGAGCCTCTCCTCGGACGCCCTGGACCGATTGGGCGAGTATGCGTGGCCGGGAAACGTGCGAGAGCTGGAGAATCTCCTCCGGCGCGCCTGCGCCCTCGCAGATCGTGAGGTCCTGGAAGCGGAGGACTTCGCCTTTCTGGAGACCTCGATCGCCCCCTCGAGCCCGCTGCTCTCGCTCCGAGACTATGTCAAGTCGGCCATATCTTCGCACGCTCCGGAGATGCCCCTCAAGGATCTCGCGGCGCGGCTCGGCGTCAGCCGCAAGACGCTCTGGGCTATGCGCCGGCGATTCGGCATCGCCTGAGAGTCCTCCTCTCACTCCCGCGTCCCTTGTTCGTTAAACCTTGTAGGAAACGGGAGGCGCTTGGACTATCCTTTCGGGGCGCGAATGAAACTCACCTGCCTCGGATGTCAGACCGACTATGTCTTGTCGGACGAGGCTCCGATCTCCGAGGCTCAGTGTCCACACTGCCGGGTGCCCGCGGCTCAGTCGATTCCCTACGCCCCCACCGCGGTGATGTCTCCCGAGACTCGACCGATGCCGAACGACGGCTCCAAGAAATCCCCCTCCCGTATCGGGCGATACGAAATCCTGGGGACGGCCGGAGAGGGCGGAATGGGAATCGTCTACAAGGCTCGCCACGCCGAGCTCAACCGAACCGTCGCCCTAAAGGTTATGATCGCCGGAGAACATGCGGGGGAAGACACGATCGACCGCTTCCAACGGGAAGCCCGCGCGGCCGCCGCCCTCCAGCACCCGAACATCGTTTCGGTGTACGACGTCGGTCGAGAACATCCGCTCTACTACATTGTGATGGAATACGTCGAAGGAACCTCGCTCGACGAGATCAGTCGGGGTCCCGGACTCCACCCCAAAGAAGCCGCGCGCATGGCTCGGGATCTCGCCCGCGCCCTGCACTACGCCCACGAACGGAACATCGTCCATCGAGACATCAAGCCCGGGAACATCCTCGTCGACCGCCACGGGACCGCCAAGCTCGTCGACTTCGGACTGGCCAAGTCGACGATCGACGATAAGACCCTGACCAAGACGGGGGAAATCATCGGGACCGCGTGTTACATGCCGCCTGAGCAGGCCAGCGGATCGATGCGAAGCGTCGACGCAAAAAGCGACATCTACTCGCTCGGCGCCGTGCTGTACCAAATGCTCACGGGACGCGCCCCGTTTTCCGGGGATACGTTGATGGCGATCCTGAAACAACTGGAAGAACAGGATCCCCTTTCTCCCTCGCGGCTCAACCCGGAGGTCCCGCGCGATTTGGAGACCATCTGCCTCAAGGCGTTGGCCAAGGAGAAGCCCCGCCGATACGCCACGGCCGAGGAATTCGCGAAGGACCTGCAGAATTTCCTCGACGGAGCCCCCATCCAGGCCCGCCCGAGCGATCTCGGTTATCGAGCTACGAAGTGGGCGCGGCGACATCCCGCTGCCTCCACGGCCCTCGTCATGGCCTCCGTGGCCGCCCTCGTCATCGGTGCCCAGGCGTACCGAAACTTCCAGCTCCAGGACGTCGGTCGCGCCCTGCCCCGCGGCCTCCTCTCGCTCTCGATCGCTCTGGGCTCGCAAGACGTTCCGCCGCAGTGGGCCGAAGCGCGCCTCCACTACGATATCGCTCGCTACGAAATCGAAGAGAAGGCCGCCAAGTATCGGGCGGAGGCGCGAGCGGAGCGTCGCCAGGTGCTGGAGAAGGCGGTTCGGGAACTCGACCAGGCGATCCGAATTCATCCGCGCTATGCCGACGCCTACTACCTTCGCGGCATCGCGCTCCAGCAACTCGCGCGAACCGAGGCGGCCGCCCTCGATTTCGACCGGGCCATCCTCTTCCATGCTCAACACGCGGATGCGTACTATGCCCGCGTTCTCCTCCGCCTCCGCAAGCTTCGGGACCGCAAGACGAGGACCCGCTCCGACTCCGACGATTCCGATCAGTTCTTCCGCAACGAGCGGGCGGCGATCGAACGAGACATCGAAACGCTGAAGTCCCTCCACCTGAAACCCGTCCGGGCCTTGGTCGCCGAGGCCCGCTTCACCCAAGTCACCGGCGATCCCGATCGTGCGTTGGACCTGGCCGATCAAGCGGTGCGAGAAAACCGAGCCTTCGCCGACGCCCTCGTCGTGCGGGCTTCCATTCGGAGCGAACTCTCGGCGCGGCGGGCGATTCCCGATGAGAAGCGACTCCGCGACGCGCTCGCCGACTGCGACGACGCCGTAGGTTCCGAGCCCAACAACGCGGAAGCCTACAGAGTCCGGGCGGAAATCCGGCTGATCCTCGGAGACTACGATCTCGCGGTTCGCGATCTGGCGGAAATGGAATCCATCGCTCCCGACGAACCCCAGACGTACATCGACAAGGCCTTGGTCCTGGGAGGCGATCCGATCCCCGGCCGCTCGACGGAGGCGATCCGAGGGGCCATCGATCGAGCCCTCCACCTCGACCCGAAAAACACGACGGCCCGATTTCGTCGCGCCCTTCTTACCCTCGAATCGGTACCGGCCGGACCTCCCGCGGGAAAATTCGCTCGAGCCCGGGAGGACTTGGACGCGGCCTTGGCCAACGATCCAGGCTTCCAGTTCGCCCGGGTGCTTCGCATGGTCTGCGATCTGGAGCTCGGGGAAGAGCCGGCCTTCGAATCCGATCTGGAGTCCTACCTTCAAGCCCTCCCCCCCGGGACCAAGGAGCAACGAGAGCGGGTTCGCAGCGGAATCCGAGCGCTCGTTCAGTATCTTCGACAGCGGTACAACATCACGGAAACGGCCGCCATCGCCAACGAAGGCGCCAACCTGATCCGAAGACGGAAGCTCCCGGAGGCCGAGGCCAAGTACCGCGAAGTCCTTCGGCGAATCGAGGATGCGAAGATCCTCGCTCTGGAAGGTCTTTCCCCGGACCAATGTCGAGGACTTCGCGTCACCGCGCACTACAATCTGGCCTGCATCTACTCGCTCCAAAACGACCCGGATCGAGGCATCGAAGAGCTCGAAAAGGCCCTCCAGGCGGGGTATTCCAACTTCGAGGACTTGCTCCGAGACGGCGATCTGGATTCCGTACGAAAGCATCCCGGCTTCGGACCGCTTCTCGATCGGTATCGGAAATGAGTTCCCTCCCGAAGCTCTCCGGCCGGTATAATGTCCGCCGCATGCATCGATGGGCCCTCTTCGGATGCGCCGCGATGATCTCGTGTGCGGCTCGTCCGTCGAGCCAAGACCTCTATCGATCCGCGGCCCACGAACTGAAGGATCGCCGGAACCCGGTAGAGTCGTTGAGACTCCTGAACGAGGCGCTCCGGGAGGAGCCGGGCTTCGTGGAGGCCAGGAGGCTGAAGGCCGCGGTTCTCATCGTCTTGCATCGAAAGGACGAGGCGATCCGCGAATTCGGGAAGATTCTCTCCCTCGATCGCGGAGACTTCACCGCGTACCTGGCGCGGGCCCGACTCTTGGGAGACGCGGGGCGCTTTCCGGAAGCCGAGGCCGACTATGAGGCCGCGCTCCGCCTTCAACCCCACTTCGTGGAGGCCTATCTCCAACGAGGGATGCTGTATCGCTCTCTGGGGAGACTCCAGGAGGCCGAGCGCGACTTCGCCGAAGCCCGACGCCGCGGGGCCGAAATGGCGGAGCGGTTTTACAACGAGGGGGTCACCGAACTGGTGCTCGGAAGAACGGAGGATGCCCAGCGATACTTCAGTTTCGCGATCGAGTTGCGCCCGGATTTCGCCGCCGCGTACCTCGCACGCGGACGCGCCCACCTCATGATGGAACGCTACCCGGAAGCGATCCGGGACTTTGGCGAACTCGTGCGGCTCGATCCGACCCGGGCCGATCCCTATCTTCATCGAGGGCACGCCTACCTTGCCGCGGGCGATCCCGATCGCGCCCTGGCCGACTTCGATCGCGCGCTGGCGATCGAGAAATCCCTCCTCGGAGCCCGAATCGGAAGGGGGATCGCCCTCCGATTGAGGCGCGATCTCGAGGCCGCCGAACGGGAATTGACTCGAGCCCTGCAACAGGATCCCCTCCGAGCCGAGTCCTATCTGGAGCGAGCCCGGGTCTACATGGATTGGAAGCTCCTGGGGGAGGCGGAGCGAGATGCTCGGGATTCCCTGCGCCATCGCTCGTCCTCGGAAGGGTTCCATCTCCTGGGCGTCATTCTGCTCGAGAAGGGAGAAGCTCAGCGCGCCGTCCGGGCATTCGAATCGGCTCTCGAGCACGCTCCCGCGACACGACTCCGGCAGAAAATCGAGGCCGACCTTGCCCGGGCGCGAAGGGAGAAGGAAGAGACGAAGTGACCCGGGTCGCCCGGCACGTCCAGTACTCCAGGAGCGGTCGAGCATGAGAAGTCCCGGTTCGATGTGGATCCTGGCCCTGGTCGGCTGCGCCTCTTCCGGGCCCACCCACGCGGGAGACGACGGCACCCGGGCGCTCCAGGCGTACCGCGCCGGCGATTTCTCGACGGCAGAAGAGGCCTGCCTCCGACTCCGATCCCGATCTCCCGAAGACCTCCTGGCGCTTCGACTCCTGGGACGAATCCAGCTCTACACCAATCGGCTCGCCGACTCAGTCCAGACTCTGCGCACGGCCGTTCAGATCATGGACCGGCAGGCGAGGAACGATCCCAGACGGGCCATCGAACTACGCGAGGAGTGGCATCTCGCCTGTCAAGACTTGGCCGTCGCGTGCTACCGTATGGACGACTATGCGACGGCTTCCGAGGTCTATGCGCTTCTGGGTGAAGGTCTTCTCGCCGCAAAGTACCGCGCTCTTGCCAAGGACATCCCCTACATCGTCCGTTGGGAAGACGAACCTTCGATTCTCCCCTTCACCAATCGCGATCCGGTCCCGACCGTCCGACTCCGGGTCAACGGAATCCGTGGCCTCTTCGCCGTCGACACGGGGACCGGAGAGATCGTGCTCGATCCGAAGTACGCCAAGCAGGTCGGAGCCAAAGGGGTCGGCCTACGCACGGAGAACTTCAGCGGCGCCGTCGAGGAGGCGTGGGTCGACGAAGTGACTCTGGGAACCGTGACGACTCGGAATGTCCCGGTCCGGTTGCGCCGACTGGCCTCTCTGGGGGGTGAGGAGATCCACGGAATCCTCGGCGCGAACTTTCTCCTTCACTTCTCCTTCACGCTCGACTACCGAAAAGAGCGGTTGATTCTGCGCCAGAGTTCGAGTCCGACTCCCGGTCTTGGAGAAGGGATGCCTCTTCTCATCGTGGGTGATCGTTTCCTGGTCGTTCCCGGCAAGGTCGACGATTTGGCGACCCTCATCCTTCTCGACACCGGCCGCCCCAAGGTCCCCGTCTTTCCTTCCGCGGGCCTGGTCTGGACGCTTTCCAAAGGCGACCCCCGGAAGTATCGGATGGGGTCGCTCTCCTTCGGGCCGATATCGCTGTCGAACCCCGCTTTCGATTCCGCCCCGTTTCCTCCCGGGCTCGATACGAACTTCGGCTTCTCGATCGGAGCGGCCGTGGGTCACGAGGCGCTGCGGAACCGAGTCGTAACGTTCGACATCGCGGGAATGAAGGTGACGGTCGACTAGCTTCCCCTATTCACGAGGTTTCGGCCCGGAGCGCCGAAACCGTGAATAGGGCACCCGCGGCGCGTTCCGCTTTCGCAAGAGAGCGCCGCGGGCCGGCGACGACGGGCAACAGGATGTCGCCGTTCATGCCGCCGGGGCTGTCCAGCGGAATCGGCCTGGAGGGCCGATGAAGC
>CAZGKV010000045.1:5678-37239 GCA_964526305.1 uncultured Planctomycetales bacterium | reverse complement strand
GGCCTCCGAGAGGTCCGCCCCACCGAGATCGGCCTCGGTGAGATCGGCGCCGTCCAGCTTGGCTCCTCGCAGTCTCGCATTCGTGAGGATGGCGCGCCGGAGATCTCGTCCCCGAAGATCGGCCCCCGCCAAGTCGGCCCCGGAGAAATCATCGCGTCCCCGGGCCGGTAGCGGAGCTCGCGGAGGAGGTTCCTCTTCGAGTTCCGGAACGGCCTCGAGTTTCGCCATGAGCGAGGGAGGGCAGGTACGTCCCGCCTTGGCGAGCCTCCGCCTCGCCTCCTCCAAGGCTTCTCGGATCTCCTTGCGAAACGCGAGCGGTTCCGGAGGCGAGGGCTTTCTTGCGCCCAGAGCCGCGATCGCCTCTCGCTCCGCTTCCTCGCATTCCTTCTCCGCTTCCCGGAAATCCGAGGAAACGTCCTCCCCGGACGGTACGGAGCCCCGGGGCTTCCAAGTGCGACGCGGGGCTTCGGGAGCCCATTTGGCCTCCTCCTGTTCCTTCCGGTCTGCGAGATGCGCCTGTTGCCGCCGCCGGTAGTACTCGATCGCTCGTGGATCGCTCTCCACCGGCTCGGATACGACGAAGGAACGGATGCAACCGTCCAGCGGCGCATGGACGTTGCCTCGCCACACCAGCACGAGCTTCCCGTGCTCCGCGTCCACCCACACCGTGTCGAGCGCCATCGGGACTTCGAGGAATCGCTCCGAGGCGCGCACGAGCTCCGTAAGGAACAGCCGGACGCGATATCCGGGCAGCCGAGACTCGTAACGAGAGTGCTCCGGATGCAAGTTCTCGAAGAAGAGCGCCTCGTCTCCCCTCAGAGGACTCTCGAGCTGCTGATCCTCGGGCGCCGCGTTGAAGAATCTCCAGTCGAAGTCGACGGGAAACCAGGGCCACCGCTCCCGCAACCACGTTTCGTCGTAGGTGCCGGAAGGGGGTCGTACGGAAATCGGTACCGGGCCGAAGGCCGTCGGAGCGAAATCGGAACGATCGGGATACTGGACGCGGAGAACGGATCCCGGCTCCGACGCCGTGGCGAGCGGCAGGCGCACGAACAGGGTGGGGTCCGAGATCGCGGATCCGATCCGACTTCTCTCTCCGAGGACGATCAGTCTCTTCGACCAGGAACCGACTCCGAACGCGATCGGGCAAGAAGGTCGCGGCTTGCCCTCGGGTGCGCAACACGTGCCTACGAGAAGAAGGTCCACCCTCGGTTTGAAGTAGGCGAAATCGTCCGGATACCCGGAGGATCCGCCTGTGGGATAAAGCTGTTCTGCGGCGGGGACGGCGACCGACTCGGGTTTCAGGTCGAGGGTCCCCTTCACGATGAACGTGACCGACGGTCGAGGATGCCGGATCGCTCCCTCCCGCCACGCCACCCGGAACGGCGTCTCGTTGATCAGATCCACGGCGGCGCCTCCTCGGTGGCGACGGGATCCCACGTCTCGGCCGCGAGCAGCTCCTCGTCCGTTCGACGCACTCCCTGGAGATTCGCGCGACTCCATTGCGTCTTGAGTTCACGCGCGTTATGGAGGTTCGCGCCCGCAAGATCGGCGTCCGTGAAGTCGGCCCCGCCGAGACGCGTGCAGGAAATGTCCGAGGACGAGAGCGAACAACGGAGGAAGCGGGCCCCGCGCAGATCGGCACGGACAAACGTGGAGCCGGCCAAGTCGGACCCGGAGAAATCCGTTCCGTGCGCCAGGGCGTCCTCGAAGTGGGCCGAACGCAGGGTGGCCTCCTGGAACCTGGCTCCTTCGAGGGCCGCTCCTTGGAAGCGGGGATAGGAGCCCTTCGTGCGATCGAAAACCGCTCGAGTCAATCGTGCTCCGACGAAGCAGGTTTCCTGAATCGAGGCGCCGGAGAAATCCGCGCCCGTGAGATCCGCCTCCGTGAAGTCGGAATTCGCGAGCATGCAGCCTGCGAAATGCGTGCCCTTGATGCGAGCGAGCCGGCACCGGATGAGTCGAGTCTCCCGGAATCGCGCCGTCGTCAGATCGACCCCCTCGAGAATGGACCCCGTGAGGATCGCCCTCTCGAAGTTGGTCTTCGTCAGGTTCGCCCCCTCGAGCGAGGACTGTTCGAGCGTGGCGCCGGAGAGATCGGCTTCGGAGAGATTCGCGCCCGAGAGCCGAACGTTCCCGAGCTTGGCCCCGGTGAGGACCGCCCCGTGGAGGTCGGCTCCGGTAAGGTCGGCCCGGGTCAAATCGCAACCGGCGAATCGAGCGCCCGCGAGGTTCGCACCCGAGAGATGGACTCCCGATAGATTGCGTCCGGTGAAGTCCGTGTTCGCGAAGGCAACCTGGCCCACATCCGCATCGCGAAGATCGGCCTGGAGGAGGGCGGAGTTTGGAAGACGCGCTCCCTCCAACCGCGCGTGTGCGAATACGGCGGAGGTAAGTCGGGCGCCGGAAAGGTCGGCCTTGGCCAAGTTGGCCCAGGTCAGATCCGCGTGAGAAAGATCGGCGTCCACCAGGACGGCCCCCGAGAGGTCGGCGCGCCGGAGAGACGAACGGGAAATGTTTGCCCCCCGCAGGTCCGTACCCGAGAGATCCGCGCCGTCGAGATCTCGACCCGGGAGATCGAGCCGAGGCGCGAAGCACTTCCGGAGATGCGGTCGAGTCACGGGTGGAAGCTCCTTCAGACGGCACTCCGTCCATCGGACGTCTCCGGCATCCATCGAGGCGAGACGAGCGTGCTCCAGATTGGAGCGAAGGAAGGCGACACTTCGAAAGATCCCATCCAAGACGGAGCGATCCAACCGGCACCGATCGAACTCGACTCCTTCCCAGCGGGATCCGGTGAAGATCGCGCCATCCAACTCGCAATCTTCCAACCTCGAGCCGGTCCAGATGGAATCGCGAAGATCGAGGACGAAGGCGCGGAGCTCTGAAAACGTCGTGGACGCGACACGACATCGAGAGAGGCTCGCTCCCGCGAGTTCGCAATCGTGGAGATAGGTATGGTCCAGACTGGCGCCGCTCAGACGAGCCCGGGAGAGATCCACCGCGATCCAGACCGCCCGTGCGAGTTTCGTTGCCGTGAGATCGGCGCCGGCGGCTCGGACCTCCGTCCATACGGATCCGGAGAGATCCGCTTCCGAGAAATTCGCGCCGCCGAGGTCTACGGATTCCCAGAGGGTGTTCCGGAGATTGAGACCCCGAAAGTCGGTGGAGGTAAGATCGAGGTCGGAGACGATCGCCCCTTCCAACGAACGCTTCTCGCTCGCGGCCGCGAGGAGTTCTTCTCGACTCTGAATCGGCAATCGTTCCATCGGAAACTCACTCGCTGGAATTCGCGTTCGATGGGGTCAGGATCCCCGGCCAGCGGAACGAAGGCCGGTTCGACACGATGACGGACTCCACCCGGGCTCCCGAGCGCAGTTGCCGCGCCAAGAAGCGCACCTCGCCGTTCCCCGTACAGTAGCCGACGGCGTGGAGAGCCTCGGACGAACGAGGAACGTCCGAAAGAATGGCGTGTGGGGGACTCCCGAATTCCTGAACGCAGCGGAGCAAGGGAAGCTCCGGAGTGGCGGGAAGCCGGAGCCACACATCGCACCCTCGTTTCCGGCGCAATTCCAAGACAGAGCCTCCGACAAAGGGAGAGCGCACTCCGGGCCCCAGCTGCCATCGGAACTGGTAAGGGTCCTCGTGAAGGAGATCGAGCCTCCGACCCAGAAGAGTCGCAACGGCGGGAGGGGAGAGCGGCCGGAGGGTCGCCAATCGGCGAAGGAGTCGAATCGCCTCTTCCGCGAACGCGGTGTCATTCGGATGGTGCATGGATCCTCCTACCTGCCGGTAAGCCAATACCACCAGTAATCGTCCCTCGAGAAGAAGCCGAATTCCCGTCCCACCCACTTCTTCCAGGTCTCTCCATAGGGGGTGTCGGACCCACTCTGGATGTGGGTTAGGTAGAAGCGAGCGATCGCCAATCTCTTCTGTTCTTCGGAGACGATCATCGAGCGAGCGATGGGTTCGACGTTGGGTTCGAGGAGGGGCACGACGAAACCGGGACAGCGTTTCAAGACGTCGTCGTGAATCGCCACCGCGTTGAGATCCGCGGCGCCCTCGTCTTGTCCGAACTGGAAAAGAGCGATGTTCTCGATGAACCGCTCATAGGAAACATTGCCGGTCGCGTCCGGTTGCCAAGCCCAATCCTTGGCGTCTTGTAAGGGTCCTGGAACATACAGGGCATGGCCCAATTCGTGCGCGACCGTATACAGCCCCTCGAGGGGATCGACCAGGTGAAGCGGGTCGAGCTCGATGAGCATCGGGGATCGGGATTTGTACGTTCCGGATCCCCCACCGCGCGGCCCGTATTGGACGAGTCCTCCATCGGCTCGATATTGCTCGATTTGCTTCTGGAGCAGTTCGCTGCACCCGATGTATCCCATGAGATCCTGAAGGGGGTCGTTCCCCGCGGAGGCAACCGGGAGCCCCGGAGGGAGGGCGCCCTCCACAAGGACCTTGACCTGCGAGGGGTCCGTGAAGAGTCCGCCGGTCACATTGGCGTTCGTCCCGTTGTGCGCCGTGGCGCAGGTGTGATAGGCCAAGGGTAGACCGCCGGCGAAGACCTTCGCGCTGGCGGTCTCGATCCTGACCACGCCCAGATGCGTTCCGGACACCACACCTCCGAAGATCCCCGCCTCGTCGCCCTTCGACGCCCACATCTCATCCCGTAGCCGAAGGGCGTTCGAGTTCATGATCCGGACCCGCGGCGTTCCATCTCCGTCGGCCGGATCGGCGGTATTGTTGTAGGGAAGAGGAACGACCTGAGTCCCCGCGAACGTGAGACACACGTCCGGGTAGGCCGCGCAGGCGCCGCTGCGCACGCACATCGCCGGAAATACGGCCATTCCTACGTCTCCACGATCAAGTTCGTACCGTTCACGAACATCTTCCCGGTGACGGTCATCGTCCCGCTGGTCTCTAGATTGAGTTTCGGGCCGTAGAGGTAGGTCTCGTTTCCGCTAAGGACAGCTACCTTCTTGGGAGACTCGATCCATACGAGTTCCTGACCGATCAGGAGGATCTGCTTTGTCGCGTTGAGCTCGAAGGTCTCCCTCGCGGTAACGAGAACTTTCTCGCTCTCGAGCGTCCAGTCCTTGCGGGTCCACGTGCAGGTCGTCTCGATATTGCCGCACATCAACGTGATCTCATCCGAACCCAGGACGAATACGTTCTTGCCGAGGAGGCTCGCGTTGTCCGAGGCCGAGAGGGCCGCGCTGGTACGAGAACTGATGTTGAGCCTGCCCGTCTGAAGGGCATGCAATCCCCGGGTCATTTGGGCTACATTTCCCCCCACCACCTTGGCCTTGTTCCCCTTGATGAGCTCGACCGCATGATTCAGCGCGACTTGGGTCAGCTTGCCGAGAATGGTGCTCTTGACCTTGGAGAGGAACGTCGACGAGGCATTCCCCTGCGTCGTGGTGTCGGCGGTCCCATCCACCCGATGGCTGAGATTTCCTCCGACGTGGGCCTCGTCGTGGCGGGCGATTTCTCGGATGTGGTCCTTCTCGGTCTCCATCCGGATCCCCTGGGCCGCCGGCCCCTCGCCCAGCGTAATCTGCGTCGCGTGCGCGGGCGAGAGTAGCGACGCGTGCACTCCGCCCGCGTCGTCGTCGAGGGTGAACATATTCCCCGACGCGCTCTTCACGACGTTCTTGCGGTGGTTCGCTCCCGTTACCATGCTGGCCGTCAGAGGATTGGGAATCGCGGAGGCGATCATCGGCCGGTCGGGGTCGCCATGGATGTGGGTGATCACCACCTCCGTTCCCTTGTGGAGAGGAAAGTGCATGCCGTGGCCTCCGCCCGCGTAGGGCTGGGCCATTCGGAGGAAGCGGGAAGCATGGGCTCCTCCCCGACCGGAGAGATCCAGCGGAAGGCGGACCTTGTATCGCCCCTCGTCGTCGATCTCGGCGTACTCCCCGGAGCCGGAGGCGTCGACGTGGGCGTTGAGCGGCCCGGCCACGGGCTTCGGAGTTCGCCGCGCGGGACGGAAGGGGACGTCCGAGGGGATGGCCACGAACTCGTTGGCATACATCCCACGAGGCGGTCCCGCGCCGGCTCCCAAAGGGAGTACTTGCTCCAGGGTGTGATCTACCTCGACGAGCACGTACTCTCGGTTGAAGTCGTTGCGATAGTGATCGGAGAGCTCGAAGGTGAGTCCGGGGTGGAACCACTTGGCGTCGCCGGCGCCGTGGAAGAGACGCTCGCGGCAGCGGAACTCCTCGGCGCGGATCTGGGCGAGGACGGAGCCGGATTCGGGATCCTTGAAGTGCTCGCCGTATCTATAGACGCGGCCGATGCCGTGCGGGACGACAGGAGCGGAGGCGTGGAGATCGACTCCCGGGGAGCGGTAGTTGTAGTCGCGGAGAAGGACCTCCCGGGGAACGCTCCTGTGGCGGAAGGAGAAGCTCCGGACGAACTCGCCCTCGAACCAGGAGTCGCCGGGGAGAGTACCGACGAGGCCGACGGGGTCCTGTTGGCGAAAGCGGAGAGGCTCGATGGCGGTCTCGCGGGAGTAGGCGGCGGGGAGGTCGCCGAAGACGACGACTTCGCGATCCTCGAGTTGGCGGAAGAAGTAGAAGATCCCCTCGTGCTCGAGAAGGCGGGAGACGAAGTCGAGATCGGACTCTTCGTATTGGGCGACGTACTCGCGAGGAGAGTAGGAACGGGCCGAAAGGGCGAATTGGAAATCCTCGGGCTGCAAGCCGGCGTCCAGGAGGACCTGCTCGACGATTTGAGGGACGGAGCGGTCGAGGAAGATTCGGCTCTGGAGATTCATCGAAAGTCGGGAGAGACGCGGAAGAAGGACGAGCTTGAAGAGGACCCAATCGTGGAGTCGTTCGGCCTGTTCGACGGAAGAGACGACGCCGTGATAGGAGAGGGTGCGAACGCCGCGCGCGGAGGATCCGCGAAGAGGGACGCCCATCTTGACGGTGAGTCGGGCGGGGCGCTGGACGACGGAGGTAGTGTCCATATCCTTCTGTCGGGAGAGAAGGTCGAGTTCGAAGCGGAAGGGGGAGGAGAGCTCTTCGTGGCCGTGGACGCGGACGACTTCGAAGGTGTTGGGGGGAAGGGCGGTGGAGTGGAATCCCAACACCCTGCCCCGAAGCGTACTGGACTTCATGCCCATGCTCCTTGACTCATTGCCGAATCGGCTTCGGGTTCTCAAATCCCCTCAACCTTGGAAAGTCGCGTGGCATGGGAGGAGGGTGTATAGTGAACTCGCCCATGTCGACCGCGTCTTCCGAGCATCTTCTCCGTCTCCTGAAGGAGGCGCTCGGTACCCCGCCCTCCCCGGACGCCACGACGAAGCTCGTGGAATCCCCGGGCATGACCCGCTGCCCTCCCGAAGCGGAAACGGTCATGAAGGATCCCGCAAAGAAGGTCGGGCGCTACTGGCCCGTCTCCCTCCTCGGAGCGGGCGGAATGGGAAAGGTGTATCGGGCGTGGGACGCGGAGCTCCAACGCTGGGTCGCTCTCAAGCTCCTCAAGGATCCCCTCGATCCCCTCATCCTGCCTCTCTTCAAGCGGGAGGCGTATCTCTCCGCGGGACTCGACCATCCCGGAATCGCGAAGATCTTCGAAGTGGGGGAGCATCGTTCGACCGGCGAAGACACGACGCCCCTCCCCTTCATCGCGATGCAGCTCATCGAGGGGGAGACGCTGAGCACAGCCGTCGCAAGGCTGGACCTCCGGCTCAAGGTCGTCGTTCTCCGGCAAGTCGCCGAGGCGATCCGATACGCGCACGAGCGGGGGATCATTCATCGGGACCTCAAGCCCGCCAACGTCATGGTCGATCGAAGCGGGAACGTATTCCTGATGGACCTGGGGGTGGCGAAGGAGACGGGAGCGGATCCGAAGGCGATCCCCGCGACAAGTCTTGTGGTCGGAACGCCGTCCTACATGGCGCCCGAACAGGCGAGGGGAAAGGCCGACACCCGGAGCGACATCTACGGTCTCGGCGCCATTCTCTACGAATTGACGACGGGGAGCCCGCCCTTCGTCGGCGGGAGTGCGACGGAAGTGATCGCGCGGATCCTGAGCGAGGATCCGGTTCGACCCCGGGCGATGGCGCCCAAGATCCCCGTCGATCTCGAAGCGATCGTGCTCAAGTGTCTCGAGAAAGACAAGGGCCGACGATACGAGCATGTGGGTCGGTTGCTCGAAGATCTGGACGCCTACCTCGCGGGAAACCCCCTGCGATACGCGCGTCCGCCCACGATCGGATACATCCTCGCGAAGCGCATCCGAAAGCAACCGCTGCTTTGGGGATTGGGCGCGGCCCTCGTGCTGGCGATTCTGGGGGGGGGCGCGTTCGGGATTTACTGGCTCTTTCGGGCGAAGGCGGCGGCCGGGGCGCAGGCCCGCACGGAGGCGCAGGAACGCCGGAGAACCGAGGTCGCTCTTGGAGAGGCGGAGCGCCAGAGATCGCGGGCCGAGGATCAGACACGGTTGGAGCGCAGCCGGCTCGCGCAGGTGTATCTGCTCCAGGAAGAGCGCGCCCGGAAGTCGGGGGATTTCCCTCACGCGGCCGTTTACGCCGCGGAGGCCGACATGGTTTCTTCTTCCCGCGCCAGTCGAGTACGGGCCGCCTTCGCGGCCTTTCGACTCCCTCGACTCGAAGCAATCTTGCCTGAGGAACAGGGGCTGACCGATCTCGCCTTGAGCGCCGATGGTCACACGCTTGCTCTCCTGTCGGAAGGAGGCGCAGTAAGCCTGTGGGATCTGCGGGGCAAGAAAAGACTGGCGGGGAAGATTCAAGGCGTGGATGGAATCCAATCGATCCGGGTAAATCGCGAAGGAACGGCGCTGGCTACCGTCGAGTCGAACATCGTTCGATTCTGGCGACTCCCCGACGCGACGGAGTTCGGGAAGGCCTTGGAACTCGAGGAGAGGATCGGATCGGTCTCGTTCAGTCCGGACTGGAAGAGGATCGTCGTATGCGAAGACCTCGGGAAGACGGTTCTCTGGAACGGAGAGACGAGGACGAAGATCGTCACCCTGATGATCGCCGGGGGCGAGGCCGCGCTCAGCTTGGACGGGTCGCTTCTGGTTACCGGAACTCCCGAGGGAGTCGTGGAGCTTCGAGAGGCCGGGAGCGGGGCCGCGATTCGCACGCTCGCCGATTCGGGCCCGGTGATTCGGCAGGTTGCGTTCGCGACCGTGGTCGCGGCCGGCGGCCTGGACGGATCGGTGCGCGTGTGGGATCCAAAGACCGGCGCGCTTCTGGGGAGCGCGGCCGTGGAGGGAGAATCCGTCCTGCATCTCGAGTTCGATCCGACGGGCGAACGGTTCGTCACGGTGAGCTCCCGCGAAGTCCTACAGGGGTGGAGCTCTCGCACGTGCCGCTCCCTCGGTCCCTCGATTCGCCTGAAAGACTGGACGCCCCGCACCGCGTGGAGCTCCGACGGACGCACCGTGGGCTTGTGCGGTCTGACGTCGGTCGCGCAACTTCTGGACGCAACTTCGATGACCCGCGCGGAGATCGGTCTGGTCCACGACGGAAACGTCTCCGCGCTGGCCTTCCATCCGGACGGCCGGAGAGTCATCACCGCCGGGATGGACGGTGCCTGCCGGATCTGGTTCCTTCCCGAAGAGCGTACGCGCCGTGTCGCGCTTCCAGAAGAGGTGGAGAGCGTTCCCGTGAGTCTGGACCCCGAGGGCAAGAGGCTTCTGGCCATCACGGCGAGCCGGCATTCGTTCGTTCTGGATCTGGAGACGAGGAAGACGACGCGCCTGGAGCAGGATCGATCGCCGGCGTCGGCCGAGTACAGCCCGGAGGGCCGGTGGATCGCAACCGTGGACGGACACCGACTCCGGATCTGGGAGGCCTCGACGGGGAAGCCTCTCGACATTTCTCTCCGGCACGATCAGCGAATCTCGTCGTTCGCCTTCAGCTCCGTGCCTGGGCGAGTGGCTACGGCGGATGAAGACGGCCGAGTTCTCTTGTGGGATCTCCCGTCGGGAAAGCGTCTGGACACGGAGATGAAGCACCCGTTTCAGGTGGACGAAATCGAGTTCGGTCCCGGCGATACGCGCATCGCTACAACGAGTCTGGGGATGGTGCGGCTCTGGGACGCCGCGACCGGCCGACTCGTCGCCACCCTGTCTCCATCCGGCGCGCTCTTCGGATTCGGTCCCGAGGGCGGACTCCTTGCGGTCGGGGGCGAAAGCAAACTCTCTCTCCATTCGGGGGAGACGGGCGGGCTAGTCGGGAAGATCGAGGCTTGTCCCCTCCTCAGGTCCGCGTTCGCGTTCTCGGCCGACGGGCGGAGAATGCTGGCGACCCGCGTCGACTTCAAGACCTTGGTGCTCTGGATCCTCCCGGAAGGCTGGTCAAGCGGAGTCGTCCTACCGCACGACGATCTCGTCGTCTCCGCCCGGTTCACCCCGGACGAGAAAGGCATCGTGACCTGCACGAAGGGCGGGTCGATTCGGTTTTGGGATGCCGAGGACGGCGCTCTTCTCGCGGGCCCGATTCGACTCGGCTTTCCGCCGACCCATCTTCGAGTTTTTCCGGAGGGAAACCGCATGGCGGTCGTCGGATTCAAGGACGGCGTCGTCCTCCTGGACGTGACGTTTCTTTCCGACGAGATGCCTCCGGAACTTCGGCTCCTCCAGGTGGAGGCTTGTACCGGTCTGCGCATGGACGCTCGAGGCAGGGTCGCCCCAATGCCGGTGGCGGATTGGCAGGAGCGTTCGCGCGAATGGGATCGCCGTCGTCCCTGACGGCGTCGTTTTGTATAGTAGGTCGCGAGAATGGATTTCCCTTCCACCGTCTGGACCGTCCTTCGGGCCGCCAAGGACGATCCGCGAGGGGCGCGCGACCAGATCATTCGGCGGTACTGGGAGCCGGTTCACGACTACGCCCGGATCAAGGGGCTCGCTCCCGAGGACGCGGAAGAGATCACGCAGAGCGTCTTCATGCACGTGTGCCGCGACGGATTTCTGGAACAGGCGGATCGAGCGAAGGGGAGATTCCGCTCGCTGATCGTCGCCGTCACCGACAACGTGATCAAGATGTGGTGGCGGTTGCAATATGCCGACAAGCGGAAGGGCCGCAGGCACCAAGTCTCGCTGGACGACGATCGGCTTCGGGAGATCGTGGCCGACACGACCCACGCTTCCGTGGACAAACATTTCAACCGCGTCTGGGCGGCGAATCTGTTGCGGATGGCGATGGTCCGTTTGGAGGAAGAGAGCGGACGGCTCGACACCCCGTATGGAAAGGCCGTCCGCCTGCACTTCCTCGAAGGACGGAGTTACGAAGAGACGGCGGAGGCGCTCAAGACGACGGTCGTGCAGGTCCGCAACTACATCTTCCGCGGCAAGACCCTGCTGGGGGATTTCATCCGCTCCGTCATTCGCGAATACTGCGGGAGTCAGGACGAATACGAGGACGAACTCCGCGACCTCCAGGAGTTCCTGAGCTCGATCTCCTGAGAAATCGGGATCCCCGAGCGGTTGCCCGAGGATCCCGACACTAGGGGAAGCCGGCCGATCAGAAACTCAGGCCGGAGACTGAGCCGCTGCGCGGTCCGCCGAAGAGTACGGTTCGGGCCAGGAGACGGATGCGGATCCGCGGATCGAAGCCGTACGCCAGGACCTTCGTCGCCACCGTTCCCGTCGTCCCCACGGTCGCGACGTGGATCTTTCCTCCGAGATCGTAGGCCACGACGGGACGGCCGAAATAGTCCACGGCCAAATCGATCCTGCCGCTGCAGAAACGATCTTGTACGTCCACGATCTTGATGTGGGTCCCCGCCTGGGTGCGGACCCAGATCTCGACCGGTTCGTAGTAGGACTTCTGGGGATGCAGGCGCTTCCAGCGGACCCAAGCGTAGGCCGGTAGGCCGTCCGCGCCCAGGGCGACTTGGGCGTAGCCGGCGCTGCCCGGCGCGACGCTGAAGGTCGAGCTGCTCGCGACGCCGGCCGGGTCGTAGTGGCCGATTCGAACGCCCTTGAAGCGCGCCGCGAAGTGGACGACCTGGGTTCCTGCCGCCACGTCCGCTTCGCCTTCCGGATGCTCCGACAACGGTGCGATGGAATAAGTGCCGTCGTTCTTCACGACGATTCGCTCGAGCCAATGACCCCCGCCCTTGAGGTTGTCGGCGACGATATGGAGCGAATCGCCGAACGAGACGGCGTCGAACGATTCGAACCAGTCGATGATCTGGTTTTGCGCATTCCTCCGGCCGACGTGGATCGGAGTCGTCCACGATCCGGGCCCGATCCGGCGCTGGACAAAGAACCCGTTTCCGAATTGCGAGGGGCCACCGTAGACGACGTAGACGCGGTCTCCCACGACGGCAATTTGTGGGACATTGAACTCCCGCCGCACATTGTTCAGGGAGGTGACCGCCTCGACTTGCCAAGTCGAACCGGTCAGGACGGCGTAATACAAAAGGCTCCCGAGGAGATAAACTCCATGAGGGCGTCCGTTCCCGTCGAGGGCGAGATCGGCGAATTCTCCCACGGGGAACTTCGAGCGCTTTGGGGAGAAGAGGTTCGAAAGCCACCCGGAGACGGAAGGCCACGATTCCGGCTGGGTGGCGGCTTCCCTGGCCGAGCCGATCGCATCCAAGGCTCCCACGTCGTCGAGCGCCGGCTTCCACGCATCCTTTTCCAGGTGGTTAAAGCCCGCGCCCGCCCAGAGCGCCCCGACGGCCCAGGTATGGAGGAACGTGTTGAAATTGCGGTCCAGATTGCGTCCTTCCAGAACTTTCCCCGTGTCGTTCAATCCGTCCGTATCGACGACCATGGGCTTCTTGAAGGACATCCCGATCGTCTGACGGATCTTCCCGATCCTTTGCGCCGTTCCCGCCGCAGTTTCATGCAACCCCGGGGTCCCGTGGAAGGAAACCAAATCGACCCCCGGGTGGTGGGCGTTGGGGAAGAATCCGCTCAGGGCGTCGTCCGCTGGGACGAGGTTGACGAGAATCGGGAGATCTGGACGGATGAAATCGCGCTTCGAATAGATCTTGTGATGCCAATTCTCGACGGAGGAAATCGGAGCTCCCCTCGGGGCCGGTTCGTTGGCCGCTTCGACGATGACGTTGGGATACTGGGCCAGCTTCGCGAGGACGACTTGATTGAACTGCTCGACTTGTGGAAACGTGGTCGTCCAGAAGTTCGGAAAGGCGGTCTGGTCCGCCGTGACGAGGAAGCCGCCGTTGTCGGGATGGAGGGGGTGGTGCTTGTACTCCGATTTCGTCCGTAGACTGTAGCAATCCCACAGGGTAGCCGAGACGACGATCTTCTTCGCTGCGGCCGCCTTGGCCAAGGTGTCGAATCGCTTCCAAAACACGGGATCCGGATCGTTGAACTGATAGAACCCTCCGAACTTCCGGATGGGTTGTCGCGGCGGATCGCCGTTGACCGACCAATGTTCCGGGATGAGGGAGACGGAGACGCGAAGGAAATTGATGTGGTGTTGCGCCAGTCGAGCGACCAGCGCGCCGTAATCGTACTCCGCCTGGTAGAGGTAGCCGACCGATCCATACCCGAGAAGCTCCACCGGCTGCCCGTCCAAGGTCACCTTCGATCCTTGGACCCCGACTTTCGGACCCTCTACTTGTTGGCTCCAGAGGGGGTGGGCACCGACGATGGCCATCCAGAACGCCAAGCCTCCTGCGCGCACGAACATGGTCAATCCCCCACAACACAGAGTCTACAGAAACACAGAGAACACAGAGTCTACGGAGAAAGCTCCCTCCAGACCCAATACCAGTCGGTTAACCTCCGATCATGGTTGAATGAGCCGCCAAATCGCAAAACCGCCAAGAAATCCTAGAGGGTTCTTCGCAGATTCGAACCTCCTTCTTCGATTACCGGGTATCGTTTGGCGCTTTCGCGTAAGAATTCAGAGATACTCTGTTCCCGAATTCCTTATCCGACCAGTATTGCCTCTAGACCGGCCCAGGGCCTCGGCGGACCGACCTTCCCAAGCTCCTGCCTCCGTGGTCCAGGCACTCGGGATCAGCGCATTCCTCCGAGAGCGGCCACCGCGCGCTCCGCGTCGGGCCCCCCCCACCCGGAGAATGGCTTCGAGAAGATGGGTCCGAACGTTCGCGGAGCCTTCGAGTCGAAAAGCCCGGACTAGGAACGCTACACAGTCGGCGGCGCGTATCCTCGGCAAGGGCAGGGCGTCGATGGCCACGTGACGCATCCGTTCGGATCGATCTTGAAGCAAAGCCATCAGGACTCGGGCGACAGGGTCGTCCAGCGCACGATCCAGGTCGATACGCGAGATCGCGGTGGCGCGTTCGTCGGCGTCGAGGGTGTTACGAGCCGACGTCAAGAGATGCAGAGTCGCGCTCTGCGGATCCTCGTCCACACTCTCCAGCGCCGCGAGAGTCTCCTTCGTCGCAGCGGATTCCCCCTCGGATCCGGACTCGTCCACGATACCGGGCGGAAAGGCGTCGAACTCAGGAAGGTCCGGCGCGACGGATTCTACCGATGACCGGATCTCGTCGCGACCAGGTCTCGAAGGTTTCGACTCCTTCAGGGCTTCCCCGTCGAATCGACTGAGGGCGAAGACGAGTATAGGAAGCAAGGCGATTGCCGTGAGAAAATGACTCCGAGAAGCCGCCGGCCACCTTCCCAGACCTCGGAGCATCCTCCACCCCATTGCGGCGCGCTCGTCGAAATTTCAAAAAAAACCGCACAGAAGGCGATGAAGATTTCGGAGCGCGGGGACCCTCCGTGAAATCTTCGGTCGATTTGGGCAATGAGGAAGCGGACGCCGGCATGGAAGATTGGGACGTGAAGAAATCTCCGATCCTCGGGGGGCGGCCCCATGGCGATGGGGATCTGCCCCCCTCTAGACCTCGTCCGCCACTGACGTACGAGGAATTGCGCCTACGCTATGCGTGGCTCCTAGCGGCGGAACGTGGCGGAACCCGATTCGATCGCGCGGCGTCGGGAGTGCTGGAAGAAATGGTGAAGCGACTTTTGCGGCGGCGCTAGTCCCCCAGGAATCTCTGAAGGTCCCGCACCTCTTCGTCGAACTCCTCCCGGCTCCCGCAGTACTCGGCGATCGCGCCGCGAATCAACTCGCCGAGCTTGGCCTTGCCGCGGAAAATGTAGTTCTTGACCGCCCCCTCGTGGGTGTCCAGCTCGCGTGCGATCTCCGTGTAGGATCGATTTTCGAGGAAAAAGGCTTCGATGGCGCGGCAGTAGGGGAGGGCGGCTTGATCGCTCGCGGCCCGAAAACGGTCCAAGGCCCCTCGCACGATGTTCTCCGCCCACAGTCGGTTGAAGCGGTCGTCAACCGGTTTGACCTCCGGGGCTTCGGCGAGATTCTCGTCCACGAGCGCCTGGCCGCGGCGTTTTCGGGAGTACTCTCCGCGCCACCACATCTTGAGAAGGTTCTCGGTGACCGCCACGAGAAGTCCGCGAAACCTTCCCTTGGTCCGATCCGCCTTCTCCAGGAATCCGTCGCGGCAGATTTGGAGGAAGACGTTTTGGGCCAGATCCTCGGCGTCATCGAGCGACAGGCCATGGAGTTGCGCATAGCGACGTACGGGTTCCCAATACTGGCGGATAATTATGTCCCGGGTCCCTTGGGGGTCGTCTTTCGCGGAACGTAGCACCGTCCAAATCGTTGAAGGGAAGTCCATGTACCAGGGATTATACGGCGAATTCCCCCAACCTCGGGATCCTTTGCAGTCATAATCCTTCCGAGATGCCTGCAGCTTTTCTTTGCCCCGAATGCCGTCTTGAGCGGCGCCCGGAAGGGGACGAACGGATCTGTCCGACATGCGGATCGGAGCTCATCGAGGGCGGAGCGCTCTCTCTCGCGGCGGAACCCGAGGCCCATCGGACGGTGGGACGGTACGAACTCCACGACCGCTTGGGAAGCGGCGGGATGGGGACGGTGTGGAAGGCGCACGACCCGCAACTCAATCGGTTCGTGGCGCTGAAGCTCATCCAGGAGGGATCGCCGGGGGACTTTCGGCGGCTGCAGCGGGAGGCCCAGATTGCGGCGAGCCTGCGCCACCCCGGCATCGTGGCGGTCTATGAGACGGGAATCGCCGACGATCGCGGATACATCGCGATGGAGTACATCGAGGGGGTGACGGCGGAGGCGTCGCATTGCACGATCCGGCGAGCGGCGGAGATCGTGAGGGACGCGGCGGTGGCGATTCACTATGCGCACGGCAAGGGGGTGATTCATCGGGACATCAAGCCGGGGAACGTGCTGGTGGAGCGGGACGGGCGGGTGGTGGTGACGGACTTCGGGCTGGCGAGGGACACGGAGACGAGGTGGGCGCAGTCGGCGTCGGGGGCGGTGATGGGGACGCCGGCGTTCATGAGTCCGGAGCAGGCGATGGGGAGGGCGAAGTACGCGGACGCGAGGACGGACGTGTGGGGTCTGGGGGCGACGCTGTACTACCTGCTGACGGGATACGCGCCGTTCGAGGGAGGGTCGATCCACGAGGTGACGTCGCGAATCCTGAAGGAGGAGCCGACGGCGCCGAGGAAGAGGAATCCGAGATTGCCGCAAGATCTGGAGACGATCGTGTTGAGGTGCCTGGAGAAGGAGCGGCGGAGGAGATTCGCGAGCGCGCAGGACTTGGCGGAAGACCTGACGCGATTCCTGAACGGGGAGGCGATCCGGGCGAGACCGGCGTCGGCGTTCTACCGGATGAGGAAGGCGCTGGGGCGGCGTCGGGCATGGGTGGCGATGGCGGGGGTGACGCTGGCGGCGGTGGGGATCGCGGGGGGAGCGTTCGTGAACGCGGTTCGGGAGAAGCAGACCAAGCGGGCGCGAGGGGGACGGGCGCTGGCGATGGGAGAGTCGCTGTACGCGGAGGGGAAGTGGACGGAGGCGAAGGGGTGGTACGACCAGGCGAGGGGGCTGGGGATGACGGTGCGGGCGGAGCACTACGAAAGGTGCGTGACGGAGGAGAGGCGGGTGCATTGGCTGGCGAGGCGGGAGCAGGAGCTGGGGAGGTACGTTCATCGGGCGGAGACGTTTCTCCGGAGGGCGGAGCAGGCGAGGCGAGGAGGGGTGAGCGGGGGTCGGGAGTGGAGGGAGAGCGTGACGGAGGCGATCCGGATCTTGGACGAGGCGATGGAGCTGGATCCGACATGGCCGGCGGGATCCGTGGCGAGGGGGAGAGCGAAGATCGAAGGGAACGACTTGGAGGGGGCGATCGGGGAGTTCACGGAGGCGCTGAGGCACGATCCGGAGTTCTCGATCGCGAGGTACGAGCGGGGGAAGGCGTATCTGGCGAAGATGATGTTGGAGGAGATCGTCCACCGAGACCTCGATTCGCGAGCGGAGGAACGGGCGGAAGGGTTTCGGAAAGCGGCGCAGGAGGATCTCGAGTCGGGCGCGGTGAGGGGAATGCGCCTGGAGGCGGACGAACTCGAAGTCTTGGAGTGCTTTCGAATCAGCGCGTCGGAGCCGGCAGAGGTTGCGATGCGCCAGATCGAGCGGCTTCTCGAGAAGCGTCCGACGGAGACGCGGCTCTGGCGGTTGCTCGGAGATCTCCGATGGCGGCGGGATGAATTGGCTGCAGCGTAGGTGTGCTATGAAAACGTCTTCCGTCATGCGGGAATCGATGGCGATCTGCTGGCGGCACGAGGGCTCCTTCTCGAAAGAAGATACGATCGTAAAGCCGCGCTGGAGGAGTATGGTCGAGCCATCGAGTTCGATCCAGGCTGTTTCTTGGCACGGATCAACCGCGCGAACCTTCTCCTAGAACGAGAGAAGGCAAAGGAGGCCCTCGTCGATGCGACCCAGGCAATGCTGCTCTCGCCTCGAGCGCCCGCAGGGTACATCCTTTGCTCGCTAGCCCTAGTGAAGACCGGAGATCTACCCGGCGCTTTCCTCCGCTGTAACCAAGCCATCGAACTCGATCCGGGAAACGGATCGTGTTTCAATTGCCGTGCCGTTCTTCGGTCTTACCTCGAAGACTGGAAGGGGGCGGAAGAAGATACCACGCGAGCGATCGTGTTGGACCCAAAGCTCCATTATGCGCGGATCAGCCGCGCAGCGGCCCGCGTCAGACTAGGACGCCTCGAGGAAGCCTTATCGGATCTTGACGTCGCCGTAGCCCGGAAGCCAAATAGCGTGGATGCCTGGTACAACCGCGCTTGGGTTCTCGGCCTCTTGCGTCGGAGATCGGAGTCCATCGAGAGTTTGTCTCGGGTCCTGACCTTGGACGCGGCGCACCTCGGCGCTCGTCTGACCCGGGGAAAGGCGTACTTCGAGTCGGGGGAATACGCACTTGCGGAAGCGGATTGCACCAGCACCATCAGACTCGATCCGACAAATGGGACCGCTCGGCGCCTTCGTGCAAGGGCGCGGGTCAAACTCAGGCGTTTCCTGGAGGCGCAGGGCGATGCTTCCGTCGCCATCGCTCTGGATTCTCGGGATGCCAATGCGTGGGCTTCGTGGGCGCACGGAGCCTTCGCGCTCTCGAAGTGGGGGGAGGCGTTCCTCGGATACACTCGTGCTATCGAATTGGTTCGACCGCAGTCCTATCTCCATTGCCGAAGAGCTTGGACTCTCTTTCACCTGGGGCTGAATCGCTCTTCTTTCCTGGAAGCCGGCCGCGCGCTTCAGTTGAATTCGCTCGAGGAAGCGGCCTACAACGCGCGCGGCGAGTCTTGTATGGAGTCGACATTCCGATTTCAAAGACTCGAAAACGGTCTACAGGCCGTGGCTCTGAGACCCCAGGACGCGGACAGCCATCATCTTCTCGGGACAGGGTGGGCCTTCCTGAGAGATTTTCCCCGAGCCATTTCGGAGTACAGCCGCGCGATGGTCTTGGATCCCGGGTACAAACACGCCTATCTCAGGCGAGGGCAGGCGCGACTGTCACTCGCCAGGCGAGGTGGCGCAGATTCCGAGACGCTCCTTCGCGGAGCCATCGAGGATTGTCAGGCGTACCTAAAAATGGATCCGGGCAAGGCAGGGGAGCTCGCGGCGTCCAAGGTAATCGAAGAGTGCCGCAAGAGGTTGAGACAATAGAAGCGCAGCGCACGCAGTCGCTTCTCCGAATTCGATTCACCCCCCGCCTCCTCGAGTCATAATTCACCGGTATGTCGCGAGCGCTTTTCTGTCCCGAATGCCGTCTTGAGCGGCGCCCGGAAGGGGACGAACGGATCTGTCCGACATGCGGATCGGAGCTCATCGAGGGCGGAGCGCTCTCTCTCGCGGCGGAACCCGAGGCCCATCGGACGGTGGGACGGTACGAACTCCACGACCGCTTGGGAAGCGGCGGGATGGGGACGGTGTGGAAGGCGCACGACCCGCAACTCAATCGGTTCGTGGCGCTGAAGCTCATCCAGGAGGGATCGCCGGGGGACTTTCGGCGGCTGCAGCGGGAGGCCCAGATTGCGGCGAGCCTGCGCCACCCCGGCATCGTGGCGGTCTATGAGACGGGAATCGCCGACGATCGCGGATACATCGCGATGGAGTACATCGAGGGGGTGACGGCGGAGGCGTCGCATTGCACGATCCGGCGAGCGGCGGAGATCGTGAGGGACGCGGCGGTGGCGATTCACTATGCGCACGGCAAGGGGGTGATTCATCGGGACATCAAGCCGGGGAACGTGCTGGTGGAGCGGGACGGGCGGGTGGTGGTGACGGACTTCGGGCTGGCGAGGGACACGGAGACGAGGTGGGCGCAGTCGGCGTCGGGGGCGGTGATGGGGACGCCGGCGTTCATGAGTCCGGAGCAGGCGATGGGGAGGGCGAAGTACGCGGACGCGAGGACGGACGTGTGGGGTCTGGGGGCGACGCTGTACTACCTGCTGACGGGATACGCGCCGTTCGAGGGAGGGTCGATCCACGAGGTGACGTCGCGAATCCTGAAGGAGGAGCCGACGGCGCCGAGGAAGAGGAATCCGAGATTGCCGCAAGATCTGGAGACGATCGTGTTGAGGTGCCTGGAGAAGGAGCGGCGGAGGAGATTCGCGAGCGCGCAGGACTTGGCGGAAGACCTGACGCGATTCCTGAACGGGGAGGCGATCCGGGCGAGACCGGCGTCGGCGTTCTACCGGATGAGGAAGGCGCTGGGGCGGCGTCGGGCATGGGTGGCGATGGCGGGGGTGACGCTGGCGGCGGTGGGGATCGCGGGGGGAGCGTTCGTGAACGCGGTTCGGGAGAAGCAGACCAAGCGGGCGCGAGGGGGACGGGCGCTGGCGATGGGAGAGTCGCTGTACGCGGAGGGGAAGTGGACGGAGGCGAAGGGGTGGTACGACCAGGCGAGGGGGCTGGGGATGACGGTGCGGGCGGAGCACTACGAAAGGTGCGTGACGGAGGAGAGGCGGGTGCATTGGCTGGCGAGGCGGGAGCAGGAGCTGGGGAGGTACGTTCATCGGGCGGAGACGTTTCTCCGGAGGGCGGAGCAGGCGAGGCGAGGAGGGGTGAGCGGGGGTCGGGAGTGGAGGGAGAGCGTGACGGAGGCGATCCGGATCTTGGACGAGGCGATGGAGCTGGATCCGACATGGCCGGCGGGATCCGTGGCGAGGGGGAGAGCGAAGATCGAAGGGAACGACTTGGAGGGGGCGATCGGGGAGTTCACGGAGGCGCTGAGGCACGATCCGGAGTTCTCGATCGCGAGGTACGAGCGGGGGAAGGCGTATCTGGCGAAGATGATGTTGGAGGAGATCGTCCACCGAGACCTCGATTCGCGAGCGGAGGAACGGGCGGAAGGGTTTCGGAAAGCGGCGCAGGAGGATCTCGAGTCGGGCGCGGTGAGGGGAATGCGCCTGGAGGCGGACGAACTCGAAGTCTTGGAGTGCTTTCGAATCAGCGCGTCGGAGCCGGCAGAGGTTGCGATGCGCCAGATCGAGCGGCTTCTCGAGAAGCGTCCGACGGAGACGCGGCTCTGGCAACTCCTGGGACGGCTTCAGGGGCGTCGAGGCCAACTCTCCAAGGCGTGGGAGAGCTACGCAAACCTCATTCGCCACGGAGGTATCGATGGACTCACGCTCACGGAGCGAGGACGAATCCTGGAAACCCAAGGCAATCCTAAGGGTGCGTTGGAGGAGTATGGTCGAGCCATCGAACTTGACCCCAACTTCGTCATGGGATGGTATATGCGCGCACGGACACTGTCCCAACTGGGTAAAACTCGTGAGGTCATCGACGATGCGTCGCGCGCCATCGCGCTGGCGCCTCACCTACCCGCTCCCTATCTGGTTCGATCCCAAGAGTACTGGAAGAGGGGAGACCGAGCGATTGCCTTCTTGGATTGCGGCCGAGCCTTAGACCTCGATCCCGAATATGCGGCCTGTTATGTCTTTCGCGGCCAGTACCGCGCACGGTTGCAGGATTGGAAGGGAGCAGAGGAAGATGCGACGAAGGCGATCGAGTTGGGCTCGAGACTGACCAAGGCGTGGCAGATCCGATCGACATCTCGTGCAAGCGTAGGGCGCCATCGCGAGGCACTTGCCGATATCGACATCGCCTTATCCCAGGATGGGGAACAGCCGGACTCATGGTATACGCGCGCGTATATCCTGGCGCGGATGAAACGCTACTTGGAGGCGGTCGAGTCCGCGACGCGCGCTCTGGCATTGGATCCTCAACACGTACAATCGCGTCTGCAACGCGCCTATGCGCATTTTGAGTCGGCGAATTACCATCTGGCAGAGGCGGATTCCACGGAAGTCATCCGCCTTGAACCCACCAATCTGGAGCACTGGTGCCTCCGCGGGAAAGCCCGTCTCTTTCTGAAGCGATTCGTGGGAGCGCAATGGGACGCTTCCATTGCCTTGATGCTGGAGCTGCGTCACGGAGAGGCGTGGGCTACTTTGGCGAGAGGTGCCTACGCCCTTTCCAAGTGGCGGGAAGCCTTGCTCGGGTACACTCGAGCCATCGAACTGTTTCCGAGGGATGCCTTTCTTCGATCCAATCGGGCATCGGCGATGTTGAAGCTGGGGCTCAATCGCGTCGCTTTCGAAGAAGCGACGTGTGCACTCCTGAGGAATCCGTTTGAGGAAGAGGCATGGTTCATTCGTGGGGCGTCCTGCTGGGACCGGGCTTCCCGGTTCATCAGGCTCGAGAACGCGATTCAGGCTGTAGCGATGATGCCGACGAGTGCGAGAGACCGAGATCTGCTCGGCATGAGTTGGCACGCCCTAGAGGACTATTCGCGGGCCATCAACGAGTACAGTCGCGCGATGGTCTTGGATCCCGGGTATGCGCTCGCCTATCTCAGGCGAGGGCAAGCGAGACTGTCGCTCGGCAAGCGGGGTGGGGCCGATGCGCAGACCCTCCTTCGCGGAGCCATCGAGGATTGTCGGGCGTACTTGAAAACGGCTCCGGGCAAGGGAGGGGAGATTGCGGCGTCCAAGGTGATCGAAGAGTGCCGCAAGAGGTTGAGCCCATAGCGCTCACGGCTCGGCGAGCCGCCTCCGGCAGGACTCGATCCAACGCTCCACCTCTGCGACGTTTCCCTCGCTCCTTCGCAACTCCAGGAACCACTCGAAGTCGCGTAGGGCGTCGCGAAAGAGCGTCTTCCGTTCGGCCCCGGCCTTCCTCTCCGCCTTCCGCATCTTGGCGTACCCAAGGTGATAGTGGAGGATCGCCCCCTCGAGTCCCGACCGCGCGGCCTCGTCGAAATCGCGAAGAGCGCGATCCCACTCCCCGAGCTTGAGAAACGTGCCGCCGCGCTCGAGATAGACCGAGGAAGAGCGGAATCCGCGGTGAAGGGCGGCATCGAAGTCGGCGAGCGATCCGTGGAAATCTCCTAGGTGGCGCCGCGCGGTCCCTCGATTCGCGTAGGCGGCGCACAGATCCGGACTGAGTTCGATGGCGCGATCGAAGTCCTGCTTGGCTCCGGCCCAATCCCCCAGTTGCCCCTTCGCCAATCCGCGATGGAGATACAGATTGGAGTCTTCGGGATCGAGAGTCAGGAGGCGGTCCAATTCCGTCAACGCCAACGACCACTGACCCGACATCCCCCGGGCGAGGGCGAGGTGGTGTTGGGCCAATCGATAGAAGGGACACATCCGGAGAATCCGCTCGAACTCCTCCGCGGCGACCGCCCAGTTTCCAAGAGTTCCCAGCGCCAGGGCTCGGAGATTGAGCGCCGGCAAGAGAAGGGGTTGGATCGTGGCCGCGCGCGAGGCCTCTTGCAGTGTCTCCTCCCATCGGCCCAATCTCGACAAGGCGTGCGCTCGTCCGAAGTGGGCCAAGGCCAGACCGGGTTCCAAGGCCGCCGCCGCGGTGCAATCGTCGAGCTGACCCTCCCAATCGCCCTCGACCCCTCGGGCCATTCCCGAGAAGAACCGAAGCGCCGCCGAGGTTGGGCCGGCCTCCCAAGCCCGAGACCATGCGGCATGGGCGTCCTTCCCACGTCGGGATCGAAAGTGGAGGAGGCCTGCGATCCAGAGAGGACGTCCGTCGCTGGGTCGGCGCACGGCCAAGGCGCACGCCTCCGCAAGAATTCGCTCGTCCGTGGCCGTGACCGGGAGACGCGCGAAGGCGATCAGGAGTTCGAGGATCTCTCCTTCCGTCCGTTCCAGCTTCCAGAGATTCTTCCGGCCTTCCTCCAGACTGCTTTCCGCGAGGCGCCCGCAGGCCTCGGCGCGAGCCGGGGCCGTGGGATCCCCGACCTCGGCCGCCATGAGTTCCAGAACAAGCTGCTCCACGTAGGTCTTCCCCCGCTCGTATCGTGCGAACGTGTGCTCGGGGTCCCACCGGATCGCCTCCGAGAAATCTTGGATCGCCCCGTCGCGATCGCCCGCCAGCCGCCGGGCGCGTCCCCGGGCGAGGAGCGCCGGCTCCCACGACGGATCGCGACCGAGAGCCTCGTCGCACGCGCGAATGGCTTCTTGGATGTGCCCGTGCCAGTCGGAATGGACGGGCGGGGTGGCGCGTCGCGCGCGCTCCGCCTGGGCCATGGCCTCCTCCCAGCGAGAAAGGTACGGGCGAAGGACTCGTTCCCGTTCCAGAAGCCATTCCGTTCTTCGCTGAGCCCTGGGATCCGCCAGGGGCGCCTCACTGCGGGAAGGCGAGAGCCAGGTTCCCGCGAGGAAGACCGACCCGGCGAGAAGGCTCGTACCGAATGCCGCAACGAGGAGTTTCCGGCGGAGGCGGAGAGCGACGATCAGACGACGGAAACGGGGAACGGGACGCACGGAGATCGGATTACCCTCGAGGAGACATTGCAGATCCTCGGCCAGTGACCGGGCGCTGTGATAGCGACGTCCCCGGTCCTTCTCCAGACAGGCGAGGATGATCGTCTCGAGTTCGGGCGGAAGCGTAGGGACCACGGTTCGCGGAGGGGGCGGATCCTCGGTGAGGATCGAGACCATCACTTCGCAAATGGCCTTCCCGTCGAAGGGAGGACGGCCCGTCGCGAGTTCGTAGAGCGTCGCTCCCAACCCCCACACGTCCGTGCGGGCGTCCGCGGCGCCGGCTCGGCCGCCGGCCTGCTCGGGACTCATGTAGCTGGGCGTGCCCATGGCGCTCCCGGGGAGGGAAAGCGACGAGTCCATCCCGCAATCCTTCGCGAGTCCGAAGTCCGTCACGTAGACTCGGCCGGACGAATCCAGGAGCAGATTGTCGGGCTTCAAGTCCCGATGGATCACTCCCTTCGTGTGCGCGAAGTGCACGGCGCAGGCCGCGTCCCGAATGATCTCCGCGCATCGCTGGGGATGAAGGCGGAGGCCGCGAAGGGATCGGCCCTGAATGAAATCCATCGCGACGTACATTTGTCCGTCCGCCGACCCCACGTCATGGACGGCGACGATGTTGGGATGCTTCAATCGTCCCGCGATTTGCGCCTCGCGCCGAAGGCGGCGCTCTTCCCGGGAACTGCTGCCCCGGAGAAGCTTGAGCGCGACGCACCGGTGGATCTGGGGATCGAAGGCCCTCCAGACCGTGCCGGAGGCGCCCGAGGCGATCTCTTCCTCGAGCTCGTAGCGTCCGACCTTTCGCGCGTGAGGCTCGGAGTCCTCTCGAAGGGCGGCGAGGATGAGCTGGATCTGGGCGGGTCCCAAGAGAGGCTTCCATCCGCACCGAGGGCATCCCGGGTTCGCTCCTCCGCATTCAGGACAGTTCAACGATTCCGCCACGATCGACTGGTCCGCTCTCGCCATTGCCGCGCGGGAGGGGAGCTTTCACGAAAAAGAGCGGGCGAGTTTTTCCGAAACGCTGTGCCTCGAACGAAAAAGGGAAGGACGGTTCCCTTTGGGAGAAACACGATGAAGGACTTTCTCACGTTTCGCCGGATGATCACGCCGGTGTTCGTTCAACTCCTCTTCTGGCTCGGGGTCCTCGGTTCCGCGGTAGGAGGGATCGGCCTGTTGGCGACGGCGGAAGGGCAGATGAAACTGGCCGGGGCGGCATCGCTCATCCTCGGTCCGATCGTGTGGCGGCTCCTCTGCGAAACTCTGATCCTCGGTTTCCAGATTCAGAACACCCTGGCGGACATCCGGAGCAACACGACGCCTCGGCCTGCGCCGAGGGTGGCGCCGCGCCCGGCTCCGGTCGCCCCGCGGATGCAGTGACCGCCGGATCTTGCCGCCGTCGAGGGAGAAGCGGTGCTAAGATAGGAGCGCCATGCGCTCCCACGACACAAGCATGGGGCGGGAGGACGCCGCCTTTCCGAATACGACGTGGAACTTGCTCGCCACCATCGCCGATCCGGCGGATCCCCAGTATGCGCGGGGGATGGAAACCCTGTGCACCCGGTACTGGAGACCGGTGTATTCCTATCTCCGCCACGTCCGGGCCAAGTCCAACGAGGACGCGAAGGATCTGACCCAGGCGTTTTTCCTTTGGCTCTTGGAGGGCGAGACGCTCTCCAAATATGCGCGTGAGCGGGGAAGTTTCCGGCGCTACTTGAAAGTCGTCCTCGGCGGTTTCCTCTCCCATCAGGAAGAGGCGCAGCGTCGCTTGAAACGGGGAGGCGGCGTTCGGGTCCTCTCGCTCGATGTCGCGATGCTCTCGAACGACACCCTCCCCTCCGATGCGACTCCGGACCAGGCCTTCGATCATGCGTGGACCGCGGAGCTGATTCAGGTCGCCGTCGATCGCACGCGGCGACGACTCCTCTCCTCGGGTCGCGAGCAGCACTTCGCGATCTACGAGAGGTACGAAATGACTCCGGCCGATCGACGGCCCACGTATCTCGAGATCGCCTCCGAATTCGGGCTGAACGAAACCGACGTCGGGAATCGGCTCTACACCGTCCGCGAGATGATCCGAAAAGAGATCCGCGAGGAGCTCGGCGCGATCACCGCGAATCCGGATGAACTCGAAGATGAGTGGAACACCCTATTCGGGACCTGAGGGCTGGAGGGAGCTGATCCGTGAGGGGCTCCGATTCCACGAATCCGGTCGATCCACCGACAGAGGGCGTCTGTCCCGGTATGAGCGGCAGGGGGAGCTGGGCCGGGGTGGCGTCGGCCTCGTGTACCGTGCGTTCGATCGAGAGCTTCATCGCCCCGTCGCCATCAAGATTCTCAGCGAGGGCTCCGTCGCTCGGCCCGAGGTGCTGAAGCGGTTTCAGCGTGAGGGGGAGGTGATGGCGGGCCTCTCCCACCCCAATCTGGTCACGATCTACGACATGGGCGAAGAAGAGGGACGTCCCTTCATCGTGATGGAATTGGTCGAAGGCGAGACTTTGAACCAGGGACTTCAGCGGAATCGATGGAGCCTTCGCCGGCAGATCGAATTGCTCGAGCAGACGGCTCGAGGAGTGGGTCACGCTCACGCGCACGGGATCGTGCATCGAGATCTCAAGCCCGCCAATATCCTGGTCACTCCCTCGGGAACGCCCAAGGTCGCCGATTTCGGTCTGGCGCATCTTTCGGAAACTCCGCTGACGCTGACACAATCGGGAATGATGTTCGGCACCCCGCTGTACATGGCCCCGGAGCAAGTGGAGGCCCGGCCCGAGAAACTCTCGGCGCGTACCGACGTCTACGCCCTCGGTGCCATCTTGTATGAGATTCTGACCGGGGCGCCCCCCTATGCCGGAGGGGGCAGTCCCGCCGAAGTGTTTACCCGCATCCTGGACCAGGACCCGATCCCCGTCCGCCACCGAAACCCGGATGTTCATCCGGATGTGGCCACCATTTGTATGATGGCCTTGGAGCGCAATCCGGGAGACCGGTATCCGACCGCCCGGGAGTTCGCGGAGGATCTCCACCGCTTTCTCGAAGACCAGACGATTCTGGCGAGGTCTCCTTCCTGGCCGGCCCGCACGCGACGATTCCTGCGCCGACACAAGACCGCCTCGGTAGCGGTGGGCCTGAGCTTCTCTTTTGTCTTGGGCTTGGCCGGAGTTCTGGCGGTGCGGTCGATGCAGCGGGCGCAGGAACAGAGGAATCTACTTCGGCGGCGCGAAAACGCGCTCCAAGAGATTCGTGCCGCAATTGCGGAAGAGCGATGGGCGGGTGCCGCAGCTCGTTGCGACGAGGCCCTGAAGCTGGATCCGGGGAATCCTGAGATCCGAATTCAGGAACGCATCGCCCGGGCGATGGGTCGGGCCGTCCATGCGTTGTCCGTCGCCGACCTCACGAGCCGGGAGATCCGATCCATCTTTGTTCCCGAGGTGCCCGCCCCGGCTCCCGCTTCGAGAAGACAAGCGGTCTGGGATGCGGAGGATCGGCTCCGTCGACTCAAGCTGGAGCTCCAAGGCCGCTGGCAGGAAGCCGAGGAGGCCGCGCGAACCGCGCTGGCGTTGGATCCACGCCATGGCCCGGCCCAGAGAATCCTGGAACAACTTGCCCTCGACCGACATCGTCGGGCGGAGGAGGAAGGAGACCTCCCGATGGTGGCCTGGTGGCGGGAACAGGCGATTCGCCACGGAGGCGCGGAGGTCCTCGACCGTCTTGACCCTTGGAGTACGGTTACCCTCACCCCGAGTGTGGAGGGAACAAGAGCCTTCCTGTTTCGCTACGAACCCCAAGGCCGTCGTCTCCTTCCTCTCCCGGCCCATCCGATTCAAGGAGCGCGGGAAATCGAACTCCCTCCCATCGACGCGCTTCCTCTCTCCGCTCCCGAATCGGAAAAGAAGGCGATGAGGAACCGGACCGCCTATCCTCTCTCCGAGACGGAATTCAACGAAGTTCGGTTTCCCGTGCGTCTACGCCAAGGCTCGTACCTGATCCTGCTCAAGAAAGAGGGGTTCGTCGATACTCGGGTACCGCTGCTCGTCGAACATGGCAAGGAGGCGTCCGCCTCCGTCCGGCTCCTCCGTGCCGAAGAGATTCCCGAGGGTTTTGTCTACGTCCCGGCGGGGAAGTCGATTCTGGGGGGCGACCCGCGCGCCATTACGGAGAAAGAGACGCCGCCTCCCCGTCGAGAAATCGAGATGAACGGATTCTTGATCTCCCGCTTCGCCGTGACGGCGGAACAATACGCCCGGTTCCACCTGTCCCTTTCCCGGGAGGATCAGCGGAAGCACGAGCCCCACTCGGGAGTCGAATTCCATGCGGAGAGTCCGGTGTGTCTGATCGCCCATGAAAGTGCCGAAGCCTTTGCGGCTTGGTTCACCGGCACCCGAGGAATGGGAAAGTGGACCTTTCGCCTCCCCACCGAGAAAGAGTGGGAACGGGCCGCGCGTGGAGCGGATGGTCGCTTCTTCCCCTGGGGAAACGAATTCGACTATGCCTTCTCCGCCGCCTTCCACTCTCGGTCTAAGGCCGGATTTGTACCCGATCGATTCGATGATACGATCGGCCAATTCCCCGCGGACGAATCCCCCTTCGGTGTTCGGGACATGGCGGGCGCCTGCGGGACCTGGACGTCCACCTACAACGCCGACACGAAAACGTGGGCCGGAAAGGGCGGGTCCGCGTGGATTAAGGCCGACGCATGCCGCGCCGCCTCGAGGCACTGGGTGCCGGCGGAGGGGATGTCGGAACATCTCGGAATCCGACTGGTCGCCGACCTTCCGCGCCCGGAGTGATTCACCGAGCGAACTGGACGATCGCCCGCGCCGTCTCCGCCGGCCACTCCATCTGCGGCGCCGATCCGCACTGGGGAAACAGTAGGAGCCGGGCGCCGCGAATCTCTTCGCGGAGCCAGTGCGCGTTCCGCACGGGCACCAGGCGATCCTCGTCGCCCCAGAGGATCAGCGTGGGCACTTCGATGGACGTGCAGCGGGAACTGAATTCGAGCATTTCGCCGATCTGAAACGTCCGGGCCATGGCGAGGGTGGAGCGAATACTCCCGGCGAATCCCGCTTCGTGAGCGTATTCGTCGATCTCCTCCTCTCGAAGCTTGGACCGGTCGAAGTAGTTTCGGCCGATTCCGATCCGAACGAGAAGACGAGTCGGGAGAAGCGCGATCAGGTCGGAGAGGACAGGGGTGCGCATGACGTCCATCGGGTAGGTCCACTCCTGAGGAAGCGAAGGGGCATCCAGGATCACGAGTTTGTGGACTTGAGCGCGATGGGTCAACGCGAGTCGCAGCGCCACTCCTCCCCCGAAACCGAAACCCACGATGGTGGCTTTGGGGATCCGAGTCGCATGGAGAAAGGCGCTCGCCCGGCGAGCGGCGGCCTCCATCGAGTAGTCCGCTCCCCCGGGTTTGTCCGAATAGCCTGCCCCCAGCATCTCGAGGGCCAAGACACGGAACCCTGCGGAGGCCAGCTCGCGGAATAGGTGCCGCCAATCGTAATTCGATCCCCCCATTCCATGGAGTAAGAGGAGTTCGGGTCCTCGACCCTGATCCCAGTACGTCAGGCGATGTCCGTCGATCTCGATCGTCTTCTCGACCCCGGAGGCGCGCATCTCCTTTCGGAATTCGGAGGGGACGGGCGGTCCGGAACATCCGGCGACGCACAGCAGAAATACGAGGGATCGGCGGGAGACCATGAGTCTCTCATCGCTGAAGGTGCCGGTTTCTTTCAAGAATCCACCGGAGATTCGCTTTTCTCTACCCGCCCTGCCTCCACGTCCAGATAGAAGGGCGGGGATTCTTCGTCTCTGTACGAAGAACTCGTCTGGGAACGCCGGCCGCGCCGACGCTGTGTGCGGGGATGGTCCGCACGAAGCGCTCCACCTTCCGGCACAGGAGATCACGTTCGATGCGCACGACTGCGATTCGCCTGTTCTTGGGTCTGGCTCCGCTGTTCCTCTTCGGGTGCACCGAGGAGCCTCCGACCCAAGCGTTTCTCCTCGACGGTTTCGGATTCCGGTGGGAGAAGCGACCCCATCGTGTCAACAAACTTGGGGTGAAGCTTGGGGACATGATTCCCTACGACAAAGGCTTGCTCGGCCGCTCGTGCGCTACCCTAGAAGGAGGAAGCTGGGCGACGGGCGAGGAAGGGTCCGATTCTGCGAATCACTGCGTGGCGGTAACCGCTCTATCCTCTTCGAAACTGAGATTCCACCACGGCCAAATCTCGGAGCTGAAGCTCTGGGGTTCCAAGACCGCACCGGCCGAAGCGACGGAGACGATCACCCTCGCGCTCGACTCCATCGCCCTTTCCGGCTGTACCCAGTTTGCCGTTCTCTTGCGTGGGTTCGATCTGGACACCGACTTGACTCATGAGTTTGGGTACACCGTCCAAGGAATGGCGGCGGGAGTCGGGCAAGCGAATCTCGCGGCCTCAACCCTTCGGTTTACGGTACGCCTTCGGATCGTGGCCGGCGAGGTTCCGGATCGCTCGCAGAAACTGGCGAAATACGGCGCAACCGGTCGGGTGTATTACACCGTCGTAGGGCTCGTGAACGGAGTCGTAACGGGTCAGAATCATGGATATACGCTGGTATATGCCCCGGGGATCTTTCCCCTTCAGCCGAGCGCCTCGAACTCCCAGCAAGCCGTGACCATTCAGGGCGCTCCGGGATTCAACCTGGCGACGGTCGGCCTCACGGAGTTCGACTTCACTTTGAACTCCGGGGAGAGCAAGTATCCCGGCCGTTACTTGCGGGAAATCCGGGTGCGAAATCACGATTTCTCCTATGAAGCGAGCACGGGCGTGATGAAGTTCAAGTGCGATGGATTGTTCTCCAATTCGGGAGGGGTTTCGTGGGGACTTAAGAACTCGTTTCGGGCCGGTTTCGTCCTGCTCCAGGTGTCCGATCCGAACGGCCGGCTCGTGCGCCTCTTTCGCACGGAAGAACAGAATGAGACGGAAATCTGCACTCCCTTGTCCGTGGAGTATGGAACGGGATACACTCCGCCAGAGTGAACCTAGACGAACTTGCCCGCGGGTGTGAGCCGGGCCTCGGCGCTGCCGTTCGCTTCCTGCCCGCCAGGATCGTCCGCCGCGTCATTCGGCGGCATCGCGGGATAGCCGCTTTCGGCTCGGTCGTGCCGCACGCGGAGTCGTATCGTCTGCCGGCGTCGGAACTCACGCCTCTCCTCCGTCCTGGGGAGCTCGAATCCGTTCCGACGGGGACGGTCGTGCTCTTGAGCGAGTCGGATTCGGGAGATGCGGCGTGGTTGTGGCGCCGACTCTTCCACGAGCGGATCCACCGTGTTCTTGCGGACAAGCGAATCGGAGCCGGGCGAATTCGGGAACATCTTCGCCGGCTCGGTCGCGCCGAGTTCGGCGAGATTCGCAGGATCCTTCGCCACGACCATCTGCTTCGAGAAGTTCTGATAGTCGTCGAGCGCGCCATA
>CAZGKV010000045.1:0-5668 GCA_964526305.1 uncultured Planctomycetales bacterium | reverse complement strand
CGCACGACGAACTCGAAGTCTACGGGGAGTTCGCCGCTCGGTATCTCGAGCTTCGCCATTTCGATCCGGAAGCCCTCGATCGGTTCTTTCCTGCGATCGGGCACCGTCGCGAGGAGGTCGAAGAGCTTTTCGCCCAGGACCTCGACGTCGAGAGCCACCTCCGCGAGACTCGGCCCCGGGGTGCGGAGCGGCCTCTGCCGCGCCAGGACGAACGCGATCTTCCTCCTGCGTCTTCCTCTCCGGACCCGAACCAAGCGCCTGCGGCCCTTCGGGAGCGGGACCGGGGAAACGCCGCGGGGGCGGCGATTCGAGCGTACGCTGCGGGAGTCCCGCCCGATGAGGACCTGGTCCTCTTGAGTCGGAAGCTCCTTCCCCTCGGTCCGGGATGGGAGGACGTCCTGCGCCCGGTACTCGAAACCACCGGGGGCCGGGTCGACTCCGCGGCGGCACGACTCCTCTACGACCTTCAGGCCGCTTCCCACGAGTTGGAGACGACTCCCCACCGCGTGGACGTGGTGGAATGGGCGCTCTCGCTCGGCCGCCGTCCGGTCCGGCGCCCGCTGGAGAGCCTCCGAGAGGTGGCCGCGCTGAGACGCGTGCGCCGGGCCGAACGGAGAATCGACGCCGCCCGGCTGGCGGGACCGGATCGCGAACGCCTCACGGAACAAATCGAGCGCGCGGAACACCGCCTCGAAGAGAGAATCCGCTCCCGCCTGCGCCCGATCCTCGACGACGGCATCGCGGGGTCGGGATTGCGCCTCGACAGTTTCGTCGAGCGCGTCGCGGCTCGGAAGTTGGCCGAGGAATTGGCCGATCGGACGATCGAGCGCGGTTTCTTCACGTTCTCGGAACTCCGCGACGCGGTGGCGCGCAATCAGGCGAAGCTCTCGGATCTCTCCGGACCGCGCGAGTTTCTTCTCGGCGACCCGATCCTCCGGATGGACCGCGCCTTTGCCGTGCCGCTCGAGGGCGTCTACCGCCGGGGCGAGTTCTATCTGCGCGGGCTTCAGCGCGCGAGCTCGCTCGCGTTCGGGACTGCCGTCGGGCGTTTTCTGACGCGCTTCGGCGTCCTCCCCTTCCTCGGGGCGTTTGTCGTCCTGGAGGGACTCCAGCATTTGCTCTCGCCCCCCGTGGAGACGCTCGCGGGGGTGCGCGTCCACCTCCTCACGCCCTTATCCTTTGTGTCGCTCGGTTTGTTCCTGCTCGGGTTGCTCACCGTCGCCGACTTTCGCCGCGGAGTCGTTTCTCTCCTCCGGGGATGCGGAAACGTCCTCCGGGGAGTCTTCGTCGAGGCTCCGCGGTGGGTTCTCGGACTCGGCCTCGTTCGCCGGGTGCGGGACAGCCGCCCGTGGCGATGGAGCGCCCGATTCGTGCTCGTGCCTGCCCTCGCCGCCGCCGTTCTTTCCTCGCCCCTTTTCTGGGTTCTTCCGCGCGGCACGGTCTGGATTCTCGCGGCCGGCCTCTTTCTGGGAATCGACGTTCTTCTCAATAGCCCGCTGGGAGCGGAGACGCGCGAGCGTGTCGCCGATTGGGGCCTCTCGGGTTGGAGACAGGTGATCCACGGGCTCGTCCCCGCGACGCTGCGACTCGTCCTTGATCTCTTCCGCCGGGCGATCGATCTGCTCGAGAGCGGCCTCTATCGTGTGGACGAGGTTCTCCGGTTCCGTCCGGGGGAAGGCGCTCTCTCCGTTTTCCTCAAGGGTGCCGGCGGCCTCCTCTGGTTCGCCGTCGCCTATGTCGCTCGAATCTACATTACGCTGCTTGTCGAGCCTCAGGTAAATCCGATCAAGCACTTCCCCGTTGTCACCGTCTCGCATAAGATTATCCTTCCTCTGAGCCCCACGCTCCTGGGCGCGATGCGCGCGCCGCTCCTTCCGCTCGGGTCCTTGGTCGCGAATGCGGTGGCGGGGGTGACGGTATTCCTTCTGCCGGGCGTTTTCGGATTCCTCGTGTGGGAACTCAAGGAAAACTGGCGCCTCTATCGGGCCAACCGTCCAAGACGACTCGAGCCGGTCGTCGTGGGAAGCCATGGCGAGACTCTCCCGCGGTTGCTTCGACCCGGCTTCCATTCGGGGACGGTGCCGAAACTCTTTGCGAAGCTCCGACGCGCGCTGCGGGAGAATCGGCGCTCCGTGGCGAAGCTGGAGATCGCGCTTCACCATGTAGAGGAATCAGCCGCACGCTTTGTGGAGCGCGAATGCCTTGCGCTCGTTGGAGGGCTTTCGGTCGGTCAAATCCGACTCTCTCCCAATCGGATCGCCGTCGAGATCCGCGAGGGGGAGAGGGCGTTCTGGATCGCCTTCGAGGAGAGGGAGGGGCGGCTGCTGGCCCGGGCCCCGGAAGTCTCCGAGCGTCTGCGCGAGGCGTTGGCGGGTCTCTGGCGCCTTGCCGGTGCAGACCTGTGTGCCGAGGATCTGGAGAAATCCCTCGGCACGACGGACTACGACGTGTCGGCCGCCGGAATCGTCGTTTGGAGGCAGGAGACAGAATCCGTGATCTCTTTCCGCGGCCTCTTGCTCGCGGATCGCCCGATCCTGTGGGAGGAGTGGGTTCGCGCGTGGAAGGGCACCCAGATCGGCTGAAGGTTCGATCCAATCGCTATACCTGTTCCGAGGATGGATGCCCAGCCGGCCGCACAGATTTCGCAGAAGCGCGTCGGGAACGGCCCGGGACACGCGATGGGCCCGTGGACGCGCCCCCAGATTGCGCAGAACGACGTGCACGGGGACGGCCCCGGAGGCGACATCGGTGCCCATCTACGGAGTCCTGAACAGACACCTATCATTTTTCCCCACTAACCTACCTGCTCACTTCCAAGAGTAGGTGTCGGTGCTTGAAACCCACGGAGGCGTTTCGATGAGGATTCCCAGGATCGGAATCATGGCGACAATGGGCGCTATCGCTGCGACAGGCTTGGGATGGATGGCCGCCCGAAGAACGCTCGCGGAGGAATCGGTGCGCCGGTCGCCGGTCGAATTTCATCGCGAGCGGAAGGACAATCCTCTTCGCTCCGACGCGGGCCCCAAGAGCGATCCCGGCACGAGACCGTCGGAGCCGCAGGCAACCAGGGAGAGATCCGGAGCCTCCGAACAGCCTCCGTCCCGGCCGGAAGAACTTGCGGCCTGGATTCTTCGCTTCCCGGACGCCGATTTCGCCGGGCTGATTGGCACCGCACGGCTCCATGGCTGGGTCTCGGACGCCATCGGTGGGTTCGTGCGGAAAGAAGTGGATTGTTCCGCACCCTCGCCGGAGTTACGGGAGTTTCTCGAACGTCTGAACGAGAAGATTCGTTCCTGTCGAACGAGGCAAGGGTAGGTCGATTCGAGTTTGACGATCGACGAAAGGGAGCCCCAATGAAAGCATGGACCGGAATCGCGGTGCTGATGGCGGGGTTGTGCGCACAGGCATCCACGCCGAACGCGTGGACTGCGGAAGGGACCGTCATCAAGATGACCCTCTCCCCCAATTGGGCGACGACCTACTGGGGAACCGCAACATTGCTTCGATCGGACGGGACGTACGCGTTGGTCTACCTGAACAAGAGTGCGCTCGGTGGGTATCCAGGGCTGACGGAGAGCCAGCTGAAGCGGGTCCTCCCGCTCTTTTGTCAGGGCACCGGGGTGAAGTTGTATGCCGTGGGGATGACGCAAGGCACGATGGTCTTCTACTATTTCCATCCCGATGCGAGCGTCGAGATCGCATTTCCGCAATAGAGTCTGCGGCGCCCCGGCGCCCTCGTCGGCAGACTCTACCCGGGAGTTCTATTTCGCGACCTTGAATTCCAAGACCTTCATCGTGCCGATGTCGAGCAGCCACCCGGGCACGTCGGTGCTGTAGACCGACTTCATCACTTCCTTCCCCTCGCAGTTGAAGAGGATGAACGTGTGCGTGTTGATCTCCTGCTCCCCAAGCTTCGCCTTTCCCGTCTGAATCTCGGGCTTCTTGTGATCGGCAAAGGGCTTCTGGCATTGACCGCACTTCTCCGGGAGGTTGAAGCGGGGCGGCTCGGATGGCTTGATGATCTTTTCCTCGTTCGAACTCAACTCGCTCCACTCGTCGCCCTTCTTCATCAGGGCGACCGAGGTGAGGACGATCTCCTTGTCGGACTTCGACTTGATCGTCTTCCGAATCCGCATGTCCCCCGGCATTTGGTAGGTGACGGTAGACCCCACTGCGAAGGAATCCCAGGACTTCCACCAATCGAACTCGAACGACGGAGCCGGCTTGGACGCCCCCCCTCCCTCTTTTGCCTCGAAGGCCGTAGCGATCCGAGTCTGATCCGGGTTCACGAGTTTGACGATGTGGCCGGGCACCTCCGGGCTGAACCACACCTCGAGCGGGAGCGTTCCCTCCCCCTTGCAGTCCACGATGCCCGCGTTCCAATAGTGGCAGCGAACCTCCTTGTCTCCGATCTTCAGCGACTCCACTTTGAGCGAGGCGGGGTCGAAGTGAACGACTCTCGGTCCGTTGCATCCCTTGCACCAGCCGATCGGGTCGATGCCGGTGGTGGTGCCGTCCTTGCGAATCGACTCCTTTTCCTCCCCACCGCTTCCGAGATTCCGTAGCTGGGTGAGAATCTCGACGTTCTTTTCGTACTTGGCGGCCAGGCGCTTGACGATTTCGCCGGACTGTCCGTAGGCCTTGACGTCGTACCGGACCCAGCTCTTCTCCCCGAAGGCGTTCCAAGCCTCCCAAGGGTGGTATCGGTAGGCGGTCGGTTTCTCCTCCTTCTTGGCGTCAGTGAATTCCAAGCCGTTCACGATGTCGGCGATCTCGTCCTTGTTCTTCTCCCATTCCGCTTCCGGGGTCGGAAGGAGGATTTGGATGAAGTTCGCGTCCCGTCGAACGAAGAGCATCGCGTATCGGAGCTGAACGTCGTCGGTTTTCATCGTGTATTCCCTATAGAGCCACTCGCCCGGCTCCTTCTTCCGCGTCTCGCTCTTATGGCGCTTCATCTCCTGGAAAGACCCCTTTATCTGCTCTTCCACGAGATTGGCGAAATCCTCGAGCTTGACCTCCTCCACCTTCACGTGGGTCAGCTGGCCGAACGAGTTCCCTTTCTGGAAGGTGGCGAGCGTCGATTCGTCTTCGCCCTTCTTGAGTGTCCATCCCTTGGGCACCTTCAGGCGAATCTTGAGATCGGCGTTGGTATAGACCCGATCCTCCGACTCCTGCGGGAGCGCGACGATAGCGAGCGCGATCAGGAACATGGCATTCTCTCCAAGAAGGGACAGGGGGATCTTACCCCATCGTTCCTACGGATGCGTCGTCAAAACTTCGACTCCACTCGCCGTTCCGACGAAGATCCATCCCGTCTTCGGATCGATCAAGACCGCGCCGTCCTCGCCCATCGTCGGGGTGTAGTTGAAGTCGGGGCCCTGGGGATACTCGAGTCGGCCGGACACCGAAAGGGCTTTCGGGGCCTTCACGTTCGACCAGGATCCGCCCCCGTCGGAACTCACCCAGAGGAAGCTCTTCGTGTGTGCGTAGACGACTCGGGGCGAACCGGAATAGTGGACGAGGATGAGCGGCTCGCTTGCTTCACCGGGCCACGGAAGCTTGGTCCACCGGTGTCCTCCGTCGGTGCTCCGCAGGAGATATTCGCGATCCGTGTTGACCCGCGCGTAGCGGACGTGCGGATGGACCGGATCGAAGGCGATACCGCGGG
>CAZGKV010000044.1:0-38730 GCA_964526305.1 uncultured Planctomycetales bacterium | reverse complement strand
AGGACGTGCGCTCTTGGTCGGCCCAGTACAAGAAGCTCAAGGAACAGATCGCGCACATCCTCGCCCAACTGACGGAGAAGGGCCTACTGGCGAAGGATCTCGCCGACACCATCGGTGGCCTGCGCAATGTGGCTCGGTTGCTGTGGGAAGATCTGCGCAGGGGCACCGCACACTTGGAGGAACTGGAGCGCTATCTCCATACCCCCATCCAGATTCGATTCGCCGACACGTCGTAGCAACCGCGACCGACACACCTCGATCCCCGTTCTCCCCTCCGCGCTTGCGCTCCGCCCCGTGCATCCCTTTCCCCACCACAACGGCCGATGTGGTGACCCGGGCGAGTGCCGCGACCGCGCCGCGCCGGGAGACCGCCCCCGCTGCCGCTGCCCACTCGGCCGGGCGTATTCGTCACCACTGGGATCGGGCTCAACCTTGCCGAGAGCCCGACCCGATCCTACGATGGAGGCGTTCCTCCTGGGAGCCTCGCGATGGCCTTTCGACCCGCGCTTTGGATCGTCTCCGCTTGCCTCGTCGTCTCCGCCGCTCTGGAAAAATCGTATCCGCACTGCGGAGAGGCGGAAGAGCCTCTCCAGGAAAAGCCCAAACCCAAGGGGCTGGAGGGTGTCGGCCTCACCGCGGAACAGGTGAACCGGGCGATCGACCGCGGAGTCGATTTCGTCGTCCAGCAAATCCAGTCGGGCAAGGTGACGGACCGCGAACGTCTGTTGGCCGCCCTCGCCCTTCTGCATGCCCGCGCTCTGGATCGCGACGTCAAGATTCGGGAGGCGATCCTCAAGTTCGTGGAAACCGTCCCGATCAATCATCTGAACACGTACTCGGTGGGGATCCTCGCGATGGTGCTGGACGAACTCGGGAGTCACTCCCTGCGATTGGCGGATTGCGCCAAGTACCTGGTGGAAACGCAGGGGAAAGCGGGCTCCTGGAACTATGGGAGGGGCGTTCCTCAGATCGATCGACCGGGGCCACGCCGCAGAACGGTCACCGTCACCGGCGGCATCCCGATCGACGAACCGGGGAAACCGTGGGTCGAAATCCGTCGCGAGAATCCTCCGGACTTCGGGGCGGACGGGGACAATTCCACGACCCAGTACGCCATCCTCGGGCTGAGAGCGGCGGCGCGCCGCGGAGTCGGTATCCCAAAGGAGGTTTGGGAGAGGTGTGCGCAGGAGACCGCGCGCAAGTGCTCGAAGGAAGACGGAGGCTGGGCCTACCACGAACCCGCGGTTTCCTACGGGAGCATGACTGCGGCCGCCGCGACGACGATGGCGATCTGCGCCTTCCATCTGGATCGAGAGCCCACGAAGGACGAATGGGTGCTCCGAGGCGCCGCGTGGATGGCGAAGCATTTCGCCGTCGACTCCCATCCTCCCAAGTTTTCTCGATGGCATGGGTACTACCTCTATTCTCTCGAGCGGTTCGGCGTCGTCCTGGGCGACGAGTTCTTCGGAACGCACGAGTGGTATCCGCTCGGCGCGCGATTCCTTGTCGACGCGCAAGGAAAGGACGGTTCCTGGAATCTCCGCGACGAGGACGATCCTCGGCTTTCCACGATGTTCGCGCTTCTCTTCCTGACGCGGGCGACCCCGAAGCTCCGATCCGAAATCAAGCGCGGAGGCCGGGGGACTCTCGAAACCTCCGCGACGATGCCGGGTTCGTACGTTCACATCATCCTCGACGCCTCGGGCTCCATGAGCAAGAAGATCCAGGACCGCACCAAGTTCGACATTGCTCGAGAGGGCGTCGGCGCACTCGTCAAGGATCTGCCCGACGGCGTTTGGGCGGGTCTTCGAGTCTACGGGCACCGGAAGCCGGCCATCGACGAGGAAGCCGATACCGATTCCGCCCTCGAGATTCCCTTGGGTCCGCTGGATCGCTCGAAGTTCCATTCGAAGCTTCGTTCGCTCCGGTGCCGAGGCAAGACTCCGCTGACCTACAGCCTCGAACAGGCGGCTCAAGACTTGGCGGCGATCCCCGCGGAAGCGAGCGTGACCGTTCTTCTCCTCACCGACGGAGTCGAGTCGACGCGAGGCGCGAAACCCGAGCGGGCCGCCGAAGCGCTCCGAAAAACCCGGGCGCAGCTACGGCTGGTGGTGGTGGGATTCGACGTGAACGATCGGCGGGAGCAGGAGCATCTTCGCGCGATCGCGGCCGCCGCCCGTGGCGACTTCATCCCGGCCCCGGACGCCGAGACCCTTACCCGCGGTCTTGTGCGCGGGATTCGGGGCGGCGCTTCCTACGTCCTGTTCGACGCCACGGGCGCGGAAGTCGCCCGCGGCGAATTCGGCGATCGGCACACGCTCTCGGAGGGCAAGTACGTCCTGGTCTTTCTGGCCGGCGCAAAGGAGAAAAGGCAGGAGATTTGGATCAACACGGACGCCGTCACTCGGGTCGTGGTCGATCTCGCTGCGGAGGAAGAAAAATGATCGCGATCTGGGCTCTGGTCGTTCTCCTCCAAGAGGAAAGGCCCAAGGGTTTGGCCGGCGTAGGGCTCAAGCAGGAGGACGTAAACCGGGCGGTCGACCGTGGGGTCGCCTTCGTGCGAGGGCACTACGCCGATACCCCGCTTCACCCTGACGAAGAAGACTTGGTGGCGATTCTGGCGCTGATACACGCGGCGGCGAACCGGAGACATCCGGAAATCGATGCCAAGATCCATGCCGCCCTCCACCGCGCCAATCCCGCCAATCTCGGTACGTATGAGGCGGGGGTATTGGCGATGATCTGCGAATCCCTCGGAGATGCGCGGTATCTGCCCCTCCTGATCGCCTCGGTCCAGCGGCTTCTGGACGTTCAGGGACAAGGAGGTTCGTGGGGATACGGAAGTGAGGATGCTCCGCGCGCCATATCCGAGGAACCGAAGAAGCCGAGGGTGCGGGTTACGGGACGATGGCCGGAATCGGTGCGAAAGGGGAACGTTCTGAAACGAACCCCAGGATCCGAAGGAGAAAACGGCAAGGACAATTCCGCCTCCCAGTACGCGGTGCTGGGTTTGTATTCCGCGATCCACGCCGGTGTTTCGATGGATCCGGAAGCCCTCCGGCGTGCCCTTCAATACTACTTGGAGGGACAATCCGAGGACGGCGGCTGGGGATACGGCCCGCTCGACGGATCCTATGGGTCGATGACCTGCGCCGGCGTCGCGAGCGTGGCGATTTGTGCCTATGCGCTCGGCGAGAAGGACTGGCGCGAACAGCAGGCCGTTCGGAAGGGCGTCGCCTGGCTGGCCAAGAACTTCACCGTGAAGGAGAATCCCCCCCGCTTGGATGAGTCCCACTACTACTATCTATACGGGCTCGAGCGAGTCGGGCGAATCCTGGGTACGGAGTTCATCGGGAAGAACGAGTGGTATCCGCTGGGGGCCAAGTACCTGGTGGAGGCCCAGAAGGAAAACGGCTCGTGGGAGTCGCCCCGGGACGGCTCGGCGCTCCTGGTGACGTCCTATGCGCTGCTCTTCTTGACGCGTGCGACTCCTTCCCCCTCGGGGAAGCGTAAGGCGGGAGGGAAGGGGACGCTCGTCACCGCCACCGCCGCGGGCTCGGGCGTCTATCATGTCCTCTTGGATGCATCGGCGTCCATGCGGAAAAAAATGGGGGCGAAATCGAAGTTCGAGATCGCCCAGGAGTCGGTATGCTCCATCGTCGAATCGCTCCCCGAGGGAACGAGGATGGGGCTTCGAGTCTATGGCCACCATCGGATTCGGGATCCGGAGGAGGCCGACCGCGACACGGAGCTTCTCGTTCCCCTCGGACCGCTCGACAAGAACGGATATTCCTCCGTCGTCCGGAAGCTCGGTTGTTTCGGAAAGACGCCCCTGACGCTGAGCCTCCGCGAGTGTGCCAAGGATCTCGAGGGGGTGGGGAAGGAGCGGGTGACGGTCATTCTCCTGACCGACGGCGGCGAGAGCACCCAGGGTGCGGATCCCGTCGCAGCGGCGGCCGACTTGGTGCGGGAGCGTCCTCGCGCCGTCGTGCACGTCATCGCCTTCGACATCGCGGATTCCCGCGAGCGGAAACAATGTGAGGCGATCTCCCAGGCGGGACGAGGACGGTGCTTCCTCGCTCTGAAGGCGGACGAGCTCTTCGAGCAACTCCGTCAGGTCTTCGCGACGCGACTTCCGTACGAACTTGCGGACAAGGACGGACGGAAGATCGCGGACGGGGTGTTCGGCGATCGGCGGGAGCTCCCCGAAGGGGCCTATCGGATTCACTGCGTGGTGCGAGGTGAGCGGATCGACGAGGAGATTTGGATCGCCACCGAGGAGACGACCACGGCGACGGTCGAGATTCCGGAGGAGCGACCGGCGGAGGCCGAAAAGCGGGAGGTCCCGCGAGGAAAAAGACCCGACGGACTCGAACTCACGGTGGGAGACCGGAAGTATTCTCTTCGCGAGCTTGCTTGCCATTTTACGCCGGCTTCCGAGGAGGAGGACGGAACGCTCTCCTTCGACGGCGCATTGACGGCGACGATGATTGCGAAGGCCCGCAAGCGAGAAGAATTGAAATCACAGGAATTCGCCCTCACGTCCGAGGCGACGCTCAAGCTCGACGAGGAGCGGACGCTGTCGTCGAAAGAGGCGGTCCTTCGGATCGACAAGATCGAGGGCTCGACCATTCTCGGAACGATCGGCGGGGTTTTCCTCCTGGGGGAAAAAGAGGTGCGGGTGCGTGGTACCTTTCGAGCCGAGTTTCGGAAGAACGAGCGCTGATCAGGCTTCAACCCGACGAAGTGCGGACGGACCATCCGGGAGCGCCTATGGCTTATCCCCGCAACGGCAAACCGTTTGCTCATCCTTCCGACACGGGATATTACACGCACGGGGGAAAACCTCCGGTCTTATGAGGAAAGCAGGAAACCGGGAAGGACCGTCACGGTGTCGGCCGGCCGGAGGCGAGAACCCTCTTCGCTTCCATGGCAAAGCCCAAGCCGGCGTTCGATGGCCAGGGCGACGGAAAAGTGGATGTACCGCGCTCAGTTCCGTTGGCTTCCAGGTCTCCTCAATTTCTGCCACCGGCAACCCGGAGTATTCTCCTGCGGCGGGTATAGTATAGGATTGGGAGGGCGCCATGGCAGATCGGGTGACCGTGACCTGCGGGGAATGTCAAAGGACGTTTACCGTAGCGGGAGCGAATCGCCGTAATTGCACCTACTGTGGCGCGCCGCTTTTCCTTCCCGCGGAAACCCCCGCTCCTCCGGAACGGAAAGGACCTCCGATTCTGGTCGAATGTCCCCTCTGCGCCCATTCGTGGCGCGTCAAGGGAGGAATGGCGGGCCGCCAGTCGAGTTGTTCCGTGTGCGGTTGCCCCTACGTGGTCCCCGAGACGGACGGACTGGCGCGCTTGGTCCCCGTCCAGGACAGAATCCCGACCCTCGAGATCGGGACACCGCTGCGTGCCGCGTGTCCGAAATGCGGGGAGTCACAGCTCCGGGCCGCGAACGATTGGGGAAGCCGCGCTCGATGTGGGGCGTGCGACACCGAGGTCGACGCAACGGGGATATCGCTCGACAGATTCGCGGAAAGGGTGGCCGGCGCTTCTTCGGATCCGATCGCGGAGCTGTCGCGAGCCGCTCTGCGGACTCGATGGAGGCGGGGAGAGGTGAGTTTGGCCGAGTCCACCCGGATCCTCTCCGCGCTCGACCGATTAGGGATGGAGTCCGCGGCCCTGACTCCGCTTCTGCCTCTCCATGCGGCGGAGGTGGCGCAATGGGCGGTGTTCTTCGTCCCCGAAGCGATGATCCGACCCGGCGCGGACGGGGTCGCACTCGAGATCAATGTGGCGCAGAACCGGCCGGTGCAGGCGGGCGCGGTCGACGCGATCGCGGCCGGAGTTCTCTTCGGCGCCATGGGAGCGGCCATCGCGGTGGCGGCGAATTCCGGCTCGGTGGGAGGCTCCGGCCCGGGATTGGTCCGGCTCCTCTTCGTCCCGGTCGAGGGCGGATCGGACATGACCGGAGAGATCCTCGATCGAGAGGGCGGGCCGATCTGCTCGGCGCAACCTCGCCTGGAATTGCTCCGGACGAATCTGGCCGAGGCGCTGCTTCCGGCGGCCCAGCGCTATTACGCCTTCAAGGCGATCTTCGGCAGTTGGACGACCGGGACGATGTACCAGGCGGTGAATGCTCTGGGGATGCAGCGTCGATTGGAGTCCTTTGGCCCCGAGTTCGCCAAGAGTGCGGCGCAATGGGCGGCGGTATTGGCGGAACGACGAACGGTGCCCTGGGCGGAAGTGCTGGGAGTTTGACTACTTCGAGATTCTTTCCATCCCCCCCATGTACGGCCGGAGCACTTCGGGAATCGTGACGCTCCCATCGGGCTGCTGGTGATTCTCCAGGATGGCGATGACCGTCCGCGGCAGGGCGAGACCCGATCCGTTCAGCGTATGGACGTGCTTCACCTTGCCGTCGACATCTCGGAACCGAATGTTGGCGCGCCGTGCCTGAAAGTCGGTGAAGTTGGAGCAGCTCGAGACCTCGAGCCATCGTTCGACGCCCGAAGCCCACGCCTCGAGGTCGTACGTCTTCGCGCTGGCGAAGCTCATGTCGCCCGTGGAGAGAAGCGCGACACGATAGGGAAGGCCCAGCATCTGCAGAATCTCCTCGGCGTCGCCCGTAAGGCGCTCGTGCTCCTCCCACGACGTATCGGGGTGGGCGAACTTCACCAGCTCCACCTTGTCGAACTGATGGATCCGAACCATGCCGCGCGTGTCTTTTCCATAGGCACCCGCCTCGCGGCGGAAGCAGGCGGTGTAACTGGTATAGCGGATCGGGAGTTGAGCGTGCGTGAGGATTTCGTCCCGGTGTAGGTTGGTAACGGGGACCTCCGCGGTCGGAATCAACCAGAGCTCGTCGTCCTGGAGGCGGTACATGTCCTCCTCGAGCTTGGGGATCTGGCCGGTTCCGTACATCGAAGCGCGATTGACGCAGAACGGAGGCCAGATCTCGGTGTAGCCGTGCCGGGTGATGTGGAGGTCCAACATGAAATTGATGAGAGCGCGCTCCAACCGGGCTCCGGCGCCCTTGAGGAGAAGCCAGTTGGAGCCGGAGAGCTTGGCGGCTCGGTCCTCGTCGAGAATGCCGAGGTCTTTCCCGAGGTCCCAGTGTTTCTTGGGCGCGGTCTCGAACTTCCGGGGTTCCCCCCAGGTCCGGACGATCTTGTTTCCCCGGGCATCTTCTGCGATCGGAACATCGGGATGCGCGATGTTCGGGACCCATTCGAGGAGTTTCGTGACTTCGTCCTCGATCGGCTTGAACCGATCCTCGATCGCCTTGGCATCGTCCGAGAGCCGTCGGGCCTCGGCCCGGATGGCTTGGAGGGCGGTGTCGTCCGGCTTCTGACCGGCCTTCTTGGCGGCCGCAACGGCGCGTCCGATTTCCTCGCTCTTCTGGTTGGCGAGTTGCCGCGCCTGATCGAGTCGAACCTGCAGTTTCTTCCGCTCCTCGTTCAAGGAAACGATGCGATCCACGTCGGCCTTCCGCTCGTTCTTGGCGGCGGCGTTCTTCTTGACGAGGGTCGGATTCTCGCTGACGAATTTGAGGTCGAGCATCGGCGGACATCGTAGTGCTTTTGCCTTGACACGCAAAAACATTTTGCTACTCTTGCACTTCTCTTTGGGCCTCTCCTTTCGGAGTTTCGATGGTCACTACCCCCGGAAAAGAGGAAGTGAGATGTAGTCGCCGGCCGTCGGTGGTCGGCGTCGTGACGAGCGACAAGATGGAGAAGACCATCGTCGTCGTCGTGGAGCGTCTGGTGCGCCATCCGAAGTTCGGCAAGTATCTCCGGAAGAAGACGACCTGCAAGGCCCACGACGAAAAGCGAGAGGCGCACGTCGGGGACCGCGTCGAGCTCATGGCGACCCGCCCGCTTTCCGCGACCAAGCGGTGGCGGTTGGTGCGCATCGTGGAGAAGGCACCCCGATCCGGCAAGGCTCCCGCTCCGGCCGCCAAGGGGGTCCCGGCTTCATGATCCAGATGAAGAGCCTCCTGGACGTGGCCGACAATACGGGAGCGAAATTGGCCGGCTGCATCCAGGTCTTGGGTCAGTCGAAGCAGCGCTACGGACGAGTCGGCGACATCATCGTGGCGACGGTCAAGAGGGCGCTTCCGGGAGCGGCGATCAAGCCCGGCGACGTGGTCCGCGGCGTCATCGTCCGGACCAAGAGCGCCATCCGCCGGGACGACGGCTCCTACGTCCGGTTCGATCGCAACGCGATGGTTCTCCTGGACGCCGACGGTAATCCCCGAGGGACGCGCATTTTCGGGGCGGTCCCCCGCGAACTCCGCGGGCAATTCATGAAGATCATTTCTTTGGCCGCCGAAGTGGTGTGATATGCACGTCCGCAAGAACGATATCGTGAAGGTCCTTTCGGGAGACCACAAGGGAGCGACGGGGAAAGTCCTGTCGGTCGACTGGAACCAGGAGCGAATCTTGGTCGAAGGAGTGAACTTCGTCTGGAAGCACCTTCGACGGAGTCAGCAGCATCCGCACGGGGCCCGGATCCAGAAGGAAGCTCCGGTCGCCCTATCGAAAATCCAGGTAATCTGCCAGTCGTGCAACAAGCCGACTCGGGTCGTGATGAAGGATTTGGAGAACGCCGGCCGCACCCGCATCTGCCGCAAGTGCAAGCAGGCGGTCACGCCGGAAGGATAGATCGATGGCGCGCTTGCTCGAGAAGTATCGGAACGAAGTCGTCCCCGAGCTGCACCAGTCGCTCGGCGTGCAAAACCGGCTGGCGCTTCCGCGGCTGGACAAGGTGGTCGTCTCCATGGGAGTCGGCTCGGCGCTGGAGAACAAGAACCGGCTGGCCGCGGCGGCGAAGGACCTCGCGTTCGTCACCGGGCAGAAACCCGCGGTTTGCAGGGCTCGGAAGTCCGTGGCCGGATTCAAGCTGCGCAAGGGACAAGAGATCGGGCTCAAAGTCACCCTCCGAGGCCGGAGGGCGTACGAATTCCTCGATCGGCTTGTCTCGATCGTGATTCCGCGTATCCGCGATTTCCGCGGCCTTTCGCCGAAGTCGTTCGACGAGGTGGGGAACTACAATCTGGGAGTGAGCGAGCAGATCGTTTTTCCGGAGATCAACCTCGATAAGGTCGAGTTCGTGCAGGGGATGAACGTCACGATCTGTGTGAAGGCCCGGAACCCGAAGGATTCGTTCGAGTTGCTTCGCAATCTCGGGGTTCCGTTCCGGCAGAATTAGGGCGCGCGATGGCTAGCATTCGCTGGAAGGTCAAGCAGAAGAAGACGCCGAAGTTCAAAGTCCGCGGGTACAACCGGTGCTCGATCTGCGGACGGCGTCGTGGGTATCACCGCCGATTCAAGGTGTGCCGCCACTGTTTCCGGAACATGGCGAATCGCGGCGAGATCCCCGGCGTTCGCAAGGCGAGTTGGTGATTTCGGCTCGGACCGGGTCTCTGAACTAGGAATCGAACGATGGGCAGCTCGGATCTGTTGGGCGACATGCTCGCCATGATCAAGAACGCCAATCAGCGCGGGCGGAGTCGGGTCGTCCTTTCGCACACGAAGCTCCGCGAAGGCGTAGCGCGCGTGATGCTTCAGGAAGGATACCTTGCGGACGTACGCGTCGTGGACTTGGAAGTGCGCGGCACGAAGCGCAAGGACTTGCATCTGACCCTCAAGCTCGATCCCGACGGCAAGAAGGTGCTGACGAATCTCCGGAGGATTTCTAAGCCCGGCTGTCGCATCTACCGTCCCGTCAAGCGACTGGGCAAAGTGATGGACGGACTGGGGATCTGGATTCTCTCGACCCCGAAGGGAATTCTCAGCGATCGCCAGGCCCGGGTTCAGAAAATGGGCGGAGAAGTTCTCTGCAAGGTGTGGTGATATGTCGAGATTGGGAAAGATTCCCGTAGCGATCCCGGAGAAGGTGAAAGTCGCCGTTCAGGGGAATATCGTCCAGGCCGAAGGACCGATCGGGAAGGGCTCCGTCGAGTTCCGCCCGGAGGTGTCGGTTTCGGTCGAAAAAGACAAGATCGTCGTGAAGCGGTCCTCCGACATGAAGCAGGTGAAGGCTCTTCACGGCACGACTCGAGCTCACCTGGCGAATCTCGTCCAGGGCGTCTCCAAGGGATTCGAAAAGGTGCTCGAGATCAACGGGGTCGGATACAGCGCCAAGATGGCGGGGGACAAGCTTGTCCTGACGCTGGGGTTTTCGCACACGATCGACCTGACGATTCCCAAGGGCGTGACCGTGACGACGCCCTCGGCGACGGTCGTCGAGGTCAAGGGGGTGGATCCCCAACTGGTCGGGGAGTTCGCGGCGAAGGTCCGTCGCTCCCGTCCGGTGGAGCCGTACAACCTGAAGGGCGTCAAGTATCGCAGCGAAGTCGTGAAGAAGAAGGCCGGAAAGACGTTCGTCACGGGCGCCAGCTAGAAGGGATAGACGGGATGCTGCAGGCTCGATCCGCGGAACGAAAAAAGTGGGTGCGCCGGGCTCGGCGTTCATTCCGGGTCCGCTCCACGGTGTATGGAACGAAGGTGCGTCCCCGCTTGTCGGTGTATCGCTCCAACAAGCACTTTCACGCGCAGATCATCGACGACTCGGAAGGGAAGACTCTGGCGGCGGCGTCCACGCTCATGAAGGAGTTGCGCGCGCAGTTCAAGTGTTGCGGGAACAAGAAAGCCGCGGCGGCCGTAGGCGCCAAGCTGGCGGAAATCGCCAAGGCGAAGGGCGTCGACAAGGTCGTCTTCGATCGGAACTTCTTCCGGTTCCACGGCCGGGTGCGCGCGTTCGCGGAGGCGGCCTCGAAGGGCGGGCTCGCGTTCCTCACCAATCCCAAGAAGAAAGACAAGGCGCCGAAGGCCCCGAAGGCGGAGGCCCCGGCCAAGGTTCCCAAAGAGAAGAAGCCCAAGCCCGAGCAAAAGCCCAAGCCCGAGCAGAAGCAAGGATGAGGTGATCGATGGCGCGGTATGACCGTCATTCGGATCGCGGCGGAGACGGATACGAGGAGATCGTCGTCAAGGTGAAGCGCTGCGCCAAGGTCGTCAAGGGCGGAAAGCGATTCAGCTTCAGCGCGCTCGTCGTCGTCGGGGACCGAAAGGGCAAGGTCGGGTGGGGGTACGGGAAGGCGAACGAAGTTCCCTTCGCCGTCGAGAAGGCCATCCAAGAAGGCAAGAAGCGGTTGATCGCGGTCCCCATCGTTCGAGAGACGATTCCTCACGAGATCATGAGCAAGTACTGCGCTACCGAGGTGCTTCTCCGCCCCGCCTGCGGCGGCACGGGTCTCAAGGCCGGCGCTTCCGCGCGGGCGGTTCTCGAGCTGGCCGGGATTCATAACGTCCTGACGAAGGTGTTCGGCAGCACGAATCCGATCAACGTCGTCAAGGCGACCTACAATTGCCTCCACTCTCTTCGCGGAATCGGGACCGTGGAGGCGCAGCGCGGAGTGGCGCTCCGGCCCAAGAAGGAGAATATCGCGGACGCCGCATCGCCCGCCGGAGGTCCGGGATGAATCTTACCGACGCCCGCAAGGCGAAAATCCCTCGCAAGAAAAAATTCCCCGTCGGACGCGGTCACGCCTCGGGAATCGGCAAGCAATGCGGTCGGGGGAAAAAGGGACAGGGGGCTCGCCAGGGCGAGTCCCAGCGTCCGTACTTCGAGGGCGGCCAGATGCCGGTCATCCGGCGGATCCCGAAGTTCGGATTCAACAACAGCGTCTTCCGGGCTCGTTATGAAGTGGTGAACGTGGGCGATCTGAACGAGAAGTTCGCCGACGGGGACGTCGTGGACCAGGCGGCTTTGCGGGCCAAGGGGCTCGTCAATCGTCGGTGCGACGGCGTCAAGATCCTGGGGGACGGGCCGCTGGCGAAGAAGCTGACCGTGCGAGCCGAGAAGTTCACGGCGAGCGCGCTGGAGAAGATCGCCAAGTCCGGGGGGAAGGCCGAGGTGCTCGGCGCGGCCCCGAAAAAAGAAGGATAGGAACGGCTCCCGGTCGCGTTAACGTCGGGGGCATGCGACGATGGCCATCCTCGAATCGTTCCGGAACGTATTCAAGATTCAGGAGCTCCGGAATCGGATCCTGTTCACCCTGGGGATTCTCCTCGTTTTCCGCCTGGGCGCGCACATCCCGCTTCCCGGCATCGACCCCCTGGCGGTCAAGGAGTTTCGCGAGGAGATGGCCCGCGAAGGCGGCGACCTCTTCAACCTGATTCAAATTTTCTCGGGCTTCGCCCTCGGAAACCTCGCGCTGTTTTCCCTGGGAATCATGCCCTACATCACCTCGTCGATCATCATGCAGCTGATGACCAAGGTGAGCCCGACGTTGGAGGCGATCTCCAAGGAACCGGGAGGCCAACGAAAGGTGCAGCAGTACACGAGATACCTTGCGATCCCGGTCTGCCTGGTTCAGGGTTTCTTTGCGGTGCAGCAACTCGTCTCGTATCAGAACCAGACCGGTCGAGCTCTCTTGACCAGCTCGGGTTTCGGGACCTACGCGCTCTTGGTCCTGGGTCTCATGGGCGGCGCCCTTTTCATCATGTGGCTCGGGGAACAGATCACGGAACACGGGATCGGAAACGGCGCGAGCATCCTGATCATGGCGGGAATCGTCGCCCGCATGCCGGCGACCGTCGTGGAGCTGGTGAAAGAGTCGCGGCAGGGGGCCATCGCGGGAGACACGCTCATCATCATCTTCGGTCTCTACTTTGCGGCCATCTTCGCCATCGTATACATCACCCAAGCGCAACGGCGCATTCCCTTGCAACATGCGAAGCACATCCGCGGTCGGCGCATGATGTCGGGCGGCCGGAACTATCTTCCCCTTCGCGTGAATACCTCTGGAGTGATGCCCGTCATTTTCGCGTCGTCCCTTTTGATCCTTCCCCAGATGATCGGAATGATCCCCGGGCTGGGCGTGGTGAGGGAAGCGTTCGATCGCGGGTGGTTCTTCTACACCCTGTTCTATGTTTCCATGATTTTCTTCTTCTCGTACTTCTGGACGTATCTCTTTTTCCAGCCGCAAGAGATCGCGAACAACCTGAAGGAGTACGGCAGCTTCGTCCCGGGGATCCGTCCCGGAGAGAACACCGCTCACTACATCAATCAGATTCTCTCGCGGATCACGTTGTGCGGGGCGGCCTTCCTCTGCGCGATCGCCTTGGTTCCCGACCTGATGACCGCGGCCATCGGGGGAAGCGTCCAGCGCCGGCTCCTCTCGTTCATGGGAGGGACCGGCATCCTGATCGTGGTCGGAGTCGGTCTCGACGTCATTCAGAAGATGGAATCCCATCTCCTCCTGCACCACTACGAGGGGTTCACCGGGTCGGGCGGCATCCGCGGGCGGCGATAGGTCGGGACATGACTCCGTTGACGCGCCTCCTCCTCGTCGGACCTCCCGGCGTGGGGAAGGGGACTCAGGCCAAACGAATCGCCGAATCTCTCGGCGTCCCGCACATCTCGACGGGAGACATCCTACGCGATGCGGCGAAGCGGGGAACGGCGATCGGGCTCCAGGCGAAGAGCTTCATGGACGGCGGAGGACTGGTCCCCGACGACGTCATGATCGGCGTGATCGAGGAGCGGTTCGCCGTAGGAGACGGGCGCGCGGGGTACATCCTCGACGGCTTTCCCCGAACGACGCCGCAAGCGGAGGTTCTGGAGAAGCTCCTGGCGAAATTGGATCTCCCGATACAGGCGGCGATTCACCTGCAGTGTCCCGACGAGGTGGTGATCGAGCGGATCACCGGGAGGCGGAGCTGTTCGAACAAGACCTGCCAGGCGACCTTCCACGAGCGGTTCCTGCCGCCGAAGCGCGAGGGGACGTGCGATCGGTGCGGCTCCGCGCTCGAACAACGTACCGACGACGTCCTGGAGGCCGTGAAGCGGCGGTTGGAGAAATACCATCGGGAAACGGCTCAGATCCTTCCCTTCTACGAGACACGGCGACTGCTGCATGTCGTGGACGGAACGGGAACGCCGGAGGAAGTGTTCCGCGGCGTGCGACGCGTGACCGGGATCTAGAGTGAGCCCAAGGGTGGTGTGGTCGTCTGCGCCAAGAGACTTTCAAGTCGAGATGGTACTTCTCATGAGATGCCGGTTCTACCATCTACGTCCTACTTCCGCCGATCTCGCCGCCGCACGCAGAACGGTGGACCTAGGGCAAAGGACGGGCTCCCTCGGGTGAGCCCGGCTTTGCGAGGAATTGGACGCTGATCGCTAAAGGACGGTACGAAGATGCCCGCCATCGTCAAGGAACCCTGGGAAATCGACCTCATGCGCGACGCGGGCCGGATCGTCGCCGAGGGTCTGGAACTCCTGATGGGGCTCGCGAAGCCTGGCGTTTCCACGGGGGAACTCGACCGTGCCTTCGAAGAGCTCGTGTGTTCCCGGGGCGCCGTCCCCACCTTCAAGGGATATCGCGGCTTCACGGCGTCCATCTGCGCCTCCATCAACGAAGAGGTGGTCCACGGCATTCCCTCCTTCCGAAGAATCCTGAAGGAGGGGGACATCCTCTCGGTCGACTGCGGCGCGACCTACAAGGGGTATGTGGGCGACTCCGCGGTGACCGTCCCCATCGGGAAGGTCGGCGAAAGGGCGGATCGGCTGATGCGGGTCACCCGGGAATCTCTCGAGGCGGCGATCGCGACGATCGGCCCGGGGGTGCGGCTCTCCCGAGTCTGCCGTTCCGTTCAGCAGTATGCGGAATTCCGGGGATATTCCGTGGTGAAAAAATACGTGGGACATGGAATCGGGCGCGAGATGCACGAGGAGCCGCAAGTTCCGAATTATGTCATCGACAACTACGAATTCCTCCTCAAGCCCGGAATCGTGCTCGCCGTCGAGCCGATGCTCAACGAGGGGACGGACGACGTGCGCGTCCTCAAGGACGACTGGACCGTGGTCACCCGGGACGGAAAGCTCTCCGCTCATTTCGAGCACACCATCGCTGTGACGCCGACGGGACGCGAGGTCTTGACGCGGCGCAGGAACGAGGGCGTCGGATTTTGAATTGACTTGGAAAAGTCGCTTGACTATACTCTTCGCTCCGCTGAGCCGGGGAATTCTCGGAGGTTTATGGCGAAAGAGGAGCCGATCCGCGTGGAGGCCACGGTGAAGGAGTCCCTTCCCAACGCCATGTTCCGCGTGCAACTGAAGAACGGTCACCTCGTCCTCGCCCACGTCTCCGGGAAAATGCGGATGAATTTCATTAAAATCCTGCCCGGAGATCGGGTGATCATCGAGATGTCGCCCTACGACCTGACGAAGGGGCGGATCATTTATCGCGAGCATTGAGATGAAGGTTCGAGCGTCGGTCCGAAGGATTTGCGAAAAGTGCCAGATCGTGCGGCGCCACGGGCGCCTGCGCGTGATCTGCGTCAACGCGAAACACAAGCAACGGCAAGGATGAGTTAACCGGAGGTTCGATGGCGCGCGTAGCCGGGATCGAGATCCCCGCGGACAAGCAGGCGTGGGTATCGCTGCAGTACATTTTCGGAGTGGGAAGGACCTTGGCGAAGAGAGTTCTCAAGGAGGCCGGGGTTCCCGAGCGGATGAACGTCAAGGATCTCTCGGAAGATCAGCTCACCCGCATCAACTCCATCGTCGACAAGAATTACGTCGTGGAAGGTGCGCTGCGGCGCCAGATCCAGCAGAACATCCAGCGCCTGAAGGACATCGGCTGCTATCGCGGCGGACGGCACCGCCGCGGCCTCCCGGTCCGAGGTCAAAGGACTCGTTCCAACGCTCGGACCCGGAAGGGACCGAGGAAGACGGTCGCCGGAAAGAAGATCGCCAAACAGCAGGGATAGAGGAAACCGTATGCCCGACGAGAAAGACGCAAAGCCGGCCGCGGACGCGACCAAAGCCGCTCCGGACGCCCCCAAGGAGGGCGAGGCCAAGCCCGAGGTTAAGAAGGCCAAGAAGGTAAAGAAGCTGGTCCCGCGCGCGATCGCGTACATCCAGTCGACCTTCAACAATACGATCATCACCATCACCGATCCCAAGGGCGAGACGCTCTGTTGGGCGTCCTCCGGGACCATCGGGTACAAGGGCTCGCGCAAATCGACGCCCTTCGCGGCGCAGAAGGCCGCGGAGAGCGTGGCCGAGAAGGCGCAGAAGTACGGCGTCCGGGAACTCGAGGTGAAGATCAACGGTCCAGGGTCGGGACGCGAGAGCGCCATTCGCGCCCTTCAGGCGGCGGGGATGGAGGTTCGGGCCATCGAGGACGTGACGCCGCTGCCGCACAACGGCTGCCGGCCGCGCAAGAAGAGGAGAGTGTAGCGTATGGCGCGTGTGCTCGGACCCAAGTGCCGGATCTGCCGGAGGCTCGGCACCAAGCTCTTCCTGAAGGGCTCGCGATGCGAGACCCAGCGGTGCGCCATCGAGAAGCGCAATCGTCCGCCGGGCCAGCACGGGGAGAAGCGGGTGCGCCTCACGGACTACGGCCTCCACCTGCGCGAAGTGCAGCGGGCGAAGAAGATGTACGGAGTGATGCACCGTCAGTTCACGCGATACTACGACGAGGCCATTCGCAAGCCGGGGAATACCGGCGACTACCTGATTCAGATCCTGGAGCGCCGGCTGGACAGCGTGGTCCATCGGCTGGGGTTCGGACTGTCGCGGGACCATGCGCGGCAACTCATCCGCCACGGCCATCTTCGCGTCAACGGCAAGCGGGTGACCGTGCCGTCTTATCAGGTTTCCTCGGGGGACGCGATCGAGCCCGGCAAGCGGGAAAAGAGCCGCAAACTCGTCGCGGAAGCGTATGCCCAGAGGAAGGACTTGGAGCTCCCCTCGTGGCTCAAGGTGGAAGCGGAGGCGCTCAAGGCCATCGTGGTGCAGCTCCCCACGACGGCCGAGCTTCGCACGCCCTTGGAATCGCAGCTGATCGTCGAGTACATGAGCCGATAATCGGAGGATCGCGATGCGCGTTCGCTGGAAAGATTTCGAGCTGCCCACCCGCGTTGCCGTCGACGACAAGACGCTGACGCGCGAGTACGGGACGTTCCTGGCGGAACCCTTCGAGCGGGGATTCGCCACCACGATCGGAAACGCGCTTCGGCGCGTCCTCTATTCCTCCATCGAAGGATCCGCGGTCCTCTCCCTCAAGGTGAAGGGCGTGTCGCACGAATTCACTACGATCGAGGGGGTGGTGGAGGACGTCACCGACATCGTCCTCAACCTCAAACAACTGGTCGTCAAGGTGGACGGGGACGGGAAGAAGACGCTCAGGATCGAAGCGACCAAGAAGGGGCCGGTCAAGGCGGGTCAGCTTCAAGTCGAGGCGGGCGTGGAGATCCTGAACCCGGACATGGTTCTCCTCACCCTCGCCGAAGATCGCGAGCTGTCGGCCACGATCGAGGTCGCGCGGGGACGCCGGTACACCACCTCCGAGGAGCATGCGAAGGAGCTGCACGAGGAAGGCGTGATCCCGATCGACTCCAGCTTCTCGCCCGTCCGACGCGTCCGCTGCCGCGTGGAGAACACGCGCGTGGGCAAGCTTACGAACTACGAGCGGCTGGTCCTGGAGGTCTGGACGAACGGCGCCGTGACTCCGGACGAGGCGGTCGTCGAGGCGTCGAAGATTCTCCGAAAGCACCTGAACCCGTTCGTGCAGTACTTCGATCTCGGGCGGGAGCTCCAGATCAACGAACGGAAGGAAGAGGAGATGCGCAAGAAGGAGAAGGAGAAGGAGGAGCTCCGCCAGAAGCTCTCCATGTCCATCTCCGAGCTCGATCTCTCCGTCCGCTCGGCGAATTGTTTGGCGAGCGAGCACATCGAAACCATCGGGGAGCTCGTCGGCCGAAGCGAGGCGGATCTTCTCAAGGTCCGCAATTTCGGCAAGACGTCGCTCCGGGAAGTGAAGAAGAAGCTGTCCGACTTGGAGCTTACCTTGGGGATGGACCTCGAGGCCATCTTCGGGAAGAAGCAACCGGTCTTTACTTCGTAGAGGACCGCCATGCGTCACCGACTCAAGGGTCGCAAGCTGCGCCGGACCACCGCCCACCGTCAGGCGATGGCCCGCAATCTGGTCACGAGCCTGTTCGTCTACGGGAGGGTGATCACGACGATCACGCGCGCGAAGGAATTTCGCGGCCTCGCCGAGAGGATGATCACGCTCGGCAAGCGGGGCGCGGGAAAGGACCCGGTAACCCGGCTCGCCTATCTCCGGCGGATCTTGAGCACGGTGCAGGACCGCAAAGTGGCACAGAAGATCTTCGACGACGTCGCAAAGCGTTTCACCGATCGTACCGGCGGGTACACCCGGATCGTCAAGCTCGGCGGTTCGCGCTGGGACGGCGACGGGCGCGGGCAGTATGCCTTCAATCGGCTGGGCGACAACGGCCCCAAGGCCATCTGGGAGCTCGTGGTCCGGAAGGACCGCGAGGAAGAGATGAAACTCGCGGGTCGCGGCCGTGCGGCGTACGAGGCGGAGGAGGCGAAACGCGCCGAAAAGAAAGCGAAGAAGGGCGAGACGAAGTAGTCGATGACCGACTGCGTCTTCTGCCGAATCGTCCGCGGTCAACTTCCCGCGGAGAAGATCTTCGAGAACGATCGCATCCTCGCCGTTCTGGACATCAATCCGCTCGCCCTCGGGCACGTTCTCGTGCTCCCGAAAGAGCACTTCGAAACGGTCGGCGACCTCCCCGACGAGCTCTTCGCGGAGTGGAGCCGGCGACTGCGGGACGTGGCGCGCGCGGTCGTCTCCGCCGCCAATGCCGAGGGCTACAACCTCCTTTCCAACAACCGCAAGTGCTCCGGGCAAGCGATCCCGCACGCCCACGGTCACGTCGTGCCGCGCCGGACGGGAGACGGCATCAAGTTCTCGTGGGCGACGGCGAAGTACCGGGAGGGAGAGTCGGCGGCGTGGGGGGAGAGGCTTCGTAAAGCCTTCCCTCGATAGTCTTTCCGTAACCGTTCACGCTCCCCTTGCACCGCAGAGGCGCGGTGAACCCCGGTAGAGTCTCAGAAGACTCTAACGGGGTGAAAGAGACCCCGTGAACGCATACGTTTTTCCTAAACCCCGCCTCCGAATCCGTGCATCACTCTTGACGGGACAGTGTCCCGCCTCGGCGGTCGCGGTGTAGGAGCAGAATGTCGATGAAGAAAAGCTGGATACTCGGGTTTTCCCTGTTCACCGGAATCCTGGTCCACGCCCAAGACCCGATCGAGATCCGGACGAATCGATCGGGGACCAGTACGCCCGCGGTGAGGCTCGGTGTCGCCAGGGGGGATGCCACGAACAACATCGCGACCTTGACGGTGAGGGACGCTCGGGTGAGGCTCGGATCGGGCGGATTCCTCAACGTGGAGAGGGGGGCCTCGGCGTTGGACACCGCCGGAGACGTGCGGTACGACTCCGTCAACGGAACCCTGCGCTGCTACCACGCGAGCGCCTGGACGACGATGGCGACCTCGGAGTTCGAGGGCAATCCGCGGGCCGCGATCCTGCAGACCGCCACCCCCGGGACGACGCAGACGGGTCACCTCACGATCGCCGGCACGGCCATGGCGGGGACGCTCAAGCTGCCGAACTCCGGCTGGCTCGTCGGGAGGAACGCGGCGAATACGGCGGATCTTAACCTCCTTCGCCTGAATTCCTCGAACAACATTCATTTCGGCTCCGGGTCCATCGTCCTGGATCCGGGAAACGAGGTGACGATTTCGGCGATCAATCCCGCGGCGCCGCGAACGTTCACCCTTCCGAACATCGGGGCCAACGCGAACTTCGTCATGACGGAGGGCGCGCAGACCATCAACGGAGACAAGACCTTCGGCGGGACCTTAGCGGCGAGCGGGAGCGCGCTCGAACTGGTGCGATCCACCAATTCCTCGACGATTACGGGGAGCGCCGCGGTCTCGGGCCGGCGGAATCCGACGGGAGTGGCCAGCGGCGACTTCTACGGGGTACTCGGAGAGGTCCGCTTCTTCGACAATTCTGATGGATATCAGGTGAACAACGACGGCGTCCGAGGGGAGGCGAGCGGGAACACGAGCGTGGCCGGCGGGCTTACGTCGAACCGCGGGGTTCACGGAGTCGCGTCGGGTTCGGCATCGGCGGGATTCGCCCTCAACTACGGCGTGTTCGGGCAGGCGTGGGGGGGAGATACGAATTGGGGCGGGTATTTTCGGGTGAGGGAAAGCAGCGCGAATACCGTGTTGAGCGTCTTGGGAATCGAGCGGGAAACCACGGGAACGGCGGCTGCCGGGATCGGCGCCGCTCTCGAGTTCATCGTCCGAAGCGGGAACGGCACGACGGAGACCCCCGCCCGCATCACGGGCGTGCTCACCGCGAACACGCCGGGGGCGGAGGAGGGCGAATTGATCTTCTCCACGTTGAACGCGGGCGGAGGACCGGCGGAGCGGATGCGCCTCGCCTCCGACGGGACGCTTCTCATCGGTACCACGACGGATGCGGATGCGCTCCTTCGCGTGGGATCCACGACCGGCTCGCGCCTGCAGATCGGGACCGCCGAGTATCTGGAAGACGGGGGAGTGAACACGCTCACGACCAATGCGAGCTTGGTTCCGAGCAGCGACGGGACCCGGAGTTTGGGAACTACGAGTTGGCGGTGGGACGCATTCCTCAATGAGCTTGTCGTGGAGGCGGACACGAATCCCGTGACGATCAACGAAACCGGCACGGACGGCGTCCTGATTCGTTTCCAAAACGACGGCGTCAATTCCGGGAGCATCAGCCAATCCGGCAGCACGGTCTCGTACAACGCGTTCACCGGTTCCCACTACGGCTGGAGCTCGGCCGCTCAAGACCTCCTCCCCGGAGCCGTACTCGTGGCGACCGGCGCGAATCGAAAGCTCGGGCCCGACCACCTAGAGGTGCGCGAGACGATCTACGGAGTCGATACCACGGAACGGGCCTGCGACCCGCGCGTCTTGGGCGTCTATGGAGGGAGCGGAGGAGAGGGGATCCTCCTGGTCAACGCCGTCGGCGACGGATTCGTTCTCGTCACCGACTCGGCCGGGGACATCGATCTCGGCGACTACCTGACCAGTTCCGCGCGCCGGGGATTCGGTCAGAGGCAGCCGTCCGCGGCGATGATGAACTACACCCTCGCCCGGGCGATGGAGTCGGTGCGGTGGGCCGACGTGCCCGTGGATCCGAAGAGGGGATTCCGGTGGAAGCGGATCGCCTGTACGTTCCGAGCCGGCTAGAACTGCGCCACGGCGGCCTTTTCGTCGGCGGCGAAGCGCAGGATCTTCGAGAGTCCCAGGATATTGAAGACGTCCTGAATCTCCGGCGGCGTCGCGGCAAAGATGATGTCCCCGCCGTTCTTCATCGCGGTGTCCAGAGAACCGATGAAGCACCCGAAGCCCGCCGAAGAGATGTAGGTGGTCCCGCGGAGGTTGACGACGATCTTGAAAATCCCCTTCTCGAACAGATCGTTGAGGGTCGTCTCCACTTTGGTGAAGTTCGACCAATCGAGCGCGCCCTCGATCCGGACTTCGTGAACTCCGGGCTGCAGCTCCCGGCTCGTGACCCGAATCTGATCTTTCCCGGTCTCGGACATCGTACCGCCCATGGAACGGGGTTCAGTATAGTGTGGACCGTGACGGGATCAAGAAAAATGCGGAAGGGAGACCTCTTCGCCCGCGCACTCCGACTCGAAGAGACGCTCCATCTCCGCGCGGAGTCCCTGAAGCTCCTCGTCCGAGATGGCCGGCTCAGGCACTTCGCGGACTTCGCCGTCCCACGACTGTTCGACGAGGAGGGAGGCTCCCCGCGATCCGGCGAGCTTGAGGCGCCTCTTGCGCATGAGGAGGAGCGCGACGAGGAAGGTGATCTTGCCTCGCCGAGGCTCGTCGCCGGGGGCGGAGACGAGCCGTTTGAAGAACTCCACCATGGCCCCGATGTCCTCGAGCTTCCGTTCGCGCCTCAAAGGCATGCGGGTGTTCCAATAGCTGAAGATCTCGAACGGCTTGCGGGACCAGCACGGGAGGCAGAGATCGCGGCGCGAAAAGGAACCCTCCGCCTCCACGATGCACGAGTAGAGATCTTCCTCCGACGCGAATAGCCTCTCGCAAGCCGAGCAGCCCCGCTTCCGGCGTTCCACCTTCCACTCCTCCATCCGATCCTATATCGGCAAGAAGGGAGCGCGGCTCCAAGGGCGGAGTGTTTTCCGCCGGACGCAGGCGGAATCTCTCTAGACAAGTCGGGATTCGTGTGGTACATACTGCATGGGTGATAAAAACCGTCCAGTCACTCGGACTCCCCGCCGCGGCTCTCGTCGCCCTCCTTCTCGCGATGGCCCGGCCGCAAATCGGGTCTCGGCCTGTCCCGACGTCTCGAGGAGAAGGGAAAGCGGCCGCGGTGGAGGAAAGGCTCTCGTCGGCCCGTTCCCTCCGGGACCGCGTGCTGTCTGGGGAGGATGTCGCTCGAGAGATCCAGCTCGGGAAGAGCGGCAAGGGCGTCGAATGGCGAGCGGCTGCCGTCGAAGACGCCCATCCGCGGTGGCGGGCCTTCGCCCTCAAGGTTCTCGCCGATCGTCGCGATCCCTCCCTGGAGTCGTTCTTCCACGAGCGCCTTCTCCGGGACCCCGACTATCTCCCGCGCTACACCGCGGCGATCGGACTCGAGAAGCTGGAGTCCCTCGCTCTGGAAACGTGGGATTCGCTCCGTCACGCCGTGCTTGGCGAGACCCATCCGAAAGTACAGCAACAGATTCGGAAACTCCTTCGAGTTCATCGACCGAGAATCGGGTAGGGAGGTGGCGATATGGGCCGGAAAGCGCTGTGGCTGTGCGTCCTGGCGGCGGGTACGAGTGCTTCCGTCACTTCCGAAGGACTGACCCAGAAGTCCATCTCGGACGTCGGCTGGTCGGTCTGGTTCGTGGGGAGCCAGTACGACGCCGCGTCCGACACCACGACCTTTACCTACAAGATGGTCGCGGCCGATTGGGAAAAGGACCTGAGCCATTGGGTGCTCGCGGTCCAGGCGGATCCCCCTCCCACCGGGAGCGGCATCAACACCTCGTACGGACTGGATCCGAAGACCGGCGTCTTGGGATTCAAGTGGGACGACGGACAGGAGGCGGGAACGGTCCAAGTGTACACGCTGACGCTGGCCGGTCAGATCGGTACGGCGATGGTTTCGTATTCCGTCAAAGGGGGAACGTACTTCGCCATCGGAACCGTCGCGGGACCGGGGGCGCCGGTCCAGGCGCCCATGACCTATTCGATCAGCGGGTCCCTCTACGTGGACGCCGACGGGAACGGGACGCGCGACCTCGGGGAACCGGCGCTCGCGAACGTCACCGTGGTCCTGACGGGCAGCAACGGCGAGGTTCTCGGGCAGACGGTGACCGATGCGAACGGCGGATACGTCTTCGCAGATCTTACTCCCGGCGACTACGTGGTGTCGGCTCCGGGGACTACTTCGGCGAGTGATTTCAACGAAGTTCTCTCCACGTACTTCACCGCCGTGGTCGAGTCGCTCTCCGTTCATCTCGAAGGGAGCGACTCTTCGGGGAATGATCTCGGCTACCGCGTGAAGGTGTGCGAGATCCTGAAGGACTTGAATCCCGCCGACCCCGACGGGGATTCCTTCACGTTCTCCGGAACGGGAAAGACGATCGGGTTCTGGAAGCACCAACTGACGGTCGCCATCAAAGGCAAGGGACATGCCCAAGTGAACAGCGTGACGCTCCTCTCCTATCTCTATGCGGTGGAAGATCTGTTTCTTTCCGAGCCGTTCCAGTTCACGCCGACCGCGGAGGTTGCGTCCGCATTGGCCGTTCTCTCCTCGACGTCCAGCGCCAAGGTGGATCTCTTGAAGAAACAACTCTTGGGAACGGAACTGAACCACGTGTCGGGGCGGGGTCTCACCGGGGCGTACTCAGCCCTTCAGGCCGTGCTCCTCGCCTGGGGAGAGTACCTCGCGCTTCACTACACTCAGGTACCGAGTGCCGAGCTGGTTGCGGCGAAGGACGTCTTCGACCGCATCAACAACACGGGCGAGTAGGGGTTTTTCGACATCGCGGCCTCCCTCGCCTCGGACCGCGTCGAGGGAATGCTACGAAAGGCCGTTCCCGTTTGACGTGCGGAGCGGCATACAATTTGCCCATCTTCCCCTGGGTCAATTCGGGTAAGGGGAGGTGGTGGTGGCGATTCTTCGTCGCGGGGCAACTGTTTCCGTCGTCCTCCTGGCCGTTCTCGTTCTTGGGGGGTGCAGCCTCGAGTCCGTCTTCCAATCCGCACTTCAGGGCGCCTTCGACGCGATGTGGTCGAACGCCGCTCTCAAGAAGGAGCTGGAGCAGGAATCGGAAAAGAAGCTCAAGAAAAGCCTCAACGACTGGCTCACGGGGATGGTGGTGTACGAGAGCTGGTTCGGCGACGCCTACATCCATCACGTGAAATGGGTGGATGTCAACCTCGGCCAGAACGCCCCTCAGATTCAGGTAGACTCGGCCGCGTTCTCGGAAACGGCGAGCCACTATGTGTTGAATCTCTCGTGGAAGGCCGCATGGAATCCCGGGACCAAAGGAAAGGTCCGATTCGAACTCGACATCCGAGCCTGGCACGGCTTCCCGGATCACACGATCACGGTCCATGCGATCGAGGCGGAGGCGCTCGGAAACACCCTCGTCGGAATCCCGAAGAGCCTCTCCGGTACGGGATTCGTGAGCGTACTGGTGGCGGAATCGAAGGTCGACCTCAAGGCCAAGGCGGCCGGGTGGTTCTGGACGATCGATCAGAGCAAGAAGGTCAAGTCGATGATCAACGACAGTCTGGTGAAGTACGTCGTCGGCCAGAGTTTCCAGAAGGTCTTCGGGCCGATTCTGTGACGACCAGACGCGGGCTCTTCGCCGCCGCCGTTCTCGGGACGGCGCTTCTCGGATGGTCCTGGACGCGACGAACGGAGCCGGTGACGCGAGCCATGCTTCGGACTCCAATGTCCGAGAGGTTCTTGGAGTTGCCGTCTTCGCGAGCCGAGGTCGCCCGAGCCCTTACCGAACAACCCCGTCCACAGACCGACAATACCGCGACGCTCCTGGGCCTCCCGGAGCCCCGACAACTCTTGCGAGTGGATCTCGGAGTCCTCGCCTCCCGAGTGCGGAAGTTGGCGGGCGATCCCGAGCTGCTCCTCCGTCTACGGTCCGTGGTCGACCGGTGGCGTGCGGACGAGGACGCGGAGGTGAGGCGTTGCGGTGAGTTCGTGCTGGTCTACCTGGACGGAGTCTGGGAGGATCGGGCTCAATTTCATTCCGATTCCGCGCTTCGCTCCCGGCTTCTCGAACATCCCCCCGATGGGAGCGATAAAACGACCGAGGTCCTGATCCGAGCGATCGAGTCCGATGTCGATCGCGAGATCCGCCGCTCGGCGTTGCGAGGGATCCCCTCCGAGCCGGGGCGCGGGCACCTCCGGAGGCTGGTGGGCCGGCTTCGCACGGAGTTCGACCGAGAGGTTCGAATCGAAGCCATCGGTCTTCTCGGAACGATGCGGACCGACGATCCGGCCGCGATCGATGCGCTGAAGTCGAGCGCGTTTTCCTCCAGCGCCGATTCCGCGGAAGTTCGCGCGGCGCGCCGCTCCCTCCTCAAGTGTTCCAACGAGCATCCGGGAATCCTCACGGATTCCGAGAAGGAGACGTTGGATCAAGTCATGCGTGCCGGGAGGTAGGCGTTCGCGTTACTTCTTCCCCTTCCACGGCGCCTTTCCTCCCACGTCCGGGGGCCGACCCGTGAACTTCACGTGGCCGGGGCCCAGCAGCGCCTCGAGATCCGCAAGGAACGCCTCGGACGGAGAGATCCAGTGGGCGTTCGAGGCTTGCACCAGGACGCGTCGGCCCGCCTCGACCGGAACGGAGAGGAAGACCGGCACCGATCCGGGATGCTCGGCAAGAATCCGCTTCACCTCTTGCAGCGCCCCATCGTCCGCGGTCGGCGGAAGGGAAATGGTGATGTTGGAGGTGAGCTGTTCCCGCGCCTTGACCGCAGGAACGATGGAGCTGACGCGAAGGGAAACATTCTCGTTCCGGAAGCTTACCCGCCCGGAGGCGAAAACGATGTGGTCCTCGAAGAGATGCTCGCGATTCTTCTCGAACTCCGTCGGGAAGCAGACACCCTCGCACGTGCCCGTGAGGTCGTGGAATCGGAAGGCCACCCACTTCTGACCCTGATTGGCTCCCGACTTCGCGATCATCGAGCGCAAGCCGCTGATCATTCCCCCCAGCGTAACCTCGCTTCCGTCCTCGAGTTCGGACAGCCGATCCACGCTCGCCGTGGAATAGGAGCGAAGCATATCCTCGTACCGGACGAGCGGATTCGCCGTGACGTAGAACCCGAGCGCCTCCTTCTCGTACGCGAGGAGGGTCTCCTGCGCCCACTCCGGGGAATCCGGAACGGCGGGATAGTCTTCCTCGGCTCGGGCCTCGAAAAACGTGAGTTGCCCGGCCTTCTTCTCCTGGCTTCGCAGCGCGCCGATCCGGAGCGCGGGCTCGAGTATTTCCATGAGTTGTGCCCGTCGGATTCCCAGCGAGTCGAGCGCGCCCGCTTTTACGAGACTCTCGACGGTCTTTCGGTCCACGGCTTTGAGGTCGACCGCTTCGCAGAGCGGGTAGAGCCCGGTGAATCGGCCGATTCTCCGGCGAGTCTCCAGGAGATGGCGGATCGCCTTTTCCCCGACGTTCTTGATCGAACCGAGTCCCACGCGGATCTTCTCCCCCTCGACCGCGAAATCGAACTCGCTGACGTTGAGATCGGGAGGGAGGACCTCGATGCCGAGCTGCCGGCATTCCTCGATGTACTCGGCCATCCGGTCGATGTCGCCCATCGTGCACGTCATGAGGGCGCACATGTACTTCTCCGGCCAGTTCGCCTTGACGTAGGCGGTGCCGTAGCTCAGGATTCCGTAGGCCGCGGAGTGAGACTTGTTGAAGCCGTACCCTCCGAAGAAGGCCATGAGGTCGAAGATCTGTCGTCCCACGTCTTCGGCGACCCCTTTTTTCTTCGCCCCGTCCACGAACATGTCGCGGTATTGCGCGAGGATCTCGGGCTTCTTCTTTCCCATGGCCTTGCGGAGCGCGTCGCAGTCCGACATGGGAAGCCCGGCGAGCTGGTTGGCGATCCTCATCACCTGTTCCTGGTAGAGGATGACGCCGTTCGTCTCCTTCAGGATCGGCTCCAGCATCGGATGGAGATAGGTCACCGCCTCCTGCCCGTGCTTGCGCTTGATGTAACTTTCGACCATTCCGGATTGGAGCGGGCCGGGGCGGAAGAGCGCGACTGCGGCAATGAGATCTTCGATGCGGTCGGGTTTCATCTGTTGGACCATCTCGCGCATCCCCCGCGAGGTTTCCAACTGGAACACCCCCTTCACCTGGCCCCGCGAGATCATCTGATACGTCTTCGTGTCGTCGAGGGGGATGCTCTCGAGCCCGAGATCCTGCCCGACGAGCTTCGCGGCGCGTTCCAGGACGGTCAGGGTTTCCAGACCGAGGATGTCGACCTTGAGCACCCCGAGCTTCGTCAGGATGTTCATGTCGAACTGCGTGATCTCGATTTCGTCCGCGGTGCAGATCGGTACGAGCTCGTCCAGCGGACGATCGCCGATGACCACGCCCGACGCGTGCTTCGACGCATGCCGGTGGAGGTCCTCGAGCTTGAGCGAAACGTCCCAAAGCTCCTTCTTGACGGGGTCCGCCGCGATCTCTTTCTCGAGCTCGGGCTCCATCTTCCGCGCCTCTTCGAGCGAGATGTCGAGAACTTTCGGGATTTTCTTCGCCAGGGTGTCGATCACCCGGAGGTCGATCCCCAGGACCCGTCCGACGTCCCGGACGACGGCGCGCGCCTTCATCGTTCCGAACGTGATGATCTGCGCGACCTTCTCGTGGCCGTACTTCTCGCGGATGTACTCGATGACGCGGCCGCGGTCCTCGCTCGCGAAGTCCAGATCGATGTCGGGCATCTCCTTGCGGGAAGGGTTGAGGAAGCGCTCGAAGATCAAGTCGTAGCGGATCGGGTCGATGGAGGTGATCCCGAGGAGATAGGCGACGAGCGATCCGGCGGCGGAGCCGCGTCCCGGTCCCACTCGGATGCCGCTGTCGATCGCGAAGCGCCGGAGATCCCAAACGATGAGGAAGTAGCCGGAGAATCCCATCTTGTCGATGACCGAGAGCTCGTATTCGAGCCGGTCCCGGACGGTCTTCGGTAGCGGATCTCCGTACTTCTCCCGGGCCAACTTCTCGCAGAGGTCGCGGACGAATGCGGAAGCGCTCGTGGCGCCGGAGGGAATCTCGAAGTGCGGAAGATGGATCTCGCCGAATCGCAGCTCGAGATTGCACTTCTCCGCGATCTCGACCGACGCTCGGACGGGATCCGGCAGCATCGGGAAGGCCGCGGCCATCTCTTCCGGCGATTTCACGTAAAACTCCGGCGTGGGATAGCGCATCCGGTCGGTGTCGGCGAGAAGCGACCCGGTGTTGATGGCGAGGAGCGCGTCGTGGGCGCGATGGTCCTCCTTGTTCAGGTAATGGCAGTCGTTCGTCGCGACGACCTTGAGGTCGAGCTGCTGGGCGATGCGCAGCGCCCCTTCGGCGATGGTCTTCTCCTCGGGAATCCCGTGGTTTTGGATCTCGAGGTAGAAATTCTCGGGGCCCAGGATGTGCCGGTAGTCGTCGGCCGCGCGAAGCGCCTTGTCGAGCTGGTCGGACTTGAGCGCATGGGCGAATTCGGAATGGGGGCATCCGGAGAGGGCGAGGAGACCCTCCTGGTGCTGGGACAAGACCTCCTTGTCGATTCGGGGCTTCGAGTAGAAGCCCTCGCGATAGGAAATCGACGAGAGCTTCATCAGATTTCGATACCCCTTCTCGTTGCGGCAAAGCAGCGTGAGGTGGTAGCTCGAGTCCTTGACGCCCTTGGCCTCCTTCTTTTCGTGGCGCGAGCGTGGCGCGACGTACGCCTCCATTCCGATGACGGGCTTGATCCCGGCGGCCAGCGCGGCGGTGTAAAACTCGACGGCTCCGAAGAGGTTCCCGTGGTCCGTGACGGCGAAGGCCTTCATCCCGAGGTGCTTGACCTTCTGGACGAGCTCCTGGATTCGGCAGGCGCCGTCGAGAAGGCTGTAGTCGCTGTGGGCGTGGAGGTGGACGAATTCGGCCATGGGGCGGGGATTCTAATCGAGTCCGGAGTCCGGGTCCAGGGTCCAGCGCGCGTTCCCCTTGGCGCGAAGGGCAGGGAGTGTCGGACTTCCGACAGGAGAATCTAGGACCCGGGGAGCCAGGCCGACAACTCCTTCGTTACCTCGGACTGCGGAAGGTCGACCGCTCCCGGAAAACCCTCCGCCCCCGTAGGCCGGTTGATCCACAGGGCGCACCGAAGAAGCCGGGCGATCTCGGGCAGGTCGGCGAATCTCAGGAGATGCGGCAGAATAGGCCGTTCGCGACCGGCACGATAGGTCGAGCCGAAGTCGTCCGCCGCAACGGCGGCGATCCGGGGATCGACCACGGCGGCCAGGAGGGCCGTCGCCCCCATCTCGCCCAAACCGACGACGGACACCTTCTTGCTTGCCGGCCTCAGGACATCGACGGCACGCTTCACGTCGTGCGCGGCCATCCCGGCCTCGGGACGACCCCACAGCACGCAGTTTAGGTCCCACCTTCGCCCGAGTTCCCCTCGGAGACGCACGTCCGGGATGAGGACCCGCATCCCGTTCCGCAACATCGCTTCCGCGAGATCGCCTCTCTTTGCGAGCACTTCGTGCTTGCCGCCCGGAGAGATCACGATGACCCCGGGAGCCTTCTCGTCCTTCGCCCCCGGATGGAGGAGGAGCGCTGGGATCACGAACTCCTTCTCGCTCGTGTAGGTGATCCGCTCCATCTCGAAGCCGCGCCACTTCGCCGTCCCGGCGCTCACGATCTTGAGCTTCGCGTCCTGGACGTCCTTCTCGCCGAGGATTTCGAGGACTTGGTCGCGCAGGTTCGGATCGGATTCCCGGGATGGGATGCGGCTCTTGAAATACTGCACCATTCCCCCGACCCCGCGATGGCCTTTCGGTGGCGCGCCCAGCGCGTCGAGTGCCTCGGGCGGCTCGGTGCGGATCTCGGGCTCGATCGGATCTGCGTCGGGATCGTTCTTGAGCCATCGGTGGAACCACGCCATCATTTGTTCGCGCATGGTCCGGTTGTAGTCGTGGCCGCCAGAGTAGTGACGGTTCTCGACGCGGTCGGAGTGGCCGAGCCCCGCGTAAATCTTCTGGATCGCCGGAAACTCCTCCTGCGGAAAGTTCCGCGTCCAGTCGCCGGTAACGGAAATGTAGAGCGCAGGCTTCGGGGCGAAGGCCGCCGTCATCTCCGGCTCGTCCGTGACCGCGAGAAGCCCCGGGACGAAGTTGCAGATGCAGTGAGTGTCCTCGCGCGGACTCAGGATCCGTTGGAAGTAGGAGATCATCACCACGGGGACCGCCGCCTGGATGCGGTCCTCGAGGAGCATCAGATACATCGTCTGTTGGCCGCCCCCCGACGCACCGGTGCAACCGATCCGGCGCGCGTCGACCTCGGGGCGGCTCTCTAGGTAGTCCAGAGCGCGCATGTTGTTCCACGTCATCATGGTGAGGGAACACAGCCCCACGCTCCAGTGGGTGACGTGGACCGAGTCGACGGCGAGGGCGACATATCCCTTCTTCGCCAAAGCGATGCAGCGCGTTTGGACGACGGGATGGCGGGCGCCGTTTTCCCAATGGCCGTGGGGGTTCAAGACGCCGGGAAACGGGCCGGTTCCCTTGGGAAGATACAGCCATCCGCTCGCCCAGACTTCGGGCAAGGTTCGGAACCAGACGCGCTCCAGTCGATAGTCGTCGTACTCCTTCCGTCCCGAGACGACCGGCCGGAGCGGCACGCGCTCGGGAAGTGGGTCGAGCCCGAGGCAGCGGCGGACTTGCTGTCGGAGCTCCTGTCGTCTCGCCTCCCACTTCTCCCTCGACTCGAAGCGGGGCGGACGAGCGGAGCTCAGGCGCCCCCAGTATGCGGTGAGCATCCGGTCCTTTGTCCGGGAGTCGCGGAGGACTCGCGTGTCGTCTTGAGGAGTGAGGATCAGCACTGCGAGGAAGATCCGCATGTAGGAATGTACGCCCTTGGACGGTGAATCGTTCATGGAGCATCTCCGATGGCTTCGATGTAGGGTGCCGATGGGTCCCGCCGCCGTCGGCAGAAATCGTATCGACGGAAGCACGATGTGCGATTCCCCGGTGTGTCCCTCTTTTCTTGACGGCCGAAACTCCCTTTCCCGCTCTCCTAAGAGAACCTCCTCGTCTCGGGGCCGGCCGTTGCCGCCCCATGCAGGATGGGCTATACTTCCTTGCGACGGGACGAAAACTCATGGAACACGGCGAGACCACCCTGGGAGGGAAAGTCGAAGGGTTCCCCTCCACCCAGTGGAGCCAATTGGTGCTGCTTCGGGAAAGCGGCCGGGAGGAGGCGCGTGAAATCCTCGGCCGACTGGTGCTGGCCTATTGGCGCCCCATCTATCTCACGATCCGTCGGGGGTGGAACCGAACCGTCGAGGACGCCAAGGATCTTACCCAGGAGTTTCTCTCCCGAGTGTTTGCGGGAGAATTCGCCGCGGACTTGGATCCGGCCCGAGGCCGGTTCCGCGACTGGTTGCACGCCGCCCTTCGGCACTTCCTGCTCCAGATGAAGCGGGATGCCCAGGCGATCAAGCGAGGGGGAGGTCGCGCGATCATCCCCTTGGAGGCCTTCGAGGGAATCGACCGCCTTCCGTCGAACAGCGGCTTGGGAGAGCAGGATCCGACACAAGTCTTCGAACGAGAGTGGGCCCGGGAGATCCTCCATCGTGCCGTGGAACGACTTCGGGACCATTGCGCTCGATCGGGAAAGGAGCGCCGCTTCGAGATCTTCCAGCGGCACGATCTCGACCCGGCCGACGGGGAGCACACGACCTATGCCGAGGTGGCCGAGACCCTGGAAATGACGCCGGGCGAGGTGAAGAGGGGGCTCGCCGAGATGCGAGCGGCGTACCGCGAGTTCCTGAACCACGAGGTGTCCGAGTACACCTCCGATCCGGCCGAGGCGCGGCGGGAGCTGTGGAAGGTGCTGGGGACGAAGTAACGATGACCGAATTTCATTCCGGCGTCCGGCGACGGCTGCGCCATGTGGCGCTTTCTCCGTCGGATCTCGAGATCGCGGAGATGGCCCTCGAGCGGGGGTGGATCACCGAGGAGCAGCTCGACGGGTGCCTCGAGGAGCACGAGGGAACCGAGGGGACGAAACTTCCCATTCGAGTGATTCTGGTGGTTCGCCGCTACTTGACGCCGGGTCAGCTCGACGAGCTCCACCGTCAGCGTCGTCCGAAAGGGGAGACGGCGCTCGAGGCGCCGACTCGAGACGGACATCCCGATCGGATCGGTCGCTTCGAGATCCAGCGACTGGTGGGCACCGGCGGGATGGGAAACGTCTATCTCGCGCACGATCCCCAGCTCCGGCGCGAAGTCGCCCTCAAGGTCGTTCGGGGCGAGCCGGGTTCGGACAAGCTGGAACGATTCCGCCGGGAAGCGATCGCGGCCGCTCGGCTGCGCCACCCCGGAATCATCTCCGTTTACGAGGTCGGGGCCGACGAGGGCTTCTACTACATCGCGATGGATTGCCATCGCGGGGGGACGCTCGCCGATGCCATCGCTTCGACCGATCTCCCCCTGCGGGACAAGATCCTCAAGGTCCGCGACATGGCGCGTGCCGTCGCGCACGCCCACTCCCAAGGGATCGTCCACCGGGACCTCAAGCCTCGAAACGTCCTCCTGGATCGGGACGGACGCCCCGTCATCGCGGATTTCGGCCTCGCGAGGATCAAAGATCTCTCGATGGAACTCACGCAGCCGGGGGTGCTCCTCGGCACGGTCCACTACATGAGTCCCGAGCAGGCGCGGGGAGGAGTCGCCGACGAGCGATCCGACGTCTATTCGCTGGGCGTCATCCTCTACGAAATCCTCGCGGGCACCGTCCCCTTCCGGGCTGGAGAAGCGGCCGTGGTCCTTTCGAAAATCCTCGAGGAGGAACCGGTACCTCCTCGATCCGTTCGAGCAGGAGTTCCCATCGACTTGGAAGTGGTTTGCCTCAAGGCGATGGAGAAGGAATCCGCGGGGAGGTACGAACGAGCCGCAGATCTGGCGCGGGACCTGGATCTCTTTCTTGAGGGAGAGCCCATCCTCGCGCGAGGGCCCTCGAGCGCAACGCGAGTCATGCGAAAGCTTCGCAAGCGGTGGCGGATCGTCACCGGAATCGCCGGGGCGCTCGCGATCGCCGCCGTTCTCGGCGTGCGCCTCCAGTCGGCCCGATCCGAGGTTCAGGCGACGAAGATCCAGGCAGCGGCGGCGCTGACTCGCCAGCAACAAGAGGCGGATCGGGAGAGAAAGCGCCGCGAAGAGGCGCTGGGGAAACTCAAGGATGCGAGCGACCGGGTTTCGAAGGCCATCCTCAAGTACTCGTACCGCCCGGAATCGGCCAACATCGTCGAACTCCATCGGCACATGTCCGAAGCGATGAAGCTGGTCGACGAAGCCGCGCTCGTTCTCTCCGACCATGTGGAGGTCTTCCGACTTCGCGCGTGCCATCACGAGGTCCGCGGTGATTTTCGGCGGGCCTTCGAGACGTATTCCGCCGGCGTGCGGCTCCACCCGAAGGACGCGGAGCTTCTCCTGGCGCGGGCTCGATGCACCCTCGAATGGCGTGCCGTCCTTACCTGACTCGGCGCGGGTCACGGCCGCGGGCGGCCGTGCGGAGATGAGGAGCACGCGAGACGGCTTCGGCTATTCGGAGAGCCCCTGGATCTGAAGGCCCTTCTGGACGACATCGCGGTGGCCGAAGGTCTCGGGGGGAGAGTCACCTTCGAGCGCGAATTGGCCGAAGCCTACCTCCTGTCGGAGACCGATGTGGCTGGGGCCACATCGCGGCTGAAGAAGGTCGCCGACGGAGAGGGAAAGACGTGGGAAGTTCTCCTGAAGGCGCTGGCCGACATGCTTTCCGGCGAGGAGGCGCGCAAGTACTACGACCGCGCGATCCAGCAACGGGCCAACTATGCGCTGGCCTACTTCGCTCGGGCGGCGGCGCTTCACGGGCCGGGCGACGAGGAGCGCGCCGAGAGCGATGTCCGCAAGGCCGTCGAGATCTCCCCCGAATTCTGGCCCGCCTGGGAGGGGCTCGCGATACTGATGGAGCGAGTCGGGAGGCCCGATGAGGCGCTTTCGGCCGCGCTCGAAGCGATTCGACTCGAACCCAGACCTCGCGATTCGTACCTGGTCCTGATGCGGGTCGTTTCCCACACGGTCGTCGCGGTCCCGGCGCACGCCGACGCGATTCTGGATGCGGCCGTAACGGCCGTGCTCGATCATTGGGCGCCCCACTGGGCGCGGCATTGCGTTCGAATCAAGGCGGGGAAGGTGGCGGAAGCCCTCGGGGATCTGGAGCGGGCGCGGGCCATCTTGGCGAGCCAGGGTGGGAACACGGCGAAGGCCGATCAGCTTATCGAACTCTATCGAATGAGGCTCCAGGAGAAAGAGTAGCCTTCCGTCTTTTTTTTCCGGGGCCGACGGAGCGGCGTCCGCTCTATCCATCCCAGGGGGTCTGGGTTTGAATCTTCGGCCGTGGAGGCTGCTCCTCGCTGTTCCCGTGGCGGTCTTGGCGATTCTGCGGCCGGCTCCAGAAACCAGCGTCGCTCGAAGAGTCTATCAAGTCTCGGCACCACCAGACCCGGCAGCCCCCTCGACGGGGCTTCCTGTCGGACGTGAAGTGGGTCCTTCGATTGCGGAGATGGAGCGGATCGCCTCCACGCATCCGAAATTGAAGGAGCGGCTTCGCGCGATCGACGCGCTTGGGACGGCCGGGGCCGTCGAGGAACTCCTGCGAATCGCGGAGTCGCCCGGGGAAGGCCTCCTGAGGACTCGCGCGATCGCAGCACTCGACGGACGTGCGTCGGGGAACGAGGCGCGCCTTCTTGTCCTGCTCCGAACGGCGGCGGATCCGGAAGTCGTGCGCGCGGCGATTCGGGCCATGGCGGGAAGCGAATCCGTCTCCCCCGCGCTCGAGGAAACGCTCCGAAATCATCCGCGGCCGGGAATTCGCGCCGAAGCGGCCATGGCGCTGCTCCGCTCGGATCGGTCTCGAGGACCGGTGATCCTTCGCCGGGCCCTCGAAGCCGAGAACGACCCGCACGTTCGTCGCGTGATCGACGGCCTACTTTCCAAGGATCATCCATGATCGGGAGGAATCCAATGCGCTCCGTATGGGGTCTCGTTCTCAGCCTTCCCGCAGCCGTCCTCGATGCCCAAATGTCGGACATGTCGTGTCGGCCCACGGGGGAGATGGAGTCGGCGCGATACTACGCAGCCGCAACGAAGCATGTGTCCGGGAAGGTGTTGGTGACGGGAGGAGAGCCCGCTCTCTTGGATTCGGTCGAGGTCTATTCGGACTCCTCCGGGGCGTGGAAGACGGTGGCGCCGATGCTGACGGGCCGGTCGCGTCACATCTGCGAGACCTTTACCGACGCTTCGGGCGCCGTCAAGGTGCTCGTCGCCGGAGGCATGGACCAAACGAATACGGGACTGGCGTCGGTCGAGATCTACGATCCGGCCGCCGACACGTGGACCGCGGGCCCGTCCATGGAGTATCCCCGCATTCGCGCCGCCTCCGTTCTCCTCGACGACGGACGGATCCTGGTCGTCGGCGGCCGTTGGGGACAGACTCTCCTCGATTCGGCGGAGATCTACGACCCGACGGCGAACGGCTGGACTACGATCGCCATGACCTCCGCCAGGGATTGGCCGGGGGCCACGCTGCTGGCGAACGGGGAAGTCCTCGTCTCCGGGGGGCGCGATTCCACGGGCGTCCTGGACACCGTCGAGATCTTCTCTCCGAGCGGAAATGCCTTCCGAACGGTCTCGGCCGTCATGGCCGTTCCGCGATGGATGCACACCGCCACTCGCCTATTGGACGGTCGCGTACTTCTTTGCGCCGGCATGAAGAGTTCGACGGCCTACTGGACTCAGAGCGAGATCTTCGATCCTCAGGACGAATCCATCGTCCCCACGGATCCTCTCCCGGACGGACGAGCCGAACACACGGCGTGCCTTCGACCCGACGGGCATGTGTGCGTCTGCGGCGGGTACGGGCTCGATACCGGGATGGGAAGCGTGCGAATGGACTGCTGGAGGTACGATCCGGCAGCCGCGTCCGGCTCGAAGTGGAAAAGCATGGGAATGATGAAGGACCCTCGAACGTCGCACCTGTGCGTGATGTTGGACGATTCCTGCGTCTGCATCGGGGGGAACGCCGGATCGATGGGAGCAATGGGATCGACCTCGAAACCGTTGGCGCGATGCGAGGAGATGCGCCACCAGTCGGGAAACCTCGCGCCGGTGTCGCTCCTGGCCCCCGCGGACAAGGAGGCGGCGGGTCCCGGGACCGTCTCCTTCGATTGGACCGACAACTCAGACCCGATGGTGGTCGGATATCGACTTCAGATTTCCCGGTCGGCACGCATGGGAGAGCCTCTCGAGGTTTCCCAGGACAACGGGGTGTCGATGTCCCAGCAAACGCTTGTCAAGGGAACCTACTTCTGGCGAGTTGCGGCGCGAAGCGCATCGAGTCGGGGCTATTGGAGTTCCGTCTGGTCCTTCACCGTCTCGAACTCCGCGCCCGTCTTGACGGTCCCCGGCGCGCAATCGGGAGGCGAAGGATCCACGATCGTCTTCGCCGTATCCGCGACCGACGCCGACGCTGATCCGGTCGTGCTCACGGCCGCGGATCTTCCTCTCGGGGCCGTATTCGACGCCTCCGGTTCTTTCTCGTGGACGCCGGACTACGATCAAGCCGGGACCTACACGGTGGTCTTCTCCGCCTCGGACGGCGAAGGGAGCGACACCGGATCGGTGACCATTACCGTCCAGAACGTGAATCGCGCTCCGGTCTTGAACGCGATCGGAGACCGAAGTGTGGCGGAGAATTCGAACTTGTCGTTCACGGTGACGGGCTCGGACCCGGACGGGCAGACGGTGATCTTCTCGGCCACCGATCTTCCGGCGGGGGCCTCGTTCTCGGGCGCGACGTTCTCGTGGACTCCCACGTACGATCAGGCCGGGAGTTACTCCGTCACGTTCCACGCCTCCGACGGTTCGCTGATGGACATGGAAACGATCGCCATCACGGTTACCGACGTGAATCGGCCACCGGCCCTGGCCGCCCTCGCTTCACCCCAGTCGGTGCCGGAGGCGGGAACGCTGTCGATCACGCTCAGCGCCACGGATCCGGACAACAATTCTCTCACCTACTCCGCGACCCCGTTGACGAACGCCTCGCTCTCCGGAAACGTGTGGACGTTCAATCCCGGGTATGGCCAGAACGGCTCGTACACGATCGCCTTCCGCGCCACCGACTCCGGCGGATTGTACTCCGAGCGTTTCGTCGATGTCCTGGTCATGAACTCGCTCGCGGCCCCGACCGGGCTCGCGTCCACGAGCGCCCTGGGTCAGATTCTCCTGAGCTGGAATGCGAACGCGGAATCCGACCTGGACCACTATCGGTTGCATCGTGCAACCACTTCCGGAGGACCGTACTCGCAGATCGGCACGGCCGTGGGAACCTCGTACACCGACGTCGTTGCGGGCGGGGCGACCTACTATTACATCGTGAAGGCGGTGGACTCGGCCGGAAACGTGAGCGAGGCGTCCGGCGAGACGAGCGGACGGGCGCTACGACAGGTTCGGTACGAGCAGACCTCGGCGAGTCTGTTCGGAACGTGGCAGAGCAGGAATGACACCTCGGCGAGCGGATACTCCTATGTCCGGTCGTCCTCGAGCAGCGCGGTAGCGACGTTCAAGTTCACCGGGAAGCAAGTGAAGTGGATCGCGCACCGGGCCGGCAACCACGGAATCGCGAGGGTCTACATCGACGGCGTCCTTCAAGGCTCGGTCGACCTCTACGCGGCTACGACGCAGTGGAAATCGACCGTCTATGATTCGGGAAGCGTTTCCTACGGACTTCATGAACTGAGGATCGAAGTCACGGGGACGAAGAACGCGGCCTCCAGTGGGAAGTACGTTCCGGTGGACGCATTCGATGTGATTCAGGAGTAAGGCGCATTCCTGTTGCGGTCCGGCGGACTTCCCGGTAAGACATTCGGGCGTACGAACCGCCCGACGGGCGGTGTCCAATCGAACGTCAGGGAGGCGATGGAGAATGCGCACCGTCCTTGTACTCGCACTGGCACTTCTGCCCGTACAGGCCCAGGACGAAAAGCTTGGGTCGCGGCATCGCCCGGAGGCGCTGGGCAAGAAGTTTCCCCACGCGGCATCCTGCCCCAAGAGGTGCAAGACGTGCGAGCTTGCCCTCGCGCGGGCGTGCGAGTATCTGTCGAAGACTCAGGACGGGACCGGCGCCTGGCAGGCCGGGAACGGCGGCACCGTCGTGGTGACGTCGATCGCGGGACTCGCGCTCATCGCCAACGGTTCGTCGCCCCTGGGCGGTCCCTACTCGCGGAACGTCGACAAGGCCGCCCAGTATCTGCTGCGCACCGTAGCCCCCGGGTACAAGGGGAAGGGAAAGACGGCCAGCGGTCAGGAGTTCGAGGGATTCGGAAACTGGGATATCGGATACGCGGCGCTTTTTCTCGCCGAGTACTATTTCTACAAGCCGACCGCCGACATCCGCGATCGGTTGCAGTTCCTCATCGACAAGATCAAGGAGCAGCGCGAGCCGAACGGCGGCTGGGGACATGCTCCGAATTACGCGTATAAGGATCT
>CAZGKV010000043.1:0-39050 GCA_964526305.1 uncultured Planctomycetales bacterium | reverse complement strand
AGGTGAAGGCGACGTTGTCCACGAACGAATCGAAGAAGAGATTGAAGGCGTCGAGCACGTGCTCGCCGGTCTCCATTCCGAGAAGCGCCTCCGCCGTTTCCGCCGCGATGTCCTTTCCGACCTTGGTCCAATCGTCGTCGGCCAGCACGAAGAGCATCTGGTACGCGTGGCGGAACTCCTCCGCCATGATCCTCATCATGTTGAACTGGCTTCGAGGATCCTGAGCCTTGTAGAGGGATCCGCGATGCTGTTGGATCGATCCGAGCTCGGTGGAGCACTGGGCCTTGATGATCTTGGCCGATTGGGCGATCATCTCTTCGTCGAGCTCGGCCGCCCGGTGGAATTTTTCGCGGCCCTTGAATTTTCCCACCTCGATGAGGGGGCTTCGAAGGGATCCGAGCTTGGCGACCAATCGGAACGGTTCCTGCCGGTAGTGTTCGTCCCAATGTTTGAGGAGATAGTCGTACTCGTCCTTGAAATTCTTGTCTTTCCAGTCGAGGATCCGCCGGTGAAGCTTCTCGGGCAGGGTGTGGAACTCAAACTCGCTTTCGGCGGACCAGGTTTTCTCGACCATGAAGTGCTCCTATCTTGATCCACCCTCGGCGCCTTCGCCTTGGGAAACGGTCGGGATGCAGGATTTCGGCGAGAATCTCGAGCCCGTCCACGAGCCTCGGCCCCGCGCCGTTGAAGTACGACGGTCCATCCGCAAGATAGACTTCTCCCGCCTGCACCGCGGGGAGTTCGAGCCATTCCGGGCGGCGGGTCACGACGGGCAGCTCCCGCCGGGTCCGGGCCATTGTAAACCCGCAAGGCATCAGGATCAATTTTTCGGGACCGACGGCCGCGATTTCCTCCCACGACAGGCGCCGCGAGTCCCGGCGCGATCGCGCGAGGCGGTCCCGTCCCCCCGCCATCTCGACCATCTCCGGCACCCAATGGCCGCTGGAATAGGGCGGATCCAGCCACTCGAGGCAGAATACGTTCGCGAGGCGGGCGCCCTGAGTCTCCCGCACCACCGCGTCGATGCGCCGGCGAAGTCGCCGCTCCAATGGAGTCGCATTCGTGCCCGTCGCCTCCGCGAGGAGATGAAGGTCGCGGAACATCCCCTCGAAGTCGTGGGCATGGAGCGATACTACGGCGGGAGCCGGCTTCACCAGGTCGAGCACCTGCTCGACATCTCGCGGGGAGGTCGCTCAGACGTCGCAGAGGCTCTGCGTCAGGATGACGGTCGGTTTGAGCCGCCGAACGAGCGCGCGGTCGATGCGGTACAGGCTTTCGCCCGCGTGGTTCGCCTCCGTTACGACGCGGTCGATTTCCGCGCTCGACATTCGCTCGGGGTCGACGACGCTTTTGGAAACGATCGGGAGTTTTTGCGCCGCTCGTGGGTAGGTGCACTCGTGGGAGACGCCTACGACCTGAGGTCCGAGTCCGAGGGCGAAGGCCATTTCCGTCGCCGTGGGCTGGAGCGAGAGGATGCGACCGCGGTTCATTGTTTTTCCTTCGCCCACGCCTTTTGAACCCGCTCGAGTGCCGTTCGAGTTTCCGGCTGATCGGGATGGAGCTCCAGCGATCTCCGGTAGGATGCGGCGGCCTGCGCGTATTCCTTCTTCCGTTCGTGGGCGGACCCCAGGAGGGCGTGGGCCTTCCAATGGTTCGGGTCCAACTTGACTGCTTCCTGTAAGGAAAGAACCGCATCGGAGTAGGTGTCCGGCCAATCGAGACCCTCTGCCTCCGCCAGCGCTCCCTGCTGCAGAAGGATGCGGCCCCTTAGAAAAGCCGCGAGAATGGACTTCCGATCCAGGTAGACGGCGTCCAGGGCATCCCGCAAAGCGTCGGCGGCGTACTGAAGAGGGGTGCTTTTCCGACCCTTCGGAGCTTCGGTCAGAAGGAAATAGGCTTCGGCTCGAAGGAGCAGACTCTCCAGGGTCCGAGCTTGCCGCAACGCATGGGTCAGGTCTTCCACGGCCGCGTCGTAATACGAGTATGGGGTATCTCCGGGAACGCGAGCGACCTTCCCCAAATCGATCGAGACGGCGGCACGTTCGAACAGGAGATCCCCTCGCTTCGGCGACAACTGAATCGCCTCGGAGTAGGAGGTGCGGGCCGAAGTCAGCTGTTCCCCGAAATCCCGCCCCTGCGCGCTCAGCCACCGCCCCCACCCAGCCTCGGTACGGGCTCGGTTGGCGATCGCTGCCACCAGACGGGGAGAGAGACGGAGGGCCTCTTCGCAATCGGCCAGCGCATTTTGGAAGGAGGAGATGGGGTCGATCGAGCGAGCCGCCTTCGCTTGAGCCAGCCGCAGATGCGCCAAGGCTCGAGTAGAAAGAACCGTCGGCGCCTCCTTCGGCGCGGCGGCGATGGCGCGTGTCAGGTCTTCGATCGCCTTTTCGCATAGAGGCACGGCATCCGCTCCCTTGGCCAGGGCGCGCTCGGCTAAAAAGAGTCGCGCCTCGACCGCGGCAATGCGCATCGCGAAATGGTCCGGCTGAGATTGGAGTCCTCGCTCCAGTTGGGCCAAGGCGTGAATCACGCCTCCATCCGAGCTCGGATGGAGTTTTCCCCATTCGAGATACAGCCGGCCGCACTCATAGGCGGGGATCCGGGCTCGGAAGAGCGCCGCCTCTCGATGATTCGTAAGGAGAATCGATCCGCGATTGTGGTACGCGGTGGCCCATCCCCACCCCTCCTTCATGGCAGAGACGTAGCGCTGGATGGCTTTCTCCAGGGAGCCGGCCGCATAGGGCGGATTTCCCCGTGCGAGGGCTCGATACACCTGGAGATTCCCGAGACAGAGCTCCGCGGGAGTGAATCTCGAGTCGCGTTCGAGGGCCTCGGAAAACCGACGAAACGCCCGATTTAGGAGTTCGATCGGTTCTCCGCGGTTCAGGATCTCCTGGCGGGCTTTCGCCAAATCCATCATCCCGAGGGCGCACAAGACCTGGGGCGAACGGGGGCGGACCCGCGCGACCTCGGCCAATTCCGTCATCCCCTCCTCATACTTGCCGAGGACGCGGCGTACCTTGGAGAGCGCGAAGAGAAAATCCCTTCGAAACACGACGAACTCCGGAGCCGCAACGGCGCGGTCGAAATGAAGTTCCGCCGCCGTGAAGTTCCCCGCCAACAGGGCTTCCATCCCCTGAGCGGCGTCGCGATAGGGAGCGCCGGCTTCGTTGCCCCAAATCCTCGCGGCCATCGCTTCCTTGAGGAGCGGACCGATCTTGGAAAGCGCCTTGCGAGCGTCATCGATCTCGTTTCCGTACTCCCAACGGACGACCTCGCAGGGTTCGGCGATCTCCGGCCACGCGGGGTCCTCCGACCATCGAGCCAAGTGGGTGAACGCCTCCATCAGATATCCGTACGGAATCTCGGGATCGAACTCCGCGGCTTGGCCCATGAGTTGCCACGCGATGTGCTCGCTGGGACCGCTCCACCATTCTGCCCAGCCCGTCAGGGCCCGCACCATGGCCGCTTCGGTGTTTCCTCCTTCCGCCGCCTTCCAGAGGGCCTTCAAGGATTCGCCCGCGCGATCCCGGGGCCCGGTGGGATCGTACTGCGACGCTTCGAAGGATCGCAGCGTCGGCTCCAGGGCCGACCATTGCTTGAGAATCGTGTCGACCTTTGCGCATTTCCGCCGCCGCCGGTCCGCTTCTTCCTTTTCGGCCGCGCTCTTCTTCTCCTCCTCCTCCCGAATCTTCCGGCGCACCTCGAGCTTGGCGCGGACCCGGGTCAGGGCCGCCATCGCCTCCGGGTTGTCTCGGTCGAGATGAAGGATCAGCGCGATCGCTTCCTGAGCGTCCTCGTAATTCCCTTCGTTCTCGAAGCGGATGGCGAGCTCCATCCGCATCCGCACTTGGCGGGATCGGCGGTAGGCGGAGAGGGAGGCCGCCATTCCGAAGGCGGCTCCCGCCAGCAGAATCGCCGCGAGCGCCGCCGCCAACCAGCGCCGACGAACCACCGATCTCCACACCCGAGTCAGGACCGTGACGGGGCGTGCCTGAATCGGGATTCCCTCGCGGTGGCGGCGCAGATCCTCGGCGAAGGCCTCGGCCGTGGAGGTGCGCAAGGCTGGGTCCTTCTCGAGCGACTTCAGGCATATCGTCTCGAGCGCCCCCGGAATCGAGGGATCGATTTCTCGGGGGGGAACGGGCCTCTCGTTCGCGATCTTCCCGAAAAGTTCCGCCATCGATTCCGCTTGGTGTACCGGCCGATCCGCCAGCCATTCGTAGAGGATGGCTCCGAGGGCGTACACATCCGTTCGGGGACCGACTTCCCGAGTCCGGCCGAGCACCTGCTCCGGCGCCATGTACTGAGGAGTTCCGAGGAGCATTCCGGTTTGAGTGAGGGCCGTCGCTCCGGCCAGATGCGCGATACCGAAGTCGGAGATTTTCGGCTCCCCCTTTCCCGTGAGGAGGATGTTGGACGGCTTCAGGTCCCGGTGAACGATTCCGGCGAGATGGGCATGATGCACGCCTCGAGCCGCCTTCTCGAGGATCTCCAGAGAAGGCTTCTCCCGTTCGAGGAGGCGCTGGAGAGACGCGCCTTCCACCAGTTCCATGACGAGAAAAAGACGCCCGTTCTCTTCCCCGGCATCCAAGACGGAGACCACGTTCGGATGGGAGAGTTTCGCGGCAGCCTCGGCTTCGCGACGGAATCGGGCGCGGTCCTCGAGCCGGATCTCCAGGTCGTCCCGAAGTTCTTTGAGCGCCACCTCGCGGTTCAACCGGCGATCGAACGCGCGGTAGACGACGGCCATTCCGCCGCGGCCCAACTCTTCGAGGCGTTCGTACCGGGAGAGGGATCCCTCGGGTTCTCGGATCGCATCGCAGACCCGGTCGATCCAGGGCTCGCTAGGATCCGAAGAGGACATTCCACTCCTCCTGTACTTCCTCTTCGCTCCCAACCGTCTCCCGCAGAGCCTCCCGGATGAACTCCCGCACCTTGCCGCGGATCGAGTAGAGGTGGTTGCGCACGTCGCTCTCCTTCAGCCCCAACCGGCGGGCGACCTCCTCATAGGTGGGGCGTTCCGGAGCGTCCCGAAGGTCGTACTCTTCGAAGACCTTCCAGGGGATGGATTCCCCGAGATCCGCTCGAGCGCGTTCCGTCGCCAATCGGACCACTTCGGCCAGCCAGACGCGGTCGAACTCCTCTTCCGGGGTTCGAGCTCGCGGATCGGGGACGATCGCGGCGGCTTCTTCCGGGAGCGAGAAGCGGCGAGCCCCTCCGCCTCGTTTGATCCGGTTCATCGCCTGATGTTGGTTGCCGGAGAAATTTCGCAAGAGTCCCTTCAAATAGGCTCGAAAGCTGCCTCGGCCCGGGGCGTAGCGAGAAAGGACTTCTCCCTCGAGGAGCCAGGAAAAAAAATCCTGGGTCAGGTCCTTCGCTTCCTCGTTCGTTTTGGCCCAAGCCCCTCGGCAAAAGTAATAGACCGGCTTCCAGTACCTCCGGCAGAGCGTTTCCAACCCTGCGAGCCGCTCTTCCGGTTTCGGATGACTGACGCGGCAGACCAATCCCCACGTTGTTTCCGGGAATTCCCGCGAGCGTCCCCCCAGACTCGTATCGACGTCGAACAAGGCGGGGATTCTAACGATCGAAGAGGATCGAGTTCATCAGGTTTTTGACCTCAGTCGATCCAAGTGAGGTTGAATCTCCTCCGGATCGGGGGCGGTCTTCTTCGAGGCTTCGTACGCCCGGATCGCCTCCTCGCGTCTCCCGAGCGCCTCGAGGGCTCTCCCTTGGCGGTACAGGGTCTCCCAATTCTGCGGAAGCCGCCGGAGATCCGCCAGGGCCGCTTCGAAAGATCGTTGCGGATCGATGCCGGCGTCTCCGAGGTCGAGATAGATCTGAGCGCGACTGGAAAGAAGCTCTTCGTCGTGAGGAGCCCGTCGCAAGGCCTCATGGAAGTCTTGGAGCGCCTTGGAGTACCAGCCCGCCGCGGACCGCCGATCCAAACGCGCGAGTCCGGCATAGCTCTCGCCTCGAGTGGTGTATCCGTACACCCACGTGGAGTCCAGCCGGAGTCCTTCCGTGGCGTCCGCGACGGCGCCGAGATAGGAAGTCCGCGCATCCTCGCCGTGCTTCTGCCGCGCGTGACCCAGGAGCGCACGTGCCATCGCCCGAAGACTCCGATTGCGGAAGGGTTCTCCCCCCCGCTCCAAGGCGGCGGTGAAGTCGGCGACCGCCGAGCTCGCCGAACTTCTCGCATCGAGTTTCCGGAGCCATGTGGAGTAGGCGGACTCGAGGTGGGCGATTCCACGATGCTCGTAAGCGTAGGCCGCCTCTGTCCTGGCTACTACGACGCTGCATTCGGCGATGGCCCATGGATGCCACTCCCGCGATCCGCTCCTCTGACTGATGCTGAGGATCGCGTCGGCCATGTATTGCCGAGCCCCGTCGTCCTCGGGGTGGCTCGAGACCCAGACTCCGAGGTCGAGCAGAGCGCGACGATAACTCTGGAGCGAATCGAGACCCAGGTCATCTTCGACGACCGCCGATTGCAAATGAGAGTACCCGAGGAAAGCGCTGTAGTCCTTTCCCTCGGCCTGTGCCGCGGCGAAATCCGCAAGCGAAAGGGCAAGGTACGGACGAGAGTCCCCTCGTCTCCGGTACATCTCCTTGCCCAGAACAAAGTGGCCGATACCCCGGGCTACGCGGGCTTCGGAAAAGCCGGGACGTCGAGCGAGGACTTCGGACATCCGCCCGACCAGTTCGTATAGGGCCGGACACGGGTCCTGAGAAGCCTTGATCCGTTGAAGAGATTCCTCATATTTCCAGTGGCCGTAGTAGGAGTACAAGGTCGCCTGATCGGGTCGCGCCGAGAGGACCCGTTCGAGGTCGGCGAACCCGCAGGCAAATCGAGACTGGAGAAACCTCGCTCGCGACCGCGCTAGGAGAAGATTCGATTCGAAGGACTTGAGATCCGGGGCCGTGAGGGCTTGGGTAAGGGCCTCCTCCGCGCGGGCCAAGTCGCCGACTTGGAGAGCATGAACTCCGACCACCGCCATGGAGAAACCCCCGGCATCGGCCTGTCCCAGGAGGGGTGCGTTTCGGGCGGGTTCCAAGAGGGACTCGATGCGACCGCGAAGCGAGCGCATCCGCGGAGACTCCACGGAAGGAGCGCCACGGCTGAATCCCGAGATTCCCGCGGCGAAGGTCGGCATGGGCACGGCCAAAAGGTATTCCGAAAGGAGGACCAGCGACTCCATCAGGGAGCCATAGGGGAGCTCGGGGGCGATCCCGACCGATCCCCGCATCCATCGGAGTCCTTCCTCTTCATGTCCCGCGAGCCGCCGAGCCCAACCGGCGAGGGCGCGCATCGTTCCCTGGGAGATCGCGTCGCTTGGGGTCTCCTCGATGAAGCGTTCGATCTCCTTCCAGGGACTCTCGCAACGACGACGACGCTCCTCCAGGGTGAGAGAGGAATCGTAGTAGATCGCTTCCATCCGACGGATCGCAGGTTGGAGCAAGGCCCAGCGTTGCAGCGCCCGCATCGCACATTTGGACTTGACCAAGAGCTGCTGAAAGGAGACCTTCTGCCGCTCGGATTTTTCTTGCGCCTCGTGCAGAGCGTGATCGATTCGCGCGAGAGAGCGGCGAGCTTCCCGGTTGCTTCCATCCACTTGGAGAACCGCGATGAGCACATCCCGCGCGGCGGGGATGTTCCCCTCGGATTCCAGCCGCACGGCCTCTCTCAGATTCTCCCGGACGCTCTGCCGCTTCCGATAGTGCGGAAGCGCGACGCCGAAGAACACTCCGAGGACGATCGCGCTGATGGTGGCTCCGACGAGGAGTTTCTCTCGATGCCGTCGGAAGACACGGCGGAGACGCCCGAGCGGGCGCGCCTGAATCGGCTTTCCTTCGCGGTATCTCCCGAGATCCTCCGCCAATTCCTCGGCCGTCGCATATCGGCCCGCAGGATCCTTTTCCAGCGCGCGAAGACAGATGGTCTCCAAATCCCGATGGATTCGGGGACGGACCTCTCGCGGTGCGATCGGGTCCTGATGCAGGATCCTCGAGAAGACCTCCGTCGGAGATTCCCCTTCGTGAGGAGGTCGGCCGGTCAGGATTTCGTAGAGAATCGCCCCGAGGGCGTACACATCGGTACGAGGAGTCACCGTTTCTCCGCGCACCTGCTCCGGAGCCATGTAGGCGGGCGTTCCCAGGAGCATTCCGTTCTGAGTGAGGCGGGTGGAGTCGGACAGATGCGCCACCCCGAAGTCGGAAATCTTCGGTTCGCCCGACTCCGTGATCAGGATGTTGGCCGGCTTCAGATCCCGATGGATGATCCCGTTCCGGTGGGCGTGGTGGACGCCGCGGGCCGCTTTCTCGAGAATCGCGGCATCGGGACGGGAGACCTGGTGTAACGGACGACCCTTGACCCATTCCATGACGAGGAACAGGCGGCCTTCATCCTCGCCTGAATCGAGTAGGGTGACGACGTTGGGGTGGGAAAGACGTGCGGCCGCCTCCGCCTCACGCCGGAATCGGATTCTGTCGGCGGGATCCGATTGGAGGTCCTCCCGCATCACCTTCAGGGCGACGTCCCGCTGGAGGCGATGATCGCGGGCGCGATAGACGACCGCCATCCCGCCCCGCCCCAACTCCTCGAACCGCTCGTATCGTGCGAGCCCGCGTTCGAACTCGCGCATCGCCTCGCATACTCGGTCTACCCACGCCCCGGAGCGCATGAACCACCTCACGCTCCCCCGACCAAATAGAGCGCGAATTCTAATGAAGGACGCGCTTTTTATCAAATGCCATTTTCGCAATACAAAACCGTGGGGGCGTCATTCAAAGGAGGGTTCGATGCGATTCGCCGCTCTCGTTTTCGGACTCATTGGCGGAGTCCTGAGCGGTTCACTCGGAGCGAAGTGGCTCTCGGACTGTTTCGAGCGCCGTGCCGAAGTGGAGGAGGTGCGGCAAGTCGCCGGCGGTGCCCTCTCGAACGAATTCGAGCAACTCGACCGGCGGGTGCGGGCGGCGTGGTGTCTGATCGGGGCCTCCATCGTCGGCCTTGTGGGCGGCTTCTTGGCCGTGGGTCGGATGGGAAAGGCGGCGGGATTCCTCTTCGTGGCGGCGACCGTGGTCCCGGCGGTTTGCGCGGTAGAAACGCTTCTCGTGACTTTTTTCCTGGGAGGGGCGGCCGTCCTTGCGTTCGCGATCCGGCCCGTCCCCGCGGCTCCCCGATTCGCCCGCCCGCGGCCGGCCCAGTCTACGGTGAGGTTGTTTCGTACTTCGAATAGAGAGCGGGACCTGAATCCCCAACTAAGAGATGGGTACGATTCTCGCATGGAAAGGAGAAGCAGATGAAACGATGGACGGTGGCGGCGGCGCTGGCGATGGCTCTTTCCGCGTGCAGCGGGATGAAAGGGCCGAACACGGGCCAGGAGTTCTTCACGAAAATGAACGATGCCGCCAAGAAGAAGGACGTGGATACGCTGTGGAGGCTCCTGGCGAAGAAGAGTCGGGACAATCTGGTGAACGAGATGAAGGACGAAGCGGCGGCGGCGAAAAAGAACCGGCCCATCAAGAACCCGCTCTCCAAGAAGTCCAAGGCTTCCAAGACGCCGAGCGCCGAGGATCTGGGCAAGGAACTCCTCGGGGCCTATCTCGAGGCCGGCCTGCTGGTCCGAGGAGAGACGTTCGTTGAAGAGAAGGCCGAGGGGAACCAGGTCATCGTCGTAACCAAGAACGCCGACAAGACGACCTACGAGATCGTACTGGTCCGGGAAGAGAGCGGGCTCCGCTGGGATCTCGAAGCGACGGACGAACGCGAGTCCAAAAAGAACCGAGGATAAAAGGAGGGACATGTGGGTTTGATCGGGTGGATGAAACAGAAGCTCAACATCGGGGGGGTCACCGTGCAGGTGAAGGCGCCGGGGCAGGCGCCCAAGAATGCGGGGAAGATCTCCGGGACCATCGTCCTTACCACCAAGAGCCCGCAGGAGGTGGAGTCCGTACTCGTGAAGGTCGTCGAGGAATACTCGACGGGGCGCGGGGCGGAAAAGTCCACCGAGGACTTCACCCTGGGAGAGATCGAGGTCGTGGGCGCGTTCAAGATCGCACCCGGGGAGACGAAGAACTTCGAGTTCGAGGTTCCGTTTTCCCTCCTGAAGTCCAGTAACGACCGGTTGAAGGAGAAAGGCGGAGTTCTCGGTGCGGTCGGATCGATGGGTTCGTTCATGAACGCCGAGAAGTCCAACTACTTTGTCGTCGCCGAAGCGGACGTCAAGGGAGCCATCAACGACCCGAGCGCCCGATCGCCGATCCGATTGACCTAGGGTAACCGTCAGGGGGTGGATGGGCGTCGGCCAACACCGATTTCGCAGAAGCGCGTCCCGGACGGCTCGCGTGGCACGTAGGGCTCGGGGACGCGCCCGCAGAGAGTCCCGCGAAGTCGGGCTCCAAGAGTCGATTACCCCCAGACCCTTGCGGGCTTGAACGCATACGACCTAGGAACCGGGGCACTCCCCGATGCGAAGAGGGGGGTGCCCTGTCATCCCCCGTTCCGCCGAATTCCCCGGCGCCGCATCAGGCGGTACAGGGTCGCGGTGTTGACTCCGGCCAGACTCGCAGCCTCGACCACGTTTCCGGCGCACCGACGGAGCACGTCGACGAGATAGTCCCGTTCGACGGGAGCGAGAGAGGTTTCGCGGAACTCGCGAAGCGTGGGAGGGGATTTCGAGACGGGAGTAAGGCGGGAACGCACCGCGGAGGGGAGATCCTCGAGGCGGACCCACTCGCCCTCCGCCATGACCACGGCGTGCTCGACGATGTTCTTGAGCTCCCGCAAATTTCCCGGAAAGTCGTAGCCCGACAGCGCCTGGATCGCCTCCGGCCGAATTCCCCGCAGACGCCTTCCGTGGATGCGCGCGGCCCGGCGCAAGAATACCTGACCCAGCACGGCCAGGCGATGGCGATAGCTCCGCAACGCCGGCAATTCCAGTTCCACCACGCTGACGCGGTGGTAGAGATCCTCGCGGAAGAACTTCTGCTCGACCATCTCCCGCAGATTGCGATTCGTGGCGCAGAGGATCCGAACGTCCACGCGTTCCGCAGCCCGATCGCTTCCGACCGGTTGAACTTCGCCGTTCTCGATCGCGCGAAGCACCTTCCCTTGGAGCGGGCGCGCAAGGTCTCCCACCTCGTCGAGGAACAAGGTGCCTCCGTCGCTGCGCCGGATCTCGCCGACTCTATCTCCGACGGCGCCGGTAAAGGCTCCCTTCTCATGGCCGAAGAGAGTGCTCTCCAGGAGCGACTCGGGAATGGCGGCGCAGTTGACGGTGATGAGCGGCCCGTTTCGACGGCGACTCTGAGCGTGAATCTCCCGCGCGACGCGCTCCTTTCCCGTCCCGCTTTCCCCGCGGATCAGCACGGGAACCTCCGTACCCGCAACGCGGTCTACACGGCGTTCGACTTCGTGCCATTCGTCGCACAGTCCTCGAAGGAAAAAGGGACGCTCCTCCTGCGCCGGCGCCGCGCGGTACCGCTCTCCCAGGGTCACGGCCCAGCGAGCGGCGATCGACTCAAGATGGTCGAGATCGGAGGGAGAGTAGGCCCCGGGCTTTTCGCTCGAGACGCTGAGGACGCCGATGGATCTCCCCCGGTGAAGAAGGGGAGCCGCGGCGATGGAGGCCGCTTCGAGAAGATACGGAGAGTAATGGATATCGGCGGAGGTATCGTTGCACAAGTAGGGGCGCCCCTCGTGCTGCACCCACAGAGCGATCCCATTCGGACGTCCGTCGCGCCTGACTCTGAGAAGGAGGCCCGGGGCATCCACGAGGACTCCGTCGACGGCATAGAGTTCCAGACGGAGGGCATCTTGGTCCGAATCCCAGCAGAAGATTCCGCCAGATCGCGACCCGGTCCGGCTCAACGCCTCGCCTAGAACCATTTCTTCGGTCCGCCGGAGGTCCGTCATCTCCACTCCCACATAGGTGCGACGTAATTCAGAACGCCTTTCTTGTATTCGCGTTTCTGCAATTCGTTTCGCGGAAATGCGACAGAGCTTCGCTCTTGGACTATCTGGGCCAGCGAGAACGCGCGGCATGAGAATTGCCGGTTCGCACGCGGGATTCTTGGCGGGAGTAGTGGGGTTGTGTCGCGTCTACGTGTTTCTATCGCGTTGGCTCTCCCCGGCGCCTTCCTCCTGGTTCTCGTCGCATGGCCACGAATTCCTGCTCCTTCCGTCTCCCGAGGAGCCGTTCAGCAGCATCTCCGAGTTGGGGAAGCCGACCCTGACTCTCTTCTGACGGACCCGTACGGGCGGCCACGTCCTCGGCCTCCCGCGAGGCCGGTGGAATCGGTTGCTCCAGTAACCCCGGAGGTGTTCCGCGGCCCCAGGGGGGAGGGATCCCTCTTGGAGAGACTTCGTGAACGGAGGACGGAAGAGTTGGCCTTGCAAGCTTTGGACGAGTTTGCCGCTTGGCGTACTCGCCCCGAAGCGCTCGAAATGGCCTCGCTGATCGCCGACACGAACTCAGAGCGGGCCCAATCACGTCTGGCCGAGCTGATCCTGAGCGGAGAGCTTGACGCTTCTCCCCCCCACCTGAATTCATGCTGGATGGCGGCCCTATCGAATACGAATCCAAGTCGACTTCTTCGCGCCCTCCAGCGACTCGATGCGACGAGCGACCCGGCGGCTGCGGAACTTGTCCGGATCGTGAAGGGACACGCCCGGGCGGATCTCCGTTACGCCGCGCTCCGAGCTCTGGATCGTTCCGGGCGCGCGGGGTCGGTCCCGCAACAGATCGTGGATCGCATCTACGCCGAATACGAGGACTTCGTTCGATCTCAGTAGGAGGACCGGGTAATGCGTCGGATTCTCGCGATTCTCTTCGTGCTCATCGGCGGTACCGCAGGTTCGGTTTCCGTTCCCGCAGGCTACGTCGAAACCCAGCTCGCCTCCGGCTTGCAGCGTCCCGTCGGTCTGGCCTTTGCGCCGGACGGCAGACTTTTCATCATCGAGCAGTACACGGGGAAGATCAAGATCTTCAAGAACGGCGCCATCCTCCCGATGCCATTCGCGACCGTTTCGCCGGTGTACACCGGCCACAACGAGACCGGCTTGCTCGGGATCGCGCTTCATCCGAGCTTCGCGACGAACGGCTACGTCTACGTCTTCTGCACCGTCTCGTCCACGAAGCAACGAGTCCTTCGGTACAAGGCCGTCGGCGACCTCGGAACCAGCCCGACGGTGATCGTCGACAATCTTCCGACGCAGGGAATCAATCACAACGGCGGGGGGATTGCGTTTGGGCCCGACGGTAAGCTGTATGTGAGCGTCGGGGACAACGGTGATGGAACGGAGTATCTCTCTCAGTACCTCGGCAGCAAGCGGGGAAAACTGCTCCGCTACAATTCGACCGGAACCGTGCCCACGGACAATCCGTTCTCCTCCACGAACCCCGCATACTGCCGAGGATTGCGCAACACGTTTCGCTTCTGTTTCCAGCCGGGGACCGGGAAGATCTTTTCGACGGAGAACGGGCCCGATGAGAACGACGAGATCAACATCCTCAAGGCGGGGAAGAACTACGGATGGCCGGAGGTGACCGGCGCGGCAGGTCTGAGCTCCTTCGTCGACCCGATCCTCGTCTTTCCGACGCCGATCGCGCCGACCGGCATCGCCTTTTACAATTCGAACGCGATGCCGTTCCAGGGACAACTGTTCTATTGCAACTACAAGTATGACAAGATCGTGCGAGTCCAACTTTCCGGCGAGTCCGTCGCCAGTACCAGCGACTTCGTGACGGGAATCGACCAGCCGGTCGATCTCGCGGTGGGTCCGGACGGGGCGCTCTACTACTGCACGCTCCCGGGCAAATTGTATCGGGCGACAATCTCGGGAGGGAATCTCGCGCCGGCGGCTTCCTTCACGGCCTCTCCGAACTCCGGCCCGGCGCCGTTGGCGGTTTCCTTCGACGCGGCGTCATCGAGCGACCCCGACGGCTCGATCGCCTCGTATGCGTGGGACTTCGGCGACGGCACCACCGCAACCGGGGTAACGGCCGCCCACTCCTTCGTCTCTCCGGGGTCCTTCTTGGTCAAGCTGACGGTGACGGATAACGCCGGGGCGGCGGCCACGACGACGCAGAGCGTCTCCGTATCGGCCGGCGTGGATCCTCCTCCTTCGGCGCACATCGAATCGACCAATCCGACGTCCGGCTCTGCGCCTCTCACGGTGGCTTTCGCGGGTCATGGCCATGACAACACGGGCATCGTCGAGCACTCGTGGAATTTCGGCGACGGAAGCCCGCCGGTCGTCTTCGCGAGTCCGGGCAACGACGTGAATTCGACGCCGTCGCACACGTTCCAAACGCCCGGGAGCTACACCATCGTCCTGACGGTCAAGGACACTTCCGGAACCACGGCGACGCACAGCGCGACGGTGACCGTCACCGGCGGTTCCTCCTCGCCCACGGCGGGCTATAGCACGGACTTCGATTCCGGCTACGATTGGGACTGGCATCTGACGGGACTGTGGTACGTGGATGGATCTCCATCTTCCGTATCCGGCGGGGCGTATCGCTCCGCGCCATCGTCGCTCAACTACAACAACCGTCTCGGGACATTCGATACGGGGTCGCCCAACGTGGGAGAGGCGGTCTCACCGGTGATCAACGTCACCCATATCGTGAACCCCGTTTTGAAGTTCTGGTGCAACTACAAGACTCAGGGTGCCGACGCCGCGTACGACAAGCGCACTGTCCGCATCCTCAATCGTGCGGGCACCGTTCTGGCGAGTCACACTTTGGCTCAGACGGGAGGCTCGGCCTTCGCCGGGGCTTGCGACGCCTCCGGTACCTGGCACGTCCACTCGGTCCCGGTCGATCCGGCGTGGCGACACATCAAGGTCTCGTTTCTCTTCGACTCCGTGGATCATCTCAACAACGGCCACCCGGGATGGTTCGTGGACGATCTCACGGTCTTGCCCAATTCGAACGGGAGCGGACCTCAGACTCTGTCCGAGAACGACTTCTCCACCGCCGTGGGGTGGACGCTGAACGGTCTCTGGGCCGTGGATGGCACGCCTGCCTCGGTATCCGCACACAGCGGAACGACCAGCCTGAACTACAACAACGGCTCCACCTTCAACACGGGTGCGACGAACAGCGGAGCCGCCACCTCTTCCGCTCTTACGGTCTCCGGATCGAGCTGCGCGGCGACGTTTTGGTGCAACTACACCACCGAGACGGAGGGGGCGGAGTGGGACAAGCGATGGGTCCGAATCCGCAAGGCCGCCGACAACGCCCTCGTCGCCGAGTACCAACTGGCCGGCAGCGGCGGAACCGCAGGAGCGGGCGCATGTGCCGCCATGGGTTCCTGGCACAGCCACACGATTTCGGTGGATCCGACCCTCGGAAGCGTGAAGATCGAGTTCTTCTTCGATACCGGCGACGAACAATACAACGACCACGAGGGGTGGTTCATCGACGATCTCAAGATCGTGAGCGGACTGGCCAGTTCGCCGGCCCTCCCATCCTCGGCGTACGCCACCATCTTCGAAGACTCGACGGGCTGGACGTTGAGCGGACTCTGGGCCGTGGATGGAAGCCCGAGCGGCGTGACCGGTGGCGCGGGATACAACGGCACGACGAGTCTCAATTTCAACGACGGCACCGACTACGACAACGGATCCACGGTCGCCGGGGAGGCCCGCTCGCCCCTCGTCGACGTCTCCTTCCTCCAAAGCCCCATCTTTACCTTCAAGTGCAACTATCGGACGGAGACGACCGGCGCAGATTGGGACAAGCGATGGGTGCGGATTCTGGACGAAAGCGACGCCCTCCTCGCCGAGTACCAGTTGGCGACTCTAGGGGGAGCCGCGACGGCCCAGGCCTGCGCCGCCATGGGAACATGGCATGAGCATTCGATCCCGCTCAATCCCCTGTGGAAAAAGGTCCGAGTCGTGTTCAAGTTCGACAGCGTCGACAACTACTACAACAACTACGCGGGGTGGTTCTTGGACGACCTCTTCTTCGATCTCCCGGACATCAAGAACATCCGGAAGGAGATGTTCGAGGGGCTTTCGATCGAGGGGAGCGGAACGAGCCGGAAACTCCGGTTCTCGACGACGAGCGGCAATGCGGGGTATGCCCCGCTCACGGCCGCTCTGGACGCCTTCGAGGAAGACCACAACGAGGGGCACAATCACCTGCACTTCACCGGATTCGTAGAGTATCGCCTCAAGAACGCTTCCGGCACGCTCGTGTCGAGCCGCAAGACGGGCTTCTGTTTCGTCAACAGCTACCAGATTCGCAAGAACGCTCCGCAGGGCTTCCCCAGTTTCGGGAGCTGCCGCACGATCAACCCTGGCTTCGGCGATCGGTACGGATCGGGACTGACCGGACAGGAACTGGCGCTGGGCAGTCTCCCGGACGGTGAGTACCTGCTCGACTATTCGTTCGACCCGGATTCCAAACTTGCCGAGTCGGACGAGGGGAACAACTCCGGCTCCGGGATTCGGATCAAGATCCAAGGGAGCATGGTGACGGTGATCGAGAAGGAGAATCCTTAAGGTTTTGCCTGCGCCGCCAGCGCCCCGCAGACGCGATTCCGCCCCGCGCGCTTCGCTTCGTAGAGCGCCTCATCGGCCCGCCGGAGCAACTCGTCCGGCCCTGGAGTGTCCGGCGTGAAGGCCGTCACGCCGATCGAGAGGGTGAGGCGAACCGGTTTGGCGGGATCGAGGGGATTGGAGAACTCCTTCGCCGCGGCCTCGGCGCGGAGCGTCTCCGCCTTCGTCAGGGCCGCATCATACGGGGTCTCCGGCATCAGGATCGCGAACTCGTCGCCGCCGAAGCGGCACACGGCGTCGACTTCGCGCGTGTGCGAGCGGAGAAGCCGGGCGAACTCGGCCAGGATTCGGTCGCCTTGATTGTGGCCCAACACGTCGTTGACCTCTTTGAAGCGGTCGAGATCCACCATGAGGAAAGAGAGCGAGCGGCCATAACGGCGAGCGCGCTGAATCTCCTCCGCGAGTTTCGAGTCCAAACACCGGCGGTTGAAGACGCCCGTGAGCTGATCGAGAAGCGACTGCATCCGGACCGTCTCGTACAGGTGCAGGTTTTCGACGAGGAGCCCCAGGACGCTCGAAAGCGTCTCCAGGAGGTCCTGGTATCCCTTAAGGGCGCGTTCGTTCCCTTCGAGAACTTCGATCTCCTTGCGATGGAACTCGACCTCCAGGACCCCCATGGCCCGGTCGTGGCCTTGGAGGCATAGGGTGGCGGACTCCTTCGTGATGGCACCGGGATCCAGGCCCTTCAGGGTGCGAACCAGGCGGTGTTCCCCCGAGAGCGAGAGTCTTCTCTTTTTCGCCTTGCCGGTCGTGTAGCGGAGTTCCAGCGCATCCTCTTTGGTCAGCCAGATGTCGACGCTCGCGTAGCCGAGGCCTTCGCGCGAGCCCATGAACCGGGCCGCACGCTCGAGGAGTTCGCATTCGTCGGTAATCGGGAGGAGTTGCGGAGTCATTTCGGGAACGCGCCGGATCTTCTCCGTCAGCGCATAGATCCGGCTGTTGGCGTACCCCAGCTCCTCGATTTTCTCCCACATCTCCTGCTCGAGGCGTTTCCGCGCCGTGAGATCGCGCATCGAGCCGATGACGACGTCCCGATCCTGCAGGCGTACTCGCTGGACGCTGATCTCCACGGGCTTCTTCTCTCCGTTCTTGCAGAGAACCCGGAGGTCGTAGCGTTCCGAGGACTGAATCCGCCGCGTTTCCCGCTTTTGGAGATAGGTGGTCATCGATTCGCGGGCGACGATTTTGGGCGCCGTGATCCGCCCGGAGAGAACCTCGTCTCGGGTGTAGCCCGTGAGGCGCTCGAACGCGGGATTGACGTCGACGAAGATCTGCGTCTCCAGATCCAGGATGTATTGCGCGTCGTTGGCGTGTTCGAATAGGAGGCGGTAGGTCTCGCCTCCGAATTCGATCGAGGGGCCCGGAACAAAATCGGGTCGCGCGGTCGGGGCGGAGAGGAGTTCGGCCGGGAGCTTGGTCCCGTCGAGCTCGATCTCCGCGGTGCGGAGCGTCAGATCCAGGGGAGCCGCCGATCCCACCGAGACGTGAAGGGAGCCGAGGGCCTTCCGATCCTCGAGGAGGGTTCCAGCCACCTCCGCGCGGGGATTGGTGCCGATTCCGAATTCCACCAAGGCGGATCCGAGCGCCTCGCGTATTCGGGGATCCGCGATTTCTACGGCGCGTCCGCGGTCGAACACCAGCATCACCGGCGTCGGGACCAGCCCGATTCCCCCGATGGATCCGTCGACCATCAGGACTCCCGCGGCCGTCCCTTCCACCAAGGCCAGTCGAAGCTCTCCCGCCGGCAAGGTTCCGAACGCTCCCGGGGCCCGGAGATCTCCGTCCTCCACGAGAATCGAAGGCGCGGCGATCTCGAAGGACAGATCGGTCCCCGAGCTGGAGCGGATTCGGACGTGCCGTGCCGGGCGGAACTTCGCCGCGAGAGCCTGACCCCGGGACTTCAGCTCCTCATAGTCGACGTCGAGAAGATACGCCAAGCGGCGAAGATCCGGAGCCGGGATGGAGGCGATGCGGGCCGAGACTTGGCGTCGGATGGAAAGCGGCCTTGAGGTAAGGAGAACGGCGACGGTCGCAGATCGAATCGCGGCCGCCACGGCTTCCGGCGGTTTCCCGCTTTGGGCCGGAATGGAGACGAGGGTGGCCTGCGGGGAGGCCGCTCGAACGAAGTGGCGCGCGGCGGTTTCCAACGACGAGTCCGTGACCACGAGGAGAGGTTCGCCCTCCCGATGGCCGAGGCAGGTCGTCAGTACGCGCTCGGCGGTCCGGAGGTTCACCGCATGATTATAGCCTACGGCTTTCTGGTATCATTGAACCGAATGGAAGCCGGCCGCGTGCGCCCCTATGTCGACCGCTACCTGCGCGAACGGCGGGGGGGAGCCGTGGAAGCGCAGCTCGCCAAGATCACGGCTCCGCTCGATGCGGTATTCTGGGAAGAGGTGGAGCTCCGGACCGCCATGGCCGCCCGCTCCCATTCCGAACGACTCGTCTTCGATAAGGAGTCGCGGCTCCTCCTCGATCTCGGCTTGGTCGATTGGCGGTTCTTCGAAGGGGGAGAAAAGAACCGCGGCGAACTCCTCCGAGAATTGTACGCGCCCTCGGTCCCGAACCAGTTCTACTTCTCGGAGTGGCTGGCCCATCGGTTTCGATCCTTCGTCCTCATGTCGCGAGTTTCGCGGCCGGAAGCACCTCCTCAGGCGGGCAGCGCGTCCGTCCGCGAGGCGCGGTCGCGACTGTACGCGTCGCTCCGGGCGCTCTTCCAGAGCCTGCCGGGCTTCCCGCCTCAGGCGGTGGATCTCTTCCTCTCGGGACGCCTGGACGAGACGATGGACGAGCTTTCGCGGCGCGGCGACGAAGCGCGCGCGGTGGAGCAACGGAGGCAGCTCTCCGACATTCGCGGCCGTCTGGTGTCGCGCGCGAGAGAGCGAGCGCGGAACGACGTCGATCTCGCCCTCTTCGACGCTCTGGGGCAACTGGATCGAGAGGCGGAGAAGGCGGGGGGGACGGAAGAGGCCCCGTTCTCCGCCGACGGGACGTCGCCGAACGAGGAGGAGCGCATCGAGTTCGTGCGCGCCGAAGTACGGCTCGTCCGGTCCCTCCTTCGTCTGGGGGCGACAGGCTCCGGCTTGGCCCGGACTCATTCGGTCCTGGTCGCCCTGGAACCCCGGCTGTCGAGGACGGATTTGGCCCCCTTGCTCGCCTTGGTGCGGGAGGCCGATGCCGGTCTTCCCACCCCTCCGACCATCGTGATCGCTCCGTACGTGGGTACCGGATTCTACGAGTGGGATCGTGATTCGGTTTTCGTCCCCATCCGATCCACGCGATCTCCTCAAGAATCGGTGGCGACGGCCCTGGCGAGTTTTCGGATCATGCTGGACGCTCTCCAGCAGAACGGCGCGTTGAGGCGGGCCTATCAAGAGCGCTTGAAGGCGCCGGATTTTCACGAGGCGTTCGTGCGCGACTACCATGGGTGGGTGCTCGGAGTCGCTCGAGGATATCGGGGCGCGCTGGCGCCCGAGGAGTTCGCCTTCTTCCAGGAGCGCATCGGCCCGCGTCCCGACGATCTGTATGCCCCGAAGGAATGGGTCTCCCTTACGCCGGAAGAGCGGGCGCGAACGATCCGAGAGTGTCGCAGCCGCGTCGGGCGTTCCGAAGCGGGATATCAAGACCATTACCGTCTCGCCGTCGCCTACGTCCGGGAAGGGATGGCGGAAGCGGCCCTGAACGAGCTCCACGAGGCCGTGCGGCTCCATCCCATCGACGGACGCGTTCTCCTCGCGCGTGCCTGGCTTCTGCGGGAATCGGGGGACCGGGAGGGATCCCGGGAACAGTGTCATGAAATCGTCGACCTCTGCCCCAATACGATCTGGTCGGTGTATGCCTCGGACCAGCTGGCCCACTAGTCTCCGAGCGGTGGCCTTCCTTCTCCTTCTCGCCGCATGCGCCAAGAAGCCTGTTCCCAAGACGCCCGAGCCGCCCTTGGCGGTTTCCTCGCCGATCGAGCTCGTCGAACGGTACTCCGCGGGAGACGGCCGCACGCGATGGCGTCTTCTCGACGCGCGCACGCGGGAGCGAATCCTGGCCGAGATCTGGGAGTGGCAGGCCAAGCTGGAGAAAGATCCGCAGGAGTCGACGCGCGTACGGGGAAGACTGAAGCTCGGATCGGATCCGTGGAAGATGCATCCCGAGGATCTGGCCGTCGCCCGGCTCGACGCCGAAAAGAAGCCGCTCCGGCTGATCGAGGCGCGCGAGCCCACGCTCGTGGTCGAAGAAGACGGCGAACGGCGCGAGTGGGAAGCGGTTCGAGAGGAGGGAACGTGGCGGCTCCGAATTCCGCGGACCGGAGGGGGGCGCTGAACGGGCGTCGGCAGATTCAGCGCTTTCAAGTAGGGATCAAGGCCTTCGTCGTACGGGGAGATCGGATCCTTCTCGTGCGCGAGAGGATCGACCCGCAATGGTGGGAACTCCCGGGAGGGCGGATCGATGTGGGAGAGGAATCGATCCCCCAGGAACAGGTCCTTTGCCGGGAACTTCGTGAGGAATTGGGGGCGGACTTTCGCGTTCAGGTGGGGTTGCCCTTCGTCACGTGGGTTCGGCCGCCCCACCAAGGGCGGAAGCTGTTTGCGCTCCTCATCGGATTTCGCTGCGCCGCGAAGGGCGGAGGGATCCGGCTGAGCGACGAGCACATCGAATTTCGTTGGGTGGACCGAGACTCCTGGCGACCCCTGTCGCTGGCTCCCGGATATGCGCGAGCCCTAGAGGAGTTTTGGCGGCGGATCTAGAGTATCGCCTCGCTCGGAGAAGCCCGTCCGTCCAAGGCGTCGAGCTCCTTCGCCTCGAGCAGCTTCTCCCGCGGGAATTCGAGCAGCCCCGCGGCCGCCTCGACGATGTGCGCCCACGATTGGCGATTCACGAACATCATTCCCGCGACATCGTGGGTGCCGCCCTCGTTTCGGTACCCGAGGGCGCGGGTCTTCGCGCCCGTGTCGATTCCCTGAAGAAGTCCGGCGATCCGGCCCGACCGCGTATGAGTGACGAAAAGCCGAGGGAGGACGTCCTTCGGGTAGAAAGAGTCGCGCAGGGCGGCGGACACCGCCGACTGAGCCTCGCGCGGATCTCGAGGATCGGCGAAGCGCCGAGGTTCGATCATGCAGTGTAGGAGGACCTCCAGACCGCGCTCGCGGAGCCGCTGCATCGCCTTGAGGGATTGATGGAGCTGATAGGCGCCGATGGCCGTCAGGACGAGATGCGGCTTGGCGCAGGGGGAGACGCAGATCGCTCCGTCCCGGACGAGCCGCCGGGCGGCCTCGCCGTCGAAGACCACGGGCATTTCCCGCTTGGGGACGACGAGGGTCCAGATCTGCCCCCGCGTCCGGTAGCACTCTTCCATCGCCGCCGCTGCGCTATTGTGGTCCGCCGGAAAGAAGACCCGCGAGATCCACGACGGCTCGCCCATGAGGGCCTCGCAGAGCGTCGGGTCCTGATGCGACTGCTCGTTTTTCCCGTTCTCGTACGTGTGGGAAGTGAGGACGAGGGGAATGGAGATCCAGTTCTGCGGCCGCCCGTTCTCGACGCAATGCTTGGCGAAGATGATCTCCTGCCGGATGGCCCCGTGCATTTTGACGCCGAACGCCTCGTACGTATGGTGCAGGTTGATGCCGCCCTTGTTCGCCAGCGCCGCGCATGCGACCGCTTCCTCGTTGAGGGCGGTGATGACCTTGCCGTCCACCGCCTCGGCGAGGCCCGGTTCCGGGTCCGTCACCCGATGCTTGAGCGTATCCAGGGTGCGGTTCAGGAGATTCGATCTCATCTCGTCGGGATTGCCGACGCGCGGGCGAAGATGGGGATTGGCGAGGCAGGTCTCCACGAACATCTCGTCCACCGCGGCCATAGGAGAGGCGACGTCGCCGACCTTGAGAAATCGCGGATCGACGGGCCGCTTGACCTCGACGTTCCGCACCGCCATGGCATGATCGCGCTCCCGCGGACGGTCCTGGTGCTTCTGGAAGAGGGACACGGCCCCCGCCAATTCCTCCGGCGGCACCCACAGTTTCTTCGCGTGCTCGTTGAACCGGCGCGCGGCTACGTCGTCCACCTTGGGACCCAAGGGAAGGTTGTGCGCCGGGTTCGTTCCGGCTCCGTAGAAGCCGTACCCCTTTTCGGTGATCGCCAGACCGTAGGGGAGTTTCACGGGAACCGAGTCGGAGGCCTTCTCCAATCGCCGCTCCATCTCGAGAATCGCCCACGCAAAGGCGGCGGGATCCCGGCCGTCGAATTCGATCGGATCGAAGTGGTTCAGCTTGAGATGGGCCTGAAACCACTTCGTGCCGCCCTGCTGCGAGGTCGTCGTGCGCTGATCGATCCGCCGGCCGTTCAGGATCATGATGGGCGCGACGAGCCCGCAGTCCTCTTTCCGCCACCAGCGAGGAGACCAGTCCGGTCCCCGCTGCTCCTCGAACGCCCCGTCCGAGAGGAACGCGACGAGCCGCTCTCCCTTGAGCGGCAGATGCACGTACTGAAGCCCCGCGAATCCGAGGTATCCTCCCTCCAGAATGCCTCCGGCGGTGTTCGCGCCCACGTGGCTGTTGCGGGGAGACTCGGGACGCCCGTCGGGTCCGAGGCGGTAGTTGTAGAAATCGCCTACGAAGCGCGTCAACCCTTCGTCCGTCACCGAGTATCGCTCGTGGGCCGGCGTCACGTTGCGCACGAGGACGTTGACGCAATCGATGCCCGAAACCGCATGGCCTTGCTCGGCGATCCATCCTCGCGTGTGCCCGGTCAGGGCATTGGCCAGGAGGTATCCGACGTAGCCCGGAATGATGTTCAGCGCGCTTCCGGTGTGCCCTTCGGGCTTGTCCTTGAAGTCCCCCGGCGCCAACTCCCGACCGTCGAGATAGACGTTTTTCGCGTACGTGTCGTGGACCGTGAGCCACATGGCGGCGCCGGCGAGCCGATCCGCGGCGACGAGAAGTTCCCAGAACGCGGGGCCGTCGCCGGTCGTCTTGAACCGCTTCGCCAGTTCGCGGATCCGCTTCCGCGTCGGGGGTGCGTGATGGAGGACGCCGGTTCCCTTAGCCCACGTCGCTTCTGTGGCTGCCGGGGGCGTCTTGGCGACGGCGGTCTTGTCCATCTCGGCCTCCTTTCAAGAGTCGAATCGCCTCGCGCGCGATCAGTTTTTCCTCGTCGGTTCGGATCACCCAAGCGTGAAGCCGCGAGTCCTCGGTGGAGATTCTGCCCTCCGTTCGGGAATCGTCGAGCTTCAATCCCGCCCAGGCGAACCCTGCGCAGACCCTCCGGCGGATCTCCGCGGAGTTTTCTCCGATGCCTCCCGTAAAGACGATCGCCTCCGCGCCTTCCAGCACGGCGAGATAGGCCCCGACGTACTTCCGGACGCGATGACAGAAGATCTCCACGGCGCGTCGCGCGTCTTCGTCCACGCGAGACAGAATCGCGCGCATGTCGTTCGTCCCCGCCAGGGCCAATAGTCCGGACTCTCGGTTCAGGATCCGCTCCGCCTCGTCGATCCCGTGTTCCCGTGCCAGGAGCAGCACCAACGCCGGATCGACGTCTCCGGCCCGCGTGCCCATGACCAAGCCCTCGAGGGGAGTGAACCCCATCGACGTCTCCACCGACCGACCGCGTCGAATGGCGCAGGCGGAACAGCCGTTACCGAGATGGAGGGTCACGATCGTCGGCTCAGGGGAGCCGGCGAGGCGGGCATACTCTTCCGCGATGTACCGGTGCGAAGTCCCGTGGAACCCGTACCGGCGTACGCCGGGGCGGGAGGGGATCGCGTACCGAGAGGCGGTTTCGGGAAGCGTCGCGTGGAAGGCGGTATCGAAGACGGCCGCCATCGGGACCCCAAGGTCGCGCGCGGCCTCGATTCCCTCGATCGCCGGGGGGTTGTGGAGGGGCGCGAGGTACGAGAGTTCCCGGAGCTTCGCGAGGATCGCCTCCGTGAGAAGCACCGGTTCCGTGAACGGCTCGCCGCCATGTACGACGCGATGGGCCACGGCCCCGGGCCGTGCGGGAAGGGCGGCCACGATCGAACGCACCGCCTCTCGATACCCGGAGACAAGTTCTACGGTCCCGGAGGCGATCGAGCGGACTTCCTGGAAGAGCTCGTACTTGATCGTGGAGCTTCCGCAATTCAGGACGAGCACGTTCATGGAAGGGGCGCAGAATACCATACGATCGCCAAGATCGAGTAGAATCTGCGCACGATGGAGCCGACCCTGCGGATCCGCATCTCCGGAGGCGACGTGCAGCCATTCCTCGAGAGACTCCGTCATGCGGGATTCGGAGCTCGGTTGGAGTCGGACGAACTCGTCGTTCCTCCGAAGGCGTCCGACGGAGAGGAGCGCTTCCTGCGAGCGTTCGAGGAGTCGCCGATCGGGATGGCCATCACCTCGACGGAGGGGCGATTCCTGCGGGTGAATCCGGCGCTCTGCGAAATCCTGGGGTATTCCTCCGAGGGGCTCGTCGGCAAGAGATTCGCGGAGTTCACCCACCCGGACGACGTCTCGAAGAATCTTCAGGACATGCGAGAGATGCTCGCGGGTAAACGGAAATCGGCGCAGTTCGAGAAGCGCTATCTTCACCGGACCGGGCGGACCGTTTCGGCGTACCTGAGCGTGGCGCTCATTCGAGACGGAGACGATCAGCCGCTTCATTTCGTGACGCAGGTGATGGACATCACGCGGAGACGCGAATCGGAGGAGATCCTTCGCGAGCGGGAGGAACAGCTTCGAGGGATGATGGAGAGCGCGCTCGACGCGATCATCTTCATGGACAGCGATGGGCTGGTGACGGGGTGGAACCCTCAGGCGGGGGCGATCTTCGGATGGTCGGCGGAAGAGGCGGTCGGCCGGCCGATGGCGGACCTCGTCGTTCCGGAACGACACCGGGACGCGCATCGCCGGGGTCTGCAGCGGTACCTCCAGAGCGGGAAAAGCGCCATCCTTGGGCGCCGGCTGGAATTCACGGCCGTTCGCCGAGACGGACAGGAGTTTCCCGTCGAGCTGTGCATCGCGCCGATTCGTGTGGGAGGCCGAACTCAGTTCAGCGGTTTCCTCCGCGATATCGGTGAACGGAAGCGCGCCGAGGAGCGGCTCTCTCGCGTCCATCTCGACTTGGAGCGGCAGGTAGCGGAACGCACGGCCGCCTTGAGCGAAAGCGAGATGCGATGGAGATCGCTCGTGTCGAACGCCCCGGACATCATCCTGACTCTCGATCGCGATGCGCGCATCCAGTCGGTCAACCGCACCGTTGCCGGGTACACCGTCGAGGGGGTGATCGGGACGAACGCCTACGAGTACATCCAACCAGAGTATCACGAGGTGTTTCGTCGCGCCTTTGAGGGGGTCCTCCGGACGGGAGAAGCCGGCCAGTTCGATCTCGAGGCTGCGGGGCCGAACGGGAATCCCTCGTGGTACTCGACGCGGATCGGACCGGTCCGGATGGAAGGGGCGGTCGTCGGCGCGGTTCTGATCTCGACCGATATTACGGAGAGGCGGATCGGCGAGGAAGCGCTGAGGGAAAGCGACAACCGGTTTCGCCAACTCGCGGAGAACATCAACGAAGTGTTCTGGATCTCCGAGCCCCGCTCGCAGAAACTCCTCTACGTCAGCCCCACCTACGAGGCCATCTGGGGCCAACCGGCCGCCCGCGCTCTGGAGGATCCTCAGACCTGGATCGACTCCATCCTTCTGGAGGACCGTCCCCAGGTATTCGAGAGCTTCGAGCGTCAATTTCGAGAGAAGACGGACATCGAGTTCCGGATTCGGCGTCCCGACCGTACGGTGCGCTGGATCCGCAACCGCGGCTTCCCGATCCGCAATGAGCGCGGAGAAGTGTACCGGGTCGCAGGGATCGCGGAGGACGTGACGGATCGCAAGAAGGCCGAAGAGGAGGTCCGGCTTGCGGCGGATTCTACGCGGCGAGCCTACGAAGCGCTCAAGCGTACCCAGAACCGGCTCATTCAGGCGGAGAAGCTTGCCTCCGTGGGGATGGTGATGGCGGGGATCGCGCACGAAATCAATAACCCGATCAACGTCATCTACGGAAACCTGTTCCTGTTGCGGGAGGCCCTCCGGCAACGACGACTCGACCGCCGAGCGTTGCTTCGGATGCTATCGGACGCCCGGGCCGCGGCGGAGGACGCCCGCCGCGTGGTCGAAGAGTTCCGCCACTTCGCGCGCGATCGGGAGGGAGAGGAGGCGATCGATCTGCGCCAAGTCGTCCGCGAGGCGGTGACTCAGATTCGGATGCTCTGCGGGCCGGGGATTCGAGTCACCACGAAGTTGGAAGCGGTTCCTCCTTCCCGCGTCTTCCCGGGGCAGCTCCGCCGCGCCCTTCTCAATCTGCTTAAGAATGCCGTGGAAGCGGTTTCCGGGAAGGGGAGGGTCCGCGTGGAGCTCGCCCACCGGAAGGGCGAAGCCGTCATCGAGGTTGAGGATGACGGACCCGGTATCCCGAAAGAGATCCTGTCCCGGGTTTTCGAACCCTTCTTCACCACGAAAGAGCCCGGCCGGGGATTCGGCCTGGGTCTGAGTCTTGCGGCGGCCGTGGTGCAGAATCACGGCGGCCGAGTCGGCGTCAAGAGCCGTCCAGGTCGAGGCTCCAGATTTACCCTTCGGATTCCCGTGAGAAAGTGACGGAGGGGGAATCGGCTTGGGGGAACGTGGGGGCGGATATTCTCCAACGTCCTCGACTCTGACAGCGCGGCTCCGGAGGATCGGAAACGGACGTGCGCTGGCTCCTCGGACCTCCATACTCCTTCGGATGATCCGACGCTCCCCACTTTTTCGCAAACGGGAAGGGCCGGACGAAAAAGGGAGGGAAGATCGGAGGAAACGATGAGACTGATGTGGGCGGTGATGTTGGCGGTGGGGATGCCCTCCCCGGAGTTCAAGGTCGTCGGCGAGCGCATCGACCGGAACGGGAGTTTTTGGGGGAAGTGCCCCAAGTCGGGAGACGACTATCGCATCGAGAAGGGATCCTCGACGATCGGATTCGTCAAGAAGCGGGGATCCAAGTGGGAGATCGAAAGCTCCGGCAACAAGGGTCTGGGGTGGCTGAACGGGGATCGCATTGAGAAGCCGAGCGGTTCGACCTGGACGAGCTTGTCCGACGCGAAAAAGTTGACGGACGGGCCGGACCCCGTTGCGGCCGCCATGTGGGTGTTGCGAAAGTCGGGGAAGTTCTAACCCCGATTCGCCTCTTCGAGCCTTCGAATCCGCTCCTGCGTCGACATGACGACGATCGTATCGCCCCGGTCGAGCGGACGGTCATGGTGCGGGTTGAGGTCTTGGATCCTCGGGTTCTTGTGCAGGACCACCGAGACGTCGAATTCGTGCTGGACCTCCGCGAGCTTCCGACCGGTGAGACGAGCCACCTGGAGATCCGCCACGTGGAGCGTTTGTCCGTCGAGCTGGAAGCTGTGCAAGACGGTTCGACCGGTAGCGGCGGCGACGAAGGCCGGCGCGGAAACTTGGGAGGTCGAGATGGCGGAGAGGCTGAAGGCCGCCGTCATCTTCCGCGCCAACGTTTCATCGAAGAGCCGCATGACGACGCGAATGTCGGGCCGAACCTCGCGGGCCGTCAGGGCGGCATCGAGGTTCGCGAGGTCGTCGTCCGTCGCGAGGATGATCGCGCGGGCGGACGATAGGTTAGCTTTTTCCAACACCCGAAGTTGGCGCGCATCCCCGAGGACCACGGGGACGTTTTCCTCCTGCAGTTCCTGGACGAACTCTCCCTCCGGGTCTTTCTCGACCACGACGAAGGGCTCTCGGAGGTCCAACAGCTCCCGGCAGATGCGCAGCCCCACCTTGCCGAGGCCGCATAGAACGACGTGATCGCGGTAGGTCGACGCCTCCATGATCCACCACTCCTGAAGCCTGCGCTTCGACGAAAACATGAGATAGCCCAAACGAACGATGCTGTCCGCGATGGCGCCCAAGCCGAGAATCGGAACGACGACGAAGAGAATCTCGTTGTACCACTGCGGAGGGAAGTCGATGGTGGGCTGGGCCAGCATGAGCATGAAGACGGTGTAGCACGCCTTGAAATAGGGGTGGTGAAGCGATAGAGAGAGTTGAAGACCGCCGCCGAAAACGAGGACGGCGGAGACGCTCAGCGGCCAGCGGAATTCGCGAAGGAGAGTCCACCCGAACAGCCCGTACTTCGTCGCGATCCGCACTAGGCCAGATCCATCCAGACCGTCTTGACTTGGGTGTACAGCTCCAGCGCTTCACGGCCGAGTTCGCGGCCGAAGCCGCTTTGCTTGTACCCGCCGAACGGCGCCGACGCGTCGAACATGTTGTAGGTGTTTACCCAAACGGTCCCCGCCTTGATGGCCCGAGCGACCCGGTGCGCCTTCTTGACGTCCCTCGTCCACACCGCGGCCGCGAGGCCGTACGCGGTCTCGTTGCCTTTCGCGATCGCCTCCTCGACGTTCTTGAACGGAATCGTCGCGAGGACCGGGCCGAAGATCTCCTCCCGGGCGATCTTCATCTCGTTCGAGACGCCGGTGAAGATCGTGGGATTCAGATAATACCCTTGGGGCAGGTTCGGGCGGTCGCCGCCGCAGACGAGTTTGGCGCCCTCCCTCTTCCCGAACTCGATGTACTCCTGCACCTTCTCGAGCTGCGCTTTGGCGATGATGGGTCCCATCCGCGTGGCTTTGTCGAGCGGGTCTCCGACGGTAAGCTTCTTGACGCGTCCGAGGAGCTTCTCCAGGAGGGCATCGTGCACGGACTCCTCGACGAACAGGCGCGATCCGGCGCAGCACACCTCGCCCTTGTTGTAAAAGATCCCGGTCGTGGCGCCTCGGGCCGCGGCGTCGAGGTCGGCGTCCGCAAACACGATGTTCGGCGACTTCCCTCCGAGTTCGAGAGAGACTCTCTTCAGCGAGTCCGCGGCTCCCCGCATGATCGATTTTCCCGTCGACGTCTCGCCCGTGAACGAAATCTTGTCGACGCCGGGATGGGTGACGAGAGCCTGTCCGGCCGTCGAGCCGGGACCGGGGACGACATTGTGGACCCCGTCCGGGAGTCCCGCTTCCTGCGCGATCTCCGCAAACTTGAGGGCCGTAAGGGGCGTCCAACTGGCCGGCTTGTGGACCACCGTATTTCCTGCGGCGAGGGCCGGCGCGATTTTCCAGACGGCCAAGAGGAGAGGGAAGTTCCACGGGGTTACGGCCCCCACGACCCCGAGCGGTTCGCGCAGGGTATACACGAAGGCGTTCGCCTTCGCCGGAAGCGTCTCTCCCGTGATTTTCGTCGCGAATCCCGCATAGTACCGAAGCACTTCGATGCACTCCGCCATTTCGACGTGCTTCGATTCCGCCAGCGGCTTCCCCGCGTCCAGCGTCTCGAGCATGGCGAATTCGTCGACCTTGGCTTCCAGGAGATCCGCGATCTTCCAGAGCACCCGGCCGCGTTGAGCGGCGGTCATGGAGGCCCACTTCCCCTCGTCGAACGCCTTCCGCGCCGCGGCCACCGCGCGATCGATGTCCTGCGGCCCTCCTTCGGCGATTTCGGCGATGGGTTGTTCCGTCGCGGGGTTGATCGTCGGGAAAAAGCGTCCCGTGGAGGGATCGACCCACTGGCCGCCGATGAAGAGTTTCCGAGACGGGACGGCCATCGTCATGCTATTGGCCCTTGAAGGATGCCTTGCGCTTCTCCACGTAGGCCGTGAGACCTTCCTTCGCGTCCTCGCTCGAGAAGAGCTGGGCTTGGAACTCGCGCTCCATCGCCAAGCCGTACTCGAAGGCGATCTCCGCGCCGCTCTGGACCGATCGCTTGATGAGCCCGACGGCCTTGGACGCTCGGGCGGGGGGGGCGAACTGCTTTGCGTAGTCGTACACCTTGGAGAGAAACGTCGCGGAGTCGGCGGCTTCGACGATCTGGTTGAGGATACCGTGCTGGAGAGCCTCCTCGAACTCAAAGAGGCGCCCGGTCGTCATCATCTCGATCGCCTTGGATTTTCCGACGATTCGCACGAGTCGCTGGGTGCCGCCCGTTCCGGGGAGAACCCCCAGATTCACTTCGGGAAGCCCGACCTTTCCGCCGCCCTTGCGGGCGATGCGAAGATCCGCCGCCATGGCGATTTCCAGGCCCCCGCCGACGGTGTTGCCGTTGAGCGCCGCGATCACCAGCTTCGGCGTCTGCTCGAGTCGGCTCAAGGTCTCGTTGGCGTGGAGGCAGAAGTAGTACTTGAACTTGGGGGTCACGCTGGCCAGCATCTTGATATCCGCGCCCGCGCAGAAAAACTTCTCCCCCATTCCCGTGAGCACGATGACGTGGACGGCGTCGTCGAATCGGGCTTTGAGCACGGCGGCGTCCAGCTCCACCATCATCTCGTGAGTGTAGCAATTGGCGGGGGGAGCGTTCAGGGTGATCGTGGCGATGCCGGCTTCCGCGCGATACTCTGCAAGCGCCATAGCGTTCTCCTTCGAAGTGCGGGCGGATTCTACCCGCGGGGTAGGGGAGGGTCAAGGAGTGGCGGTCGCGTGCTATAATCGAAGGGAGAATAAGATGTCCACCTTCGAGGAATTCCGGCGTCGCCATGAGTCGGAGGGGGCGACACCCGAGGGCGCGCTCCAGCTGTGGTTCGAAGCGGCCTTCCACTATTTCGGAGACGACGAGGGACGGAGAGCCGCCGGACGCCAGGCCTTGCAGTATCTCACTCTTCCCTACATGGAGCGGGCGGACTGGGATCGAAGCTCCCCCGCCTCGACGTTTGTGACGCAACTCCGGAAACAGCCACACCTTCTTCGGAGCTATCTCAAGGGTTCGGCACCGGGGAATTCCTATCAGGCGGACACCGAGCGATGCGAGCTCAACGTCGTTCGCAGCCAGGAGGACAAGCAGGGGCGCGGTTGGGCGGTTTCGCTTCAGAGCAGCGGCGCCGACATGCCGCGTCCGGTCTATCTGAAACGGAGCACCAAGACCAACCTCTGGTTCGTAGACAATCACGCGAACGTCTACGTGGGCATCCGTCCCCCCGAGAGCCCGGATCAAGAGAAGTTCGTGTAGAGGGCCTCCATAGTCTCTCTTCGCAGATCCAAAAGTGAGTCGCCCCTAAGAAGTCTCATCCGCTGGGCGACGAAACCCTCCGAAGCGCTTCGCGCCCGTGGAGATGCGCTACGGAGGGTGAGCCCGCCGCGAGGAAAAGGCCTTTTGGATGCGTTCACGGGATCTCTTTCACCCCGTTGGAGTCTTCTGGGACTCTACCGGGGTTCACCGCTGCCCCTCTACCCCAAACTCGCTGTAATCGGTTGGTGCGCAACAGCCGCGGAAAACGGTCTGCGACCCCGATAAGGCCTCGAAACTCCCCGTACCCGTTTCATCCCCATGGGGGAGCGCAGCTCATGAAGTCTGCGGTGCAAGGGGAGCGTGAACGTCTATGTGGCGCTGCGCCGTCAAGCCAAAATGGGAGCGAGGTCGCGGCTCGCGGAACGCGGGCCCCCCTCAGGACTCTTCGTAACTCACGCCGTTGAAGATCCGAACGAAGTCGGCAAGCGGAATCGTGAAGAGACCGTCCCGAGTCTCGTAGCCGTTCTTCAATCCCGGCTCCCCCTTGGGCTTGAAGTTGTTGCCGTGCGGGTTCCAGAGTCGGACGGCGTCCTCTTTCTCGTCGAATCCGATCACGGCGTAGGCATGCTTTCCGTTGACGCCCGGCGTCGCCACCATCTTCGGCGTCCCGCAGCAGGCGAGCCTCCGTTCTTCGATCGAGGAGAGAAGGATCTCCCGCAATTTCGGGAGCTTGGCTTCGACTTCTCCGTCCTTCGGGGGATCGGTCTTGCCCCGAGTGCGAAGGGGGAACTGCTTAAAGGGGCGTCCGGTGAGGGTGCGAATGCTGGGACCGATCGCGCCGCCGCGGGCGATCACGTCCGTCTCCGATTCTTTTTGTTTCGATTCCGGGCGCTCGTTGTTCCGCACGGTCGCGAACGCCTTCTCGAAGATGGGAACCCACCGTCCGCCTCGATCGGTGCTGGAGGACATGGCCAGTTCGGTGTCGGAGGGGGCCGCGACTCGGACGGTGGATCCGTCGCCGAATCTTACGGTGAACGTACCGTCGCCGTTATCGCGGATCATTCCGCGGACGCGTTCCGGATCGCGGTGGACAAGCGCCCCCAGCGGAGCGAGAAAGAAGCAGTCGCCGATCGTTCCCTGATTTACGTCTTCCAGCCTCGGCTGGCCTTCGGCGAAGACGGCGGGACCGCAGCGTTGGATCCTCCGCAACGCGCCGGCGTAGAGGGCGTCGAAGTTGGGCCATTCTTCTTTCTTCAATCCCTGCTTCTTGGCCGCCGCGTACTTCGAGAAGAGCTCCCGAGTGTAGGGGCCCAGCGTCCACTTGTTGCCCCGTTCGACGATCTTGAGCGCGGCGAGAGTCGCGGCCGTCTTTCCCGTGATCGAGGGGTCTTCGACGAGCGCATCCAATTCCCCGCCTTGAAGCGTCCCATCGGCGTTCCGGTCCCACGCGTCGAAGAGCGCGGAGACCTGCTCCGTGAAGGGAGTCGAGGATTCCTGAAGGGCGAGGAGGAGGAGAAGAAGAAATCTCATGTCTACTAGAACACGGAAGACGGCGAAAGGTTTCGCGCGCTAGGGTTCCTCGTACGACACGCCGGCGAACACCTTCACAAAGTCCTCCAAGGGGATGGCGAAATTCCCATCCTTGGTCTCATAACCGGTCTGAAGTCCGGCCTCTCCCTTCGGCGTGAACTTGTTCCCATGGGGGTTCCACATTCCCACCTTTTCCGTCGTCTCGTCGAAAGAGAGGACGGCGAAGATGTGTTTGGGAGTGATTCCGGGGACCGAGACGGCCTTGGGCGTGTTTCCGAAGACGAGTCGTTTTTCACGAACGGAGGAGACTAGGATCTCTCGCACTTTGGGGAGCTTGGCGATCGCGTCCTCCTCCGTAGGGGTCTTGTCCGCATCGGTCTTTCCCCGGAGCGCAAAGTACTTTCCCGGTCGGCCCGTGAGGACGCGGATGCTCTGCGTGGCCGGGCCACCGCGGGCGATCAGGTCCGTTTCGCTCTCCTTCTTCCGGGAATCCGGAAGGCTCTCGTTTTGGAACGTGGCGAAGGCCTTCTCGAGGATCGCGATCCATCGGCTTCCCTTCTCTGCCGTAGAGGACATCCCGAATTCCGTTTCCGTAGGCGCGGCGACGCGGACGGTCCGCCGGTTTCCGAACGTGACGCAATAGGTCCCATCGTCGTGGAGCTGGATCATCTTGCGCACCGCTTCGGGACTTCGGTGGAGGAGGGCTCCGAGCGGCGCGATGAAGTAACAGTCTCCGAGCGGTCCCTGACGAATGGATCCCAGTTTCGGCGGGGGATCGCGAAAGAGGTCGAGACCCGCGTTCGAAATGCGCTTGAGGGCGGCGTCGAAGTAGTGGTCGTAGGGCGGACCGTCCGGTTTCTGCCTCTTTTTTCGCGCCGCGGCATATTGGGCAAGGGCCACCCTGGTGATGGGCTCGTATTTCCACTGGTCGCCGCGTTGCACAATCTTCAGCGCCGCCAGCGCGGCCGCCGCCTTTCCGGTGATCGAAGGCTCCTCGACCAGAGCATCCAACTCGGCCGCGGTGATTCGGCCGTCCGAATCCCGGTCCCATTTTTCGAAGTTCTGGGTGACCTGCTCCGTGAAGGGAGTGGACGTCTCCTGGATCAGAAGCAGCAGGAGGAGAATCGGCATCGTCGGCCGCATTATACCCCAGGGAGGCGCCGTCCGGGGTCCGTCCCGCGCTGCGGCCGACCTCCGTTGCTTTCGACGGGAATCGGCTCCGCCGTTCGCGGCCGCGCGGCCTCCCCCCGGAGGGAGGCTTCGATTTCCACGGAGCGGCCCAATACCCTCTCGAGGAGATCTTTGCGGACCTGCGCGGAGTAAATCTCCGTCGCCGGATCGTGCTTGGCGACGACGCGGAGGAGAATGGACTTGGGTCGAACGACGACCTTGATCGCCTCCACGACTCCGAAGTGACTCCGGTCGAGAGCGTCGGCCACGCTGACGATTCCCGCGAGCGCTTCGACGGTCCGCCGGTCCCGCTTCGTGAGGTTCCGCATCACCCAATCGTTCTTTCTCGGCCGGCGTTTTCGGTGGTATCGGGCGATGCAGGCGAGGATGTCGATCTCCTCCGGCGAAAAACCGAAGAGTTCCGTATTCTTGATCAGGTACCACCCGTGCTTATGGTGGGCGTCGAAGCTGACGTGGTATCCGATGTCGTGGAGCATCGCCCCGTACTCGAGGAGTTCCCGGGCCGCGAGATGGAGGTCTCTCCCCAGGGGAAGCTGGTCGAAGATCTGCAGCGCCAGCTTGGCCGACTGGCGTCCGTGGGCCTCGTCGTACTCGCACCGATTCGCGAGCTGGAGCACGCTCCGAAGCCGGGTGTTCGGAACCTCCGCTTCCATCTGCAACTTCTTGGCGTTCTTCGCCATGAAGTCCAGGATCAGTCCCTCTCGGATTGCGCGGTCGCATAGGGTTACGCGATCCTTCCCGATCGCCGCCAGGACTTCCAGGACGAGACAGGCTCCCGGCAGGAGGATGTCCTTACGTTCCGGATCGAGTCCCTTGATCTCCTCGAGTTCTTTTTCATCCGCGCGGCCCAAATCCTTGTGGAGATCCTCCAGCTCCTTGGTCGAAAAGGAGAATCCCTGCGGGTTGGTCAGGGGCTCGTCGTCGCGGTGCTCCTTGATCACGGATCCGAGGTTGATGATGGTCCCCGATGTTCCGATGACCTGCTCGAGCGGAAGCGCGCGCAGTTCCTCGAGCGTGGGAGCGATCGATTCCCGGATATGGCGATGGACGCGCTCGTGGTCGCTTTTCGGAACGGGGTACTTGGTGATGAAGAGGTCCTTGAGCCGCGCGCCTCCGAGCTTGTGGCTGCGGACGAATTTCAGTTCCCGATCCGATCCGGCGATGAGTTCGGCGGAGCCGCCTCCGATGTCCAGGATCAGGGCCAGTTTCCCGCCGAGGTGTACGAAATGGCGTACGGCAAGATAGATGAGGCGTCCCTCCTCGTCGCCGGTCACGGTGCGGACTTTGATTCCGCACTCGCGCTGTACCCGACCGAGGAATTCTCCCCCGTTGGACGCCTCGCGGACCGCGGCGGTGGCTACGCCGATGATTCGGGGAACGCCGCGATTGCGGGCGAGCTGGGCGAATTGACGGATGACCCCGAGCGCCCGTTCGAGCTTCTCCTTGGGGAGGAATCCCGTCTTGAGCGTCTCGTCGCCGAGCCGGGTCATGTCCTTGGCGCGACCGACGATCTCGAACGAGTTGTCGCGTCCGATCTCCGCGATGATGATGTGGATCGAATTCGTGCCGATGTCGAGGATTCCGACTTTCATCCGGCCGTCTCCAACTCCCGACGGGCACGGGCGACCAGCCCGCGCATGATCCTTCGAGCGGCGGCGCGCTCGCGCTTCTCATCCCGAGCGGCCCGTGCGGATCGGCCGAGCCGCGCCTGGAGAACCTCCAGGTCGTGCGCCCGGCCGAGTCGATCTTGGAGGGGCTTGAGGAATCCCCCCATTCTCCCGACCGCGTCCAGGACGTAGCGCGCCTTTTTCGCCTCGATCCTCAATTCGTGCATTTCCGATTTCCCACGCGGGGCCCGAGCGAGGGCTTCCCGGAAGCGCCGGGCTCGGCGATGGAGCGATTCCCCGATTCGGTCTTCCGCCGATCGGGCCAACTCGCGAGCCCCTTCCGTCAAGAGCCGCTCCAATCCGGATCGTCGGGAGGAGTCCAACGCACGCTTGAGGGCCTTGCCCGTGGAACGAAGCTCCGCCTCGAGGGACGAACCGTCCAGATGGTAGGTCCGGGCGTCCCGGCGCGCGACGTCCAGCCCGCGCCTTTCCCCCAGTATTCGGCCCAACGTCCGAAGCCTCCGGCGAAGGCGATCCAGGGTCTCCGACGAGGCCAATCTTCTGGCCACCCACACGGTGGCCCGCATCCTCCTCGTGAGTACGCGTAGGTCGTGGATCTCCTCCGCATCCATGCCCACCTCCACCCTACGGGACAACGCGGCGAACCGCCGCGATTGTGATCGAAGGAGGAAGACGATCCGACCGCGTAACTTCATGGTACATCACTATACCCAGGCCCGAGGCTATAATCCCGCCCAGGATGCTGCCCCGAGACCGCGTCGTCTTCATCACCGGCGCTTCGAGCGGGATCGGCCGAGCGACGGCGGAGGCTTTTGTCCGCGACGGCGCCCGCGTTGCGGCGTGCGCTCGCCGGGAGATCCGGGACCTCGAGGGGGCCTGGACCCTCCGGTGCGATGTCCGGGATCGGGCTCAGGTGCTTCGCGCCGTGGAGTCCGCGGTCGATCGATTCGGCGCGCTGCACGTCCTCGTGAACAACGCCGGATCCGGTCTCTATGCTCCGATCGCGGAGTTTCGCTCCGACGATCTCGAAGATCTCTTTCGGACGAACGTCTTCGGGGCGGTGTGGTGCGTCCAAGCCGCGCTGCCGCACCTCCGAAAGACGCGCGGCCAGGTGATCAATATCTCGAGCATCTTGGCGCGGACCACCGTCCCGACCGCGGTGGCCTACTGCATGACGAAGCACGCGCTGCATTCCTTCACGGAAGGACTCCGCGTCGAGGCGGGAGCGGACGGCATCACCGTGATCGAAGTGGGGCCGGGACTGACCGCCACGGACTTCCAAAAGAGCGCCAAGGCGGTGGGAAGCGCGAAACCTCCGGTGAACAACCGCGAGGGATGGCCGCCGGAGAAGGTGGCGCGCGCGATCCTCCGAGCCTCCCGGCGGGGGACCCGGGAGGTGTGGCTCTCGACGGGCGGAAAGGCTCTTCTCCTCCTTCACGATCGATTTCCACACCTTGCCGATTGGGGTCTGGGACGGTGGATGCGGAAATAGACCGACCCCCACAGATGCTTGGGAGCTTCTCGGCCCAGTCCAGGCACGGCACGATCACCGAGCCATCGTTGTCTGCCACGAACGGAGCTTACCTCCGGATGGCGCCATCGGCCAGAGCTCCGGACCGGGTTGCTTTTCGGACGGGATGGGGTAACATTCTCCCGGTACGCTACCAGAAATCGTCCCAGCAGTCGGCGGGACTGGGTCAGGCGAGTCGTAGGGGAGGATCCCGAGTGCGGAGCGGTGGATCTTCCCTGTCCGGTGGGCCGGCCGCTGGGACGGTTTCCAGCAACCGACTTCATGGGAGGAGTGGGCATGATGCGATCGTGGCTCGGGGCATCTCTGTGTGGAGTTCTGCTCGCCGGCGCCTCGGCTCGCGGAGCCCAGGACGCTCCGGGCTTCTACGTGGACGAGGGCAAAAGCAAGGTGACCGAACTCAAGGGCGGCGAGTTTCAGAATCTCTTCGTGAAGTTCCCCATTCCCGAAGCCGCGAAGACGGCGGAGTATACCGTGCTTCGCTTCTATTTCTGTGAGAACTGGCAGCAGAGGGCCTACAAGGAGTTCAGTCGCGAGGCATTCCTGAGTCGCTTCAAGGACGAGAGCGAGATCCGATACCGGGTCCTCACCTCTGGCGCGCAGAAGGCGGATCTCGTCACCCACAACTACTACGGCGAGCCGGCGGGAGGGTGGACCGCGACCGACCTGAGTGAGAGTTTCCGCTCGACCGAAAAGGACGTGACCTACGAAGTCACCGCCTCCGTGAAGCTCCACAAGCGAACCGGCTTCAAGGAGGAATATCGAGAGACCCAGAAGAAGTGGGTTTCGATCCCGGTCTACGATGAGGGGCGGGAACTCTGGATAACCAAGCTCGCGGTGAGCGTCAAGAAGCTCACCGGCAAGCGGGACAAGACCGGAGTGTTCGAAGTCGGGATCGTCGACTCCAAGATCCAGTGCTTCGAGATGGAAGAGGTATGCGACGATCTGACCGTCCGGGGATTCCGCTTCAACCTGCCGACGGGCAAGAATCGATTCGACAACGAGGCGAGCTGGATGGGCATGAGGGTGTTCTATGTCAAGGAGGGAGACCTCGCGAAGAAGAGCGAGGGCAAGGGCCCCCTCGACTTCGTGAAGGAGGACATGCTCGCCTGGCTGAAAGGCGAGCATCTCGAGAAGGTCCATTGGGGGTACGGCGACCTCGTGGACGCGAACGTCGGGGATGCGAAGTGGTTGGACACCGAACCGTGGCAGAAGTCGGGCGATTGGGAGATCCTGAAAGTCCTGCGGCTCCCCGGAAAGGTGGCCCCCAGGAAGAACGAAGACGCGCCGGAAGAGAGGTTTGACGGCGACCGGATGGAGCTGCTCATCGCCGCACGGTACGCGAAGCCCCATGTGATCGTCTTCGCCGCGTCCATCATCGAGGACAGCTACTTCGGCGTTCCGGTGGAAACCACGCGCCGGAGACTGCAGGAGGTCTCCAAGCAGACCCTCCAATCGGTGAGGATCCTCACGAAGTAGCCCGGAGAGAACGGCGGGGTTTCGGTCCCGCCACCGCCCGGCGGCCAGGGAACGGAGATGCGCCGCTCGCATCGGCGCGTCCCCTCCAGGGGGGATGGCGGCGGCGAGGGCGCATCTGCGGCGTT
>CAZGKV010000042.1:0-39372 GCA_964526305.1 uncultured Planctomycetales bacterium | reverse complement strand
ACTCCGCCCGTAGCCAGCGCCACCGAGTGTTCACTGCCGGACGCGATGGAAACGACGTTGCTCAGAGCGGGAATCCTAGAAGGAATGGTCCGGTTAGTGGTCGTGCCATCTCCCAACTGACCCTCGTGATTGTTCCCCCAGCTCCAGACGTCCCCGTCGCTACGAAGGGCCAGCGAGTGATGGAAACCCGCAGCGACGGTGTCGGCATGCGAAACGGCCGGAATCGGAGATGGGGTCAGCGTCGAAGCGAGGAGGCCGTTCCCCAGTTGGCCGTAGGAATTGTCTCCCCAGGCCCGGACTCCCCGCGGACCGGCGCCACCTGAATCCTCGTCGTCATCGCAGCCTCCCAGGGCGAGTCCGGCGAATGCGAGGCAAAGGCACGCTCGGAGAGTCGACATTCATCACCTCCTCGGACATTCCTCATTGCCGATCAGCGCCGGACTATTTGAAAAGAAATCCTTCCGGTTTCTCAAGAACGCCCGCTACTCAGAAGTGCTATAGAGGGGAGAACCCATATGGGAGGACATCATGGACCAGAAGCTCGTGGGCCAGGCCATCGCCGCGGCGACGTTGACTACGGTGGTTCTCCTGGCGGGACTCCGAGATTCCAACTCGGACATCAGCACCGGCTGGAGCACCGTGCTCCGGGACGACTCGATCCTCGCGGAAACCTACCCCACTTCGGACGGCAACTACATCTATCCCCCGACGGAAAGTGTCGCGGACGGTACGGCCGCCCATCGACCTGAGGAAGAGTTCATCGCCTTCGAGTCGGAGGCCTCCAATTTGGTGGAAGTAGACGCCAATCAGAAGAGGGACGTCTTCCTCCATCACCGAGGAAGCGGGCAAACTCGCCGCATTACGTCCGGAAACGGCGACTCCGGCCGACCGTCGATCTCATGGTCCGGTCGATTCGTCGCGTTCGAGTCTGATGCTACCGACTTGGCCCTACCCGATACTAACCAGACCTCGGATGTGTTCGTGTACGATCTTTCCTCGGGACGAACGAGTCGGGTCAGCGTGAACGATGGGGGAGTGGAGGGAGACCGCGCCTCCTGGCTCCCCGCCATCTCGGCGGGCGGCAGACATGTCGCTTTTGCCTCCTGGGCGCGCAATCTCGTGCCCGGCGACGGAAACGGCTACATGGACATTTTCGTCCACGATCGACTCCTGAAGAAGACTCGACGCGCGAGCGTCCATACGAACGGACGCGAGGCCGATGAGGCCTCCATGAATCCGGCGGTTTCCGCGGACGGCCGATACGTGACCTTTCTCTCGTTCGCCTTCAATATCGTCGATCAGGGAGCGACCGGAGCCGGAGACATCTACTGCCACGACTTCCAGACAGGGGAAACGACCCTGGTGAGCGTCCACCGCAATCCGGGCGGACTCAACGCCTGGGAATCGATCGGACGATCCTCGATTTCCGCCAACGGACGTTTCGTGGCGTTCGATTCGTATGCCGAAGACTTGGTGCTCGGCGACCAGGGCTTCGATCACGACGTATTCCTTCGCGACCGGGTATTGGGGATCACAACTCGGCTGAGCATCGCCCCCGCCGGAGCGGAGGCGAACGCGGCCTCGTGGGGTCCTTCGATTTCCGCGGACGGACGATACGTCGCCTTCGTCTCGGAGGCTTCGAATCTGGTCCCGGATGACACCAACGGCGCCGCCGACATCTTCCTCCGCGACGTACTCCTGGGAATCACGACAAGGATCAGCCGGGGAGTCGGCGGAGAGCCGGCCAATCGTGGCTCCGATTACGCCTCGATCTCTCCCAAAGGCACGAGCATTACCTTTTCCTCGTATGCCTCCAACTTGGTCGGCGGGGTCCAACCCGACCGGAACGGTCACTGGGACGTCTTCGTCTTCGATCAATCGACGAACGCCACCACCCGCGTCAGCGTCAGTTCCCTCGGAGCGGAAGGGAACGGTCCATCCTCCCGGTCGGACATGAACTGATCCCCCGAACGCCCGCCGATCGCCGCCAGGATCCGCGCGGTTTCTCCTTGACTACGCGACCTATTAGTCGTATTAGTACGTACGCGACTATTAGGTCGCTATACGGTAGGAGGCGGAAAGACGTGAAACGACGAGTCCTTCTGTCCGCGGCCGGAGCGGGGGTCTTCTTTGTACTCGACTCCCTCCATGTGCGCCTGGGGATCTGGAAAGCCATGCCCTCGACACTCGTGCCTTGGTGGTATGGATTCTTCTATTTCCTCGGCATCCTCGCTTGCGCGCAGATCTTGCGGAGGATCGAAGACCGCACTCGTCCCGCAGCGCGCCCGAATCTGGGATTGGACCTGTGGGTTTTTGTCGCCCTGCTTGTCGCGCACGCCCTGTTCTTCCGGCCCGAACTCGTACTCACCTTATTCTCGGTCGCGGTCTTGGGGCTCCGCCTGCTGTTCTTCCGGCGGCCGGGCGATCTTGTCGTCGCCCCGATCCTCGCCCTCTTGGAGGCCGGGGTTGAATGCGTGCTGGCGAAAACGGGACACTTCGCCTATTCGTACGCCAGCCTCGGACCGTTGCCGCTCTGGCACCTTCCGTTTTGGGCGGCCCTCGCACTCTCCGTCCGGGGTTTCTTTCTCGCAGCCGATCCGCTCCCCGGACGCGAATCGCCCGCTCGCCGCCCGGAGACGAAAGCCGAGGCGATTCGATGAAGATCGATCTCGTCGAACTCTATCGAATCGCCCTCCCTCTGAGGGGGACTCGCCCTCTATTCTGCCGGCCGACGCGTCACGGCGGTGTGAAGCGTCCCGATCGATTCTATCCCAGTTGGATCCCGGGGTTTCCGCAGACCGAAATGCGGCTCTATCTCCTGCGACTCCGCGCCACGAACGGCGCGGAAGGGATTGCGGCCGTTCCTGCCATGGGGACCGAGCGCGACGGCCTCGGTCCCATGCTCGGAACCTACCTGATGGGGTTGGATCCCGAGGATCGAAGCGCCGTCAATGCGCGCATCGAGGAGTTCTCCTATCTCGGGATGCGCAACGGGTGGATCGAATCGGCCTTCCTGGACATCGCAGCGAAGGCGAAGGGGCTTCCCCTCTGGCGGTACCTAGGCGGTGAGGGCGGAACCGTCCGTCCGTATTGGTCGACCGGCGACACCTACGATCACGATCCCGCAGCGGCGCGGGGGGTAGTGGAGGCCGCGCTCGATCACGGATTCGGCGCGCTCAAGCTCCGAATCAAGTCGAGCGATTTGCGACGCATCGTCCCCTTCCTCGCCGCGGCGCGCGAGGCTTCGGGATCCCACCTCGAACTCATGGTGGACTGCAATCAAGGATGGCCCGTTTCCATCATTGAGCGCCCCTCTCGATGGTCCCGCGAATTCGCCGGACAGGTTGCGCGTGAGGTCGAGGCTCTGCGATTTCACTGGATGGAAGAACCCTTGCATCGTGGGGATGCGCTCGGGTTGGCTCAGCTGAGAAACACTCTGACTTCTACGCGCGTAGCGGGCGGAGAATTGAACGGATGCCTTGCGGAGTATGAGGAGTATCTGCGCCTCGGCTCGCTCGACGTGTATCAGCCGGATGCCGCATTGGCCGAAGGCACGTTCTTCGGCGGCATCACTCTCGTCGAGAAGCTGATCAAGCGATTGCGGATGACAGCGAAGGGTCGCACTCTCTCCTACTGCCCCCATACGTGGACGACCGGCGTGGGATTCCTCGTGAATCTACATCTCATCGGCTTGGTCCCTCAGGAGGAACGGCAGTGGATAGAATACCCCATCGAAGGACCTTGGACACCGAGCAGTTGGGGGGGAATCTTGCAGAGTCCTCCCGCCCTAGATCCCGACGGACGCCTCTCGCTACCCACGTCGCCGGGGCTGGGGGCAGAGATCGATTGGGGGAAGGTACGACGCTATGGCACGCGGATCTATCGTTCGACACCGCTTCGGGTGACTTGCAGCACCATTCTCGATCGAGGATTCAAGATCGCTCGCGAACTCCAGCTTCGAAAGGAACGGGCGGAATGAACATCGGCGTCTTCGGGGCAGGTTCGCTCGGCATGTTTGTCGGCGGGAGACTGGCCAATTCGGGCGAATCCGTGACCATGGTGGGCCGGCTCGGTAGCGAGATCGCGCAACATGGACTCACGCTCACCGACATCCACGGGGGAAGAGTGGCGCTGGCCCCCGCTCGTGTGCCCTACACCGAGCGGATCGAAAGACTCTCGGGGTGCGACGTAGTCCTTGTGACGGTAAAGTCCATGGCCACCGAGCGCGCCGGGGCGCTCCTTGCCCCGGTCCTGCGTCGTTCCGCATGCGTCATCAGTCTCCAAAATGGTACCTCGAATGGCACCACCCTCCGGCGAACCCTACCTGGCCACCCCGTTCTGGAGGCCATCGCGACCTTCAATGTCGTCCGGAAGGGCCCGGGGGCTCTACACCAAGGAACCGCCGGACGAGTCGTGATCGAGAACAACTCAGTGGGGCGCCGTATCGCGGCATCCTTCATCAAAGCGGGAATCAGGGCCGCCCTCGACGACGACATCCGTCCGGTTCTGTGGAGCAAACTCCTCTTCAACTTGAACAATCCCATCAATGCGCTCGCAGGCATTTCTCTTCGAGAGGAATTGGCGCAGCGCGCCTTCCGGTCGGTGTTGGCGAACTCCATGCGGGAAGGCCTGGCCGCGCTTCGGGCGGCCGGAATCCGACCGCGACGGATCGGCGGCTGGATCCCGCGACTGACTCCCCCCATCTTGTCGCTTCCGGATTGTCTCTATTCGAGATTGGCGGATGTCCTTCTGCCGATCGACCCCCACGCGCGCTCGTCGATGTGGGAGGATCTCGATCGTCGCCGTCCTACCGAGATCGAGCACCTGAACGGCGCCATCGTGGAGCTCGGAACCCGACAGGGGACTCCGACACCCGTGAATCGGCGTGTCCGAGATCTCGTACTCGCGGCGGAGATGAAGAGACAGGGGTCGCCGATGCTTCGAGGGGAGGATCTTCTTGCAGAGGTCTCCCGCGTTGCGTAGAGTGCGAGCGCATCCATGCCTCCCCGCGTGCAGACCACTCCGAGGAAGCGGGCCCAACAGGCCCGCAGCAAGGCCATGGTGGCGGCGATCCTGAAGGCCGCGGCGAAGGTGCTCGTGTCGGTCGGCTACGACCGCGCCAGCACGAAACGCATCGCCCGGGAGGCCTCGATCAGCATCGGCTCCCTATACCAGTACTTCCCGGGCAAAGAGGCGGTGGTCGCCGAGTTGATGGACCGGCACATCGAATCCGTACGGGGGCTCCTCGAGAAGGAGCTCCTTCGGTTGCGGGGAGAGGATCTCCAGCGCACGGTCCGGGGAGTGGTGGCCGCGTTCTTCCGCGCGCAGCACGTCGACCCTGCCTTGCGCCGAGTCTTCATCGAGCAGGTACCCCGCATCGGCAAGCTCAACCGACTGGCCGAGGTGGAGTCGAGGGTGACCGATCTCGCGCGCGCCTACCTCCAAACGCGGAGGCACGAGATCGCCAGAACCAATCTTGACTTGGCGGCCGTGGTCGTGGTGCGGACGATCGCCCATCTCACCTACCATGCGCTCGTGGACGACGCGAAGTCGAGCGAGACCGCATGGATCGAGGAGATCACGACCCTGGTATGCGCGTACCTCGGTGGCGGCTCCTCCTCAACGGAAGAGTAACGACTCCAACCCCCGGGCAATTCTGAGTCCGCCGTAAGAAGGGTCGTATCCGTTCGCGGGGTTCACCGCGGAGAAGAGATAAATCGGGGGGGCTTCCCGGCATGGGGAAGGTGGAACCACGGAAGAGACGGCGGTTCTCCGCGCCTGCGGTGCACGGGGAGCGTGAGCGGTTACGAAGGGTCTTTTCCTTGCGGCGGACTCACCCTCCGTAGCGCATGTCCAAGGGCGCGAAGGAGGATCCATCCAAGAGTCGCCCAGCGGAAAGGACTTCTTCCGGGCGACTCCATTTTCTCTCAGATTCACCCTCCCCGCCGGGCAATAGGGGCGCAGTCATTTGAGGAGATCGCCATGCGAAAGCAATTCCTTTCCCTCATAGGCGCGATCGCGGTCGGGTGCGGTGGAGGTGGCGGGGGCGACGGAGTGTCCGTTCTTCAGGCTCCGTCGTCCCTCGGTATCGGAGTGGTGGGAAGCAGCGCCGTGGGGTTGAACTGGATCGACAACTCCTCGGACGAGTCCGAGTTCAAGATCGAGAGCAGCCTCGATGGGGTGAAGTTCAACCAGGTCTCCACCGCTCCGAGCGGTTCGACTAGGGCCGTCGTCATGGCTCTGCAGGCGGCAACGCAGTACTGGTTTCGGGTTCGAGCCTCAAACGGGAATGGAAACAGCGCCTACTCGAACATCGTCATGGCGACTACGATGGCGTTCCTGTGGTCCAAGGTACACCCGTTCGGAATCCCTCCGACCCCCCGATACAATCATACGGCAATCTACGTTCCCACAGGAAACCGGATGCTCGTCTTCGGAGACAACAATGTCGCGGACAACCAGGTGTGGTCCCTCTCCCTCGACGGCCCCGGAGCCTGGACCAATCTGGCTCCAGCGGGCAGCCCTCCGTCGGCTCGAGAGACGCTCTCGTCCGTCTACGATTCCGCGAATGATCGCGTGATCTTCTTCGGTGGCCGGGACGGCGTCGCGTACTTGGACGAGGTGTGGGAGCTCTCGCTGGGATCGTCCCCCCTCTGGAAACGCCTGACACCGTCGGGGTTCTCACCCGGAGACAGGCACTTGCACACGGCGATCTACGATAGCGCAAAGCAGCGGATGATCGTCTTCGGGGGACGAGATGCCAATCTCAACTACCACAATTCGGTGTGGGAGCTCTCTCTCGGTGTTTCCCCGACCTGGAGCCCTCTTACACCCAACAACGCTCCCCCGACCCCTCGGATCGGACACTCGGCCATCTATGACTCCGCGAAACAGCGGATGGTCGTCTTCGGCGGCATTCAGAGCGGAGGCACCTATGTAAACGAAGTTTGGGAATTGAGTCTGGGCAACTCGCCCTCCTGGACTTCCCTCTCGCCTGCCGGCTCCGTCCCCGGCGCCCGGTTCTTTCACACGGCCATATACGATTCTCTGCACCAACGCATGCTCGTCATGGGAGGAACCGGCGGTCCCTCCCGTCTCGACGATGCGTTCGAGCTCTCGCTCGGCTCGACCCCGACTTGGAGTCAATTGACTCCCTCGGGCACGTTACCGGCCGCTCGCATGCTCCATTCCGCGATTCTGGATGGCTTCGGCCGAATGATCATCCTTGACGGCAATGATGTCAACGGGAACGGCCTTAACGACGTCTGGCAATTGCCCCTCTAACCTTCGAAGGGGGCGGCGCGCGCGTGCGCCGCCCCCAGGTTTCTCGGAGAAAAACCATGATCGTCGAGATTCTCGCAGCCGGCCCGCGGCCTCCGATCCCCGGGACACCCAGGCCCGAGACGATCGATTCCGTCTCCGACTTGGTCGGGTGTTGTCAACGGACGTGCTCCCGTGGGGGGAGTATCCATGTCCTCCTGATCCAGAGCCCTGCAGACCGCGACGGAGTCATGATCGGGCGGGACTATCTCAGCACGTTCACCCTCCGGCAGCACCCTTGGCATCGTTTCGATCTGGGACAGCTTTCTTCCCTGTATTGCCGAGATCCTATCGCGGGGGTCCTCCTGACCGGTCTCCGACCCGGGCAATGCAGGTCCCTGCTCAAGACTCTCTCCGATCTTTGGGACGGGGTTCCGGTGACCGGGGGCTACGATCTTCCCGCGCGCTTCCGGGGGCAAGCCGACGGAAAGACCCGAGTGTGCCTGAACATGAACTGCTCATACGGGAGAGCAAATCCCACCCCGTCCTTCGCTCTGCCGGACTCCTCTTCCTTGGGATATCCCGGCAACGGACCTCGCTAGAGATGGACTTGGGGACGAGGCGGGTCCGAATCAGGTGCGCGGCTCGCGGAAGATCCAGCGATTCGGGATGGAAATCTCTCGCGCATAGGGCCTGCACGATTCTCTCGGCGATTTGTCCAAGGCGAAGACTCCATCGATATCCCATGCGACTGAACGTCACCAGGGAATAGCGAGATCGAAACTCCCCTGGAAACTCGCGACCGAACCAGGAGCGAATCGATTCGGGCTCCTGGAGGGTCCGGAGCTGATCCTAATCTACGAAAAGGGTCGCGGTGAAGCTGCCGTCCACATTCGGTAGAGCGAGGAGCATGAACGCTTGGCGGGGCCAAATGTGGAGGGACTGTGCGTCCAAGGGGGATCTACGCCGAGTCAGCGCAAGCTTTTCAGAAGATTCGAGGCCCCCCCGGGTTTTCCCCTTTGGTACTTGGAGCCTGTCATTCGATATTCGAGTGCGGATTCAATCTCCCATCCGTACTTTCCTCCATCACGTAGCTCTCGGAGGTATGGTGCGACGATTGGCGGTTTTCCTCGGCATCCTCTTCGCGTTGGCTCTCCTTCTCGATTCGCGTTCTCGTGAGGCAAATCGAATTCGATGGATCCAATCTGTTCCTCAGATTCTGCCGGCACTGCCTGAATCCACCGCGTCCTCCAGAAACTCTCCCCTGGTGGAGCCTCCCTCCCAGAACGAGATTCTCGAGCTTCGTGATCCCTATTCGCGACACTTCGCGAACCCGGATGGATCGATTACAGCCCTTGTTTCCCCCTCTCCCATTCACTATGAGGGTGAGGAGGGCACGATGAATCCTATCGACACCCAGCTCCGGCCAACGGACGGCGGCTTCACCAATGAGACGAATGGGTTGTAGTCTCGATTTCCACTCACTGCGGACGGGCACACTCGGATCGGAGTAACCTCCAGGTGTTCCTACCTCTGGAGACCGATCGAGATTGGCGTCCGAGCCGTGGACGGGACCTATTCCACCCTGGAAGGGATCCGACCGGCGCGCGGGAAGGTGGACGGCGACAGCATTCGATACCCAGGCGCGTTCACCGACGCCGACGATCGCTATGAAGTCCGGGCCGGCTGGATCAAACACGATTTGATCCTAAGACGTCCTCCGCACCTCAATGACAAGCCTGGCTTTCTTGAATACGTTGGAGAGCTCACCCTCGGAGACGGTCTGGCGCTCTTTGGCGAGGGAGGTCGTCTTTCCGGATCCTTCGAGACTTCTGAGCCAATCCTCGTCGGGACTCAAGAGGGCCAAACGTGGTTTTTTCTCGATCGCCCCCTCGCGGTGGAAGAAGGTCGCCCGCGCGCCACACCGGGTCGATACAGAGTACGTCCGCTCTCGAGCCCCGAGCGCTCCTATGAAGTTCGTATCCAAGTTCCCGCGGCCTGGTTGCTGGATCCTCGACGTCGGTATCCGGTCTCCATCGACCCCACTACGGTCTCTTGGAACAACCCCGTGCTGACGGGTTGCCTTTACTACGAAGGGGGAATCTGGAATCTTGTGGAGCAAGCGAGCTACTGGAGGGGTACGCAGGGGGCCTCTATTTCGGGGTTTCGCCGATACGATTGCGCCATCGGCCGCGACTACGACTGGAACAATGAGTTCTTTCGATCGTGGTCCCAATGGTCAACTCGGAGCATTCCCCTCGGTTCCACCGTCTCGCAGGTGCGCCTCAAGCTCCGAGTGGCCCCGTATAGCTACGAAGAGTTCGATCGCCACCATCTCCAAATCCAAGTGCGGAGCATCGAGAAGCGGTGGGAGGATTACTTGTACATGAGCGCCTACCGATATGACGACTGCGGAGATGGCCCGCTCTACCATTCTGGCGTTCTTCTTCGAACAGGACAGGGATACACTCCCTGGCTAACCTTGGCCCACTCCGCCGCGCAGCGAATTGAATCCACGCTCGCGGATGGCTGGTTTGCCGCCGGATTCACATGGGACCAGTCCGGAGATCGCGGGGTGATTGCCTGGCTCCACCAGTCTCTCCTCCGGATTACCTACAATCGTCCCCCGGGTGGTCTCGCTCCACTTACTCCGCCTCCGGGAGCGCGCACCATCGGAAAATCAGTTTCATTCTCCTGGCAAGCGGCGAGCGATCCGGATGGAGATGCTCTCTCGTATTCGCTTTATTGCGACACGGATCCCACACCGTCCACCCTGCTTTATCAAGGCCCTTCTCTCTCCTACACCTGGGGAGCCCCCCTGCGAGGGTCGACCTACCGCTGGCGCGTCGAAGTCCGGGACGGCACGACTTTGCGTCTCTCCCCTACGCTCACCTTCCGGCACAACGCACTTCCTCCTCCTCCCATCATGCTCTTTCCGCTCTCCGGAGGCACGCTCTCGGATTCGTTTCCGCTTCTACTCTGGGGTTCCGGCGGCACCGATCCTGATGGAGACTCGGTCAGCTACCACTGGCGAATCGTCTCAACCCCACCGTTGGCGCCGCCGTTGGTCGCGGAAGGGGTGACCGCCGCAAATTACGCCCTGGTACCGAATCTACCTCCCGGGTCCACCTTTTCGTGGACCCTCCGCGCTCTGGACGCCTATGAATCCGGCGAGTGGACTGACGTCCGGGTATTCCAGGTAGTTCCCTGACGGTCACGGCCCTAGATCGTCATCGAACTCGGAAGAGGGCACGTCCCGCATCGACATTCAGCCCCAAGTCACCCACTTGCTCGAAAGTCGCAATCTCTACCCCGTTCGCCAGGAGTCGGTTCGATCCTCCCGAATCGCGAATCACGAGAAGGACATCGGCAGAGCCTCCTGCGGGCTTGTCGCGATAAAGAACCTGCTCCCACTTGCCGCGACTCCGCTTCATGACGCGAACTCGGTTCTTCCCGATGAGTTGGAAGAGGAGAAACTCGTCCTTGGACTGAAATCCAAACACCACCCCCGCAACCGTCTCGGAGGTGCAGGTGATCTCGACCTCCAGTCGAGACGCCGGCGACTTGAGGACGGCCAGGGCATTCGTCTCCGACCGGCCCTCGAGCTGGTCACCGCGCGGTTCCCAGTGGATCCACACCACCTTCCAGGGCTGTTGCTCCTTCACGAGCGATTCTCGGAATTGTTGGACCTGGTGTGGAGTCACTGCGCCGAACACTCGTGACCAAGCCTGTTTCGATTTCTGTCCCAAATCCAGGGCTCGTCTCAATTCGCGAAACCGTTCGGGCTGCGAAAGCACCAACCACCTCACCAGGGCCCAGGCTTCGGGACGATCCGCCGCTAGTGTCCCGGTGACGAGCCCCGCAAGGTTTTTCCCGGCCGCCTCGAAATTCCGGAGGGCGGCTTCCGGGCGGTCCTCCAACGTGATGGCCGGCACGACCCCAGTCTTCAGGGTCTTTCCATCCCAAGAATGCATGGCGAAGTACTCCGCGAGCCCCTCCGTATACCACGGGTCTGCCGGACTTCGATTCCCCGTCGAGGCCAAGTAGTGAAACTGATGCGCGGCCTCATGCAGGAGAAGGTGACGGGTGGAGTACTCGGAAGGCTGGAGATAGAGATACGCCTTCCGGGTCTCCGGTGAGTAGAGTCCGCCCGAATCGGTCGGCACGGTCTGTCCGTCGGCGCGCAGAGCGGCGACCCAGCGCTCGCGAGTTGCGTAAACCTCCACGCGGAGGCGCTTCTTGGGCGCCTTACCAAAGAAGGCAGTGGCCTGAGCATAAAACTGCTCGAGAATCCGGCCCACCTGTGGAGCGTCGAGCCACTCGACGTGCAAGTCGTAGTGCTCGGTTTCCTGGTCCGTGGCGGCGAGGGGAGTGGACGCCAGAACGGTCATCAGAATCTTCATCCGTCACTCTCCGAGGATCCAACGGAAGGCAAGACCCAGTTCCCCTCTCTGCGAATGCCGAGGAGAGCGGATTCTTTAGAGAAATCGATTCCTCTGGGAACTGTCAAATACGACCGTAGACTCCTCCTTTTCTCCGCGGTATAGTGCGACCTCGAATGAGGAGGGGGCCCATGAGGGGATTCGCGCGAACCGCGGTTCTCAGCCTGACCCTGTCGGCGACGGCGCATGCGCAGAAAGTGGACACGCAGCCGAACCACCCGGAGACTCTCAAGATCCTCGTATCCGGCGGCGTGAACTTCGACTTCGTGCACCGCGACCGAAACCTCACCCTGGCCGGCGCGGGCGCCGAGGACTTCGGTTCGTCCACTTCCGACTTCGAGGGGGACGTTCGCGTTCGTCTCGACGTCGAGCTCACCGAGAAGATCCACGGCATCGTCTCTTTGCGCACTCGACGGGCCTCCGGGGGCGGCGCAGGGTTCATCGAGCCGCTCGGCGGGACCGACCGACTCGGATCCGTGGGTTTCTTCCGCGCCGGCGGAGCGGCCGCCCGGGATCTCGATCGATTCGGCGCGAATCCCGAGGAGTTGAACCTCTTCGTCGACGAAGCCTCCGTTTCCCTTCGCGAGCTGTTCGTGCCCGGCTTCGATCTCGCCGCGGGCATCGTCCCCGCCGCCTTCGACCTGCGCGGAAAGGGGAGCGCGTTCTTCTTCGATCCTCGCCACTCCAGCAGTTTCGCGAAGAACGCGGGCCCCGGAGGCGGCGGGACCTTCCTCGGCCTCTCCGATGAGTTGCAACCCGCCGGGGTGCACGCGGCGTACTCGAAGGATTCGTTCTCCGCCGGTCTTGTCCTGCTCCCCGCCATCATCGAGGGAGGCGCCCAGTCCGCGGACGAGGCCGCCTACGCGCTCTGGGCGATGTACGCCCTAGACTCGATCGGGAAGGGCTCTCGAATCGGCGCGATCGTCGCCCTCGACCAATTTGCCGGAGGGAACACGGCCGTATACACCATCGGCCTCGGAGGCGATCTCCAGGGACTGCTCGAGGGACTGGAGATCTACGCCGAGATCTATTTCCAATTCGGCGACGCGCTCCGCGGCACCGCCGGCGACATCGATTCCCGAGCGTGGGCGATGCAGGTCGGGGCCGAGTATCGACTTCTCAGCAACGTGTGGTTCGCGCTCAACTTCAAGTATCTGACCGGGGACGACGACGTCACCGACGATCGCAACGCCACGTTTCTCTCCTACGAGAACGTGAACGATACCTTGATCCTCGAGGATCAGTATTTCGGTCTGGACCTGGACACGAACTACTGGACGATCCAGGCCGCGGTCGGCGCCGCGTTCACGATCGGCTCGGGCTCGCTCCAGAATAATCTCGAGGTCTCCGCTCGCTTCGCCCTTTGCTATCTCACGGAGCAGGTTCTCACCTTCGACGGGTCCGGAACGGACGACATCGGCCACGAGATCGACCTCCGGGCGCGCGTGCTTGTCTCGAAACAGGTCTCCTTCCATACCGGGTTCGGATTCCTTTTCGGCTCCGACGTTCTTCGCGACGTCTCCGCCGGAGGGAGCGACGACTTCGGACGCACCGCATACCTGTGGACCCTGGGGATGTCCGTCGGGTTCTAGTTGTCCAGCGGAATCGGCCAGGAAGGCCGATGAAGCTGCCCGCCTGCGCGGCCGAAGCCCGCCGCTTCGGCGGGGCGAAGGCCCGGAGGGTGCCGTATTCATCCGGGCGGCGTAGCCCGGATGAATACGGCAGGCTGAGGAACCGCCTACCGTTCGGCCGAATAGTCCTTCACCCGCCCGTGAGGATCGTGGCGAGGCAGTTCGATTTCCTCCGCGGGAGGCGCGTGCGAACCGTTGAACCAGACGTTGTCGTCTTCGCCGTAGTTGCCTTCCCACACGGCATAGAGGGAAGACTCCGAGAGAGAGATCCGCAGATTCCACGCGGACGCCCGATCCGGCGCGGTGTCGATCCGAACCTCCCGGATCCAATTTTCCCCCCGGTCGGCGCTCGTACTCATCACGATGTCGCCGTCCCCATGGAGGGTTTCGAATTCGTCGTACCACCAACTGATCGTCGTCCAGACGACATAGACATGCGGGCCGCACACGGCAATTCGAGCCGAAAGCCTCTCGCGATCCCCAGGTTCCTCCGAGGAGACCCGGGGTCCCACCGGAAGCCACGTTTGTCCCCCATCGCTCGATCGCTGGAAGAATACGTCGCCATGATCCGTGCGGTATTCCGTCCAGGCGACGTACAGCTCCGGTCCCTCCCCTGCGAGAGTGAAGTCGGAAACCCATCCCGCTCCGCCGCTGAGACGAACCTGATCCGGCAACCACGATTCCCCTCCATCCCTCGAACAGCGCGCATAGAGGGCGGCCCCTTGGCCGCGCCAGATCCCGCAAATGTACGGACCGTCGCAGTAGATCTCCGGAATGCGTGCGTCGTTCCCCCATCCCTCGGGCTCGCCCGTGTCTAAGCGAAAATCGGACTCCAGCCACGTACGCCCACCATCTACCGAGCGATTGAGATACACCGTCGAGCCCGAAGGATTTCGACCATCCGTCCAGACCACCACGACGGTCCCATTTCGCGCAGAGATCCTGGGATACCAGGCTTGATACGGGCCAAAATCCAAGAGGGTTTCCTGCGCCCAAGTCTCCCCCGCGTCCTCGGATCTTCGGTAGACCACGTCGGAGGAAGACTCATCGTGCCAGAGGTGCCAGACCACATGCACGCGCCGATCCTCGCAGGCGATTTCCGGCCAGCCCGAGAGATTCGGAACCTGGACGGAGGCGATATCGACGTCGCTCGCCAACCAGGTGTCGCCCCCATCGAGGGAGCGATTGAAAAAGATGCTCCATCGCCCCTCCCGGCTGTCCATGTACACCACATACACGGTCTCGCCGGAGCAGGCGATTCGGGGAACGGTGGCACGGGATGTCGTGGAATGGCCGGTGTCGATGATCCTGCCCTCCGGAAGCCACGATCGCCCCCCATCCTTTGAACGATTGAAAACGACGTGCCATGCCTCATCGCCGAAGAGGGTCTCCCGGAACAGATCCACATAGACGACGTAGACGTTCGAGCCGGCGGAGCAGATTTGCGGCAATCCCGCCCATTCGTTATCCGATTCGTCCCGCTGGAGATCCATTCGGAGGTCCGCGGCGAGGAATTTCCGCACGAATGGCCGACATGCCGGAGCGGGAACCCGTCCTCCGGAACCCGTAGGGGCGCCTAGATCCTCGCAGCCCGTAAGCGCGGCGCAAGCGCACGCGATAAGGCGGATCCGCATCGAGCGCTCTCCCACAACTCCTGTTGGGAGAAGCCCGGAAAGCCTCTACCGGAGCCACGAGGACCCCGACCACGCATTCCATTCCTTCCAGGTGGTGTAGGTCTTTCCCGTCAATGCCTGAAGCGAATCGAGCAGGGGGCGGAGGAGGACTTCGCGACGAAGCTTCTGCTTTTGGTCCGCATCCATCTGTACCGAGAAGTTCCACTCAGGCGACGAGGAGAGATCGCCGGCGACTTTCGACGGAACCCGGAGCACGCTCCCGGACACCACTCGTTCGCAGATCCTGACGTAGGCGATCAGCTCGGGAACGGACTCCTTGCGACCGAACGAAGGAAGGCCGACGATCGCCTCTCGCGCCACGAGGAAATCGTCGTCGCGGATCATCTTGTGGAAATACGGCACCGCTTCCACTTGTTTCAGGGCGACGAGAGATCGGAGAATCGCGATTCTCACCCGCGTGCGCCGCGCGTTGTCCGCCGACACCAGGGCCGGCGCCACCATGACCGCGGTGCCCCTCACCTGGCCAAAGGCAGAAAGCGCCTGAGCGGTTTCCATCCGAAGGTTTTCGGGACCGGCAGTCAGGAGCGGAACGAGTGCACGAACTACGGACGGATGACGTACCGCTCCGAGCTTACGGATCGCCTCGATGCGTTCTGATTCCGTGGTTTCGCGGGCGCCGAGAATCCGACGATACTCCGCGACGGCCTTCCTTGCCGTCGCATCCTCTTGGGCGCCAAAGAGCGCCAGAATTGCCGTCATCAGCATTGGGGCATCCCTCCACTCGCACTTCCGTGCCGGTAATGGAAGATTGCCCCCGATCGAGATTCGTTTTCGGGAATCGTCCGGGGTTCGTTCCCGACGTGAAGCCCGACCCCACGCGGTCGGATCGATCGAACATCACGACTACGGGATCGCGAACGCCTTCGCCAAGATCCGCAGCTTCTCCGGATCGTTCGACTTCACCTTCCCCGAGAGAAAGTCGCCGATCCCCGGCTTGAAGACGCCGGTCATGAGCTTCACGAAGAGCTCCGGAGAGGTCTTGAGAACGCAATCCGCGTTCTCGACCTTTCCCTCGACCACCTTGCATTCCTTGGGGGAGAGGGTCACCGTCCACTTGCAGCCCTTGTCGTCGCCGAGGGAGAAGTAAAACGTCGTCGTCTCCTCGATCGTCCCGGGCCGGAACTTCTTCTTCATCTCCCCGAACACCTTTTTCAGGTCTTCCGCCATAGCTGCTCCTTCAACGTTTGAAGAATCTTCTTGTTCGCCGCGGGAAACGCGAGTTTCCACAAATCCGCCGGTCTCACCCATCGCACCTCGGCGCTGTCGATCGCCTGGGCGCGCCCCGACACGTGCCGGCAATCGTACGTGTGGAGATTCACCGAGAAATGCGAGTAGCGGTGCGGCACCGTGAGGAGTTTCTCCCCCACTCCGATCCGTAGCCCTACTTCCTCCGCGAACTCCCGGGCGACCGCCTGCTCCGGCGTCTCTCCGGTCCGGATCTTTCCTCCCGGGAATTCCCACAACCCGCCGAGGAGCCCCTCCTCCTTTCGACGAGAAACGAGAACGCGGCTTCCCTTCCGGCATACCCCGATCGCAATCTCGAAGTGGGGAATCCTTTTCCGGGGGAGACGCGCCGGGACTCGGGAGACGGTCCCCGCCTCGAGGGCGCCGCAGTGCCTTCGGACGGGACACTCTCCGCACCGCGGGGTCCGCGCCACGCATACCCGCTGCCCCAATTCCATCATCGCCTGGTTGAAATCGCCGGGCCGGCGCTCGGAAAGGACCGAATCGAGGAAGCTCAGGAGCGGACGGTCTCCCAGACGTGCGACATTCAGGAGCCTCGAGACCACTCGGCGGACGTTTCCGTCGACCGCGGGCACGGGCTCGCCCAGAACGATGCTGGAAATCGCCGCGGCGGTGTACGCTCCGATTCCCGGCAGCGATGCCCAATCGTCATGCGCCTCCGGAAAGCGACCGCCGTGTTCCTCGACGATCCTCTTCGCGGCGCGATGGAGGTTTCTCGCGCGGGCGTAGTACCCCAATCCCTCCCAAGCCTTGAGGACATCCTCGAGCGGAGACCGCGACAAGAGACGCAAGGAAGGGAACCGGCGGAGGAATCTGCGATAGTACGGGATTACCGTTTCGATGCGGGTCTGCTGGAGCATGACTTCCGAGATCCACACCCGGTACGGGTCCCGATTCTTCCTCCACGGGAGGTTGCGGGAACGACGACCGTACCAGCGCAGCAGATCCCGCGCAAAGGTGTGCATTTCGAGCGCCATTTCGGGGAGGCATTATGCCCGGCCGATCGTCCCGGAGCAAGCGATGGAAGAACGGGAACCGGAAGGAGGCGCAACGGCAGAGTTTGACCTCTATGGTCCGGTTTCGAGTTCGCCGGCCAGGAGCAATCTAAGGGGTCGCCCGAGCGCGATTCTTCACAGTAGCGCTATACTACTGTCGCAAGATGGACTTCAAGCGCTGTCCCGACTGCAGCGGGATTCTCAAGACGGGCGTCGAGCACCGGTGCCGGGACTTTCAGGTCACGACCGCTCGGATTTGTCCCGCTTGCGGCGCGGAGTTCGCCGGGGAGGTTCATCTCGACTGTTCCGGCGCCGCGACGGTGGCGATGCGCCCGGAAGAGGAGACTCCGAGCGAAGTCCGCGCGCGCCTCGACGATCCGACCCATCGGATTCGCCAATACGTCCTCGTCGAACTTCTCGGGCGCGGGGGAATGGGAGAAGTGTGGAAGACGTGGGACACCAAACTCACCCGCTGGGTCGCGATCAAATTCCTCTCGATCCGCGAACCGGAGGGGATCAAGCGATTCCAACGGGAAGCGAAGCTGGCCGCCCGGCTTCGCCATCCGAACATCGCGCCGGTCTACGAGGTCGACGAGCACGAGGGGCGCCATTTCATCGCGATGGAGTTCGTCGACGGGACCACTCTGGAGCGCGCGAAGCTCCCGCCCCGGTTGGCCGCGGAGATCATGGCCAAGGTCGCCCGCGCCCTCGCGACCGCGCACGCGTCCGGAGTGATCCACCGCGACCTCAAGCCATCGAACATCATGATCACCCGCGAGTTCTGGCCGTACATCCTCGACTTCGGTCTCGCCCGCTCCATCCAGGTGGATTCGTCCATCTCCGTCACCGGCGAGATCATGGGGACGCCGGGATACATGTCGCCCGAGCAAGCGCGCGGACGTCCCTCGGAAGTGGATCCCCGCAGCGACGTCTACTCGCTCGGAGCCACGCTGTACACGCTCCTCACGAACGAGATGCCCTACGCCGGCGAGACTCCGATGGACATCATCCTGCAAGTCGTCCAAGGAAACCTTCGGACGCCGCGAGACCGAAATGCGAAGGTACCGATCGCCCTGGAAGCGATCGTTCTCAAGGCGATGGCGCGACAGAAGCAGGATCGGTACGCCTCGGCCGCCGAAGTGGCCGCCGACCTGGAGCGCTATCTGGCCGACGAGGAGGTCACCGCGCAGCGACCTTCGACGGCGCGAAAGGTGGCGAGGCGCGTTCGAAACCACGCCTGGACCGTCGGAGCCCTCTCCGTCGCCACCGCCGCCGTGGCCGTTGCGGGATGGATGGTGTGGGAGCCGGGCTCGCCCCTCCGCGTCTCTCTCCCTCCCCACGAAGGAGCCTCCCGACGGAGTTTCGAGACGGAGCGAGACGCCCTCGCCTATCGGGACTTCCGCGGCGGCGACGCGGAACTGCCGCATCGCCTCCGCCGTACCCTGCGGGAGCTCTCTCCCCACGATCGCAAAGAGGCCTTCGCCTGGTTCCGAGACCAGCTCGATCTGGCTCAAAACGACGCCGCGAACTGGTCGGAAAAGCCGCGCGAGCAGTGGCTCCATCTCCGCCCCTCCGCGGAACGCCTCGTATCGTGGTGCCGGACGGTCCAGTCCGCCCTCGAGGGACTCGAGGCGAATCTCTCGGCCGAAGCCGCAAAGATCGGCGCCTCCGTCGCGCCGATCGTCGGGTACTCGGGCGAATTCACGCTGACGATTCACGTCCATCCCTTTCCCTCGGGTCAGCTCGTCCGGAAGAACGGGAGCCCCACCCTCTTCGATCTTCCCGCTCGACTCGAACTGGAGATCGACGACTACGAGGTCCGATTGGCGGAGGGGGACCGAGTGAAGACCGTCCGGCTCCTCCGGGAGGAGCTGGAGCCGGGGAAGACGTACCGGATCCTAGGAACGATGGAGGGCGAGAAGCCGCTGCGATTACTGGAGTAGAACGGAGAAGATGCGCTCGACGCGCTTTCCCCATCGCCGGACGTAGGGCGTCCCCCCCAGCTTCTTGAGATCCGCGCCTTCGGCCTTGAGCTTGGCCGCGACCTCCCCTTCGGTACGCCCTGCCAGCAATTCGCGGATCGCGACCGCCGCGATCAGGAGAGAAAGCGTCTTGATCGCGGACTCCTCGGAGAGATTCGGGGTGCGCCACAGGCTCCGGAGCTTGATCTCCAGATTCCCGAGATACGCCTCGGGCGATTCCGCGGTGAAGGATCCCTCGATGTTCAGATCGTCCAGCTCGATGGGATCGACGGGAAACGATGTCGCGAGCGTACTGAGGAGCGGGTTCTTCAAGACCGGATGGTGTTCCGCGAATTCGGGACCCGACCGATCGCGGGCCGCCCTCCAGGACGCAAGGAGTTTCCCCGCGTCCCCCCGGAACTTGCGACGTTCCGCGAGCGAAACCGAGACCGTCTGCGCGAGCATGAACTTCATCCGAGATTCAAACCATCCATGAGCCAGATCCGCGGCGACGCGGAACCAGGGGTTTCGCACGGCCTCGCCGAGACTGCGCGCTCCCAGCATCTGCGATACGGCCGCGGTATCCAGCCCCGGTTGCGCCGGGTCCTTCTTGAGAAGACCTAGGAACTCGCGCTGCGAGCGGCACCAGGGAAGCAGCGGGTGTTCCCCGATCAACTCCTCTTCCTTCGGCAGCTGATAGCGGCGGTCCAAGTCGATCTTGGCCAACGAAGCCAGAGTGGGGCCCTCGCCGAATTCCGAGAGTGCCTGCTGAACATGCCGGCGACAGGCCTCCTCCGTCTCCGTCAGCCATTTCGCCCGGTCGGCGCCGAGATTCGCGCCGTGGGTTTCGATCAGCGACCGCGCGCTCCGGAACTTTTTCTCCTCCAGGAGCCGTTTCCAATCCGATTCGAGTTGAGCGCGCGGGTCCTTTCGGCCGAGTTCCTCGCGAGCCTGGTTCAGCCACTTCCGGCTCTCCTCGCAGCGGAATTCGAGAGATTTCTCGAAATCCAAGACGGCGAACTTGAGATGAGCCTTCGCGTCCGCCGGTTCTTTCCTTGCCAACGCCATCCGCGCCCGCCCGCGAAGTTGGTACGGAAAGAACCGATAGACTTCCGTGTATCCGCCGAGGCCGTCCTCGATCTTCAAGCTCCGCTCGACCGCCTTGAGGCGGTTCTTTTCCACGAGATCGACCGCCTCGGTCAACTTCTGAAGCGCTCGTCCCGGCTCCGATTCCAAGATCGAGAGCCCCTCCGCGCATTTCTTGCAGGCAGGTTCGTACGCATTTCGGGCGTTGTTGCGGATGATCTCTTCTTGGACCAACAGGAGGAGGAGCACCATCGGCCACTATTATAGTCTGTACCGGATCCGGGGGAGAGCCTCCAAGCGGTACGGAAGACGTGCCTGGCTCATCTGAGAAAGAAGACCACGAGGAAACCAACAATCCATCAACGGAATACACCCCGTAATCGATTGCCGTTCAACAGGTGGAGGACCCATTCAGGGCTTCCTGATTTCCTTATCGATCCCTTTTGTGCAGGTGCGAGGAGCGTTTGCGGTGTACCCCGGCGACGAATCAGGCCGGAAGACGTTCCGTTCCCCGACTCCGGCATCGCACGGTTCCCGCGCGTGGAACATCCATCCGGGCCGGCAGAATCCAACAAGCGATCGCGAGAAGCAGGGGCGCTTCCCCTCTTTTTCTGATAGATTCCGCCGACAAGATGAAGGTCGTCTTACGAGAGGTAAGGACGTCGGACCTTCCGATTCTGTTCGAACAGCAGAAGGATCCGGAGGCCAACTTCCGCGCCGCCTTCACGCCGAAGAATCCGTCGGACCGCGAAGCCTTCGCGAAGAAGTGGGACCGGATGCGGACCGACCCCACGGTCACCGTTCGGACCATCGTCGTCGACGGCGGGGTGGCCGGTTCGATCGCCAGCTGGATCGATTCCGACTGGCGGAACGAACCGGAGGTCACGTACTGGATCGGGCGAGATTTTTGGGGCGCCGGCGTCGCCACGAGGGCCCTGGCCCGATTCGTGCGTTCCATCCAGAAGAGGCGCCCGCTGTACGGGCGGGCGGCCGGGGACAACGCGGCTTCGATCCGGGTCCTGGAGAAGTGCGGATTCAAGGCGTTCGGCGACGGCAGGGGATTCGCAAACGCCCGCGGCGTCGAAATCGGAGAGCGTTTCTTCGTTCTGGAGTAGTCGTGGCCACCTTCGCCGTCACGATCGAGACGATCAAGGAAACACGGCCCATCGCGGGCGCCGACCGGATCGAGATCGCCACGCTCGCCGGGATGGACTTCCAGTTCGTCGTCCCCCGGGGCCGCTACGCTCCCGGCGAACGGATCGTCTACTTCCCGGTCGACAGCCTGCTTCCCGACCCGCTCATCGAGCGGCTGGGGCTGGTCGGCAAGCTCGCGGGCGCGAAGCGCAATCGGGTCAAGACCATCACGCTTCGCGGGCAGATCTCGCAGGGACTGGTCGCGTCCCTCGATCTATTGCCGTCCGGGGTTACCGACCCGGCGGGGATCACGACGGCGCTCGGCGTCGAGAAGTACGAGCCGCCGGAGGAGCTGATCTCCGATGCCGTGCTCCAGCGCCTCCCCGAAGGCCAAGGCGTCTTCGACATCGAATCCGCCGACCGCTTCGCGGCGCTCGCCGATCGGCTCATGGACGATCCCGTTTTCATCACCGAGAAGGTCGAAGGGTCGAACTTATGGGTGCGCGCCGAGACGGACGGCACGATGCGGGTGGGCCAACGCCAGCACACGCTCGGCGCGGTTGAGGGCTCCCTCCACACCTTCCACGCGATCGTCCGGTCGCATCGGTTGGACGAGTGGGCGCGGGGGCTATCAGCCCCTAAAGTTCCAAGCTGAATCCGAAGGCGAAGCCGCCCGCATCTCCGCCCACGTCTCCCGCGAGGTCCACGCGCCACAACTTCCCGGACTCGGCGGTGCTCCAAGCCACCCCGATCCCGAAGGTGAAGATCGTGAATCGTTTCCTCTCCGTTTCGATGAAGAGCTGGTGATGGCCGATGGCCGGAAGAGTGATCGGATCGTTCCAAGGCGCTTCGAAGACCCGAATCCCCAGACGCGGAAAGAGACGGATGTTGTCGGTGATCTTGATGCGGTACTCCCCGCCGCTCGAGAAGTTGAAGACGTCGCGGAAACTCTCCGCGCCCGAGAGGGTGGAGTCGTCCGTCGCCGCGTCCCAGTTGATCCACTGGACGTCGAAGGTCAGCCGCAGCGGCAGACCGTCCAGGAGATAGACCGTCGCGCCGCCGTTCACCTGATTGGGCCATCCGAACTGGGGAAAGATCGTGTCGCTGACGGAGAAGTTGTACTCGACTTGGGACTGGTAGGCGACGCCGAGATTGATTTTGAAGTTCGAGAGGTTGTCGTACACCCCGAGGAGGAGCCCCAGGCCCGCTCCCGGTCCCACGGCCGTGAACGAGTAGGTCAAGGGCTCGGCGGTACTCGTGTTCGTATCGTACTGATCCACGCCGACGCCGGTCACGGCCAGGTCGACGGCTCCGCCCAGGGCGAAATGAGGGAAGAAGCCTCCCTGATTTCGCGGGCGGAGTCGGAAGTCGTAGGCATACGATGCTCGAAAGCGATAGTACGACTGGGTCATTTGCGTCAGGAGATCGGTGCTCGTATCGAGAAAGGCGTACTTGGTCCGGAACGGAGCCGCAAAGCAGAGGCCGATGGCGTGATCGACTTCGCCGGACCCGAGCTGAAATACGGCGCCGAGATAGGAGGGAATGAGAGCGGGATCGGACCATCCGGTGGACGCGAGCGACGTGAATACCGTCTGGCTGATCTTGAGTTCGTAGAGCGTATAGCTCTGGTAGTCCAGCGCGACCGCCGTCGGTTGCGTGGCGGTGCCCGCGGGATTGAGCCAGACGCTGACGGGGTCGTCCTCGAACGCGGTGTAGCTTCCCCCCATCGCCTTGGCGCGCGCGCCGACTTGCTGGTCCTGGGCATGCGCCGCCGCCGGGAAGATGAGTGCGACGACGAGCGCCAGTCTCATGCCGGCAAGGATGCTATCACGCCCGCCCCTCCCGCCAAGGGAATTCTGGTGGTCCGCTCTGTCGATTACACTCTACACCGACCGTCCCGTCCCTGCGTCATTCGTCGCACGCCGAAGACATTCATGTTCGGATCGCCACGGATAGAATCGCAATACCTTACAGACTAGAGCGTTACAAGCAGCGCCCCATCTCCGCTCCTGGCACGACCTTTGCATACCAACTGCTGCCGGATTTTGACGCACCGCGTTATAGGGGCCCTTCGAGGGGAGAAGATGGAGCGAAAGAAGTCCTTCCTCAGACTCTTGCTCGTCTTTTTGGCGCTCGCCGTTCCGAGTGCCGTGGGAATCGTCGTTCTTCGCCGCTCGAATCCGCCGCCCGACTCGCACGTCGGTGGAAGACTTCCTGCCGACGCTTCTCGACGGAGTCAAGAAGGCACTCCTTTTCATCCTGCAGACGAGTCCGATTCCCGAGCGTCCACCGACGCACTCGGAAGCCAGGATCAACCGGAAGACTCCTCGGACATGCCGGAAGAGCTGGCGCAGTATGGAATGCACGGAGCACGGTCCGTCAAGTTCGGCTCTCTCGCCTGGACTCCGGGCCTGAAGTGGAAGGTCGAGACGCACTACCGCACGATGCAGAACGGCGCGGGAGACGGGTGGGGCCAAAAGCCGATCCTATGGCAGTTCGAAGTGAAAGCGACGGAGAAGATGGACGGGCGCGACGTGTGGGTCGTCTCCATCGAGCCTTCCGACCTCGCGGGCCTTCCCTACAACCCGGGGGGTACCGCCTACATCGCCATGGACGACCATTCCGTCGTCGCCGTGCGCGATCGAGTCCAAGAGAGGGGCTCCGTGCGCGAACGCTTCCTCAAGTTCGACGACGAGGACGGCGCCCCGTCGGTCCTTTTCCCCGTCGACATGCCTCCGCCGGGGACGGCGGGACGCGAGAGGGCCAGCGCCTCGGGAACGCCCCCGGCGAATCCCTTTCGTCGAGATCCGACGGCGACGCCGCCGAAGTCCAGCGGCACGGTCGTGGACGTGGAGTTCGAGAAGGAGGGCGGAACCCTGCGGCAGCGGTGGGACTCGACGGTCCCCTACTGGCCGCTCTACTCGGCCACGCCCTCTCGAGTGAGTTATTTACGGACGGAGCCCTAGGCGCTCCGTCGAGTTTACTTGGTAAGGGGAGATGCGCATGCGCAAGGTGTTGCTGGTGCTGCTCCTGTGCGGAGTGGCGATCGGACAAGAAGTTCCTCAAGGGGACCCGAAGATCAAGGCAGGTACGTTCACGGGCAAGGCGTCGTTCGTGCCGTGGTCCGGCGATTGGTGGAACATGGCGGACGGCTACCTGGGCGTCGGCTGGAACGGCCAGAAGACGTTCACCTATGACACGGCGACGAAGAAGTACAAGTTCAACCCCGCGGTCGCGACGAACGACCTCTCGCCTCTCGCGAAGTACGACAAGGCCGTCGGGAACTCCCTGGACAACGGCGCGGCCGCGTGGGAGTTGACGGACACGGGCTACTGGAGACACCACATCTTCGGCGCCACCAAGGAGAAATACGACAAAGACGAGGTCGACTATTCGTGGTGGGGCCATTGCAACGGGTGGGCCGCCGCCGCCGCCCTCGAGGCCGAGCCGATCGCCCCCATCGAGAAGAACGGCGTTCGCTTCGAGGTCGCCGATATCAAGGGCCTTCTGACGGAGAGCCACTACGGCGTCGTCTCTCCCTTCAGCGGCACTCGATACAACGCGCCCGAGAAAGAGCAGAAGGCGAACTACACCAAGGCCCAGGACCTTCTCAAGAAGCTCAAGGCCGGCACTCCGGCACCCGTGGCGGAGTATCGCGCCTGGTACGAGAAGGCCTACGGCACGACTCTCAACCAGAACTACACGCCTTCCTGGTACAAGAGCGCCCTCGAGAACTACATCAAGAACTACGACGACGAATTCACCAAGGCCTTCGAAGACATCCGTCCCGACGTCTTCCACAAGATCCTCGTGAGCGTCATCGGCGAGATGAAGAGCGTCGTGGTCTTCGACATCACGGCGAGCGAAGCGGTGTGGAATTATCCCGCCTTCTCGTACCAAACCAAGCTCACCGACAAGGGCACGCGCAAGATCGACGGATACAACCGCCGCGTGTTCTCGGTCACGACCAAGGTCGTCTACGCCGACGACGGCGTCGACTACTCCATCCTCGGGACGAACACGTTCACCAAGACCTACAAGTATGAGCTCTACACCACGACCTCGAGCCGAAAGCTCCGGGGCGGCAAGTGGCTGGGCTCCAGCGTGGACGATCACCCGGACTTCGCCTGGTTCCCGAAGTTCAATCCGACGGGCGTGGACTACGAGGAGAACAAGAAGCTGATCTGGGGCAAGGTCCTCGACTTCCTCCCCAAGTTCCACTCGGCGACCGAGACCCAGTCGTTCCAGCTCTTCGCCAACGGCACGGGCTCCGACTCGCGCCGAACGGACAAGAGCCCGGTCACGTGGATGAGGCCGGTCACCGGCGGCACGAGCATCACCCTCTCGTACCAGAGCTCTTCGAGCAACGTGGCCAAGGTGAAGTACTTCGAGCAAAAGGTCGAATCCATCGATTCGGACAACGCCAAGGCCACGCGGGATCCGCTCGTGGCTCTCGGCGAAGGGGCCTCCGTAACGGCCACCTTCGCCTCCGGCAAGCACATGATCGTCGCGTATGCGTACGACGCGGCGGACACCCTTCTGGCGATCGACGAGATCACCGTGAAGGTCCAGTAAGACTCTTCCTAACCCGGCCCCGCGGCCCCTGGGACCCCATCCCAGGGGCCGCCCCCTGGACCGTATTTTAATTCATCAGAGGAGAGATCGATGAAAAAGATGGTGTCGTCTTCGCTGGCCCTCGTCGCCGCTTTGGGCGCCGCGCTCGGCGTCCAGGCGCAACAAGAGGTCAGCCTTCGCGTCGAAGATCCGGTCGCCAAGGCCGGCACTTCCGGGACCGTGGAGTTCACGGCTACCAACCACACCTCCAGCACGGTCTACATGAGCAGCCCCTCTCCCTGGTACATCGAGAAGGGAGGCCAGCTCGTGTACTCCCCGATTTCGATCATGATCCTGGGGAAGCTCAACCCCGGCGAGTCCAAGACGTGGGCGTGGGACAAGAAGAAAATGGGCGGCGAATATGTCCCCGCCGGGAACTACACCGTCGTGGTAGGACAGTTCTTCAAGGGGGACAGCTCGTACGCTCTCAAGTGCGACTTCGCGTTGACCTCGTCGGGCCGGCTTGCCGGGACCAGCCCCTTCCCGCTCTCGACGAGCAACGCCTGGACCTATCTCTCGGGCCCGGTTCAAGGGAATCCCGCGGGCTCTTCGACGACGATGAAGGTAACGAGCTACAGCCCCTCCACGGGTTGGTACAAAGTGAAGGACACCCCGCACGGCACTTTGAAGTTGAAGTTGACGGGCGTGTACAAGCGGACGCTCTGGGTCCTCGTCGATCCGCCCAACTCCGGTCCCGTGGCCCGACCGATGTTCCGCTTTGACCGATCTGTCGGTTACACCTGGGACTCCAAGTTCATCGGGAAACTCAAGGTAACCGCGACGAACGAGACGGTGAAGACGCCCGCCGGGACTTTCGAGAAGTGCTATCGCGTCGATGTCGTGGAATCCCCCATCGCGGACGCCGGCTACAACACCTACTGGTTCGCCAAGGGAGTCGGCTTGGTCCAGTACAAGAAGGGATGGTGGGGTGGAAGCAATACCCACTCGCTCCACCACGCAAAGGTGAAGGGATCCGACGGCAAGGTATACAAGGTCGGTCAGCACTAGACTCGGTCGCGAGGTCCGGTTCCGAGCGATCGGGACCGGACCTTCGCGCTGCCTCTCCCGAAACCGCCGGAGGAGCCCTCGGGGAGTATAATCCTCCGGTGGACTCCGCTACGCTCCTAACCCAGGCCCGCTCGGGCGACCGAAAGGCCTTCGAAGAGCTTGTCCTCCCCCACCGCGAGGCCCTCTGCCGTTTCGCGGAACTCATGGCCGCGGGCGAGTCGGAGGACATCGCGCAGGAGACGATCGTCCGCGCCTTCGAGGGGCTGTCGCACTTCGACGGACGATCGAAACTCTCCACGTGGCTTTTCGGCATCGCCCTCAACATCGCCCGCAACCGTCGGCGCAACCGCGCCCGGCACGCGGGCTCGGCATCCCCCTCGGTGATGGAAGCCCAGGCGGCGCCGCGCGGACGCCGCAACGGAGTCCTCTCGAGCATCCTCCGCCAGGAGATCGCCGACCGCATGCAGGAGGCCATCGAACGACTCCCCGACGACCTGCGGGAGGCCTTCGTGCTGCGGTACGTCGAAGGGCTAGAGTACGAGGAAATCGCCGAGATCGCGGAAGCGAATGCGGGCGCGGTCCGAGTCCGCGCCCATCGCGCGCGCCGGCAATTGCAGCAAATCCTCGGTCCCATCGTAGATACTCTGTGGAAGAAATGATCCGGGTAGCCCTTCTCCTGATCTTCGTTCTCTCGGATGACCGGCTCCGGGAGATTCGCGCCCTTCGCCAGGCGGTGCGGGAGAGGAAGGCGTACGCGACCCAGCTCGTCCGCGAGGCTCACCGCGCGCTCGATCGCGGAGAATACGACGTCGCCTTCGCGCGGCATCGCGCCGCCCGCCGCATGGACGCGGAATCGGAGGAGATGCGCCGGCGGCTGGGCCCCCTCGTGCGCGCGGCGATCACCTCGCTCGTCGCCGACTTCGAGAGTGCGGACATCGAGGTCCGCGATCAGGCTTCCCTCCAACTGCTCGAGCTCGGCCCTTCGTCCCTCCCGGAGATCGAAAAGGTCTTCGCGCGGCTCGGCGCCAAAGGCAGCGAAGAGGTGACCTCGCGGATCCGCGGCGTCCTGCTTCGCCTGCGCGAGATGACGATCGACGACGAGGGACGTCTCCGGCAGTGGGCCAGGGAAGCGACCGCTTCTTCCGAGTATACGGCGACGGACTGGTCGGCCAAGCAGGCCACCGGCCCTCCGAATACGCCGACCGGCGGAGACAGCAAGTCCGCCTGGGCTTCCCGCGAGGCGGATGCCGGAGAGGAATGGCTCGAGCTTACCTTCGAGCATCGCGTTCGGCCGTCGCACGTACGGATCCACGAGACCTTCAATCCGGGCGCGGTTTCGAAAATCGAGGCGCAGGACGGCGACGGTCGCTGGCACGTTCTTTGGCAGGGAAAGGACCCCACCCGCAATTGTCCCGGCTGGTTCACCCTCTCGGTCAACCCCGTTCGATTCGCGACGCGAGCCATCCGTATCACGCTGGACAGCGCGGGAGTCGCCGGATGGAACGAGATCGACGCGGTCGAGCTCGTGGGGGATCGGTAACCGATGCGTGCAATTCTCCGGCTCTTTGGATACCCTAGGCCCCGAATATGGGGACGGACCGACCGCAGTCGCCTTCGACATGCGAGATCGAGGAGCGTGGGGTTTCACCGATCCTCGCCCGCTTGCCTCTGGATCGCACCCGCTTCCGCCCCGGCGTAGCGGGAAAGCTCCTGTATCATCTCCTGCCGATCCGGAGACGAGTCGTCTTGGACGGATTGCGCCGGGCCTTCGGGGCCGAGCTTGATTCGCAAGCCATTCGACACCTCGCACAATGTTGCTATTCGCATACCGCGCGATCGATCCACGAAATCTTCTCCTTCTTCGCCAGCTCCGAGAACCTGCTCAAGAGGAAGGTGCGGGTCGTCGGCCACGAGCATCTCGTAGAGGCGGCCCGAGGGAAGCGGGGAGTTCTCGTCCTCACCGGCCACTTTGGAAACTGGGAGACGGCGCCGCTGGCGGCGCTGCTCCACTTCCACGACTACTACGGCCGATTTCACTTCGTCCGAACGGCCCTGTTCAGCCGTGCCTTGGAATCGCTCCTGTTCCGCCGGTATCGCCGATTCGGGCTCGGAGTCATCCCCAAGCAAGACGCGCTGCCGCGCATCCTGGAGGCCCTCTCGCGAAACGATGCCGTCGTCTTCGTCCTGGATCAGCATGTCGGGATCAGTCGCCGGCTGGGCATTCCGGTGGAGTTCTTCGGACGCAAGGCAGGAACCCACCGAAGTCTGGCGCTCGTCGCCCGACATACCGGAGCGCCCGTCATCCCGGCCACCAGCTGGAGGGAATCCTCGGGACATCATGTCATCCGATTCGATCCACCCGTGCCCTGGATTCCGTGCGAGGACCCGGCGCAAGAGATCTACCGGAACACCCGCCGGTACAATCAAGTTCTGGAAGGATACGTGCGCGAACACCCCGACCAGTACTTTTGGTTCCATCGGCGATGGAGGATTCGCGAAGCGGCGGCCGCCCCACCGATTCCGACTCGAATCGCGGAGAGGCAGCCCAGGTCTGGCGAACCTCGTCTCGCCGAGCTAGAATCCCGCCCATGCGCGATCGACTCGCCGCGGCGCGGCGCGTTGTAGTCAAGATCGGCACCTCGAGCCTCCTGGACGAGCGCGGGATGTTGGACCTTCCCGTAATCTCGCGTCATCTTCGCGATCTCGTCGGGCTCCATCGGGCCGGATGCCGGGTTTCTCTCGTCAGTTCGGGTGCGATCGGCGCGGGCCAGGTCCGCCTCGGATACGATCGGCGACCCGCGACGATTCCCGAACTTCAGGCCACGGCCGCGGTAGGACAAGCCGTCCTCATGAACGTGTACAACATTCTCCTCGCGCAAGAGGGGTACGTGGTGGCCCAACTCCTCCTCACCCACGAGGACTTTCGCGATCGCCGACGATACCTCAACATGCGGAACACCCTCGCGGCGCTCCACGACAAGGCCGTGCTGCCCGTGGTGAACGAGAACGACACGGTCTCCGTCGACGAGATCCGGTTCGGGGACAACGACGCGCTCGCCGCCCTGATCGCGGGCCTCGTAGACGCCGAGGTCACCATCCTCCTTTCCGACGTGGACGGATTCCATCTCGACGGTCGGCGCGTCGAGGAGGTGCGCGAGATTACGGCCGAAATGGAGGCCGCGGCCGGCCCCGGCTCGGGCTCCGGCGGGATGATCTCGAAGCTTCGCGCCGCGGGCACCATCGCGCGTTCGGGAGGTTTCGCCGTCATCGCGCACGGCAAACGGGACTCCATCCCCGCCCTCCTCCGCGGCGAGAATCTCGGCACGCTCTTCTGTCCGCGCGGGGATCTCGATTCGCGCGGACGCTGGCTCCACGGAATCGCGGAGGCGGGCCGGATCGTCGTCGATGCGGGAGGCGAGAAGGCCGTTCGAACCGAGGGCCGCAGTCTTCTTCCGGTCGGGATCGTATCCTGCGAAGGCGACTTCGAGGCCGGGGACGTCGTCCTCCTCGTCGGGCCCGGAGGTCCTTTGGCCAAAGGGCTGGCGAACTACGGCTCGGCGGACGTGCGGCGGATCCAGGGGCGGCGAAGCGGAGAGATCGCGGCCATCCTCGGCTCGAAAGAGTTCGACGAAGTCATTCACCGCGACAATTTGGTGTTGCTGTGAGGGCCCTGGCGCTTCGGGCTCGCAAGGCCGCGTGGGAACTTCGCACCGCCTCGACCGAGCGCAAGAACGGCATTCTCCGGGCGATGGCCGAGGCGCTCGGTCGCGCCCGCGCCGCGATCGAACACGCCAACGAGATAGACCTGTCCGCGAAGCTGTCGGCCCCGAAGAGAGATCGGCTTCGAATCGATGTGGAATCGGTGTCGCGCGCCGTGGAGCAGATCGCGGACCTTCCCGACCCCGTCGGGAGGATCGAAGAACGGAAGCCGAACGGGACGTTTCGGCTGCTGCGCCGTCGAGTCCCGCTGGGCGTACTCCTCATGATCTTCGAGGCACGGCCCAACGTCACTGCCGAGGCCGGGGCGCTCTGCCTCAAGTCGGGGAACGCCGCCCTACTCAAGGGCGGCTCGGAATCGCTCCGGACCAATCGCGCGATCCTTCGGGCGATTCGTCCCGCGGTGCCCGCGGGCTGGATTCAGCTTGTGGAAGGCGGACACGCCGCGATCGATCGCCTCTTGCAGATGGACGACCTCATCGACCTCGTCATCCCCCGAGGGGGCGAGGCGCTCATCCGCGCCGTCGCGCGACGATCTCGCATTCCCGTTCTCAAGCACTATCGGGGAAATTGCCACGTGTACGTCGACGCCGCAGCCGATCTCGACATGGCGGAAGCGATCGTGCGAAACGCCAAGTGCCAGCGGCCCGCGACGTGCAACGCCGCCGAACATCTCCTCGTCCACGCCAAGGTCGCGCGCGCATTCGTTCCGCGCCTGTCTTCCCTCGGCGTCGAACTGCGCGGGGACCCGAAGGCGCGCAAGATCCTCCCGATGAAGCCCGAGAACGACTGGTCCGCGGAATACCTCGACCTCATCCTCGGCGTAAAGATCGTGCGCTCCTGCGACGAGGCGATCGCCCATATCGAGAAGTACGGATCTCACCATACCGACTCCATCGTGACGCGCGACGAATCGGCCGCCCGGAGATTCCTGAACGAGGTCGACTCGGCGACCGTGATGTGGAACGCCTCGACACGCCTGGCGGACGGAGGAGTCTTCGGACTCGGCGCCGAGGTGGGGATCTCCACGGACAAACTCCACGCCCGCGGACCGATGGGGCTCGAGGAGCTCACGACCTACACGTGGATTCTCGAGGGGAACGGCGACGTGCGGTAGTCGTCCGGCTCCGCCGCGACTCCGGAGGCTCCACCTCGGAGCCGACTCTCGGTCGTCCTCGCCTCCTTTCCCGCGGCACAGGCTTTGCCTTCCCCCCACCATTCATCGAAGGAGGCTCCTCGCATGAAGAGAACGTTGGCGACTGCGTTTCTGGCTTTCCTAGCGGCGTGCGGCGGAGGAGGCGGGGGCGGAGACGCGGGCGCTCCTGCCCCCGAGACACCGCCGGTCGCGGAAGAGACCCACGAGCAAACCCCTCCCCCCACGGTGGTCCTGCCCCCGACGGGACCCAAGCGCGGGGATGTCCTCTCGAAGATCACGTTCCAGGACTTGCCCCTGGACTTCAAGCTCACGGCCGTCGCGTGCGACACCTCGGATACCCTCATCGTGGGCGGCTTTTCCGTCGGCCTCAATCGACACCTCCTCTATCGACTTCGCCGCTCCGACGGGAAGCGAGACCTCTCCTTCGCCGGGGGAACCGGCATGCTTCCCGATTCCTTGAAACGCAACTCGGCGTGGGGGGCGATCGAACTTCCCACAGGGGAGCTTCGGGACATCCGCCACGATGCGCAGAACGATCGAATCTACATCCTGCTCGAACAATCGAACCACACGGAACTCGTAGCGCTCTCCGGCGCCGGTACCGTCGTCTCCGCTTTCGCGGATCAAGGGCGCTTCGTCCACTACACCCATACCCAAGAAGAACTTCTTTCCAACGGGATGAGCCGCGACTGGCAAGTCACGCTCAAGCCCTTCCGCCTCGCCGTGGCCTCCGACGGTTCCCTCCGGATCGCGGGAATCGGAACCGCTTGGGCCAGCGGTGCGGACTTCAAATACTACCTGGCCGCGATGGCTCTCACGAGCTCCGGAGTGAAGAAGTGGAATAGCTGGAGCCAGGAATACTGGAAAGTCCCGGGAGCGACGTACGCTCTGGGAACGAAGAACGCCTCCCACTCCGTCGAGGACCTCGCGGTCGATCCCATGGGACGCACGGCCGCCGTGGGCCGGCTGCGCGACTCCGACAATTCCTACGTGGCGTTGCTCGAGGCGAACGGCTCGCCGACGCAGACGCTCCCTCAGGATTTGTCCGCAGCGCCGACCCTGCGATCGCAGGCCACGTTGAGCCAAAGACAGGCCTCGAACGGATGTTGGGGCTTCGGAATAGAACCGGTCGGAGAGACTTCGAACGCCCTGGCGACCGGGGTCGCCTTCGACTCGTCCGGAATCCTCTATGTGACCGCCCAGCGTACGAAAATGCGCTCGGCCACGCCCTTCGTAGCCGTACTCCGCTACGCTCCGTCCACGATGGAAACGAAGGCCCTCGTCATGACCGAGAGCGATTGGATAGACGCCGCCCAGCCGTCCATCGTCTTGACCAACCAAGACACGGTCTACGTCGGCTTCGCGGAATCCGCCGCGGGCCGCGCCGGAACCCGGACCGTGATCCAAGCGCTCCGGCCGTCCTCTCTCGATGCGGACAGCGTATTCGATCGAAGGGTCATGAAGGACGAGGCTTCGAATCCGTTCCTGCGCCGGCGGCCGGGAGGAAACCTCCTGGTTCTCCATCAGACGCCGACGCCGACCGCCATCGAACTCTTGCCTTGACCCTCATCCCCGTCCATGCGGGGGCGGTTCTTAGCCGGACCGCCCCCGCCGTTTAACCCGTTTTCGGCACCTCGATCCCGTACTTTTCCATCTTGCGGGCGAGGGTGTTCCGCCCGATCTTGAGCGCCCGCGCGGTGGCTCGGAGATTCCATTCGCTGGCGCGCAGGGCGTCCAGGAGGATTTGTTTGTCCGTCTCCTCCAAGCGCGTCTTGTAGGCGCCGGATCGGATTCGCCGGGTGTCTGCGATCCCGCATTCCCGGATGTGCGCGGGAAGATTCTCCGGACGGATCGTCTCGGGAGCGAACGTGACCAGTCGGCGGATCTCGTTCCGAAGTTCGCGCACGTTTCCGGGCCAGTCGTAGCGTGCCAACGTCCGGAGGGTATCCGGAGCGAACTTCTTCGCCGTCCCGGTCTCGCGGCACGCCTCTTCGAGGAATCGCTCCGCCAGGAGACCGACGTCCTCCGCTCTCTCCCGAAGCGAGGGAAGGCGCACCGTCAAGGCCGACAAGCGGTAGTAGAGATCTTCGCGAAAGGCGCCCTCGGAAACGAGTTCCTTGAGTTTGCGATTCGTCGCGCCGAGGATTCGGACGTTTACGCGGACCTCGTCTCGCGCGCCGACGGGACGAAAGGTCGAGTCCTCGAGAACGCGGAGGAGTTTCTTTTGCATCGCGGCGCTCATCTCTTCGATTTCGTCGAGAAAGAGCGTTCCCTCGTCCGCGAGCTCGAAGAGACCCTTCCGCGGCTGGTCCGCTCCCGTGAAGGCTCCTTTGGCATGGCCGAAGAGCTCGCTGTCCAGGAGCGTTTCGGAGAGGGCCGCGCAATTCACCGCGAGGAAGGGGCGTTCGCGCCGGCGGCCGTTGAAATGAACCGCGCGCGCCGCGAGCTCCTTTCCGGCTCCGGTCTCGCCCTCGAAAAGCGCGGGGTAGTCGACCTCCGAGAGCTTCTCGAGGTTGCGGTAGAGCTCCTGCATCGCGGGACTTCGCCCGAGGAGTTGGCCGAACGAATGGCGTTGGGCCAATTCGGAGAGTCCCCGGCGCACGACTTCCCGCAGCTCGCCGACCTCGCGGGTACGCTCCGCCAAGAGACGTTCCTTCGCGAGAAGCGGACCGATCCTGTTGGCGACCATCCCCGCCAGCCGCAAATCTTCCTCGAGGAAGGCTTTGCGAGACGCATCGCGATGGAGATAGACCGCGGCGACCGGATCCGAGCCCGAGAGGACCGGCACGCACAGGACCGACCCGATGTCGAGGCGACGGATGCTGGTTCCGCCGGTGCCCTCTCCGCGAGCGTCGGAGACGAGGATCGGGCGGCCTTCGCGAAGGGCGCGTTCCAGCGCCCCCGTACTGAAATCGGCGGCATGGGTCCCCTCCGGGACGCTCGCTTGGGCCCGCCATTCCCCGTCCGCGGGGGCGAGGAGATGGCCCCTCGACGCCTCCGTGACGGTCGAGAGCGTTTCGAGCGCCCCGCGCAGAGCCGCGTCGACGTTCTCGCATTCGGCGAGTCTCGCGAGCATCGCAAGAGCGAGTCGTCCGCGACGGCTCAGCAGAAGCTCATCCGGCTCCGGGGCGCCTTCCTCGGTCGGTTCGACTCGGTCGAGGAGAATAGCGGCCTGATCGGCGAGCGCCCGGACCAACTCGGGATCGAATTCGCCCAACCCGCCGGGCGCCGAGGTGTCGGCGTAGAGCGCGCCGACGAGACGGCCCCGCGATCGGAGCGGGTACGCGAGCGCGTCCGAAAGGCCGAGGGCACGGATGCTCCCGCCCTCCACCGCCGCATCCAACCCCCGGGATCGAAGATCGCGACCCGACTGGAGAGCCCCCTGAACGATACGCCGACTGAATTGCAGATGCGTCCCTTCGAGTCGCCCACCGGTGCGGGTTCGCGAAACCTCGGCCTCCAGTTTTCCCCGGGAGCAAACCAACGCCAGGGCCCGTTCGGCCCCGGTCGCTTCCAGAAGGAGGAGCAGGGTGTAATCCACGACGAGTCGAGGCTCCCGAACGCGGGAGGCCCGGCGCATCACATCGAGGACACCGCTCAAGGCCCGATCGGCCTTGGGCTCGCGCAGCGCCGTTCCGCGGCGGCGGAGCGCGGCCGTCCACTCCTCCGGAACGAGAGAGAAGGAAATGCCCTGCAGCGAATCGATCTGCCGCAGTTCTTCTTCCGGGTCTCCTCGGAGTCGCGCCAAGTCGGCCCGAATCGCCGCCGCAAGCGCTCGATCATCGGGATCGTCGAGCTCGAGTCCCTCCACCTCGCACGCGGCCGCCTCGCCGTCCAGGCGGACGAGCGCCCCCCAAGCGCGGAGGAGCTTCCCCCGCACGCTCGAATCGGATGGGGCACGGCTCAGTCGTACCTCGACCGACTCCTCGTCCCCCGCCGACAGGGCGAGCCATGCCGACAGGTACCACGCCTCGGCGCGACGTCGGGGATCTTCTTGTTTCTCCGCCAAATGAAGGGCCTTCGAGAGATAGGCGTCCGCCTTTACGGCATCCCCGGCGCGAAGCTCCGTTTCCGCCCGAACGCGGTAACAATCCTGGAGAAGGGCGTGTTTCTGCGAGGCGACGGCCCATTCGAGAATGCGATCGAGCCACTCGCGGGCCGTTCCGAGATCGCCGGCGCGTTGGAGCAGTTCGGCGCCGCGCAGCCGCAGTTCCTCCCGTTGTTCGGCGGGAAGATTTCGATCCTCCAGGCGCGAACGGATCGAGTCGATTTCCATCGAGGAGTCAATATACCCATCGGCAGAATCTTCCTACAAGAGAGATGCCCTCGCGACTATTCGCCGATTTCGGAGCCGTTCGGAACTCGCGAGGACTTCGCGGTCGATCGTCCTCGGGCGAGATCCTCGCCGGCCAGTTCGTTCAGCCGGCGAGCTTCCTCGCCCGACCCCAGTTCCTTCGCCATCGTCCGCCGCACCTCGCCGCGCCATTTCCAACCGAAGGACGCGGACGGATTGAGTCGGAGCGCCTCGCCGACGTCGCTTTCTGCCCGTCGATAGTCGGGCAACGGATCTTCTCCCTTGGCTTTGCGCAGCCTCCCGCGGAGGGCATGGATCTTCGCCCGCGCCATCCACGCCCGGTGATAACGCGGATCAGCCTCGATCGCGGAGGTGTAGGCCGCCTCTGCGGAGTGAAGCGAAGGAAACGGATCCGGGACGCGTGTCGAACGAAAATAGTGAATGTCTCCGCGAATGCGCCAGGCGGTTCCGACTTTCACATCCAAGAGAACCGTCTGCGCGGCATCGGCCTCGGCGGTGCGGAGATCTTCCTCGGGATCCTGCCCGATTCGCGATCGGTGGCGGGCCCGACTGAGTCGGATGTCCGCGCGTTCGCACCAAGCGCGCGTGTGCGCCGGGTTCATCTGCAGGACGAGGGTGGCCGATTCCTCCGCCATGCGGTAACTCTCGAGCGGATCCTCTCCCCGCTCGGCGCGGTGGCGCCCCTCGAGATGGAGAATCGACGCGTGTCGCGTGAGGGCGTCCCAATGGTTCGCTTCCCGGGGGGCCTCCGCCACCCGGTCCGCCAGGACGCGATTCGCACGTCCGAGCCGGAGGATCGCCGCCCCGACGGCGCCTGCGCTCGCGAGAAGCAGGACAGCCGCGGCCCAGAGGTACGGCCGTCGGCGAACGGACCGACCCAGGCGCTCGATCCACCCCGGCCGGCGAGCGCGAATCGGCGCGCCGGCGAGGAAAAGGCGAAGATCTTCGGCCAGCTCGAGCGCGGATCCATACCGACGGCGCGGATCCTTCTCCATGGCTTTCTCGATGATCACCCCGAGATCCCGAGCCAGCGATCGGTTGAGGGATTCGGGGCGTGGAGGAATGCCGTTCTGAACTTGGTGAAGGACCTCCGCCATCGACTCCCCGCGGTGAGGGCGGCACCCGGTGGCCGCTTCGTAGGCGATCACCCCCAAGGCGTACACGTCCGTGCGCGCATCGATGGCGCCGATCCTGCCGTCGACCTGTTCGGGAGCCATGTATTCGGGAGTTCCCAGTATCGAACCGACCCTCGTCAGGGGAAGTCGTTCGTCCGCGATGCCCCGTGCCAGTCCGAAATCCACGACCTTGACGATTCCATCCGGCCCAACGAGAATGTTCTGCGGCTTCACGTCGCGATGAACGACTCCCTGCGAATGAGCGTGATGGAGGGCACGCGCGGCCTCCTCGAGAATTCGAAGCAGCTCCGGAAGCGGACGCGCGCGTAGCCACTCGCTCAGGGGTCTTCCCTCCACGCATTCCATGACGATGTAGGGCATGCCGGAGTGCATTCCGTGATCGTGCACGATGACGATGCCTGGGTGATGGAGACGGGCGGCGATCACGGCTTCGCGGGAGAACCGGGCCACGAGGGATTCGTCCGCCTCCCGCACGATCTTGATCGCCACGCTCCGGTTCAATCCGGGATCGTGAGCTTCGTACACGACCGCAGAGCCGCCTCGGCCGATTTCGCGGGAAACGATGTATTTTCCGATGACGGCCGGACCATCTCGCCGAGCGGTAGATTCGCCCTTCTCGGGACCTTCGAAGAGGTCTTGTCCCAACCGTTCATAGGCATCCGGCATGGTGGACTCCCCCGAAGAGTTCGTCGATCTCCCCCGGCAACTCCTTGGGATCCGAAACCGTTCCGCGGACCACTTCGACGACGAGCTCGCGGAGCCACTTCCTTCCGGTCTTGAGCAGATTGGTCAGATCGAAAAGCGAGAGACCAAACTCGCGCGCCACCGTGGCGTACGTCCGATCCTCCGGCGCGGGATGAAGGTAATAGCGTCGTACCGCTTCATGCACCATCGGAACCCCCGCCGCCACCGCCGCCCTTTCCAATCGCAGGAGCGCCTCGTCGAGCACCTCGTGCCGCCAGGCCGCGGTAAACGGGTCATCGGCAGGCGATGCGCTTTCCTCCGCTTCCTCCAAATTCGAGATCGGCTGTCCCCCTCCGCGCTTGAGCCGGGAGCGAGTCCGCCCCTCTTCGCGTACGAAGTTGTCCAGCACCGCGCGAAGAAACGTCCGGAATCGAGCTCGGTCCGGTCGAAAGGAATCGACGATGTCGCGATCGAGAAGCCGGGCGAAGAACTCTTGGGTGAGATCCTTCGCCTCCTCGTTCGATCGTTTCCACCGGATCCGCAGATGGAGATAGACCGGACGCCAATAGCGCGTGGCCAGGACATCCATCTTCACAGGCCAAGGCTCCGTGTCCATCGCGGTGTCCGGAAAGAAACGGCTTCCGCGCGCCATCGAGGTATCCGTGTTGTCCATGATCTCTCCCGGTCCCGCTTCCGACTACGGTAGACCCGTTGACGGAGCACCCCGGTGCGAAAATCTCACTGGACGAATCCCGGACGGCATAAGGGCGGGCAAAGGAGGACGTATGAGATTCGCCGTGTCCGGGTTTCTGATCCTCGTCACCTGCTGCGGCGGAGAGGGCACGGGCGGCGGGACGACCGAGGAAGCGACCGTCGTTTCCTCCCTGACGAGCGACTTCACGCCCCCGACGGGCGCAGCGGCGGGACCGGGAGAAGCTGGGCCCTGGAACAACCGTCTGATGATCGCGACTTCAACCGACGGGCTCAACTTCACGCGCAAGAACGTCGTCGTCACCGATCAGGGCGACGTGCCCGACCTCGTGATCGCCCCCAGCGGCCGCCTCTTCCTCTATTACACCGGTTGGACGATCGGAACCGAGGTGAACAAGATCGTCGTCGCCGTATCGGACGACTCCGGCACCACCTGGGCGTACAAGAGAGTCTCGATCTCGGGATTCCAGGGATACGCCGAGCCGGTGGATCCCGACGTCCAACTCCTCTCGGACGGGACCTTCCGATTGTTCGTCACCTCCGACCCAGGCGACGGTCAGGGGCCACGAACGTACTGCACGAC
>CAZGKV010000041.1:0-39557 GCA_964526305.1 uncultured Planctomycetales bacterium | reverse complement strand
CTGCTCGCTTCTCGGCCCGCCGCGGCTCACGAGCCTACCGGGATGTGCTCTAAGGAAGGATTCGCTCCGCGACGCGAAGGGCGTTGGCCATGATGGTGAGCGTCGTCGGAACTCCCCCTGAAGTGGGCAGGAAGGAGCCGTCGACGACGTAGAGATTCGGCACTTCGTGCGCACGACATTCGGGATCCAACACGCTCGTGGCGGGGTCGGTCCCGGTGCGACAGGTCCCGTGGACGAGATGACCGGTGACTCCTCCCACGACGGTTGCCCGAGCCTCGAGAGCTCCAGCCGCCTTCAGCACCTCGAGCCCCTTCTCGACGAGGTACTTCCCGGCCTTCTCGTGATGGGGAGGAGTCGAGAGATGGATTCGCGCCGCGGGCAGTCCCCACCGATCCTTCACTTCGGGATCCAACTCGACGAAGGTCTCTCGATTCGGAAGGAAGTCCGCGAAGACCTCGAATTCGATCGTGCGGGTGCGAATCCAATACTCTTTCATTCGTTCCTGAAGCGCCCTTCCCCAACGAAGCGGCGTGCGTTCATGGGCCAGCCGGAGCGCCGTGTAGACCGGATTGGCGTGGGGGAATCCGAACCGAAGGGTGCCGCCCTTGGGAATCTCCCCAACTCCTTCGGGCAGGAAATAGTAGTCCGCGATCGAGCGTCCGAGGAAAGGATCGCGCGCTTTCCATTCCGGACGATCCGGCGCGAAGACGCCTTCGCCTCGGGAGAAGGCCGAGAACTGCAGATGGCGTCCGACGAGTCCGTTGCCGTTGGCCAGCCCCTGGGGAAATCGCTTCGATCGAGAGAGAAGTAGGAGCCGCGCGGTCTCGATCGCGGAACAGGCCAGGATGACGACTTTTCCCTCCACTCGATGTGTTCGTCCGTCCTCGTCGACATAGAGGCATCCACGAGCCCGCCCGTCGGGGGTCACCTCGACCTCCCGAACCATGGCGCGGGGACGGATCTCGCAGCGCCCCGAGGCGACCGCGGACGGCAGCAGGGCCGCGTGGGTGCTCGACTTGGCGCCGACCTCACAGCCGTAGCTCCCGCAGAAATCGCAATAGACGCACGCCGACCGCCCGCGATACGGCTGCGAGAGAATCGCGCGAGCCTCCGGAAAGGGATGGAGTCCGAGTCTCCGGCCGGCGTCGTCGATCCACGTTCCGATCGGATGGGTCCGGATCGGAGGGAGCGGATAGGGCTTCGAGCGCGGCCCTTCGAAGGGATGGGAGCCCGCAAGACCCGACACGCCCGACTCCCATTCCGCGCGCGTGTAGTACGGCTCGAGGTCGGCATAGGCGAAGGGCCAATCGGCCAGCTCGTAGCGGCGGCCGAATTTCGAGGCCATTCGGAAATCGTCTGGGTGGAGTCGGTAGTAGTGGCCCGCCATGTGGACCGTGCCCCCTCCGACGCAACACGCGATCCAACCGAAGTCGGTGCGCTTTCCGTCCAGAACGTGCGGCTCGTCGCTCGGGGAGGGCACGAAGAAGTCGCGACGCACGATCGCGATCTCATCGTGGAGAAAGTCGCGCTCCGAGTACCAAGGTCCTTTCTCCAAGACCAGGACGCGCATCCCGCCTCGGGCCAGCGCGGCGGCGATGGTTCCGCCTCCCGCACCGCTTCCCACCACCACCACATCATGCATGATATAGAAATAGCCAGGCTTCTTTTATATCATGATATAGAAAAAGCCTGGCTATTTCTATATCATCCGTGACGGCGACAGGGTCCGGGCCGGGGCCCCCCCAGAGAAAGGCCGAGGGAGCGCCATCCGACCTCCCCCGCATTCCCGCCGTGAACCGGATCGCCGAGGAATCCCTCCAAGGTCAGCTCGAGAAGGCGGTGGAAAAACTCGGATCCATCGAAGGCCGCCTCATTCGCGCGCCCGACCTCGAAGTGAAGGAGGATTCGATCTTGCTCCTCCGGCTCCAAATCCACGAACGGCCGCCTCCACCCCGCCCGGGCCATCCTGTTCAAGCGACGCACCCCTTCGGAAAAGAGCGGTCGCAATCCCGCATGATAACGCCCCGCCAAGGCCCGGGCGATGTACTCGATCACGCCCGCTTCTCGCGCGCCCGGCCCGCCGTCGGAAGGGAGGATTCGCGAGGAGGCCGCCACCAGCACGGCCCTCTCGGAGGCGTCCAGTCGGCGAGGCCAAAAGCAGCCGACGAGGGGACCGATCCCCGGTAGGGAAACGACGCCCCCCAAGACCCACTGGAGAAACGCGCGCCGACCGGTAGTCGACATTGTGAGTGCTCCGACCCGAAAACGCATTATAATACCGGGTACCTTTTTTGGGAGGAAGACGCATGAGGATTCTCGCGGGAGGTCTGGCCGCGCTCTTGGCCGCCGCGACCGCGGCCCGCGCCGCGGACGACCAGACCAAGATCTCGTTCAAGCTGAAGAAATTCGCCGAGACGGACGCCGCGGAGTACAAGAAGGCCCTCGCCGGGGTGGAGGGCGTCGCATCGGTAGACTTGGTCGCCGCTACCGGCATGGTAGAAGTCACCGTAAAGGAAAACACCTCCGTCAAGCTCTCCTCCTTCCGCACCGCCGTCACGAACGTCTCGAAGGAGGCGTCGATCGACGAGGACGGCATCGTTCTCGTCGGGAAGGTGTGGATTCACACCCAGCTCGGCGATGCCCTCGCCGCGAAGGGACTTGAAGCGCTCCGGAAACTGGAGAACGTGGAAAAGGTCGACGGGCTCGTGAAAATCCCCGAGCTCAAGGGCAACGGCTACGAACTTCACGCGAAGTCTCCCAAGGGCGTGAAGCTCGGGGACCTCACCGGGACGCTCCAAGCGATCTTCGAGAAGAAGAGCGACAAGGCGGTCTCGGACGTACAGTGGTTCGGTCCGGAGAAAAAGAAGAAGAAGGGCGGAGGCTGAGGTGGCGGAGGCTGAGGCTCCGGCCACTAGCCGCGGTCCGCGGCTACGAGTTTTCGGGGGCGTCCCGCAAGGACGCCCCTTTTTCTTTCGGCTGATCGGGACAAATCCTCCGGAAATTGCATCGCCGGCAGGAACGGGGATCGGAGGTCGGCGCGTAGTCGGCTTCCGCCGCCGTATTGTCCTCGGGCGGACCCTGGAGAAGTCCTTTCATCTCGGCGATCGATTCCAGCATCTTCCGCCGGGTATCGAAGATCTCCTGCGCCGTCACCCACCGTTCGAAGGTTTTCCCCGTCGCGAGATTCGCCTCGACTACCCGCACGTCCTCCGGGCCCACCTGCCAAGCGTCGATGGCATAGAGCGCGTAGACGGCCAGCTGAAACGGATCGGACTCTTCCCCGCTTCGCCCGGTCTTCCAATCCACGATTCGCAAGCCGTCTTTCCAGCGATGCGCGGCATCCAGCTTCACATGAATCTTGGTGCCGTCCAGCGCGAACGAGTCCAACTCCTCGATCGCCAGCCATTGCGCCCGCTCGAGGGACTTGAGCTCCGCATGAATCGGGGACTCCCGGAAGGCGCGGAAGCAGCGATCGGCATGATCCGCGACTTCCGCCCAGTCGTCGACCGAGAGTTCGAACTCGTGCTCCGAAAGAGCGCAGGTCTTGGCCATCCGAGGTCGGCGATACACGCGGTCCCGCGAGGACTTCCACTGCTCCCGCATACGGGTCCGGAGGTCGATCGTCGGCCCCGGCGCCCCGGCGCGGTAGGACTCCAGGATTTCGGCCACGGCGGCGTGGACGACCTCGCCCGCCCACATCCATCGATTCTTGATCTTGGAGAGGACGTACACCTCCCGAGTACGCTCCGGGGCCGACTTCTCCCATCCTCCCCATCCGCCGTACGCCACGAACCAGTATTGGCGCCGGCATTCTCCGAACGCCTTCATGCGGGTGCGCGACCACGAGAACTCATTGACCAAGACGGTCATGGAGCCCTTATATCAATTTGCAGGCGAGTTCCGAGAAAATGTGCCATACTTCGATGGAATTCCTTTCACCGGAGGGCATGTGAGAAGAACGGTCCTGGTGGCGGTGGCATGCGCGTTCGCGGTGGGCGTCCTCGGATGCAACCGCGTCAGCGGCGACAAGTACGCGGACAAGATCCACGAAAAAATGATGGCCCGGATCAAGTCGGGAAAGATCAAGAATTATGCCGATATCGACACCCAGAAGGAAGAGGTGGTCCGAGAAGCCCTCAAAGACATGGGTTTCAATCCGGATTCGGCCAAGATCACCCAGAGCGAGCAGAAGAAGCTCGAGGAGAAGCTCAAGAAGTACGCCGACGAATGGCGCAAGGCGATCGACGAGCAGAGCCGAAAGGGATGAACCGGGCGACTTCCGGCTCGTTGGTCAGGGAATCCCCTGATTCCGGAGGACGACGATGAGACTCTTCCTCACGGTTCTTCTTCTCGCATATCCCCAAGAATCGGACGACGAATCGATCGAAGCCCTGATCCAAAGGCTGGGCTCCGATTCCTTCGAGACGGCCGTGCGCGCAGCAGACGCGCTCGTCTTGCGCGATCGCGAGGCGATCCCTGCACTCGAGAAGGCGCTCAAGTCGGACCATCCGGACGTCCGCAGGTGGGCCGAACGGATCCTCGCTGAGATTCGCGCTTTCGGGGAGAGGATGAAGGTCTTGCTCGAAAGACTCGGAAGCACCGACGACGAGGTACGCGAAGAGGCCGAGAAGGAGCTTCGGAAGCTGGGGGCGCGAACGATTCCGTATCTCAAGTCCGCCGAGTCTTCCGATAATCGGAATCTCCGCCGTCGGGCCGAGAAGCTCTTGGGCGAGCTCGGAGTCGGAAGTGGAGGACGATACGGCTTTCGTCTCGGGGGAAAACGGAATCTGGTCGCCCGGGGAGGCGGTGCCCAGAACACCGAGGACGCCGTCAAGAGAGCCCTAACGTGGCTCGCGCGACACCAATCCAAGGACGGCTCGTGGAAACCGACCGCGTATGGGGACGAGTGCGGCAAGACGGAGGCCGGAGGAACGTGCGCTCCGAATCCCGGGAACGAGGAGGTCGAAGCGGGCGTCACCGGGCTGGCCCTTCTCGCTTTTCTCGGAGCCGGGTACTCCCACCTCACCAAGGAGCATGGATTCGGGGATACGGTGCGGCGCGGGCTTCGGTGGATTCTCACGAACCAGGACCAAGAGAGCTGCATCGGGAGTCGGAAGCTGGACAAGTACATGTACGGCCATCTTCTCTGCGCCTTCGCCCTCATCGAGGCGTACGGGCTCACGGGCTCGGAACTGTTCAAGGATCCGGCTCAGAAGGCTCTCGATTTCGTGATTGCCTCGCAGAATCCGGGGAAGGGTTGGCGCTATAGCTTCAAGTGCGGAGACAACGACTCCTCGGTGACGGGATGGGCGGCTCAAGTTCTCCGGGCCGCTGTAATCTCCGGACTGCCTTTCCCCCGGTCCGCCTCCCTGGGAGTCCGCGCGTGGTTCGACGAGGTAACGGACGATGACTACAACCGGGTCGGATACACGACGAAGGGAACCGGCAAGGTGTACATCCCCACGAAGAACGAGCAGTTCCATCACCACGAGACTCTGACCGCGATGGGAATGGTATCTCGGCTCTACCTGGACCGAAACCTGGCGGATCCGCGATTGAAGGCAGGGGCAGAGCTTCTGGTGCGCGATCTCCCGCAGTGGGAAGGCAACGATGTCGACTTTTACTATTGGCACCATGGGACGATGGCTCTCTTCCACTACGACGGTCCCTCGGGGCCAATATGGGCGCGCTGGAACAAGGCGATGAAAGACGCGCTGATCGCGAACCAGAACATCGTCGGTTGCAAGACCGGATCGTGGGAGCCCGTGGACCGGTGGTCGTTCGAGGGAGGACGGGTCTATGCGACGGCCCTCAACGCGATGACTCTGGAGGTATACTACCGATACCCCAAATGACGCTGACCCTGGCCCTCCTGCTCCTCCAGGCCAAGTCCCCCGATCGTCCCCTCGCCGGCTCTGCAGAGAAATGCGGCACCGAGATTCCCTGGCTCACCGACATGGAGGAAGCGGTGCGCGAATCGAAGCGTACGGGGAAGCCCATCTTCTGGTGGGTGACGAAGGTCGACGGCTCGCCGATGGATCGGAAGCTCGTTCTCCTGAAATACATGCTTTCCGGTCCGTGGATGATGCCGGACGTCGTCTCCATCGTCACGCGTCGATTCGTCCCGCTCCGCATGGACGCGGAGGGGCGATTGAATGTCCGTCCCATGCGATTCATCGAGCCCGGTTTCGTCATTCTGGACTCCAAGCTCGACGACATCCTTCGGCTCGATCGGATCACGACATTTCAGGAGGACCATCTGCGGAGTTTGCTCTTGAAGGCCGCGAAGGCGCCGCCGGTCGGCACGACGGCCCAGGAACTTTTTCTCGAAGGAGCCTACGAAGCGGCGCTTGCGCGAGACCCGAGCGCCGGGCTCCGTGCGAGTTGTCTCCGCCGGCTCGGACGAGAGTTCCGGATGGAGGACTTGCCCGTGGAGGAACGGGCCTTCGTCCTGCTGGGGAAGGGAGACCCGGCCGCGGCAGAGAAGACGTTGGCCGATGGGACGTCGGATCTAGCTCGGTATCTCCGCGGTGTCGCGATGCATCTTCAGGCCCGGGACGACGAGGGGCGGAAAGTGTGGGCGAAGCTCGTGGCGGATCGTCCCGAATCGAGATGGGCGTGGAAGGCCTCGGCGGAATTGTCGAAGGACGGACCGTTCGTGCGCGGGTTCGAAGTCTACACCTCGATCGTGGAAAAGGCGGACGTGTCCGCCGCGTTGCGGTACCTTCTCTCCATGCAGCGTTCCCATGGAGGATGGGACGATTCGAATTACAACTTCGGGGGGGACGACTCCCTTCCGAACGTTTGGATGGCGGAATCGGCCCTCGTCGCGCTCGCACTTCATACGTGGCGCGAAACCGATTCACGGATTCCGAAGGCCCTCGAGCGGGCCGAGGTCTACCTTGGGGACGAGTCGAAAATCGCGCGAAACGATACGGACGAGATCGTCTGGGCTCATGTCTATCGGCTCCTGTATTACGTCCGCACCGGAAATCAGAAGCGGGCGGCCCTGATGATCGGGGAACTCGGGAATCTGCAGCTCAAATCGGGCGCGTTCGCGCACGAGTATCCGAATCCCTTCGTAACGGCGAGCGTGCTCCACGCGCTAGGGGAGGCGAAGAAGGTCGGAGTCGAGGTCCCGGAGGGGATGGTCAAGAGAGCCGCGGACGCGCTCAAGAGTTGCCGGGGAAAGAAAGGGGCGTTTTCCTACGGATTCCCGGGCCGAGGGGCCTCCGTGGAAGGGGCCGCGGGGCGAGGACCCGTTTGCGAACTGGGTTTGACCCTGTGGGGCGCCTCCACGAACGACGACCTTCGTGCAGCCGTGGAGACATCCTTTCGACACCACGATTTGCTCGAGAGGGTCCGGAAGTACGACGATCACGCGGACTCCTGGCGTAACGGCGGCTTCTTCTTCTGGTACGATGTTTTCGCGCGCGCCGAGGCGATTGCGCACCTGGGGGACAAGGCGGCCGCCGAGCGGTTGGCCCGAATCATTCGCGGGATCTTCGAACCCGACGGCGCCTGGGTCGATTCGCACGAGCTGGGCCGCCCCTACGGCACCGCCATGGCGCTCCTTTCTCTCCGGCGCCTCGAGTCTCGATGATATAGAAATAGCCAGGCTATTTCTATATCATGATATAAAAGAAGCCTGGCTATTTCTATATCATGCGTGTCGCCGCGATTCAGATGGGGACGGGGGACGACCCGGGGGTCAATCTCGCGAGGGCCCTCGCGCTCGTCGAGCGGACCGACGCGGACATGTCGATCCTCCCGGAGGTCTTCGTCCACCCCACGCGCCACGATGACGGCGAGGCCGTCGCTCAAATGCGCGCCAAGGCGCGGGAGCGATCGATATGGCTCGGGGGCAGTCTCCTCGCAAAGGGATACAACACCCTATTCCTCGTCGACCCCCACGGGGAGATCGCGGCGCAGTACCGCAAGATCCACCTCTTCGATGTGCCCGGGCTCGGCTCCGAGAGCGGCCACATGAAGCCCGGCACCGAAGTCGTCACGGCCCAAGTCGGGGACCTCAAGGTCGGCCTGACCATCTGCTACGACCTTCGCTTTCCCGAACTCTTCCGTGCCCAGGCCGCCGATCTCTACCTCGTCCCCTCGGCCTTCACCGCAAAGACAGGGCGCGACCATTGGGAGGTTCTTCTCCGCGCCCGGGCCATCGAGAATCTCGCCTATGTGGTCGCGCCGAACCAGGAAGGAATCCTCTCGACGGGGATGGAGACCTGGGGCCACTCGATGATCGTCGATCCCTGGGGACGCGTACTCGCGGAGGCCTCGGGAGAAGGGCCCATCGTCGCGGACGTGGATCGCGCGCGCGTTACGGAGGCGCGACTCACCCTCCCCGCCCTGTCCCACCGCAAGATTTGAGTCAGCGCTTTTCGACCACGTACGGCGCCATCTTGTCCGCCGACTCTTTCTTGAGCCGGAGCTTGAGCCCCGCAAACTTCCCTTCGTTCGCCTTTACGAGAGGCTCCAGCGCCATCGAGAGCGACTTCGCGCTGATGTGCAGAACGAAGCTCCCTCCCGCACTCTGCACATCGACGACCGGGGAGTATCCGCGAAACGTCATCACGACATAGGGCTCGGAGACGACGTCCGCATCGACGGAATCGACCCCGACCTTCAAAGCAGCACCCATCAGAGGGGAATTCTAGGATTGGAACCGGTCTCCAAGCCAGAATTTTCTCGATATACTATCGCCGTGCCGACATGCCCCTTCTGCGCCGAGCCTGTCAAGGCGGAAGCCGCAAAGTGTCCGTGGTGCCAGTCCGACCTCGGCTCAGGCGAATCGGCCTTGGTCGAGAAGATCCGGAAATGGCAACGCGGTCCCGAAGAAGCCGCCCCGCCGCGACGTCGATTCTCCATCGGCTTCTGGATCTCGACGATCCTCGTCGCCGGGCTCATCGCGATCCCCCTCCTCACCTCGAAGCGTCCCTCCGACGCCGGCGGCGCCGCCTGCGCGATCGCGTTTCTCTTCGCCTGGATCCCGCTCATCTTCTTCTGCCTGGACGTCTCGCGAATCTACCCGGAGAGCTGCTCTACTCCGGAGAGGGCGCTCCGGGGGTTCGCTCAAGCCCTTCGCCGGAAGAATTGGAAGCTGGCCCGAGAGTTCGTCGCCGCCCCCGATCTCGAGTCCTCCGAGCCCCGCATGACCCCCGAGCAGGTGAAGGCCACTCCTCCGAAAGGGAGTTTTGCCTTCGCCGGCGATGGATTCGTCCGCTACTGGAAGCACCTCGTTTCCCGAGCCGACACCCGCCCTCGCTGGGCTCGCGCCACCGCGGGCGATAGCCGCTCCTTGGGTTCCGCCCTCGCCGAAGGAGAACTCAGAGTCGACATCCAGTCCTACTCGATCTGGGCGTTCCTCTTCTTCGGCCTCATCGGGTACTTCGTCACCCTCCAGACGGCTCGATATCGATTCCGGAAGCTCCTCATCCAAAAGGGACGCCGCTGGTATCTCGCCAACGGAGAGTGTTCGGACTCGGGCGACCAGGACCTGGCCGAGCGTATCCGTTGACCCTCTTCGCGCACGCGGTCTATAATTCGCCCTCTCGTGGACTACTTCCACTACCTCCAGGGGCGCCTCCGCTGCGAAGAGATTCCGGTCGAAGAGCTCGCCGCCAGACACGGTACGCCGATGTACCTCTACTCCGCTCGAACCCTCCTCGAACACTACCGTAAACTCTCCGAGGCCTTCCGTCCCGCCGCCGCACCGGGCGACGAGCCGGTGATCGCGTATTCGGTCAAGGCCAACTCCAATCTCTCGATTCTCCGACTGATGCGCGACGAGGGGGCGGGATTCGACGTCGTCTCCGGAGGAGAACTCTACCGGGTGCTCAAGATCGGCGCCGATCCGAAGAAGATCGTCTTTGCGGGCGTCGGCAAGACCGACGAGGAGATCGCCGCCGCCCTGGACGCGGGCATCCTTCTCTTCAACGTCGAGAGCGAAGAGGAACTGGAAAACCTGAACCGGATCGCGACGTCGAAACGGACGGAGGCCCACTGCGCCCTGCGCGTGAATCCCGACGTCGACCCGCACACCCACACCTACATCGCCACGGGCAAGAAAGAAACGAAGTTCGGGGTGGATCTGGAGCGAGCCCGACGCGTCGTCGCGCGGCACCGCGAATTCCCTCGGGCGAAGCTCGTGGGGCTTCACTGCCACATCGGAAGCCAGATCACGAGGCTCGAGCCGTTCGTCGAGACGGCCCAGCGAATCGCCGAGTTCCTTCCCGAGTGCCGTTCCCTCGGATGCGAGATTCGGTGGCTCGATTTCGGCGGCGGATTCGGAATCTGGTACAAGGAAAAGCTCGCGCGGCCGGCCCACGAAATCGCGGAGGCCCTGGTCCCCCTCCTGCGCACGATGAACGTCCGCCTGGTGCTCGAACCCGGCCGGTTCATCGTCGGCAACGCCGGGATCCTGGTCACCCGCGTGCTCTACGTGAAGCAATCCGGGGAGAAGAATTTCGTCATCTGCGACGCGGGAATGACCGATCTCATCCGTCCTACGTTATATGGGGCCTACCACCGGATCTGGCCGGTGCGGACGGACTCCGGCACCACCGGCGAGGTCCCGGACGAGGAGCGCTGGGAAGGTCCGCTCGTGCTCTCTGACGTGGTCGGCCCGATTTGCGAAAGCGGGGATTTTTTCGCCAAGGAGCGAAGGCTCCCCGCGGCGAAACGAGGGGACCTGCTCGCGGTCTTCTCGGCGGGCGCGTACGGCTTTACGATGAGTTCGAATTACAACTCGCACCCGCGAGCGTGCGAAGTGCTCGTGGCCGGAACGACTTCCAAGATCGTCACGGAACGCGAAACGTACGAGGATCTGGTTCGGAAGGAACGGATCGAAATCTTCGATTCCATCTCTCTGGGGAGCCGCCCATGATGATGCGTCTGCTCGGATTCGCCGTCGTCGCCGCTCTCGGAACCCAACAGGACGACTTCGGAGACGAAACCCGCAAGCTCTTGGACGAAGGCATCGCCCTCTACAAAAAGGGTCTGGCCGCCGAGGGGCTGGGCCAGAAGGACGAGGCCGCAGCCCGCTACAAGGAGGCGTACGCCAAGCTCGAGCAGGCGCTCCAGCGGCTCGACAAGGTGCCGGCCGACCAGCGCCGCACCAGCGCCGATCTCGTCTACGCCTTCCTCCAGCGCGTCGGGAGCGAGGTGGTCACGAGCATGATCCACTCCGCCGACCCCCAAATCCAAGCGATGGGCTACCGGCTGCTCAAGATGGCCGAGTACGGCGAACCGTTCCGCGAAGGGAAGCGCATCGTCCTCAAGTACGTCGAAGATCTCAAGAGCGACGACTTCGCGGTCGCCCGCAACGCCCATTGGCATCTCAAGAATTACGGTTCCTGGGCCTGCCGATTCCTCGTGGCCGCGCTGGGGGACGCGAACCAAGACAAGTTCCGCAGCCGGGTCATCCAACTTCTGATCGACATGGGCGTCGACGCGTCGCTCGCGGTCATCGAGTGCCTGGATTCGAAGAACGAGTTCCTCCGGCAAAACGCCGCTTTCGTCCTCGGCCACATCCGGGACGACCGCGCCCTGCCCGCCCTGAAGCGGATCTACGAAGACCCGAACCAGAAGCCCGAAGTGAAGAAGCCCGCCTACGAGGCGATCGCGAGGATCACCAAGAAGGACTCGAAGGACTGGAGGCGCGCGACGGACTACTACTACGAGCTCGCCCAAAAGTTCTACTACGGCGATCCCTCGACGATCTTCGTTTGGCAGCCGTACTACCTCGTCTGGAAATGGAATACCGAGAACGATCGGATCACCGAGCGCCGGTGCACCCGCTTCCTCTACAACGAGGAACTGGCCGAGGAAGCGCTCTACGATCTTCTCGATCTCGACCCCAAGTACCGAAACGCCAAGGGCGAGAGCGCCTGGGCTCTCCTGGTCATGAACCACTTCCAGCAGATCCTCGAGGCCGAGGCCAATGCCCGGGCGGCGGTAGAATCGTTGCGGAACGACGAAATCACCCGAGAGGGGCTGGTCGAAATCCTCCGGGGAATCGAAGGGATGTCCGCGAAATCGATCGCCTCGCTCCGCGACGAGATCCTGAAGGCCTCGGATACGAACGCGGTACACCTGATCGTGCTCCGCTACTTCTCTTTCCCCGCGAGAATCCTCCGCTCCAACGTCTTGGCCAACGTTCCCGGTCGGGAGTATCTCTACGAAGCCCTGTCCCGATCGATGAAGGACGGCAACGCCCTCGTCGCCCGCGCCTGCATCGAGGCCATCAAGGAACACGGTCGGTTCGAGGATCTTCCGACGATCACGGGAAAGGACGCCCGAAACGGAAAGGGCTCGTCCACCCCGGTCGGCCATCCGCTCATCGAGGCGCTCACGAGCGACGACAAGCGCGTCCGCTACGCCGCCGCCGAGGCGATGGTGAAGCTCAACCCGCCGAAGGAGACCGTGGGTCTGGACCTCGTCATCCCTTCGCTCGTCGACGCCCTCGGGGAACAGGGCGTGCGCGTCGCTCTCGTCATCCACGAGATCGGAAGCGACGAGGATCGGAACTTCGTCAACCGCTTGAGGCAGACGCTCATCTCCCTCAACGTCTTCCCGGTCTTGGCGACCAGCGGGGAAGACGGCGTGATCCAGGCGAAGTCCTTCCCTTCGGAAGACGTGATCATCCTCCAGAAGCGGGTAGCGTCCCAGATCTACTTCCGCGAAACGATCACGCGCAAACAGGAAGTCGAGAACGTTCTCCAGACGTTGACCCTGGACGTGCGGACCCGACACATCCCGCGCATCCTCCTCTGCGCGGACGAGAAGGAGCTCGCGGACGCGCAGGCCGAGTTCAAGGAGAACACCCCCTGGGCCATCAAGCGAAACACCCACAAGCTCGATCTCCAGTCGCTTCTCGAGAAGATCTTCGAGTCGCCCGAGCAGAAGAAGGACTCGAAGGACCGCGCGGACCTCGTCGCCAAGAGCGCGGCGGAGACGTTGGCCGCCGTCGATCCGACGAACACCCGCCTTCCCTTCCGAGATGCCGTGGAGGCGCTCGTCCGCACCGTCGGATCCGTGCGGGAAGACTTCATCCGAGTTCCGTCCGCAAAGGCGCTCGGAATCTACGGAGATCAGCGGGCTCTGGACGTCCTCGCCAAGGTGCTGGCGAACCGGGAAGACGCGGCGAAGCACAAATCGCTTCGACTCCAATGCGGAAAGTCGATGTCCTGGATTTATCGTCAGACCGGCGTGGCGCCCACGAAGGAGGCGTACGACGTCCTGCTCAAGACCTGCGTCGAAGACGGGGACTACCACATCGAACTCGCCTGCGGCGAGGCGCTCGGCAACTCCAAGCTCACCGAAGCGCAGCGCCGCGAGGTGGTGAAGGCGCGCCGGGTGAAACGAGACTGGTACACTTCGGACGACGACTAGAGGCTCTGCACCAGCGAGTAGAGCGCCTCGCTCGTGGCCCGAAGGCGCGAGGAGATCCGCCGGAGCAAGCCCCGCTGGACCTTTGCGGCCATGTCCGGGTTCTGGGCCAGGAGCGCTTGAAAGGCCGGCACCTCGACCGAGACCATCTTGGTCTCCGGCGTCACCGCCGCGGTCGCGGTCGCCGTACGAGGTCCGTCGTCCACGAGGGCCAACTCCCCCAAGACCTCGCCGCGCTCCAAGAGGGCTACGCGCGCCGGCTTTCCCTCGACGCGCCCCTGACGGGCGATTTCGACCACGCCGCAATCGACGAAGTAGATCTTTCCGCCCGCCTCCCGCTCGCGAAAAATCGCCTCGCCGCGCTTGTACGACTCCGACTTCAGAAGAGGAACGAGGAGCTCGAGCTCTCCGTCCGAGAGATCGCGGAACAGTTCGAGGCTCTTGAGAAACGCCTTCATCGAGCCGGGGATGATACCATCGGCCGGAGTTCGAGTCGATTGTCTTGCGAGGCGGGAAGATCGCCTCCTATAATTCTCGCGACCGATGTCGAGGTTCCATCGTCCCCGCCCGCTGAAGCCGGAATCGCGTCCCGTCGGGGTCCCTCCGCCCGGCGCGGCGGTCCCGTCGAGCCTGCTCCGGGGGAAGCGGCACGCGCTCCGCAGCCGGATGGGACTCCTCCGAAACAAGGCGGCCGACGACGAGCTCGACGACGTCGAGAAGAAACTCCTGGAGCACGAGCTCGCCATCGCGGGCGAACTTCAGGCCAACCTGCTCCCTCGCCGCCTGCCGCAGCTGCCGGGCTACGACATCCGCACCTACTACAAACCCAGCCGCGAGGTCGGCGGCGACTACTACGATTTCATCGAGATCGATGCGGACCATCTCGGCCTCTTGGTCGCCGACGTCTCCGGAAAGGGCATCCCCGCTTCGATCGTCATGACGGAAACGCGAGCGCTCATGAAGAGCGAAGCTCGCCGCACCCTTTCGCCCGCCGAGGCGCTGGCTCGCGTCAACCGCACTCTCTACCAGGACATCAAGCGCGGGATGTTCGTCACGATGTACTACATGATCCTCTCGATTCCCCGGAGGATCCTTACCGTCACCAGCAGCGGACACAACCCGATGGTGATTTGGCGCAGGGCGACGAACACCTGCCACCTCGTCAATCCGAACGGCCTCGCCCTCGGGATCGACAAGGGCCCCTTCTTCGAGAAAACGGTGAAGGAGCAGCGCATCCAACTCAACGAGGGAGACCGCTTCGTCCTCTTCACCGACGGCGTGGTCGAGTGCATGAACGCCTCGGAGGAGCAGTACGGAACGAATCGCGCCTACCTTCGCATGAAACAACTGGCGCCCCAGGGCTCGAGCGAGTTCCTCTCGCTCTTCGTCGCGGACCTCGAGGCGCATCAGGGCGACGCGCCTCAGCACGACGATGTGACGCTCCTGACCGGACGGGTAATCCCTTCCGAGCCCGATCCGGGAGCGGAGACGGACGTCGCATCCTAGCGGGGGAAGACTCGACGCAGAAACGCCAGGCTCTCCCTCCCCGCTTCGGTCGGTCGATCCCGGTAGGGATAGATTTCCAGGGTCAGGAACCCCTCGTACCGAATCCGTTCCAACGCGCGGCGCAGTTCCTCGAAGGAGATCGATCCGCGACCGGGAATCAGATGGCGATGGACGCGCCCCTCGATATCTTCCACGTGGACGTTCCAGATTCGTCCCGCCAGGACTTCCGCCGCGTCCCCGAGATCCTCGCCGGCGCACACCGCATGCCCGACGTCCCAGTTCGCGCCCAGAAGCGGGTGATCCATCTCCTCCAGAACCTCCGAGAGGGCACGAAAATCGGCGACGAAGTGGCCTGGTTCGTACTCGATGCCGACACGCACGACCGGCGGTTTCTCTGCGTACGACAGGATCGGCTCCAAAGAGGTCAGAAGGAGTTCGCGCGCGGATCGCCTCGATTGGCCTGCCGCCAACGGACCGGAAGAGGTGCAGACGCACGGCGCCCCGATCGCGCGGGCAAGGTCGATCACCCCCTTGAGGTATTCGACTCGACGACGCCGTTCCGAGACTTCGGGATGGGCCAGGTTGGGGAGGAACCCTCCCCGAAAGGTGTTGCCGTTGAGATTCGAGACCGGGAACGTCCCCAAGGCGGCGCGGATCGCGGTCGGGTCGGCCGGAGGAAAGGCGTGCGGTTCGTCCGCGAGGATCTCCACGCCGTCGAAACCCAGATCCCGGATCTCCACGATAGCACGCTCCAGCGTCCCTTCGACGTAGGCGTTGGTGCTGTAGGCGATCCTCATCGGCGAAGGGCCTGGATCAAGGCTTCCCGATTCCATGTGCTCGTACAGAAGCGCTCGATCGCCGCCCACTCCGGGGCACAGGGTGTTCGCTCCGGATCATAGAGGGCCGTGGCCACGATCACGTCGCCGGGAAAGAGCTTGAGGTTCTGTCGCTCGTCGCGCTCCTTGGCGTACCGATAGAGGTCGCATACGATCACCCGGCCCTCCGCGGGGCGGACCACGATGATCTGCGGTAGGCACGACTTCATCGAAAGACTTCCCGCAAAGGCGATCGCCTGCTGGAGGTTGCTGGTCCCGCGACGCAGCCGGCATTGATGATTGACCAGTCCCACGACCGCGACGTCCGTCTCCGGATCCGGAACGGCCACGGCGAGCTTCACCTCGGGATCCCGGAGGAGCTTCGCCAGTTCCGCTCGCACCTCCTCCACCCGCCGCCGGGCGCAGATCAGTTTCCCCACTCCAGGGAAATCGACCCGCCCATCCGGCGGAACCGGCAAGTCCTTCTGAAGCGACCCCGTTTGGAGCCGAAGCGTATCGTCCAAGGCGATGACATGTCCTTCTCCCACCCACCGCGGAGAGACCGCGGGGGGCGGACCGGGGGTGTAGGTATCGGCCCGCACGATGCGGCCTCGGAGTCCGGGATGACGAACCGTCACCGTCGCTTCGTCATAGAGCGGAACGACCAGATAGCCGCCGCACGACACGCCGAGGAGGAGAAGGGTCGTGAACCGGGCCATGGGGGGAATGATATCCGCTAGTCCCTCGCCAGGGAAAGCGTCAGGACATTCATCGCGGTGGCGTACACCCGCCCCCCCTGTTCGCCCCACTTGTCGATCGGATCCCAGCTCCCGCGGGTGCAATCCACCTCGCGCTGGTGCGCGGTCAGCAGACGGCGGGATCGAACGCACCAATCCCGCCGGATTTCGTCGCCCGGTTTCGCGAGAAGCGTCACGGCGCGCGCGCCGGCGAACCAATACACAAAATCTACCGAGGTGCGGCGCGGATCCCACACCGGCAGGTTTCGGGCGAGCGCGCGCACGGCCTCGCGGAGGCGCCGGTCCGACGCCGCCGTGCCGAACCGGAATCGGACGACCGCCGCCAGCGCGGTCAGGGCGGCGTTGGGATCGAAGTGATCGTTCCGCCCCTCGATGGAGCCCGGGCCGCCGCCGCGTCGAAGATACGATACCTCGCAATCGAGAGGCCCGGTGACCTCGTCGAGCCACGCGAGGAGTCCGGAGACGGCGCTCGGCCGGACTTCGATCTCGATCTCCGCGGCGGCCGCCAGGGCCGCGCCCGCCCAGACGCTCACGCTCGTATCGTTCTCTCCGTCGCGCACGCCGTACCGCCAAGCCCGGCCGGGATTTTGCGCCGCTTCCAGGAATCGGACGCCTCGACTCGCATGAACCTTGGCCATCGGATCGCCCAGAACGCGATAGGCGCGCGCAAAGGCCAACGTGGCCAGGGCGTGGCCGTACATGAACCGGCCCTCCCGCGGGCCGAAGCATCCCTCGGAATCCTGGCGCGACGCCATCCATCGCAGGGCTCGCTCCGCGGACTCCCGCTGCAACTTCGCATGAGCGTATCCCGACTCCAGGATCGCCAAGACCGCGAGCGCCGTCACGGCGACGTCCAGGGTTTCCCCCCCCTTGCCCAAGCACAAGGTCCCGGAGCATCCGAGCATATAGGAACGAGAGCTCCACATCCCTTCGGCGAACTGGTGCCGCTCGAGCCATCCGAGCCCGGCCACGATCGACTTTTCCCCCGCCTCCGGATCGACTTCCTTCTCGACCACGGCAAGCGATTTCGGTTCGGGAACGGAGGGCGGAGCGGAAGGCGGGGCCGGAGGCTCCGGACGAGGGGAATCCGCCCGAAGGAATAGATAGGAGAATAGAGCGGTACCGGGAATGAGGGTGATCCAAAACGCCGCGCGCTCTCGTCGGAACATACCGCCCCTGTGTCTACGAACGTCGGCGGAGCGACAAGGTTCGTTCGAAATTCTACGACAACGAGCGGGCGGAATCTACCGCGGAATGTCCACGACGAGCTTGTACCCCGTCCCGAAATCCAGAAGTTCGACGGACTGAGCGGCGGTTTTCTTCCGGACGAGCCCGCCCAATTCGCCCCCGGCGAAGAGCTGCGGGACTCCCGCCGACCAAATCCACTCCTCTTCCATCCTCCGGCCGCTCATGTCTTCGAACGCCACCTTGACCTCGACGACCGGTAGGGTCCGATTCCCCACCGCGAGATCCCGGCGGTCCGTGGTTCTCGAGCGTTCGCTCAAGGTCGGATCCGAGGGCGGGACGTATTGCTTGCGCTCCTGCTCATAGGCGGGTCCCGCCGATCCTTGGCGCGGAATTTCGCGATAGTACGCCTTAGAAACGGCGCCGTCGGCGGCGACGAGCTGCGCGCTGGCGCGTCTCGTCTCGAATTCCTCCACGACTTCGATCCAGAGGCCCGCTGCGTTGCGGGCCCCCACCCCCATCGTGATCTCGTGGGAGGCTCCCTTCTCGGTGACGCGGTACCGCGCCCATTCTCCGGGTTGGAGTCGGGCGGGATCCCCGTACGGAAAAACGTCCCAGGTGGGGGGGATGACCGGCCGGGTTTTCTGCAGATCCTCGGGCGTATCGCCCGTTCGGCTCCGGGGTCCGCTCGAGAACAGAAAACAGCCGGAAAGCAGAAGCAGGGCTGCCGGGAATGCCGTCCAGCGCATCGCGGGCGCGAGTATATCACACTCCGGGCTCGAACCCCAGCACCGGATCGTTCAGTTTTGCTTGACATCCATGCCGCACCGCGTCATGATCCGCTACCCTTCTGGAGGAATTCCCGTGACCAGCTCCACCGTCGTCGAAAAGGCCGCGCCTCCGAGCGCCGCCCCCCGGAGAGATCCCATGGAACCGACCACTCTCTGCGAAGCCTACTTCGCCGGATGTTCCCGCGGAACTCCCGCGGAGCGCATCCGCTACAAGAAAGCCGGAACGTGGCGTTCGATGTCGACGAAGGAATTCGCGGATCAGGTCCGCGCCTTCGCGGGCGCCCTCCGATCCGCGGGGATCGGCCCCGGAGACCGAGTCGCCTTGCTCTCCTACAACCGACCGGAGTGGGCGGTCGCGGACTACGGCACGCTGACCGCCGGCGCGGTGAACGTCCCGATCTACTCCACCCTTCCGGCCGATCAGTGCGAGTACATCCTCAAGGACTCCGGGACCAAGCTCGTCGTCGTCGAGGACGAGGAGCAGTTCCGCAAGATCGGCGCCCTCTCGGATTCGCTCCGCGTCGTCAATTTGGGAACCGGAGGCGGCGATCCCTGGGAGGAGTTCCTCCGCCGGGGCGCCGGGTTCTCGGAGACGGAGCATCGGGAAGCGGCTTCCCGCGTTCAGCCCGAAGATCTGGCCACCCTGATCTACACCTCGGGCACCACGGGCACGCCCAAAGGAGTGATGCTCACGCACCGAAACCTCGCGTCGAATCTGTGGGCGATCTGCCAAGTCCTGCAGTTCGGACCGGAGGATCGGGGCCTCTCGTTTCTCCCGCTCTCCCACATTCTGGAGCGTCAGGTCGACTACACACTTTTCTTCGGCGGCGCGGAACTGGCGTACGCCGAACACGTGGACAAGGTCGCCGACAACCTCCGGGAGGTGTCGCCGACCGTCATGGCCGCGGTACCCCGCTTCTTCGAGAAGGTCTACGGGAAAATCCAGGAGGCGATCGCGGCGATGACCCCGCGCCGCCGCGCCCTCGTCAACTGGGCGCTCGTGGTCGGAAGCATGGAAGCCGCCTATCGGATGCGCGGGCAGCTCCCTCCACTGGGTCTCCGGTGGAAGTACTGGTGGGCGAAGCGGCTCGTCCTGCGCAAGTTCCACCAGCGCGTCGGGGGCCGCATCAAGCTCTTCGTCTCCGGCGGGGCGCCTCTGGGACGGGACATCGCGCAGTTCTTTTACGCCATGGGTTTCAACATCCTCGAAGGATACGGCCTCACCGAAACCTCGCCGGTCCTGACGATCGCGCGGCCCGGCGGCGTCAAACTCGGCACCGTGGGTCCGGCGGTGCCGGGCGTCGAGCTCCGCATCGCCGAGGACGGCGAGATCCTCGCGCGCGGCCCCAACATCATGAAGGGATACTACAACCTGCCGGAGGCGACGGCCGAGGTGCTCCGGAACGGCTGGTTCCACACGGGCGACATCGGCGAACTGGACTCGGAGGGATGCCTCCGGATTACGGACCGGAAGAAGGACCTGGCCAAGACCAGCGGCGGGAAGTACATCGCCCCGCAGCCGATCGAGAGCAAGCTCAAGAGCCATTCCGCGATCGCCAACGCGATCCTCGTCGCCGACCGTCGGAAGTTTGCCTCCGCCCTCATCGTTCCCAACCTCGATTTCGTGCGGTCCAAGCTCACCGTCACCGGCACTCCCGAGGAGCTGGTGAAAGACAAGCGCGTCCTCCAGTATTTCCAAGAGATCGTGGACGAGCTGAACTCCGGGCTCGCACAGTACGAGAAGATCAAGAGGTTCCATCTTCTTCCGGCGGACTTCACGATCGCCACGGGAGAGCTGACCCCGACGATGAAGGTCAAGCGGCGCATCGTGGAGCAGCGCTACAAGGAGCTGATCGACGAGCTCTATCGCGAATGACCCGCGTCGTCCGGATCGAGGTCCCGACGCCCTACTATGTCGGTCCGGTCAACGCGTGGCTCCTTCGCGGCGAGGCCTGCGTCCTCATCGACGTGGGGGTTCGGACCCCCGAGGCGCGCGAGACGCTCCGAGCCGGCTTGCGGAAAGAGGGCGTCGCGTTTCGGGACATTCAAGCCGTCCTTCTGACCCACGGCCATCCGGACCATTTCGGTCTGGCACGGGAGATCCGCGACGAGAGCGGCGCCCGCGTCTACGCGCACGAAGCGGACCGCAAACTGGTGGAGGGGTATCCCGCCACGCATCGCCGCATCCTCGAAGGATTCTCCGAGATCGCCTCCACCCACGGCTTCCCTCCGGATCGGTTCGACGACGCGGTGGCCGAGTACCGATCCAAGGGAGAGATCGCGGAGTCCGCCCCCGTGGACCGCGCCCTGGCCGACGGAGAAACGCTCGAGTTCGGATCGCTTCGGCTGACGGCGATCCATACGCCGGGCCACTCGAACGGTTCCGTCTGCTATCATGGCGGGGCGAGGATCTTCTGCGGCGACACCGTGCTCGAGCGGATCACGCCGATCACCTTCTTCAAGGGCCGCCGGTCGCGCATGGGGCCGGGCGAGTTCCGTCGCTCGATCAAGCGTTTGAAGTCCTTGGAGGTCCGGATGGCGTATCCCGGTCACCGTCCGAAGTTCGCGGACTTTGCCGGGGCGGTCTCGCGGATCGAGCGACATCTGGAACTCCGCACCCGCCGGGTCCTGGGCGCGATCGAGGGGGAGAAGACGGCGTGGGAGCTCTCGACGGTCGCCTTCCCGAAGGAACACGTCGCGCGCCGGTGGGTGTCGTTCGCCGAGACGCTCGGCCATCTCGAGGAGCTCGAGGCCGCGGGAGCGATTCGGAGCACGGAAGGCCGCCCCGTCCGATGGCGGCGGGTTTAACTCCGAATCTACCAAGGCATAGGATCGGGTAGGGGGTGACCCCGAAACGCGAGAGCCGTACCGAAGCGATGCGCGAATTCATCCGTCTTCGCAAGCGGGGGGCGGCCTCGAGCCTTCGGGACCGTACGATTCGATCCCCGCTACGATTACAAGAAGGCGCGGCGGCGGTGATGCTCCTGGACACCTCGGCATTGTCTCTGGCATTCCGCTCGGAATACCGGGAATCGTGTCGCAAGAGCTCTTGTCCGGCCTCCGCGTCCCTCTGATGAGCGAAGACTCGGACTTTCGGACGCTGGCTCCGTATTGCGGCCTGAAGTTCTACCCCGCATCATGCCCCTGACGTCTTTGTCGATTCGCCCGCGCGGAACTCCCTCCGGATCGCCTCGAGCACGCGAGTCTCGTATCGGTCCAACGCATCGGAGAGCGGCGGTCGAATCATTCGGCCCAGAGAGAGGAGAAGCGCTTGCCCGGCCGCTTCGAACGGATGCGCTTCCCACTCGAACCACACGGGTCCGATCTGGAGCGTGCCCTGGGTCGGGCCCAGCTTTCCAAGATCCTGGGGGCGAACGAGAACCCTCCCTCCGACTCCGGCGAAGGCCTGCTCCAGTTCATGCCAGGGAGCGGAAGACCCCGTGACGTCGTCCACGCGAACGAAGCTGCCGGTGCCGGGCGACCACGCCTGAAAGGGCTCTTCCCCGCGCCGGTCCCAATCGGGAGGATAGGAAAGCTCGAATCGTCCGTGGGAATCGCGGAAGCTCACGAAACCCGCAGGATGGCCCGTCGGCACTTTGGCGTGATGCGCTCGCTCGTGAATTCGCTCCCCCAACGCGAGCAGCTCGCGCAAATCGTCGGTCATCTGCCGAAGGCCCGCGGACATCCCCCGATAAAGGGTCATGGTTCACCTCCCCGCAAAGTGAGAAACGGTCCGCGGAGACGCCGGTTCACTCTTTTCCCGTCAGCGCATGTCGTTCCGGGTACGGCGTCCTCCATCCCATCATCGCATGCCAGACGATGCGGTTGAGCGTATCTTCGTCCGCCTCGTCCACGTCGTCGAGCGCCAACATCTCGGATTTCTCGGCCCACTTTCGCTGGTCCGGATCGCGAATGTCCTCCAGACGCGCGTTGCGCTCGTCGATGGGGACCGCCGCGGGTCGGGCTTTATAGGGCGACGGATCCGCGACGTCGACGAAGCAGTCGCGCATCGGGGTCGCGCTCGCATCGAGCTGGTTCATCGGCGGCAGTCCCAGGATGAGTTCGATCGTCCGCACGAGGCTCGTCTGGTTGTACTCGGAATGGACGACGGCGCGGCGACGGGTGTACGGGCTGATCACGAATGAGACCGTCCGATGCCCGTCCACGTGATCGAACCCTGCTTGCGGATCGTCCTCCACGACGAAGATGCACGTCTTGCTCCAAAAGGGACTCTTCGTAATCGCCTCGACGACGCGTCCGAGCGCGAGGTCGTTGTCGGCGACGCAGGAGCGAGGAGTGGGCAGGCCGGCCTTCGTCCCCGCGGTGTGATCGGCGGGCAGGAGCATCATCGTCAGGTTCGCGAGCTTTCCCTGTTCCAACTCTCGGATGAATTGATCCGCCCGATGCTGGTCCGTCACGGTCAGAGGAAATCCGATCGCCGTCGGACAGACGTACGGCTCGAGTGTCTTGATCTTCGGGATGGCCCGGATCTCGATCTTGTTTGCGCCGCTCCGGTAGTCCTCCAGGCATTCCTGATACGTCGGGGCGCGCTTCGAGCCGTCCCGGAAGGCGATCTTCGCCTCGACGAATTCCCCGAAAATCCGGAGCGACTTCCCCCGAGCCAAGGCGTTGTCCCAGAGGAATCCGGAGGCCGCATACGCCAGCGCATCGCCCCCCGAATACGGATAACTCCGCACCCAGCCGCCGAAAAACTTCTCGAGGTAATCGGTGACGTACGCTTCGTTCGTCCACTGGTGTCCGTCGGCGCTCAGGGCCCCGCTGCAGAAGAACCGGTCGAGCAGCACGAAGTCCCGAGCCAGCGCGTGGTGGTTCGGAGTGATGGCCTCGGGGAATTCGCAGAGAGCGGGATCGCCGTCCCCCTCTTTCATGTCTCCGAGGATTTGATCGTACGTTCGATTCTCCTTGATGATGTAGACCACGTGCTCGAATACGGACGGCTCCCCATGCCGTTCCGGAACAGGGCGGGGCTTGGCCTCCTTCCGAGGCGGCTCCAGCGAGGAGAGGATTTCCGTCGCGCGCATGTTCTGGAGCACCTTGGGGGTCAGTGCTTGGAACGAACCCGGCAGCTCGAAGATCGTCACGCTCCCGCGGAAGTCATGGACGTTCCACCCCTTGGCGCGGCGTCGGTCCCGGGATCCGATTCCCTTCACGTTCGCCACGGCCACTCGGTCTCCCTGAACCGCGATCCCCGCGGGATACCATCCGGTCGGCACGAAGCCGAGGACCTTTTTCGACGGGAGATCGACGACCGCGACGGCGTTGTTGGTCCCGTTCGAAACCAGGAGCTTGTCTCCGCAGATCGCCAGCGCGTTGGGGGAGCTTCCGAAGGGGAATCGCTCCAGAGGACGGACATCGAGACGACCCGCGACCTCCAGGCGTTCGAGGTCGATGATGTCCACGCGGTCCGCGTTGGCGCACGCGACGAAGACCTGGTTGGAGGCGAGGGCCAATCCCGCGGCATGGGGCCCGACTACGATCTCACGCAGGAGCTTTCCGGTTTCGAGATCCAGGACGGAGACCGACCCTTCCGACGCGATATGGCGCGCATCGACGCGCACCTTGCCCACCCCCGCGGGACCGGAGGGATCGTTCGCGCCCGGCCGGCGTCCACCCCAGTTCGACACGAACGCGCGAGGTCCCGAGACAAGCACGGCATAGGGAGCGGTCCCCACCTCGATTTTCCGCGCGACGGTCCGGGTCGCGAGATCGATCTCCCAAAGTTCGTTCTTGGTGTTCATCGCGACATAGAGCTTGGCGCCGTCCGACGAGAACGCGATGCCCCCCGGACCGCTTTGCTTCGGAGTCAGGGGGATGGGATCCGCGAATTTCCACCCGTCGTCCTTCGGTTCGAGGACGTCGATGCGTCCGCTCAAGTTCGAGGCGTAGAGCTTCCCTCCGTGGAAGCGGAGGCCGCAGAAGCTGTATCCCTGGGGGCCGTGGGTGTCGAGACGTTGCCGGACCGCTCCCGTCTTGGCCTCCAGAATCGTAATGGCGCGATGGCCGAGAACGGCGAGCGTCGTTCCGTCGGGGGAGAACGCGAGGTCGGTCGGACGGCCGGGGAAATCGACCTGCGTTCCGAACGGCGTCAGGACTTGGTTGCAGGGGACGGAGATCCCCGCATCGCGGGGGGCGGTTGTCGAGCACCCCAGAAGCGTCAACGCGACGAGAGAGTGTCTTTTCATCGGATCCTTGTACCAGAGAGGCGAGCGGGGAGGGAATCGAAAGGAATCGGAGGGTCGGGCGCTCCTGGCCATGGAGGTGTCCGAAGAGGGTTCGTATCCAGGGGTCAGGCGGAGGCGGCCGTGTGCGCCGAGCGGGGCAGGGCAGAGATCGGGATCGGTGGCCCTTCGCCAAGACCGGGACGTCTCATTTGGGGATCGGCTCGTGCCTATTTCTTCTTGAGGCTGATCGACTGCTTTCGCGCCTCTGAAATCTTTCTCGGTCTTCCCATATTCTCCGTCAGCGTTCGCTGAAACTCCTCGGAGCTCGAAGACAAATGCCCCTCGGTCGCAAAAAGGAACCGAGTCTTCAACAGCGCGGTCTCGTCTTTGGGCCAGGGATCTCTTGCAGACCGGTTTACCTTGGCGTCGCTGAAGACCGTGATCATCTTGGCGTCGATTATCTCCACCTTCATGGTGAGGTCTCTAATGGGTATCTGTCCGGCAATTGGGTCCATAAAGACGGGTTGCGCCTTCCAACTATCCCCCACTTTGACGGCAGCCGAGTCGGGGAAGGAACACCAATACACCCCTCTGAACAGGGTGTCGGGGTCTCCCGTTTCCCACTCCGGCTCGCCCTTTCTTAGTCGCAATTGGCGTATCTGGGCCGTTCTTGAATCAAATCGGTAGAGAAGGGTGCACGCCTCCTTCATGACCAAGGCCTCGCGTTCTGCGGACTGGCGAGCCGTCGACTCCTCTTGTTTGGTCGTTACCTTGATTTGAGCGGTAGGCTTCTGGTCAGCCTTGTATGCCACCACGACTTCAAATCTCTCGCTCCCTCTCGTCCAGCGAACTTCTTCCAGAAGCACTTCGTGAGTGACTTGAATTCCTTCTTCGGGCCTGGAGAGGGGCTTGAGATGGAACTTGATCTCTCGGATGTCCCAGTCTTTAGCATTGAAGAGCGGTGGAGAGCACGTTCGGTCGAAGCGAAATGAGAGGACGCCCTCAAATCCTGCCGCCGACTTCCAGGAGAGCGGGATTCCCTCGGTATCTTGAGACCCAACTGGGCTGCAGCAACCGATTATTGCCAAAGTTACCAGTGTTCGGTTCATCCGAAGACCTCCAAAGCAGGGCGGAATGCTAGCAAGGCCTAGATCCACGAACCAGGGTTTTGTCTTGTGCGGATCGCGGAACCTCGCTGTCGCATGGTTATCCTTTCTCGTCGACTCCCTGGGCTCGGACGAAGCTCACCGATGGAAACTCCTCATTACTAACCCGATCGGATGAGCCGGCCGTTCCGGGCCGGCCGGGGACGAAAGCACCGCTTCGAAGCGTGGGGCGTGGATGGCCGTTCGTATCGAGAGTCCACCGATCGGCGGCTGACTCGTAGATCGCGGACCAAGCTATCCGGTGTCCCCCCGAGACCCAGAGGGTGTGATGCTCAAAGGCTCTGCCCGCGAGATTCTCTCCCGCTTGCCCCCCGCATGGACCGCTGCGTAGTTGTTCGAAAGGTCGAAGTCGCCATCCTGGATCAGACTGTTGATTGCGACTCGTCCCCCCCGTAAACATGCGGGAGGCATGGATCGAACGTGAATCTACCTGTGACCGAGAAGAACTGCGGGAGAATGAGGAGACCAATTACGAGAGGAAGGTACACGCGATCGGAAGCCAGCCACCGAGGCAGGGGGTATGAGGGAAGGTCGCTCCTTGCGTCCGATTGCATGACCAAGTCGTCTGGCATTCGAGAGGCCTCGATCTTACGACGAGATGCGGCAGCTGAATAGGAAATCAGGCCGGCAATCCGAGCATCTTCGGCTACGCCCATCGACTATGAGCGCGCTTGATTCCCGCGAACGCGACCCTGTGAAGTGCGAGGACATGCGCCTCCATGCCGGGCGCGCCCGTCGATTCCTCGGCACGCGCACCCTCCAGGCTCTCATGGCCGACGAACTGGTTTAGGCGGCGGTCATCCGCGGTATCGAGGTGATCGGAGAGGCGGCCTGACTGTTGTCCGAAGAGACCCGCAAGCGCGCGCCCAGCTCGCCCCTCACTCCGGCCGGGAGATCACCGTCCCTTCCGCGGCCGCCAGGCGAAGAAGCGATAGGCCGAATCCGGCGCCTCGTACACTTTCGCCGGCAATCCCCCCGCGGCGTCTACAACGAAGAGCGCCCACTTCTTGTCGGGCTGCGCGTCGAACGCGATCCGCTTTCCGTCCGGCGACCACGAGGGCGGATTGAAGGAGCGCCCCTTCGACTTGAACTCGGCCAGCCTCTTGCGGTTCGTCCCGTCCGGATCCATCAGGAAGAAACCTTGCTCGGCTTCAAACGCGATCTTCGACCCGTCGGGCGACCACCGCGCGCTACCAAGCCCCTTGGCAAGTATCCTCTCGTCCCGGCCGTCCGCTCCTGAAACGGCGAGCACGTAGTCGCCGGCCCGGCCAGCCTGATAGAGCAGCCTCTTCCCGTCCGGCGACCAGGTGACGTCCCAGGCGCTCCGAACGATCCGCTCCTCGTTCCGACCGCTGGGTTCGATTCGCCAGATTCCTTCGTCGACGAAGAGGATCGTCCGTCCGTCGGGCGCCCAGGCCGGGAAGTCGTCGCGGTGGCCCCGCCGGGTCAGGGCCCTGCGGTTCCGGCCGTCGGCGTCCATCACCCAGAGTCCGTCCCCCAGGAAGGCGATGTGGGTTCCGTCGGGGGACCATGCGGGCGATCGGTTTTCCCCCTCCTGTCCCTGGGTGAGGCTCCGTGCATTCCTTCCGTCGGCGTCGACGACCCAAATGTCCCAGCGGCCCTGCGCGTGATTCCAGTAGAGGAGCTTCGCCCCGTCCGGGGACCAGACGAGAGGGCGGTCGAAGTCGAGGTCTCCGGCAAGCTTGCGGGGGCTTCCGCCATCGACGGCGGTTACCCACACCTGTCCCCCGCTCGTGTAGGCGATTTCCTGCCCGGTGTCCTGCGCAAGGAGCATCGACAGAATCGTGAAGGTCATGCCGGACATGGTCCCTCCTCAGGGCGTGAGACATTCAAAGGCCCCGCCAAGCCGCTTCAGTCTATCCCGAGCAACAGCCTGAAGGAGGAGGATTCGGCAATGGAAGGGGCATTCACGGCCGCGAGCCAACGGGAACCGATCGACGAATACGGATGGCGCAACTGGGGCGACATGATGGCGGATCATGAGACGGACGGAGGCGCGCAGAGTTGGGACGCGCCGATCAGTCACACCAACAACCAGTATGACGGCGCGTTCGGAGCCCTGCTCGGATTCGTCCGGACCGGCAACCGGAAGTTCTTCGACTTCGGCGAGGTCTACGCGCGGCACGTCGCCGACATCGACATCTACCATGCCGTAGACGCTCCCTATTCGCACGGGATGTTCTGGCATACGACGCACGACGTGAACGCGTTGACCTCCAGCCATCGCACCTGGAGTCAAGATCATGCGGCGGCCTATCCGGGCCAGCCGTATTTGGACGGCGGGGGGCCGGATCTCGGGCACATGTACGTGCGCGGGCTGTGGACGCTGTACTATCTGCGCGGGTACCTTCCGGCGAGGGAGCCCTCGAAGTGGCCGACTTCATCGCGCCCTACTACGCCAATCTCGGGGGAGGGGCCGTCGACAATCGATCGGCGGGGAATCTCCTGGTCACGCTGAGTTGGGCCTATCGCGAGACGATGACCGCGTCCTACTACAACACGATGGTCCAGTGTCTCACGGCGATGGGTCCGTCGTCCTCGTGGGCCGTCCTGAGCGGAATGTACCCGGCGGGGCTGGGGGAATTCCTGCGGCTCAAGACCGATTTCGGCCAAGTCGGGGACGCCCACTACAACCAGGCGCTAGCGAACCTGCAGGCCAACAGCGATTACGCGCTCGGTCAGAGCGGTGCGGATTGGCCCTACATCTTCTACGTGGAAGCGTTGTGTCTGGCGTCTCGATACGCGCCGAGCTCGAACCCGAACAAGGCCGCGTACAAGGCGAAGGCGGGGCAGATCTGGAACCAGATCCTCCCCTCGTCAAGTGCCTATCCGAGCGCGAAGCCGTTGAGCTATTGGATATCCCAGAGTCACGTGTGGCCGTACTTCGATCAGGGGGGACTCTAGCGTTCGGGGGCCACGGGCGCGGGCGCTCGAAACTCGCGTCGGATCGCGTCGAGCACTTTGTCCTCGTACCGTTCGATCTTAGTCGCACGGTCCGCGTCGACGACATTTCCGGTGGAGAGGACCACGAGTTCCCCTGCCACCACGTGCGCCCAGGCGTTCATGGCGTACCGGGTAGGACCCAATTGCAGTTTTCCCCGGAGGTGTCTTGGGGGGCCCGCCGACCGGCGAGTGACTTCGAGTTCGCCTCCAAGCTTTGCGGCCGCCACTTCGAGTTCCCTCCAGGGGGCGTCCGCGGTCGGCAGGACTTCGACGTTCGCGAAGGTCGCGATGCGGGGCGAGCGCACCAAAACGCCGTGACCGGTTTGGAGATCCCACTCGGTGGGGTAGCGCAGTTCGAACTTGCCGGCCGGGTCGCGATACGCGGCGAACTTCGCGGCTCGGCCGGTCTTCGCGGCCCGGCTCCGCCCGCGCACCTTCGGGAGGATTCCCTCCATCTCGTTCAGGTCCCTCTGCGTCCGCCGTACCGCCTCCAGGATCGCCAGCCACGGCAAGAACATCGTCTCCTCCGCAACCCATTTCCTATAGGATATAGAAATAGCCAGGCTATTTCTATATCATCCCCCGGCTCCCGTGGCGCCGGGGAGCGTCATCTTGGAGAGGTCGAAGAGAGCGGCGGCCTGGTCCGCGGTGATGAGCTTCTGCTCGAGAGCGACCTGCTTCACCGAGACTCCGCGACGGTAGGCCTCCTTCGCCACTTTCGCGGCCTGATCGTACCCGATGATCGGATTGAGCGCCGTCACGAGCATCAGGCTCTTCTCCGCAAGGTCGCGGCAGCGGGCCTCGTTAGCCTGGATCCCGTCGACGCACTTTTCCGAGAACAGACGGCAGGCGCTGTCGAGAAGAAGAGCCGACTGAAGCACGTTGTGGACCATGACGGGGATGAAGACATTGAGTTCGAACGCGCCGTCCCCGCCCGCGAAGGCCACGGCGACGTCGTTGCCCACGACCTGGGCCGCCACCTGCGTCGCCACCTCCGACATCACCGGATTCACCTTGCCCGGCATGATCGAGGATCCGGGCTGAAGGTCGGGAATCAGGATCTCCCCCATCCCCCCGAGCGGGCCGCTCCCCATCCACCGCACGTCGTTGGCGATCTTCTTGAGCGCGCACGCCGTCCTCCGAAGCGCCCCGCTCGCGAGCACGAGATCGTCCCGCGCGCCCTGTGCTTCGAAGTGGTTCTTCGCTTCGACGACCGGAATCTTCGAGAACTGCGCCAGCTTCGCCGCGACCCGCGCCCCGAAATCGGCGGGGGTGTTGATGCCGGTGCCCGTCGCCGTCCCCCCGATCGCCAGCTCGAGGAGCGCATCGCTCGCCGCCCGCACGTCGCGGAGGCTCTTTTCCATCTGCCGCGCGTAGCCGCCGAACTCCTGCCCCAGCCGCACGGGCGTCGCATCCATGAGGTGCGTACGCCCCAGCTTCACGATTCCGGCGAACTCCGTCGCCTTACGTTCGAGCGACACCCGAAGCCCCTCGAGCGACGGGAACAGATGGCGTTGGAAGAAAAGCAGGACGGACAGGTGCGCTGCCGTGGGAATGACGTCGTTCGACGATTGCCCCCGATTGACGTGGTCGTTCGGATCGACCGGCTTCTTCTCTCCTCGACGGCCGCCGAGGCGTTCGTTGCAGAGATTCGAGATCACCTCGTTCGCGTTCATGTTCATCGAGGTTCCCGAGCCCGTTTGGAAGACGTCCAGCGGGAACTCCGCGTCCCATTTTCCCTCGGCCACCTCGCGCGCCGCCTCGGCGATCGCACGTCCGAGCTTCGCGTCGAGGAGCCCGAGCTCCACGTTCACCTCGGCGCACGCGTGCTTGATCATCCCCAAGGCGGAGACGAAGACGCGCGGGAAGCGAAGCCCGCTGACGGGAAAGTTCTCGACAGCCCGTTGCGTTTGTGCCCCCCACCAGGCCGACGCGGGGACTTGTACCGCGCCGAGCGAGTCCTGTTCCGTGCGCATTTCCATGGGGGCCGATTGTAGCGACGCCCTCGCGACGCGACCAGAGTTACCGCGGCCAGCGGAGCGCCAACTCGACATACCGCGCGATCGTGAGGAGACGCTCGGCGTCGGCGTGCCGGTACGCGTTCCACCGATAACTCTGGACGGAGATCGCCCCGGTCACCGGAACGGCCTCCCCGATCGGGACGAAGAGAAGCGAGGCGGATCGCCGGCGCGGATTCCCCGCCGGAGTGAACCGCCGGGTGGCCGCACGCGACGCCTCCTCCCCCGTCCGATGGACGAGGACGTAGGGTCCCCCTCCCTCGAAAATCCGGGCCTGGTCCTGCTCCATCACGCGAGGAGCCGGGAAGAACACGCGGCGGTCGCGGTCGTCCAGATCGGTCTCCAAAAGCGCCTCCCACTTCCCATCGATCCGTCGGCGGCCGATCCAGGCGGCATCCACCGGCAAGAGCGAGGCCACGTGTTCGAAGACCCGCCGCAGAAAGAGCGGCGTCTCTTCTCGTCCCACTTGACGGACTAGGTCCAGCAGGATCCGATGAAGCCGGAGATCCTCGCGCACTCGAAGCTGGGCGGTGGCGCCGTGAAGCGCCGGCTCCAGAAGTTCCGAGATTTCGACCGCCGCTCCCCGAACTTCTTCTGCGGAAGCGTCGACCGGGCGCGACGAAGCCACGGCCAGCGCGCCGGTTCGAAGCGGCACGGTCACGAACGAGCGCACCCGAGGGTCGAGGAGAACGGAGATCGGGGATTCGGACGAACGCCCTCGATCCGGGACGAAGACCGGTTCGGACCGGATTCTCATCGGGATCTCCGGCGGGAAGTCGAACCCCTTCGGCGGATCGAGTGCGAGATCAGCGGCTCCGACGAAGCGGCGGAGCGATTCGTCGCGGATCCAGAGCGCGGCCGTCTCCATCCCCAGGGCTGGGGGAAGCTCTTCTTGCGCCACCCGGAACACCGTCGCGAGGCCGACTCCTTCTTCCAGCGCGGGCGCCAGGGCGAGCCGCACTCGGGCCAGGAGCCGGCGCTCGGCATCGCCGGGTCCCAGCAGCCGGATTCCGCGGGATTTCTTCGGGACGATCTCCACGCATCCCTTCGCCTGGAGTCCCTTGAGAGCCGTCTGGATGGACCCCGTGGACTTGCCGAATCCGGCCGCAATTTCGCCCAGCGTGGGGGAGATTCCGTTCTCTTCGATGACGCGCCGAAGATACTCGAGCACCTGCTCTTGGATTCGGGTGAGCCGGCGATTCACGAGCGGGAGGATAGCATGGATGCCGCTCGAGGGTTAGCGCTTCGTTCCCGTCGTCGCGACGTCCCGGAGCGGTCGCGTGGCGCGACGAAGGAAGAGGATGGCGAAACAGGTATCCCAGATGTCGTTTCCCATGGACATTCCCATTCCGCCGCCCATGGAGGAGTTGCCCCAGGAACCGTCTTCCTTCTGCTGCTTGAGAAGGTACTTCGCCCCCTGGGCATACCAGCGATGCTTCCCAAGGGTCTCGGTATCGAAGAGGATCGCGGCGCGCTCCAGGCCGTAGAGATAATAGTAGTGGTGCATCTTCGCATGCTCTTCCGCGCGCGGGTTCTTCTCGACGGTGAAGTTCGACGCCAGCCACTGGATCCCGTCCGCGACGTTCCGATCCCGCTTCCAATCCTTGTTCTGAATGTAAAGATAGATGACGAGACTTCCGACCCCGCCGGCCGACATCGATCCGTACGGGCTCTGGCTCTCGCCGTATCCCCACCCACGGCCTCCGCCCGTCCCACCGCCCCCCTGCTGGCTCTTCCGCCACCACTGCTCCGCGGCCTTGACGACCTTGTCCGGGAGGACGATGCCCGCGTCATGGCAGGCACGAAGTCCCAAGGCGGCGTATTGGGAGTTCGAGTTATCCCCCATCTCGGGGCCGGCACGGCGCTTTTCCACCTTAAGGCGTTTCACCACGGCCGGTTTGCCGGACTTCGTCGACCCCGCTTTCTCCTTTTCCTTCCCCGTCGGTACGTCGGTCCGCTCCGATTTCCCGTTACCGCTGGGGATGTCCTTGACGGAGGAGGTGGGCTCGCCGTAGCTCCACTGTCCGGTCCGGGCTTGATTGTCCACGAGGAACTGCGCGCACTGATGAATCCGCCACTGGTATTTCACGCGATGGATCTCCTCCAAGATCATCGCCTGAAGGCTGACGTTGTAGGTGCACTCCAGCTCCGTCTCCAGCATCCGCTCGAGAAGTTTCGCGAAATCGGGATCGTCCGCCGGAACTCCCGCATGGACGAGGGTCCACAGGACGAGCTCGAGGTTGCTCATCCGGCGCATCATCTGCATCCGTCCCTCGCCTCCGCCGCCGCCCCGGTCGTTCATCCTCGGAGGTTCCATCCCTCCGAGCTTTCCCCGAAGATTCTCGACTCCCTTCTTGATCGCGGCGTCGACCTTGACTTGATCCACCTCGGGATCCGGTTTGCGCTTGGAGTCCTGGGGTACAAAGAGAATGGCCGACAGGAGGGCGAGAGTCTTCATGTCCACCCCCAACCGGATCTGACCCAAGAAGTATGCATTACCATCCGCCTTTCCGCAAGAGACGCCGGGATTATTTCGGTTGACTCCCCCGGGGAGCGGGAGTAGCCTGACGCACCGCGTCAAGGAGGCCCTTCCGTGAAGAGACTGGCGATCGTCGACGGCGTTCGGACTCCCATCGGCGTCCTGGGCGGCGCCTTGAAGGACCTTTCGGCTCAGGCCTTGGGCGAACGGGTCGTCCGGGAACTTCTACAACGCACCAAGATCCCGCCCGACGCGATCGAAGAGACGATCTTCGGCTGCTGTGGCCAATCTTCGGACGCCCCGAACATCGCCCGGGTGATCGCGCTCCGGGCCGGAATCCCCCGATCGGTCCCCGCCTTCACCGTCGCGCGAAACTGCGCGAGCGGAATCCAGGCCCTCACCTCCGCGGCCCAGAATCTCGTCGCCGGGGACGCCGACGTTCAAATCGTCGGCGGGACCGAATCGATGTCGAGCATGCCCTTCCTGAATCGGGACCTCCGCTTCGGCCAGAAGCTCCGCAATTCCACGATGGTGGACGCGATTTGGGAAGGGCTGACCGATCCCGTGTGCGGTCAGATCATGGGGCGCACCGCCGAGAATCTCGTCGAGGAGTTCCGACTCAGCCGCGAGGAGCAGGACAAGTTCGCGGTCGAGAGCCACAAGCGCGCCTTCCGGGCCACCCGCGAGGGGCGTCTCAAAGAAGAGATCGTCCCCGTCTCGGTCGAGAAGAAGGCGGCGGGCCGGCCCGTCGCGCCGGAGATCGTAAGCCAGGACGAGGGGATCAACCCCGCGCTCAACCTCCAGATGCTCGCGCTCTATCCCACGATTTTCAAGGAAGGCGGGAGCGTGACGCCCGGCAACTCGTGCCCGATCAGCGACGCGGCGGGGGCCCTCCTCGTCATGAGCGAAGAACGCGCGAAGTCGGCAGGCCTGGAGCCTTTGGGATTCGTCCGCGCCCATGCCTATGGGGCCCTCGAACCCGAGCGGATGGGCCTCGGTCCTACCGTCGCGACCGAGAAGGCCCTTCGGAAGGCCAAGCTGACGCTCAAGGATATCCAACTTCTCGAAGTGAACGAGGCTTTCGCCGCGCAGATGCTCGCGTGCCGGCGCGTCATGGGTTTCGACCTCGCCGTCACGAACGTGAACGGGGGCGCGATCGCCCTCGGCCATCCCGTCGGTTTCACGGGCGTACGGATCGTGTTGGCGCTTCTCCGGGAAATGAAGCGGCGCAACCTCTCGCTCGGACTGGCGACGCTGTGCGTCGGCGGCGGGCAGGGCGCCGCGGTGATCGTGGAGCGATAACATGGCCTACATCTACAAGGCGGGCGTCGTCGGCGGCGGACTCATGGGAGCCGGCATCGCGCAAGTCATCTCCTACAGCGGCCTTCCCGTCGTCCTCAAGGACGTGGACGAAGACCGCGTCCAAAAGGGACTTCGCACCATCCGCGAGATGTACGAGGCCCGGGTAAAGAAGGGCAAGATGTCCCCCGAACAACTCGAGCATAAAATGGCCCTCGTCCAGGGGACGACGAGCTACGACGATTTCGCGGACGTCGACCTCGTGATCGAGGCGGTATTCGAGGACCTCGACCTCAAGCGGCGGGTCTTCGCGGATCTGGGGAAGGCTTGCCCGCCGTCGGCGATCTTGACCTCCAACACCAGCGCGCTTTCGATCAGCGACATGGGAGAGGCGAGCGGACGGTCGGACCGGGTCGCCGGGCTGCACTTTTTCTACCCGGCTCCGATCATGAAACTCGTTGAAGTCATTCCTACGGCCAAGACCGCGCAGGATACGCTCGATACGTGCGTGTCGTTCGTGGAGTCGCTCCGCAAGATCCCCGTGCGAGTCAAGGAGTGCGCGGGCTTCCTCGTCAATCGTCTCCTCATGCCCTACTGCGGCGAGGCGGGGTACGCGCTCCAAGAGGGCGCCGCCACCGCCCAGGAGATCGACGAGGCGATGACGACTTTCGGCATGCCGATGGGGCCGTTCCTTCTGGCCGACGCCTTGGGAATCGACGTGTGCTGGAAGGTGGCTCAGGTCCTCCACGCGGCGTACGGAGATCGGGCGAATCCTCCCGAGATCCTGAAATTCCTCTACGAAAAGAGCCGCCTCGGCATGAAAAGCGGGGCGGGATTCTACACCTACTCTGAGCAACCCGATATCCTCTCGGAGCTGGTCCTCTCGCGCAAGAAGACGGGCTTCTCCGTCGAACGAATTCTCTACCCGATGATCAACGAGGCCGCCTTCTGCCTTCAGGAAGAGGTGGCCTCTCCCTCCGACATCGACATGTCGATGCTGGCCGGCACGGGCTTTCCCCAGGACAAAGGGGGACTCCTCAGGTACGCCGACACCCTCGGTCTGGACGTCGTGCTCAACGGACTTCGAAACCTCGAGCGCGAGATCGGCCCGAGATTCCACCCGTGTCCCCTGCTCGAACGCAAGGTCGAGGCGGGGGAGTTGGGCGTGAAGTCGAAGAGGGGATTCTTCGAGCATACCTAGGCTCTTCGCCGGCAAGTTACGGGGTTCGTCGCTCTCATCGTCCGCTTCCTTTCCGTAGTGACTCATTGCCTCTCCTGTGCCGAACCGCGTCGAAATCCTCAAGAAATCCCTTCCGACCTCCGGCCCTCATTCGTCAATATGTCGGCGGATGAAGACCGACGGTGAGCTGGCTCGGGAGGCGCAGAGCGGTTCGCGCGACGCGTTCACCGAACTGTTGCGTCGCCATGAAGTGACCCTCCGATCGATCGCCCGGGCGAAGCTGGGCAATGCGGAGTCGGCCCGGGAGGTCGCGCAGGAGGCCGTCTACCGCGCGTTCGTTTCGATCGGCTCCCTGCGGGACTCGGACCAAGTACGCGCCTGGCTCGGCCGGATCGTCGCCAATCTCTGTACCGACGCCTTGCGCCGGCGCGTCTTGGAAGAACGCCGGCCGGCTCCCGAAGGTCGGCCGACGACCCTCTTCGACGAATCGCTCTTGGAATCGCTCGAGCCGCTCCAACGGCAACTGATCGTCCTTCGGTTCGTGAACGATCTCTCTTATCAGGAGATGGCGGACTGGCTGGACGTTCCCCTGAACCAAGTGAAGTGGGAACTGCACAAGGCGTTCGAAATGCTCCGTAGTCGGGTGAAGTCATGATGGACTGTTCGCGTACCCACGAAGGTCTCTTGGACGAAGTCCTCGGCGGCGGTTCGAACCGCGAAATCGAGCCTCACCTCGAGGAATGCTATTCTTGCCGCGACGACGCGTTGGACATCGCACGGACGGCGGACCAGATCCGCGGCGCCCTAGCCCCCTGGCGCACTCCGACCGCGCCCCTCGAGATTCCTCGGCGGCGAAGGCGCGTGCCTCTGGCGATCGCCGCGCTCGTCCTGATCGGGGCTGCGGCCTGGCTTGCTATTCCCAAGCGCCCGTCTCCGACTCCGCCGCCGGCGACCCCCGGCTGGGTGGTCTTTCGCTCCGACGGATCCGGGTTCCGTATCGCCCGCGCGGAAGCGCCTCCGGCGCCCCCCGCCGGACCCGTACGATGGATCCCGTCACGGACGGACCGCCTCCAGGTCAAGAACAACGGGCGGCTCACGGTGACCGGCACGGTGCGATGCCGAGAATTGACCGTAGCCGCTTCCTCCGTCCGGGTCACCGGCGATCGCCTGGTCGTGGAAGGGGATGTGACCATCTCCTCCGGAAACGTTGAGTTCCGAACCCAGGAGGTCTGCTTCCGTTCGATGCAGGCGAGCGGAGGATCGGCGACCTTCGGGCACGCGAATGCAACCGTGGATCTGGTCGTCTCCTCCGGCACGACGATTCACCTGTCCGGGAATTCGACGTACAGAAACCTGCGCATCGAACGGAACGCCACTCTCGAGATCGGTTCGGACGCGAACATCTCGATCACGAACGGACTGATCAACGAAGGAACCATTGTCGCGAGGTGAGGTATGAAGCCGACTCTCTGGATCGCCCTTCTACTGGTTTCCTCTAGCGCCTGGGCGCAGGACGGAAAGGTATGGACCGGCGTGGCAGACGATCGCTGGGAGAACGGCGCCAACTGGACGCCGGAGGGCGCTCCCGGCAAGGACTCCACGGTATACGTGGGGCCGGTGAAAACAAAACCTCCGATACTTCGGCGCACGACCGTCCTTCGGCGTCTCCTCGTAGAAGAGAATGCGACGCTGACGATCCAGGGCGAGCGGGTCCTGTACGTCACGGAGCGGCTCGAGGTGAACGGCACGCTCCACTTCGGCGAAGGCGCGGTGGAGACGGAAGGGGCGCTGACGATGGGACCGAAAGGGCGGATGGCCGCGCGCGGCGACGCGAAGCAAGGGAAGGCCAAGACCACCACGTGGACGGGGACCGTTTCCAATGTGTGGATGGAACCAAGAAACTGGTCCTTGGGGGTTCCCTCCGTCGGCTATTCCGTCAACATTCCTCAGGTATCCACGAACTTCTATCCGACGGTCACCCCCGTGACGACCTTCCACTCTCTCTATGTGGCACCCCAAGCCACTCTCACGGTCGGCTCCGGAGTGACGACGACCAATATCGTCATCGACGGGACTCTGAATGTCACCGGCGATGCGAGCTTCGTCGTCCTGGAAGACGCCACGGTGGGGACGGTCGGCGCGCTGAATCTCGGTACCAGCTCCATGACCATCGGCGGCACGTTTTCGAATTCCGGGGTCACCAACTTCTCGAGCGGAACCGTGACGCTTACCAGCAACTACGTTGAGGCCATCCAAGTCTACGCGAGCGCCATCCATCTGAATGAGGGTCATCTCTCCTTCTCTCCCGAATCGCGCGAGCACGTCCGGACTTGGCGCGGCAAGCCCGACGGCGATTGGCACGATCCCAAGAACTGGGAGCCCGCCGAGGTCCCCGGCCCGAACGATGAGGTCTTCCTTCGAACGGATCCGGTTCTCTCGAAGCCGGCGGCCGTGAAATCCCTCAAGATCGAGCCGAGCGGGGCGCTCATCCTCCGAGCCAAACTCGAGGTGAAGGAGGACTTGGACGTTCAGGGCGAGCTGCGCTTCGAGAAGGGCGGAGACCTTCAGGCGGGGGGACTCTTCCGCATCAAGGGGGGCGGCTCCGTTTCCCGAAAGTAGCGCAGATTTTCGTAAACAAACCCGTTCTCCGACCGCTCTTCTAGGGGTAGGCGGGGCCCATACGATTTTCGGGAATTCCCGCCCGGAAATCAGGTATTGGGGATAGAGTCGGAGAATGTCGATGTCCGCCCCATCGGAACTGGATCCTCTGCCGGAACTGCCTCGAATCGGTGATTTCGACACTTGGTGGGAGCTGACCCTCCTGGCCATGGTCTCGAACCTCGAAGGGCAGGAGGATTTGTCCCGCATCCTCCACCGCGAGGCCCACCGAATGGAGAAACAGCTAGCTCCCCTCCCCGAAAAGGCGCGAAGGGCCGGCGACCCCCTCGGCACCCCACAGCCCAACACTTATGGGTTAAATACCCCTCCCTCTTCGCGCTATGGGGGTTGGCTGCGTTAAGGGGTCTGAGATGAAGTACTGTCCCTGGGTGGCCGGCCTCATCGTTTCTGGGATCATCGTCGGCGCCGTCGTCGTTCGATCGAAGGAAATCCCGGGAGTCCGCTCGATTTCCGTTCCTCGTGAAGAGGCCCTGCGTGGGGAGAGGCCCTTCCTTCTCCCGCAATCTCCCCCGGTCCGTCGAGAGTCTCCCGTCGTTTCCTTTCCCGTTCCTTCGAAGGAGGTGGAGTCTCAGCCGTTGCGACTCCGGGACTGGCTTCTTCAGCTTCCGGACGTCGAATTCGCCCTCCTCATCCATACGGCGACGCTCGATCGATATGTCGCAAGCATCCTCCGCGAGCTCGGGCGCGAGCGCTCCCCGGGGGAGGTGGCGCCCCGCGAGGTCGGAGAGTTCCTTCGTCAGCTCAATGGGCGGATCCTGAGTCTTCAGCCGGAAAGGAATGGCAGATGAAGTCGACGATGGGGATCGCAGTAGCTTTGGTTATTGCTTCGTCCAACGCCTCCGCGCAAGTGGTGACCGAGGGGCACACCCTGCAAGGCAAGGTACTTGCCTACACGAACTTCAACGATTCTTCCTTCTGGTTCGGAGAACTCTACCTTAGGTTGGGCAATGGGACCTTCCATGTCGTCACTCTCGTAAAGGAACCGATCCTCGGTCTTTCGCCAATCTCCGATTCCAATGCGAATCGGATGGTGACCGTCCTCATGACCGCCGTCGAGGCGACGCTTCACAACCTCACGCGGCATGACTACGGCGGATCGGAATACTACTTCGCCGTTCGTTTTACCTATCTTTA
>CAZGKV010000040.1:0-39663 GCA_964526305.1 uncultured Planctomycetales bacterium | reverse complement strand
CGGATTCGCAATCGTTCGGGCTCCTCCTGGCTTCCGAGGAACGGCCCGGCGGATTCCGCGAAGAACGCCGCCTTTCCGTACAGGAGTCCGACCCAAGCGTGAAGGCGTTCGTCCCAACCTCGCGCGCTCACCTCGGCGGCTCCGAGGTAGGCCCGGGCCAACGCGAGGAGCGCGCGTCCCTCGAGGTCCCGGATGTCCGCATGCCGGAGCTCCTCCGCCGGAACTCGCGCCACGGATTTTCGAAGTCGGTGGGCCGCCTCTTCGAGGAGTCGCCGGAATTCCTCGCCCTCCTGGTGCAACCGAGAGGCCTCCGCGAGATGATAGGCGCTCTCGTCGCTGATGATCCCGCTGCCCGGCGAGACTTTCTCGTAGATCCTCTCGAGATCGGCCAGGACGTTCGCATGTTGCCGTTCCCGAACTTCCACCTCCCGCCACGCTTCCTGCACCTTCTGAATTTCCGCCTCGATCTTGATCTGCCGCTCCGATTGGGCGCGAAGCGCGCCGCGGGCTTGACGGATCTTCTGGGCGACGGCGAACGCGGAAAGTCCCAGGACGCAGGCCGCGCAGGCCGCAATGATTCCCGTCATGATCCGATGGCGACGGGCTCGGCGCATCCAGCGCCCCGGCAGGGTCACCGGTCGGGCGACGATCTCCCGGTCGGCCAGGAACGACCTCAGATCGGAGGCCATCGCCCCGGCGGACGGGTACCGGCGCTCCGGCTCGTGCTCCATCGCCTTGAGCACGATGGTCTCGAGATCCGGCGGGATCTCGGGACGAATCTTGCGGGGAGGAGTCAATTCCTGCTCGACGACGGCCCTCATCACGGCTTCGGGCGAATCTCCATGGAAGGGCTTGACGCCGCTCACGCACTCGTACAGGGTCGCCCCGAGCATGTACACGTCCGACAAGGGGCCGATTCGGTCTCGCTCTCCGCAGGCCTGCTCGGGCGACATGTACGACGGCGTGCCGACCGCAAGGCCGGAGAGCGTCAGGGTCGCGTCCGTTTCCTGCCGCGAAAGTCCGAAGTCGGTGAGTTTGACGCTTCCCTCCGGCGTGACGAGAATGTTCCCGGGTTTGATATCGCGGTGGACCACGCCGCGCTTGTGGGCGAAGTCGAGCCCCACGGCGATGGACAGAGCGATTTCGGACGAACGACGGGGAGTCAGGCCGCCCCGGTTGATGATCCGCTCGACCGAATCGCCCTCCACGAACTCCATTGCGATATAGGGGACCCCGTTCCAGATCCCCGAAGAGTGGACGGAAACGATGTTCGGATGGTCGAGTTTCGCCGCAGACTCGGCCTCGCGCTGGAACCGCGCCAAGTGGGTGGGATCTTCCGAGAACTTCCGGGACAACACCTTGAGCGCGACGCGACGACCCAATCCCACCTGCTTGGCCTCGTAGACCACGCCCATCCCTCCCCGCCCGATCTCGCGGAGGATTTCGAACTCTCCCAGAAAGTCGCCGACCGGACGATCCCCGGCCGGGAGAATCGAGGTGGAGCGCGAGAAGAGGCTCGAGAAATAGCCGCTCGCCAGTCCCTTGGAGTAGGAGAGCTTGAAACTCTGACCGCACTTCAGACACTCGAGATCCTCTCCCTCCTTCGAGCGGGGCGTGATCTGGAGGCAATGGGGGCAGAGGGCGAAGTCGCGATTCATCGTAGCGAGGACAAGGGCGGCCTGAGAGGCCCCGAGAAGCCCGCGCTTTTGAACCAGCTCCGGAAGAAGGAAGCGGAAACCCCGCTCCTCCAGCTCGCGTTGAAGGGTCCGGCACTCCTCGACCAGGGCAGGCTCCAGCCCCGCCTGTTCCGAGGCCAGGCGCGCGAAGAGGTCGTCCAAGCGGGCTCGGATGCCGGTCGCGTCTCCCATCCCCTTCTATTATGGGGTCAAATTCTCGAAATGGATCTCCGCCGATAGCGTAAAATCCGGCACCATGCGCCTCCTCCGTCTTACCCTCACATCGATCTTGTTGGCGATCGGTTGCGGTCCCCAGACGATTTCGGCGATCTGGATTGCCGAGGATTTGGGCGGCGCGCTGGATTCGACTCCCAGCGTTGTCGCAGACGGAGAGTCTCGGCAAGTCTTTTACCGGGGCTCGAACGGCCAATTGTGGAGAGTGGCGCGCAGGCTCGACGGAGCGTGGGGGTCGCACCAGGATCTCGCCATCCCGATCTCGTCGGCGCCCTCCGCGGTTTCCACGGGAATCGAGAGGATGCGGGTGTTCTATCGCGGGACGAACGGGCATCTCGTCTCCGTCGAGTTCGACGGTTCCTGGAAGCCTCCGGTCTCCCTGGGAATCCCGATCGATTCGGCGCCCTCGGCGGTCCGGACATCCGACGGCGCCCTGGCCGTGTTTTACCGAGGCGCGGATCTCGGTCTCTACGGAGTCCGATCCGAGGAGGGCTGGTATCCCGAGAAGATCGCCGACCTCGACTTGTCCTCCGCCCCTTCGGCGTCCCTTATCTACGGTTCGAAGCGGAAGATCCGCGTCGCGTTTTCCTCGGCGGGAACCCTCTGGAGCGTGGAGTTCGACGGCCAGAAGTGGGGAGCTCCGATCGACTCGGAGCAGTCCATCTCCAGCGCCCCTTCGGCGGTGTCCTGGGCTCCGAAAGAAGTGGACGTGTTCTATGCCCAAGGCGAGGACCTCGTTCTCCGGTCGCGCGACTCGATGATCCAGACGGGGATCAAGCTCGGCTCCGGACCCTCGGCGCGCGATGCCTCGGAGGTGTACTACCGGGGGACGAACGGCCACCTGTGGCGGGCGCGGCCGCAGAAGGACGCCGTCTATCCGAAGTTCCCCGAAGTCTTCGGCATTGCGACGCACAACTCCTACTGGATCAATCGCCGTCGCTGGTTGGACCCGTTCTCCACCGGCACCCAAGAGCTCCTCCTCGACCAGCTCCTTCACGAGCGCGTACGGGCGCTCGAGATCGACGTGCACACGGACAACGATCGGCCGGGGATGTGGAGGGTCTATCACACGCTTCGGCGCGACTACTCGCAGGTGGCGACGTTGCAGGACCTCCTCCACCAGCTCCGGCTCTTCCACTATGTCCTTCCCCGGCACGAAGTCATCAACATCTTCATCGAGCTCAAGAACACGGAGCTCGATTGGTGGAAGTTCCCGCGGTCCAAGAACAATTTCCGATCGACGCACACGATCGAGCAGTTCGATCGGATATTCCGGGACGGGTTGGGAGAGTCGCTCTATACGCCGCACGACCTTCTCAGCCGATGCGCCCCGGGGAGCACACTGCGACGCGCGGGAGCGGTGGGGGCTTGGCCGACGACCGACGAACTGCGCGGAAAGTTCATGATCAACATCCTGGGCAATTGGAGCAACGCGGCCTACGACTGGGTGAAATACGCGGGAGAGGGGAACATTGCGGACCGAGTCTGCTTCCCGGTGCGGTGCATCTTCGACGCGGCAGGGGATGGGATCCCCGGTCAGTGGCCCGGATCGACTCACGACAAGATCTCTCCCGAGACGGAGAAGCGCGCCCGGGATGCGTCGGTTTTCTGGCAGGTCGAACACCTGGACTATGCCGAGGTGCCGAAGTTCCTGGCCGAAGGCGGAGTGGTTCGGGGAGCGGATTCCTTCCCCTTGCCGGAGCAGCAGGATCGTCTTCGTCGCGGTTTTCACTTCTTGCAGACGGACTACCCGTGGTTCATCCTCGGAGGTACGGGGAATTTCGGCTTGCCGTCGGAGCCGTATCAGCGGTTGCGCGATGCCTCGTGGGTGACGGGGAAGCAGGCGCTGGATCCCGCGGCGCTCGTCGAGCCGGGGATTCGGCTGCACGCATCGACGGGCTCGGCCCCGGCTTTCGCTTCGACCTCCGTCTCCGCATCGGGGAGCCAGAGGTGGGAGACCGCGGTATCGACCACCCGTATCGGCAATCCGTACGGGAAGAGCTTTCCGCGTCGGGCCCAAGAGGGGGGAATCGGAGGGATTCGCGCGGCCGCAGGTCCGTCGGACTACCTGGAGGTCCTCCGAGTCAAAACCGGAGGATCCGGCGACGGATGGCATCAAGAACGTCTCAAGATCGTCGTGCGGGTGGCGCGAGGGGGAGCAGTCCAGACGTTCGAATTCGCGGCCAGTGCGACGACTTCCGACGCCGTGGGAAATCTCATCGCCCTCGCCGTCGAGAACCAGGGGACGGGGGCCGTGGTACGGGCTTATAGCGCGGGGCGCGTTACGCCGCACGGGCATCCCGTATGGACGCTCTTGCGCCAAGAGAGTTTTTCCCAGCCCTGCACGAAACAAGGTCTCGTCTTCACGAAGGACGTTCTCTTCGTCGGCGTGCGCGCGACGCAAAACGGGAATCCGCTGCCTCCGGGTCTTGCCCTATCGCCGGGGGCGACGCTCATCGATCTCTCGCGGTAGTCACGATCGCCACTCGGGAGATAGCCTCCGGATCCACAAGCTTCCGACGACCTGGATGCCGGACAGTCCAAGGTGCGTCGCCATCAGAAGCCAGGGAGGGAGCGCCGCCGTCGGCGGGATGCATAGGACAGCCGAGGAAAGCACCTCCGCGAAACTGATGTGGCGCTTCGCCAGTCGATGGTGGAGCAGGTGGAGCGCCTGGACGCCGAGCAAGATCAAGTACGTGACGGTTGGAGCGATCATGCCCTGCCTCCCTGGGTGAACGACAGCATCCCGCACACCGTCCGGATCCGTCCGACCTCCCGGACGTTCTCGAATCCCGCCTCCCGTATCAAGATGGGAATCCGGCCCGCGACGTTTTCCGATGTCGTCTCGAATCCGTCCAAGAACTGAACCGCGAGGATCTGAAGCCGTTCCCAGGGGCCTGCAGGGCGGCCCCAATCCGCCAGGATCAAGCGTCCGCCGGGCCGGAGGACGCGGTGGATCTCGCGGAGAGCCGCCCGTTTGGCTTGGGGGTGTAGGTGGTGGAATACGAGACTGGAAGTCACGACTTCGAAGCTCCCATCGGGAAAGGGTAGGGATTGCGCATTCCCCTCGACAAACTTCACTTCGGGGACCTTCTTCCGGGCGATCTCGAGTATTCGGGGATCGGCATCGATTCCCGTGACGTGGGCCCCCTTCTCGTACAGGAGTCTGACCAGAGTTCCGGTGCCGGCCCCGACATCCAGCACGCGCTCTCCGGGTCGAATGTGGATCAGCTCAACCGTGCGGCGGCGGATTTCGTCCTCCCGTCCCGCCGCGGCGAAGATTCGGTCATACCAGGATGTGAGCGAGTCGAATCGCAGGGCAGGGATGATCTCATCGGTCTGCGTCATGGCTGTCCTCCTTTGCAGGGGTGGACGGACGAGGCGGTCGGGAATTACACGTTATCCGCACGTGCAATCCAGACAGCCGTGCTCCGTGCACGTCCGGCAAACGCGACGAAGCTGACGCCGCAAGGCTTGCCTGGCTCGATGGAGTCGCACGCGGGCGAGATTCGGGGTGATCCCCGTTCTCCCGGCGAATTGCATGAGCGCTTCTCCCTTCAGGTCGACCTCGCGCAGAATCGTGCCGTGCTCCGGACGAAGAGTCGGGAGGAGCTCGTTCAGACATCCGCAGACGGTGCGCTCGATGGCCTTCTCGAAAGAGGCCGGAATCCGCGCCTCCAACGCCTTTCGCCCCGCGGCGCGGCGGCGGTAGTGGTCGATCAGCGCGTTTCTCAACAGGCGGTAGAACCAAGCCACGGCGTTTCCCCGAACCTCGCCGGCTTCTTGCACCCCTTTGAGATAGGCCGCTTGGAGGATTTCCTCCGCCTCGTCCCGACTGTCGACGCGACGCTCGAGGAAAGCGAGGAACCGCCGATGGTTCTGAACCAGCGCCGCGGAGGTATCCGTCACTGGCGGCCGGCGTCTGTCGTTTGGAAGTGGTATGCGGTCTCCCGGTGGATCGAGGCATCCAGTCCGGCCAATTCGGCTTCGCTCGCGGCGCGGAAGGGGGTGATCCAATTCACCGCTTTGAGGATGACCCAGGTGCCTACGGCGGCCACGACCCAGGCGGCCACGACTCCGGCGAGTTGGATGAGGACTTGCTTGGGATTCCCGAACAATAGGCCGTTGGCGCCGGCGGGATTGACCGAGGTGCTCGCGAAGATCCCCGTGGCGATCGCGCCCCACGTGCCCGCCAATCCGTGGACCCCGAAGACGTCGAGCGAGTCGTCGTAGCCCCGGCGGGCCTTGAGGACATTGACTCCCCAATAGCAGAGGATTCCGGCCACGCCGCCGATCGCGATCGCGCTGATGGCGTGAACGTAGCCTGCGGCCGGGGTGATCGCGACGAGACCCGCGACCGCGCCCGTCGCGGTGCCGAGCGCCGTCGGGCGCTTCCGAGTGAGCCCTTCCACCAAAGTCCAGGCCAGAGCTCCTGCGGCCGCCGCCGTGTTGGTGACCCCGAAGGCGACCGCCGCCAGACCGGACGAGGTGAGCGCGCTCCCGCCGTTGAAGCCGAACCATCCGAACCAAAGGAGCCCCGCCCCGAGAAGGGTGAGCGGCATGTTGTGGGGCGGCGCGACTTTCCCGGGGTATCCGATTCTCCGACCGATCATCACGGCCGCAACGAGAGCCGACACCCCGGAGCTGATGTGGACGACCGTGCCTCCCGCGAAGTCGAGAGCTCCCAGCTTCTGGAGCCATCCTCCGCCCCACACCCAGTGGGCGAGAGGATCGTAGACGAGCGTGCTCCACAGGAGGGCGAAGAGGATGAACGCCCCGAAGCGAATGCGCTCGGCGAAACTTCCGGTGATGAGCGCGACCGTAATGATCGCGAACATCCCTTGAAACATCGCGAAGGCGATGTGAGGGACCGTGGAGTTCGGCAGGGGCGCTTGACCGACTCCCCGGAATCCGAGGAACTCGAGTCCGCCGACGACCGAATGCAGGTCGTGGCCGAAAGAGAGCGTATATCCGAAGAGGACCCATTGGATGCTGATGAGGCACAGGATGAAGAAGCTGTGCATCATCGTGGAGAGGACGTTTCGCTGGCTGACGAGGCCGCCGTAGAACAGGGCGAGCCCCGGCGCCGTCATCAGCATCACGAGGGCCGTGGAGACCAGGAGCCAAGCGGTGTCGCCCGTGTCCGCGCCGTCCCGCGTCTGGGCCAGCACGGGCGTGGAAAGCAGAAAGAGAAGTCCCAGAGCGCCGAGCGTCTTTCGCATCGCCTCTCCCCCCAAAAGGATCTCAGCGTTCCGCAATCAGCCACCAGCGCGCGGCTGACGGCTGAAAGCGGAAAGCGGAGCGACGCGACTTCCCCCCTATCTCCCAATCGCCTCCGCAAACTGCGCCCGCTCGGTCGAGCCCTCCATCGCGGTGGTCGAAGCGTGTCCGTTCGAGATGGCCTTGGTGACCTCGTCGAAGTATCCGGTTCCTACGAACTCCTGGTGTTTCGTCGCCTCGTAGCCGTCCTTCTCCGCGGCGAACTCGGCCTCCTGTAGTTCGGAATAGGCGGCCATCCCGCGCTTACCGTAGGCCCGTGCCAGATCGAACATCGAGTAGTTCAGGACATGGAACGCGGAGAGAGTCACGAATTGGAACTTGTACCCCATGGCCCCGAGCTCGCGCTGGAATCGCTCCATCGTCGCGGCATCGAGGTTCTTTTTCCAATTGAACGAGGGCGAACAGTTGTAAGCGAGGAGCTTCTCGGGGAACTCCGCGTGGATCGCCTCGGCGAACTTCTTCGCCTCGACGAGATTGGGCTTGGAGGTCTCGAACCAGAGAAGGTCGGAGTACGGCGCGTACGAAAGCGCTCGGGCCGTCGCCGACTCGAGGCCGGGTTGGATGCGGAAGAATCCCTCGTTCGTCCTTTCCCCCGTCATGAATCTCCGATCGCGCTCATCGACGTCGCTCGTCAGGAGCGTGGCGCTTTCGGCATCCGTACGGGCGATGAGGATCGTCGGGATGCCCGAGACGTCGGCGGCGAGCCGCGCGGCGTTGAGCTTGGTGACGAACTCTTGCGTCGGGACGAGGACCTTTCCTCCGAGGTGTCCGCACTTCTTGACGGAGGCGAGTTGGTCCTCGAAGTGAACCCCCGAGGCTCCGGCTTCGATCATCGCCCTCATGAGTTCGTAGGCTTGGAGGGGGCCGCCGAAGCCGGCCTCGGCGTCCGCCACCATCGGTGCGAGCCAATAGGTGGCGTCGTCCCCCTTGGCGTGATGGATCTGGTCGGCTCGCAGAAGCGCGTTGTTGATCCGACGGACGAGTTGGGGGACGCTGTCGGCCGGATAGAGGCTCTGATCGGGATACATCTGCTGGTACTCGTTCATGTCCGCGGCGACCTGCCAACCGCTGATGTAGATCGCTTTGAGCCCGGCGCGGACTTCCTGGATCGCCTGGTTCCCCGTGATGGCGGAGAGGACGGCGACGTGGGGATCGGAGTGGAGAAGCTTCCAGAGCCGTTCGGCGCCGAGCTTCGCCAGGGTGTGCTCGACCTCGATCGTGCCCCGGAGGCGCCAGACCTCTTCCGCGGTGTAGGTACGGGTGATCCCCTTCCATCGGGGATGGTTCTTCCATTCCTCGGTACGGCGGCGAAGGAACGCGCTTTTCTCCATGGGTCCCCCCTTTCTAGAATTCCTCGTAGGCACGAAGGGTCATGAACTCGGCGCACTCGGGCGCGAAGATCAACTCCTCGAAAATGCGGGCCGCCTTCTCGAAGCCCCGCGCTTCCTCGCGCAGGACGCGTCGGACCTCCTCCGCGGAGATTCGGCCGTGCCGCACCCACTGCCAAACTTGAGTCCGGGAAATTTCGGCGGTGGCGGCATCCTCCATCAAGTTGTAGAGGGGGACGCATCCTTGCCCCTTGAGCCAGGCGTCGAGATACCGGATTCCTACGTTGAGATTGGTGCGTAGCCCCGCTTCCGTGATGGCACCGGTCGGAACGGCGACGAGATCCGCCGCCGTCACGCGGACCTCCTCGCGGCGGACGTGGAGCTGATTCGCGGTCTTCATGTACTCGTCGAAGATCGCCTTGGCGACGGGCACGAGTCCCGGATGGGCGACCCACGTCCCGTCATGGCCCGCCCGGACTTCCCGCAGCTTGTCCTGACGGACTTTCTCGATCGCCGCCTCGTTCGCCGGGACGTCGTTCTTGATCGGGATCTGCGCGGCCATTCCGCCCATGGCGTGGATTCCGCGGCGGTGGCAGGTGCGGATGAGGAGGTCGACGTAGGCCTGGAGGAAGGGAGCGGTCATCGTCACCGTCGCCCGGTCCGGAAGGACGAAGTCGGGACGCGCGCGGAAGGTCTTGATGAAGCTGAAAATGTAGTCCCAGCGTCCGCAATTGAGACCGGCCGAGTGCTCGCGGAGCTCGTAGAGAATCTCGTCCATCTCGAACGCGGCCCAAATCGTCTCGATGAGAACGGTCGCTCGGATCGTCCCGCGGGCGACCCCGAGCCGGTTCTGCGCGAAGACGAAGACGTCGTTCCAGAGTCTCGCCTCCAGATGGCTTTGCATCTTCGGCAGATAAAAGTAGGGGCCGGTTCCCTTGGCGAGGAGCCGTTTCGCGTTGTGAAAGAAGAAGAGGCCGAAATCGAAGAAGGCCCCGGCGATCGGGTCCCCGTCGATTTCGAGACGCTTTTCCGCGAGATGCCAGCCGCGAGGACGGACGAGGAGGGTTGCGGTTTGTTTCGCGAGGACGTACTCCTTGCCCTCGGGACTCGTGAATCGGATCGTGCCCGCGACGGCGTCGCGCAGGTTGAACTGACCGCCGACGTTGTTTTCCCAGGTCGGCGCGTTCGAATCTTCGAAATCCGCCATGAAGACGCTCGCGCCCGAATTGAGCGCGTTGATGATCATCTTCCGGTCGACGGGGCCGGTGATCTCGACGCGGCGGTCCTGGAGATCCCGGGGGATGGGCGCGACCGTCCACTCGGACTCGCGGATCCCGCGGGTCTCCGGAAGAAAGTCGGGAAGTCTCCCCGCGTCGATCTCCGCTTGCCGCCGGCGCCGGAGCTCGAGAAGCTCGCGACGGCGCGGCTCGAATCGCCGGTGAAGCTCGGCGAGGAACGCGAGCGCGTCGGGCGTGAGAATTTCCGCGCCTTCCGCGGAAACTCCCGCGATTCGTATCTCGTGCGTTGCGGTTGCCATATCCCTTCTCCGTTGGACCCGACCGCATGCTAGCGGAGGATCCCCGGCGAGGCCAGGGCGCACGATCGGTCGAGGCGGAAGAACCCGCGGCCCGCGCGAGGGGACGTGCGCCGGACGCGTAAGATTACCGGGTGACGCGCGAAGGTAAGATTACCGCGCTATGGCTTGACGCGGTGCGTCATTTCTGTATACTGGGCCCCCGTGCCGAAGAGCGCCGTCGTCCGATGCGCCGGGGTGAAGCTCCGCGCCCTCCTTCTGGCTCGAGGACTTCGCGAGGTGGATTTGGCCGACGCCCGCACCCTCGAGCGGGCGGGGATCCCCGGGGGGTCGTTCCTGAAGCATCTCAATCGGCTCATTCATGGGAAGACGTTTTCCCGTCCGGACGATCCGAGACTTCGGATCCTGGCGGGACGGCTCCGGGTGCCCGTCCGCCTCTTCGCCGACGACTCGGTTTGGGAAGGACCCGGGCTGACCGAGCTGGACGAACGTTCGCTCTCCTCGATGCGATCGCTGTACGAGTGGACCATTCGCCACGCGGGCCCGGAGTCCGCCCACCAGTATCTCGGTCTCGACTTCGACGCTCTCCGGCGCCAGAGCCAGATTCTGCAGGGGATTTCCCGCGCCTACGGCGACGAGCCCTTGATCCAGATCTTCGTGGGGATGGATCACGAGGAGGGACGCTTCGATCGCGAGTTCGCGGCGCTGGAGCGGCTGGCGTCTCGGAATCGTGGCGTGCGTACCCGAATCCTCGCCCACGTGTGGGACGTACCCGTTCCCGAACGGCGGCCGGGCCGGGAATTCCTTCCGCTCGAACTGGCCGGGGCTCGGCTGGAGATCGGATTCACCGACGATCTGCCGAAGGACCGGACCGACGTGCGGTATCTCGCCGTCGCTCGGCAGGGTCGCCGGCGGCTCTGGATCCGGAGCGCGGTCGACGACTTCCGCCTCGCCTTCATCCTCGCTCGGGAGGTGGCGGTCCACCTCGCTGCCCGGGGGGGATTGATTTCTCCCGCGCCCCACGCGGAGCATCACTGGCCGTGCGCCATCGATTCGTACGAGCTGGCCAAGGAACACGTCCTCATCAACCGGCTGGCAGCGGCGCTCCTTCTCCCGCGCGAGATCCTGCGACCCCGCATTCCACGACTTCTCCTCGAGTTCGGATACGATGAACTCGAGAACGCATGCCGGGAACTTCAGGTGGCTGCGGAGACGCTGCTCCTCCGAATCGTCCAACTCCAACAGAAACAGACGCACTTCATCCGCATCGATGCGGCCGGACCCGAGGGACCGTTCTCTCTCAAGAAGCTTTTCTGCGGAAACGGGCTTCCCGTCCAGCATCGCTATGCGGCGGCCGGTCCGTTCCCGCGATCCTGGGGAGTGATGAAGAGCCTCGCAAAGTACTTCAAATCCGGTTCGGCCGCATCCCGTCACGTGCAGCTCACCCGTATGGCGCGTCACGGAGGCGAGGCCTACATCTGCATGAGCCTCACGTATCCCGGATTCGAGGGCGGAGCCAAGGCGCTCTGCATCGGCTATCGACTGGAAGAATTTCGATCGATGTTCGGCGGCCCTCCGAAGTTGACCGAGCGGCGCCCTTCGGTGGACATTTCGACGTCCGAGATCGACTGGGGCGTGCTCGATCGACTGGAGCGGGCCGGCCGCTTCCGAAGTTCCCGAGGTCGGGTGGAAGATCGGAGGGCGGAACCATGTCTCGTTCGCGTCTGATTTGGGTGGATCCCGGCCGGAGCCGGTTGACCCTGAGTTCTCCCGAAGGGTGGCGGGGACCGGATCTCGGCGGAGGATCCCACCGTGCCACGTGGTGGCCCGCGCTTCGCGGCGGCATGGTCGTCCGCTGGGTCCGGGGAAAGGACGAGGACGCGGTCCTCCGAGCGCTCAACGCCATTCCCGAAGGGGCGCTCCGTCCGACAGGGAAGGAACTGGAAGTCCCGACCGGCGGGCTTCTCCTCTCGGGATGCGAGGAGAGTCTTAAGATTCAGATCGAGCCCGGCGCGTACTTCGTCGATGCGGGGACCCTGAGCCCCGATGAGGGAACCGAATTGCGGATCCTTCGCCTCCGGCCGCAACGTAAGACCGCTCTCGTGCGTTGAACCGGGCGCGTCGGCTCTCGGGGCCATGCTCCGTGCCCCCTGGTTCTCGAGCGACGCGACGAGAGTCAGGCGCACTTGTCTACTCCTCTCCGGAGCGGCAAAGGCTCCCTCCATCCGAGCGGGTCACCGTACGCGTACCGAGTCGGTGTCGGGAATTAGTTGGTGCCGAATCCTCCGGTGATCTTCCGCGTGGAGGCCGGCTGGAGGTTCGGATCCGCGGCGTGCTTGATGCGGGGCTTGCAGTTCGGGCACCCTCCGTCCGAGTTCTTCGCCTCCGTGCAAGAGCTACACGTCGTCGGATGGCTCCCTCCGGCCTTGCACGACACGAAGGCGAGCGGTACTGCGATCGCCAGGACGATTGCCATCACGATCTTCATAGAGGTTCCTCCAAAAGCGTCACCGACTCATGCGCGAGGACCGGCCGAGGTTGAGGAGAATCTCGCGCCGACTTCTCCTCTTCGGCCGACCCATGGCGCCTCAGAGGGGAAGGTTTCGCGAAATGTCCTTAGCGGCGTAGAAACTGCGCGTCGACAAAGCCGTGGGGCGACCGGAGCTCCTCGACGATCTTCCCCCCGAGAGCCAGGCGAAGAAATCGTCCATTCTTGCCGTCGGCCACCCACACGAAGGTGCCCCTCCAGCGGCTCGCCGACACGTGGGCGAGGAGCTGAAGAGCGGGGCGCACACGGTCCATGTCCGGATCATCGGGCGTCCTCCAACGGATTCGACTCCATGGTTCGGATCGCGAGATCTTCCATGAACAATGCGGTCCCTACAGGGGTTGATGCGTTCTCGCCTCGATTCAATGAGAAGATACCGCCCACTCCGCAATCATCTTGGTGAGTTTGTCCCTTAAGGAGGTTGAGTGTTATGAAGACGGCCAAGGGCGCGAATGGCGTGGTGGCGGCGAGAGTCAAGAGATACGGGAAGAAACGGGAGACCTACTCCGAGGCTGATCGTCTCGTCAAGGCTCTTTTCGTCACATCAGGTGTGCAGGCGGGCCACATCGTCGTCCATCTATGCGCGTGCAGCAACTTGCGGTAGTTGTTTGAGGGAGTCCTTGCCGAACCGCCGGCGTCTTCGACTCGGCGGTTCGGCGGGACTCCCGGATCTGACCCGTCCGAGACTCGATCGGCGCGGGGAGATCTCCGTCGCGCCAGAAGCGGACTTGGAAGGGGGCCGATAGCAAGGAGGAAGGAGCATGTCAAATCAGAGGAAACCCAATCTTGATCAGGTGCTCGCGTACGAGAACGGAGACATTCTCTTTCGCTTCTCCAAAAAGTACGCGGTCTCGACCGGGGAAGCGCGGGAGATCTTCCGTGAGACGCTGAAGTGGCTTTGGCTTGCGGCGCGGCCGGACCGACCCAGGAGATGGGTGATCTCTCCCCGCCTCTACATCCTGGATGAGATGTGGCACAACTTCATCCTCTTCACTCGGGAGTACCAGGACTATTGCAAGCGTACCTTCGGCCAGGTCCTCCACCACGAGCCTACGACACGGCGGGAGTGGACCCGGCGGCGACAACTCCTTCGGCGGGACTCTCGTTCGGCGATCGCACAGGCGCGCAGAGTGCTTGTCCCTCAGATTCGTTTCATTGCGGAGCGGCTCGGGATCGAAACGGTCAAGAGGTGGTTCTTCGAATACCCAGCGAAGTACGGCGAGATGCCGCAGGACGAAGGTCGAGTTCGACCCGTCCCGCCGATCGCTCCGTGATGAGGACCCGCTCCCCCGGGAGAAGTCGGGCATCGTAGGGGGAGTAAGGATAGTACCAGGTGACTTTTCCCGCGCGATCACGCCGGTGCACGCCGCTGGAGGAGGAGATCGGGAATCCCACGACGCGATCCCCATTGCGGCGGGAGGTGTCCGCGCCGATGAGGGGGGCGGACAGGAGGAGAACTCGCATGGGATCGCAGGAATATACGCCACCCGGGATAAGGTATTGGCAAGTTATCGCCTCGCCGAAGTGGAGGCATGGGAACGCTGATGGGTCCTATTTCGCCGAGGTGCGGAAGCGGTCTCCTCCGGTCGCCTCCGTCCACGCGACGTTCCACGCGCGACCCCTTCCGCGGAGAGCGAGGACGCGGCCGTCTCCTCCGGCCAGCACCACTTCCGGCGCGCCGTCGCCGTCGAGATCCGCGACGACCGGCGGCGCTTCGAGAGTCGTCCCCGCCTCGAATTCCCAGAGACGCTCGCCCGTAGTCCCGCGGAGGCACGTCACGCGCCCGTGGTATTCGGCTACGATGACCTCGTCTTCCTCGTCGCCGTCCAGATCCCCGGCGGCGAGGGAGCCGATGGGGCCGGTGGCCTCCCAGATCCAGTCGGGGCCGTGTACGTCCCGCTGTCCCGCGGAGACGGCGACTCCGCTTCGCGTCCAGGCAATGAGATTCCGGGATCCGCCGAAATCCAGGACCTCCATCCCGGAGGCCGTGATTTTCAGGATCGAGCCCGAGCCGGAGAGCGGCCAGGAGAGCGATCCGTCGGGCGCGGTCCGCGCATCGAGGAGAAACTTCCCCTCCATCGCCTTGCGGTGGACGATGGCTCCGGATCCGTCCAGAACGACGAGTCCGCCGAGCACGTCTCCCGCGACGATGCGATTCGGAGCCACGAGGCGGGGAGCGGCGGAGAACGGACCGCCGACGACGCGCACCCATCGCGGTGCACCCGTCTCGAAGTCGACACAGTGGATCGCGCCGGCTTGGTCCTTCCGGTGTTGGGGATCGTCGCGCCAATCGGCCAAGAGGACCTCGAGCGTTCCGTCCCCGTCCACGTCCGCGATCGTCGGCGAGGCGTGGAAGTGGACGCTCCACCCCTCTTCGGTCGGATGATAGGTCCACACCGTTCGGCCGGTTGCGCCCTGGATTCCCTTCACCCGCCCCCCCCAGGCGGCGGCGACGACGCCCCCCCTCGAAATCGCGGGAGTCGTGGCGGCTTGATTCTCCATCGGAACCCGCCAGAGCGTTCTTCCCGTCCGTCCGTCCAGGGCGTACACGTGCTGATCGAGGCAAGTGAAGACGACGTCGCGAGTGCCGTCTCCGTTCAGATCGGCGAACGCCGGGGAGCGACGGACCGAGTGGCCGGCCCGGAATTCCCAGGAGATCTTCACGCCGGGGACCGCGAGGACCGTCCCGTCTTCGAGCGGAAGGACGATGTCGAGAAGACCGTCGCCGTTCAGTTCGGAGAGGGCGAACGTCGATCGCGGCCGGGCCGGGAGGGACGCCTCCGCCTCCGCACGGAGCGAGAGCGGGTTCACGATCCGAAGCGAGTCCTCCGAGCCATAGACAATCTCGCGCATTCCGTCGGCGTCCAGGTCGGCCAGGACGGGGACCGTGGCGGCTCTCGGCACTCGACCTCCCGCCCGCACTGTGCCGCGCGAGTCGAGAACGAGGATTCGATCTCCGCGAAGGCCGACGATCGACGGGGGTTCTCCCGGACGGATTCCGCCGACGGCGAGCGCCATCGATCGCGCCCCGGCATCGGCCCGCCAGAGTTCGCGGAGCGGATCGAGCGCGTACGCCCGGATCGTGCGGTCCTCGTACGAAGCGATTACTTCGCGCCGTCCGTCCCCGTCGAGATCGGCCGCGGCGATCGAGCCGGAGAATTCGGGGGTTTCCCGCTCCTCCGCCCCTCGGCGGAGTCTTCGCCGTTCGTGCCGGACGTACCCGCGGGCTTCGTCTATCGGCAGAACTGCTACGGCGCCGCCTTCGGGAAGGGTTCCCAGGAGCGTTCCCGTGCGTCCGTCGATTCGCTCCGTTTCGTTGGGGCGAATCGACCAGCACTCCGGAGGACCGGATCCCGTCGCCGGCCAGAAGATCCGGCCCTCCGGGGGTTCCGTCTTCGAGGGAACGTACGACCAGATCGGCGTCCCCTCCGGCCAACGCAGGAGGGACATCCGGCCGGCACCATCGGAGACCCATAGGGCCGCTCGTCCGTCGAGCTCCACGATCTCCGCGAAAGAATAGCCGGATGTTCCTCCGATCTTCGAGCCGTCCCGGCCGCGCAGGATTTCGATTTCGCCGGACTCCGCGCAGGCGGCCACCGTTCCCTGGGCCGCAAGAGAGAGGGACGCCCTGGGAAGACGGCTCCTCCATGCCACGGCCGGCGGAAGATAGATCCGCACGAAGACGGGACGCTTCGCGACCTCGAGCTTGAATCGGCGTCGATAGCACCCGTCTCGTTCGGCGATCACCTCATAGCTATCCGTGTCCAAGGCTTCGTCGATGGGCGCTACGAGGGTGAACGGGGCGCCGCTCTTGGGGTGGAAGGTCAGTCGAACGTCCGAGGGAGCGGCTTGGATCGAGACGCGCTGGCGGAGTCGGCGGAGCTTCACCGGCACGATGCGGCGCTCCCCGCGATCGATGACGAGCTGGATCTCCGCGCTCTCGTAGCCGGCCCGCGCCAATCGGAGGCGATGCACGCCGCGCTTGAGCCGCAGTTGCCTGAGGGAGCCGGCGGGGGAGGGGAGGGACTCGTCGTCGAGCCACACCAGGGCGTCGGGAGGATCGGCTTCGAGGACGATCGTCGCGGGCCAGAGTCGCCAGGCGACGAAGGCGCCGTCTCCGAGGATGAAGAGCGCCAAGATCGCTCCCGCGGCGGTTGCGTGTTTCCGGAAGAAACGAAGGACCCGGTAGGCGGCACCCGGAGGTCTCGCCGTCACGGGTTCTCCGCGGAGGAAGCGCTCGAGGTCGGACGCAAGGGCGGTCGCGGAGGGATAGCGCCGGTTCGCCTCCTTCGCCGTGAGCATCCGGACGATCGCCTCCAATTCGCGAGGAATCTCGGGGTGGAGCTCGGTGCATCGCGGCGGCTCCGATTCTCGAACGGCGCGAAGTTGAGCGACGGTGTCCGCCTGGGGATCGACGGCGGGGCGTTTCGCGAGCGCCTCGTAGAGGACCGTTCCCAGGGAATAGAGATCGGATCGAGGGCCGACCTCCGCGGTGCGGACCGTCTGTTCCGGGCTCATGTAGGCCGGCGTTCCGAGGATCGTGCCGGCGAGGGTGAGGGTTTCGCTTCCCTCGGCGCGCGCGAGGCCGAAATCGGCCAACCGCGCCCGTCCCTCGCGATCGAGGAGGATGTTCTCCGGCTTGATGTCGCGATGGACGATTCCGCGGCCGTGGGCATGCTCGAGGGCGCGGGCGACTTCGAGGACGATCCGCGCCGCGTCGCGGGGAGGGAGTCCGTTCCGCAGGCGCTCGCGAAGGGACTCGCCCTCGACGTACTCCATCGCGTAGTAGAGCACGCCCTGCTCGCGGCCGGCTTCTAGGACGCGGACGATGTGATCGTGACGGAGCCGCGCGACGAGAGCGGCTTCTCGTTCGAACCGCCGTACCGCGGTGGGAGTCGGAGCGGCGGCGAGCGGCAAGACCTTGAGCGCGACCTTCCGTCCCAGGCCCGCCTGCTCGGCGAGATAGACGATCCCCATCCCTCCGCGGCCGAGCTCCCGCTCGATGCGGAACCCTCCCAGGCTCGTCGGAGGCTCGTCTCCCATTCGGGGAGGATTCTACATCCTTCGTCACGAAGAGCGCGAGCAGCGGATCGTCACCGGTTCGACCGCCCGCAGGAAATCGGAGAAGCGCATGAGGACGGCCTTGGCGAACTCGAGGCCCGGCGTACCGCGGCGGTTTCCTGCGCGGTGAAATCGCATCGATGGGGGATGGATTCGAAGGGCAAGCCCTTCTCTTCGAGAAAGCTTTTGAGACGGGTGCCGATGGCGACCATGGGATCCCCTCCGAGACGATGATGGGAAAAACGAGAAACGTCCCGGGGCGCTTCGGTCCGCGCGGGACACGCGAGGCCCTTCCCTCGACTCCAGGAAATCCCGCGCGGGCCGTCAGAGCAAGACTACGGAGCGAAGCTCACCATCGGCGAGGGCGAACGACCGGCCTCGATGGCCTTGACGTACTTGAGCGTGGTCTCCTTGTTGCCGGCGCCGAACAGGCTGGTCGAAGCAAACACCTTTCGTCCGCTGGCCGCGGCCACGTTGGAGGCGTAGCTCCCTCCGCCCATGAAGCAGCCCACGAGGATGATCTTCCCGCTGGGCACGAGCGCGGCGCCGACCTTCGCCCAAAAGTCCTTGGCGGCCTGGGTCAACTCGGCGCAGGAACTGTCCTCCGAGGATCCCCACGGTTGATATCCGCCATCGTGGTAGGCCAGATTGGGTCCGTCGCACGAAAAGCCGTGGCTGATCGTCATGACGGTAGAGACCCCGTGGACCGCCTCCCACGAGAAGCTCCCTCCGCCGGAGGTGCGGAAGGTGACGTCGTAGGCTCCGCTGTCTTCGGTCACGGCGGTGCTCACGATCGAGGCCTGACCTCCGTATACTTCGGTCCGCACCGCACGCGCAACCGCATCGAACGCGGCGACGTCGGCCCCTTGGCTCGGAATGATGATGATCGCTTTCGGCATTCGGTTCCCCTTCCTGTAGAGACCAACATTAGACGAGATAGAGGCGGAATTGTGGTAAGGAAATCTCCGTGGACTCCGCACCCGAAAACTGCTAGAGGGTTCGCATGCCCGAGATCGCCACGACCGTCGTCGAGGTCCGACGCGAAACGCCGAACGCCGTCACGCTTCGGCTGGATCTGGGCGGAGCGCCGTTCGCGTATCGACCGGGGCAGTACGTCGAGGTGGAGCCCCACCAATTCGAGGAGCTCGCGGAGGCCGTTCGCGAGTTGGAGACCAAGAAGGGATTCCCGGAATCCCCGCGGAGTTTCTCCCTTGCCTCGGATGGCATCGACCCCCGCTTCATCGAGCTCTCGATCAAGGAAGAGAAGCCGATCGTCTTCGATCCCGTGGTCACCCCGTATCTGGTTCGCCATTCCCGTCCGGGGATGAAGATCCGCATCTCGGGGCCGAACGGGCAGTATTGCCTGCCCGAGACCCCGCCGCCGGCGGAGGGATTCCTCCACTTGTGCGCGGGAAGCGGGGTGGCGCCCAACCGCGGCATGATCCGGCACGCGCTCGCGAAGAACTGGCCGCATCGTCATCTTCTGGTACTACAGAACCGAACGCCGGAGGACGTGTTCTATCGGCAGGAATGGCCCGAACTTCTCGCGCGCCACTCCGACCGCTTCCGGATGCGTCACGTTTTTTCGGTTTCGGAGAAGGAACACGTTTCCGTCGATCTCGTTCGCTCCCTACTGGACGGATGGTTGGACGGGAACTCGGCCATGGCCCTGGTATGCGGACCGAATCGGCCGCGGCCGGTCGCCTTGCCGGACGGGACGAAGAAGAAGGAGCCCGGCTTCTGCGAGCTCTGGGTCGGGAATCCCCGGCGGCGCACGCCGGGGCTTCTGGATCGGATCGGATTCGCGCCGGAGCGAATCCTGACGGAGATGTGGTAGGGGGGGCGGAAGTCGAGTTGCGGTCGACCCTGGCCGCCGTCGGGATCGGCTCTCGGCGCCGATCCTGAGCGCCGGGGGGAGTTCTCACGGGACACCTCATCTCCCGAAAGGCGGGAGGGCACCGCGTCTCTTTCTTTTTCTTGAAAAAACACGTATTATCCTGAGGATGAAATCCGTGGTCGCCCTGTCCACCCTCATCGATGCCCGGGTCAAGAAGGCGGCGCTGGAATTCTGCCGCCGGCGGGGGTTGAAGCTCCGCTACCTCGTGGAGCAGGCCCTGATCGAGCAGATCGAGGATGAAATCGACCTCGAGGCCTATCGTCGGCGAAAGGACGAGGATACGGTTCCCTTGGAACAGATCTTGGCCAAGCGGGCGAAACGAACTCGGTAATGCCCCGCTACCGCGTCGAATTCGCCAAGAGTGCGCGCAAGGAATTCGATCGCCTTCCGAGCCGGGTTCAAGATCGGATGCTCGAAGCCTTGGCGGTCTTGTCTGAGAATCCCTACTCGGAGCTGCTCCGAATCAAGAAACTCCGGGGCGCGGACGCCCTCTATCGGATCCGAATCGGAGACTACCGGGTGGTCTACGAAGTCAGACGCGACCGTTTGGTGGTGATCGTCATCAAGATCGGCCACCGGGGAGAGGTCTACCGGAACTTGTGATTTCATCGGAGGGCGAGGGAAGACGCCTCTCCCGCCGCGATGCGCCGGATCCGATCGAGCCCAGGAATCCTCTGTGGCATGAACCGAATCGTCAGAGGGCCGCTTCCCAATTGGCCTTGGCGGTTGTACCCCCACGCCCACACCGTGCCATCGGGGCGCAAGGCGAGCGAATGGGACCCGCCCGCGGCGATCGCTTGGGCGCCCGATACACCCGGTACCTGGACGGGCGCCGCGCTCACCATAGCTTCATCGATTCCGAGCTGACCGCCAGAATTGTCCCCCCAGGCGCGGACCGTCCCATCGGACATCAGAGCCAGGGTGTGATATCGTCCGGCCGCGATTCGGCGAACCCCCGACAGCGCGGTCGAGGACTGTGGAGACTCGGTGAGCAGCAGGGGCACCGAACTAAATTCGACAGACTCGTCCATTCCCAATTGGCGATTGCCGTTGTCGCCCCAGCAGTAGACGGTTTCTCCGACTCTCGCCACGCTATGGTCCGCCCCGGCCGAAATCTCATCGACAGAGGATATGACCTGGAGGGTAGCATATACCCCCTTCGTCTCTCCGAGTTGCCCATAGCCGTTGTCTCCCCAGCCCCATACTTCACCGTTCTCGCTCAAGGCAAGAGTGTGGTTATAGCCTACGGAGATGGCTTTGATGCCGGAGAGTGGATTCTCTTTGTTCCGCATCACTTGTACCGGGGTGGCGTGGTACTTCTGTTCCTCACCATTCCCCAATTGTCCCTGATTGTTCCTTCCCCAGCTCCAGACAGTGCCATCTGCGCGGAGCACCACGGAGAAGGAGGAGCCTGCTCCGACCTCTACGACCGAATCGATTTGGGGGACGAGTACGGGTACGGATGTCTGGAGTTGATTATCTCCCGTGCCCAAGGCGCCAGAGCGGCTGCTCCCGACCGTCCAGACGTGACCGGTGCCGTCCAAGACTACGGAGTGATCGTCTCCGACATCGATGTCGGCGATCTTCGCGAGGTTTACCATCCTCTCCGGCGGGGAGTGGGAGGTTTGTTTCCCGTTTGCAAGTTGTCCTGAGCGGTTATCGCCCCAGGTCCAAACCTCCGAATCATTAAACGTAAACGAGTGGTAAAAGCCCGCTCCCACTCCTCGAGTCTGGGGCAGAGCGAGGGCGTCGCCGGCGCCCCTTTGCACTTCTATTGCCGATTTTGATCTCAGAGTCGTAGCATCAGGTGCCGATCCCCTTTCGCCGTTGCCCAACTGGCCATGGAGACCGTGCCCCCACGCCCAAAGGCTGTCGTCTTTCCTGACGACGAGGGAGTGAGCCCAACCGGCTGCGCACCCCGCAACTTCAGTCAAGGGAGAGCCGTTCGAAATCCGGACGGTCACCGGAGAGGCGCTGTTCTGTGTCGTTCCATCGCCGAGCTGGCCGTTGTTGTTCAGACCCCAGGACAGCAGACCGCCATCTGAGACATGAGCCAGTGCGTGATCTCCCCCTGCGGCAATCGAAAGAACTCCAGTCAACGGTGCCGTGGAACCCGGGCCCGAGACGACCGTGACGGGAGTGGCGATGTTCGTGCCGGGATTCCCGTTGCCGAGTTCCCCGTACACGTTCATCCCCCACGCGCGCACTTGATCGCCGACCCGGGCGAGAGTGAATCTTAGTCCGGCCGCGACTTGGTTCACTCCCGTGAGGGGGCTCGTCGAACCGGCCCCCGAGACGACCGATGCAGGAAACGACCTCACGACCTGGCCGCTCCCATCTCCGATCTGTCCCTCCGAATTCAGACCCCACGCCATGACCGTGCCCTTGGAGAGCAAGGCCACCGTATGTTGGTCGCCCGCGGCGATCGCCGTTGCGTCGGTGAGCCACCCTCCCGACAGTAGTTTCACGGGCGACGGTGTCGCTCGAAACATCGGACCCGTATTCTCCAGGAACGACGTTCCATCCCCCAGTTGACCGTACACATTCGAACCCCAAGTCCAGACGCGGGTGTCGTACCCAAGAGCGACCGAATGCACGCCGGCCGCGGCGATTCCCACAATCGAGGAGAGACCTGCGACTTGGATCAGTGTCGCGCTCTCCGGGATCGACTCCACCCCAAGCTGACCGTATTGGTTGCTTCCGCACGTCCAGACGGTGCCGTCATCGGCGAGGACGACGGTATGCGCTTGGCCTCCCGCCACGGCCCGAATCTGCCGGGGGGCGAATCCCGAGAGATCCGCCTTCGCGGCGTAGCTCAAGGGATCTCCATTCCCCAGTTGACCCCAATCGTTCGCTCCCCAGCCGAGTACGTGGCCGGGAGGTTCGCTCGGCGCGGAATCCGAAGCGCCACCACCTCCTCCGTTCCCGCCGCCTCCGCAGGCGGAAAGAGAAACCAACAGAATGGCCCGAGCGAATGTTCTCATCGGAGTCCTCCCGTAGTCGAAACCCATATGGGCATTGGGGCGGGAGGGGAGAAGTTCTCAGGGAATCCGAACGTGGAGGAACGCGCCTATGCGAATTCCGCGACGAGCGTCTCCAACTCGGCGTAACTGTCGTCCGTCAACAATCCACGGGCATCGGAGCGGAGGCGGGCCAAGTCAAGCCGCCCCTTCTGAGCCAGGAGCATCGCCTTGATGTCGATAATGTCTTTGGGTCGATCGAAGATCTTCTTGAAGACGATGAGATCCTCGGCGGCATGAATTCGGATTTGCCGACCCAGGAGGTCGCGTTCGGGACTGCGATCCAATACCCGATGGTGAAAGGAGTGCCACGGTACGAAGATCTCCACTCGTACCCCGCGACAAAGGAAGGTAGCGAGATGGGACTTGCTCCGGAGGTCGTCCAACACTTCCCTGAGGACGGGAGGCCGAGGGTCCATGTCCCCGTATTGGGACCCGGAAACGACGAACTCGTCGACCAAGAGGGGAATCTTCGTATCCGGAACCAGTGCGAGCACATCGACGTCCTGCGTCAACCGTGGTGGGCCATGGTAATTGTACGCGATCGCCCCGCCGTAGGAACGTCGGAGGGATAGCCGGTCGAAAACGTCCTCGAGCCAATGAACGACTTCGATGAGCCCCGAGGCATTCACTCCAGGCGCTCCGCCAGTGCGCGGTATCGCTCTCGCCCCGGAAGGATGTCGAGCTGATATCGAATCTCATCCTCGAGACGCACCTGCTCGGGAGTCTTGGTCCGGCGGATGGCGTCCACGGTCCTGAGGAGATCTTGGAGGATCCGCATCCGGTCCGCATCGCTAAGATGGGCCGCCACGGCCACTTCTCGTAGAAGCCAGTCCCGCTCCCGGTCCGACATAATCGTATTATAGCAGCCTCGAGCGGGCCCCGAAATCCGGAAACCTCCGCCCCTCCGCCGCAATAGGGTGGGAGGAGGAGCATGAGCCAGATCGGACCGGGGCAGGAAGTCCTGCGTCTCGTCAGGGAGGCCTTGGGGACGCGGCCGAAGGACGACGGCTCCACGACGCGCCTCCTGAATTGGAAGGGGCGATACCGCCTCGTCGCCCCTCTCTCCCCCGACGGACTCTGGCGCGGATGGGATCAGGAGCTTCAGCGGTGGGTCTCCCTCAAGTTCCTCCACAACGTTTCCGACGCGGCCCGACTCCTGCGCCGCGCCCGATGGGTCGCGACGCTCGACCACCCCAACATCGCGAAGATCCATGAAGTGGTCGAAGCCGCCCCTTCCGACGACGATGCCCCTCCTTGGCCGCACATCGTGACGACCTTCGTCGAAGGGGAGACTCTCAAGCAGGCGGCAGCAACGATGCCCCTCGCGGAGAAACTCCGGGCCGTGGGCCGAGTCGTCGACGTCCTCCGCTACGCTCACGAGCGGGGCGTGATCCACGGCGACCTCCGTTCGAACAAGGTGGTGGTCGATCGATCGGGACAAGTCTTCGTGACCGAACTCGGGCTCGCCGGACTCGACGCTGGGCCGATCGACTCCACGGTCGTCGTCGCCCCGAGCCACGCCACCTTGAGTCGCGGACATGTCCGGAGAGACCTGAACGCGGTCGGGGCAATCCTGTACGAGATTCTGACCGGACGCATTCCGGCGGAGCGGAATCCTCCTCGAGTCCGGAAGCTGGTCTCCTCGATTCCGAGAGACGTCGAGGCGGTGGTGCTGGAATGCATGACGACTCGGGAGGGTCGCGGGTATCGCCACGCAACTCAAGCGCTCGAGGATCTCGATGCTTGTCTCGCCCGAAAACCGCTTCCGCATGCGCGCCGGCCCCGGAGGCTCCGATTCGTGTGGGGGCTGTGCGCCCTGGGACTGATTGCGGCGATCTCTCCGCTTGTTCGAAGACCGACGAAGCCGCCCCTTCCGCCGGCGACCGGTCACCGCGAAGAAGAACCGCGTCGTTGGCGGGACGAACTCATCGCCAACTACTCCGCCCGCGCCGCAGAGGAGGGAGACATCGCCGCCGCGGCACTCTTTCTTTCCTACGCGTGCGAACTTCGGCCGACGCCCGCGTCGGGTGCGGCCGCGGCCTGGGGCCTGGCCTCCGCTCCGAGACTTCGGGGAATTCTCAGGCACGACGCCGAAGTACTCCGGCTTGCCGTCGCCCCCGGGGGAAAGTACCTCGCCACCGCCACAGCAAGATCCGTCCATTTCTGGAATCTCGAGACCGAGCTGTGTTTGGCCAGGATCGACGGACTTCCGGAGCCGACCCGTTTCCTCGGATTCGTCCGAGGCGGCACGGCGATCGTCGGGGTCGATTCCAAGACGATCCGTTTCTGGAGTTGGCCGGCGGGCGCTCTCTTGTGCAAGATCGAAGTCGAGCCGGTACGAAGCGCCTCCTTGAGCGCGAACGGCAAGCGCCTTCTCGTACTCGGAAACGACCGCGTTTTCGTGTGGGACTGCGACCGGGGGACACACCTGGCCTCCCCGCCCCTCGAAGGCGGTGCCGGCGCCCTAAACCCGGAGGGTAGGACTCTCGCCCTCGCCTCCCGAGAGGGGACCGTCCGACTCTGGGATCTCGATCAAGATCGTCCGTCCGGGCCTCTCCTCCGTGTGCCGGCTCCTCCCGAAGCCGTCGCCTTCAGTCCGGACGGAACCTCGCTCGCCGTCACCGGCGAGGACCGATCCATCCAGATGTGGAACCTGCACGACGGTACGAGTATCCGTCTCCCGATCCGACATCGAGACCGCGTGCGATGGATGGCGTTCGGTCCGGTGCTGGCAACGTCGAGCGGCGGGGCGGTCTTGCGCGTCTGGGACGGAGCCTCGGAGTGGTGCCTCCGTCACGAGGGAGAGGTTGCCGCGGCGACGTTCACGGAGGACGGGAAGAGGATTCTCACCGGAGGCGCCGACGCTACGGTCAAGATCTGGGAACCGCCCCGGCGATCGACCCTCTTCGTTCCGCATTCCCAACGCGTCGCCGGGATCGCCTTCAACCGAGACCGATCGCGCGCGATTACGACTCTTGCGGACGGGAGCCTGCGCCTGTCGGATCCGTCTTCCGGCAGAGTGATCTGTCGAATCGCCCGCATTCGCCATGCCGTATTCACTCCCGACGGCAGCCGATTCGTGGCCCTCGGGGCCGGAGCCATTCGCGTGGGGTCTGCCGAGAACGGGGAGATCGAGCGCTCCATCGAGCTGGCGCAGGGAGCGGAAGCCCCTCCCGCATTTCGCGCGGACGGGAAACGATGGGTCATGGCGATCTCGGAATCCATCGCGGAGATCCGCGATTGGGATTCCGGAGAGCGCATCGGGCGGCCCCTCCGCCATCCATCCGCAATGCGCGCGCTCGCGTTCGGTCCGGACGGGAGATTCGTCGCGACGGGAACGGAGGACGGGCAGGTGCGACTCTGGGATGCCGAGAGCGGGGAACGGGTTCGAGCGCCGTTCGTCGTGGGAACGCCCATTCGTACTCTGGAGTTCGGCCCAACGTTGGTCGCGATCGGGCCCCGCGGAGGCGCGGCCATTGTCGACGTAGGATTTCTTCTCGATCGCACTCCGCCGGCCGCAGCGCGACGGAAGGCCGAAGTCCACACGGGCCTTCACCTGGACGAGGAGGGGGAGCTTCGCGCTCTATCCGAGGCGGAATGGCGAGATCGCCGACGCCGGCTGGGAGCTCTCCCATGACGGAAGCGAATCTCTCCCCGAGAATCGTCGGCCGGTACCGGCTTCTGGAACCCATCGGCCGAGGCGGAATGGGTTCGGTATGGGAGGCGTTCGACCCGAAGTTGAGGCGGAGGGTCGCCCTCAAGATCCTCCACGACGAGTCGCCCCAGAATTCGGAGCAGCTCGAACGGGAGGCCCGAATCGCCGGAAGGCTTCGCCATCCCGGGATCGCCACGATCTACGAAACGGGCGTCGCCGGAAGCCAGGCGTACATCGCGATGGAGTTCGTCGAGGGCACATCCGTGGATCGACTCTCGATGGATCCGCGACGCGCCGCGGCCGTCGTGAGGGAGGCGGCGCTCGCCGTCCACTACGCGCATACCCAGGGCGTGATCCATCGCGACATCAAGCCCGGCAATCTCATCGTGGATCGCGACGGGCGGGTCCTGGTGCTGGATTTCGGACTCGCCCGGGAAACGCTCTCCTGCTCTTCCCTCTCCATTTCCGGCCTGCTCATGGGCACCCCGCAGTTCATGAGCCCGGAGCAGGCGCAGGGACGCGCGAGGCACGCGGATGCGCGGACGGACGTGTGGGGCCTGGGAGCGACGCTCTATTCCCTCCTGACGGGCTCTCCTCCCTTCCACGGGGACTCGTTGCCCCAAGTGGCTCGGAGGATCGTAGAGACCTCGGCGCCCCGCCCTCGGCAACTCAATTCGAGGATCCCCCCGAGCCTAGAGACGGTCGTCCTCAAGACGCTCGAGAAAGAGCCCGGCCGCCGATATGGTTCGGCGCTTCACCTGGCGCAGGACTTGGGCCGGTTCTTGAGCGGGCTTCCGATTCACGCGAAGCCGCCCTCCTTACTCGACCGCATTCGAACCAAGCTGGCCGGCCGCAAGCGACAGGCGATCCTAGCGGCCCTGGCCGCCGCGTCGGTGGCCGTGGCCGTCGGTGCCTGGGGCGCCCGAGTCGGAGAAGAGCGAAAGCGCGGGCAGGTCCGCGATCGAGCTCTCGCGGAGGCCGACGCCCACTTTCGGGGGAATCGATTCTCCGAAGCTCGATCCAAGTACGAGGAGGCGCGGGCTTGGGGCGCATCCCTTCCGGAGGACCGATACGCGCGATGCGTGGAGGAGGAGCGAAGGATCCGATCCATGGCCAGGAGAGAAGCGGAGCTTTCGGGACATCTCCGGCGCGCGGAGGCGTTGCTGCGCGAGGCGGAACGGGCCCGACGAATTCCCGCCTATGGGCATTCGGAATGGAACGGATATCTCGAGGAGGCGATCCGTTTCCTGAACGAGGGCCTCGCGCGGGATCCGACATGGGCCGCCGGATACCTGGCGCGCGGCCGCGCTTGGATGGAAGCGAACGATCCGGACCGCGCGGGGAACGACTTCACGGAGGCCATCCGATGGGCCCCGAACGACTCCCTGGCGCGGTTCGAACGGGGACGCGCCTGTCTGGAGCGCGCCTTCCGAGCGTCGGCGCAGACGGACGATCCTCGTGCCCGGGGTCGGGCGGACGAGTGGCGGCGGCGGGCCGAGGAAGACTTCGAGGCGGGAGGACGGTCCGGATGGACTCTCGAAACGAGGGAGCTGGAACTCCTGGAAGGATATCGTCTCTTCGCCGCGGGAAACGTCTCCGGCCTCTTCGACTGGACGGAAGTGATGCTGCCTCGTCGACCCTCCGAGGGGAGAGTGTGGCGCATCCGCGTGGCGGCGCTCTTCGGTCTCCGGAGATACGCCGAAGTAGAAGAGGCCTGCCGAGAAGCCCTCCGACTTCTCGGTGCGGACGCCCTCCTGCGACTGGCCTTGGCGAGGGCGAAGGAGAAGAGGGGCGATCCGGCCGGCGCGCACGAGGAAGCCACGCGATCCATCGAAATCGATCCTCGATTCACGATGGGATGGATCCTCCGTGGATGGCTCCGGGGCCGACTCAATGACCCGCAGGGTCAGAGGAGCGACGCGGAACGTCTGATCGAACTGGATCCGTCCTCCGCCTGGGGATACGTCCTTCGCTCGGCCGCACGGGGGGCGTCGCGGGACTGGATCGGCATGCGGGACGACAGCGCTCGCGCCCTCGAACGGGATCCCCAGAGCGCCGTCGCCTATTCCCAACGCGGACGGGCGCGGGGAGAACTGGGAGACTGGCGGGGAGAGGTCGAGGATTGCACCCGCGCCGTCGAGATCGATCCGGTATTGGCGGAGGCGTGGGCCAATCGGGGCCTGGCGTGGGGCCGTTTGGGCCGGAGGGAGGAGGCGATGAAGGACTGCACGCGGGCCCTCGAACTCAATCCGACCTTGGCCGAAGTCTGGTACAACCGGAGCAAGCTCTGGTCGGATCTCCGGAATTGGCCGAGGTGCGTCGAGGACTCGACCCGTTCCCTCGAGTTGGCGCCGACGGCCGCGGCCTACTTTCAACGCGGGAGCGCCCGGTACCTGCTGGGAGAATTTCGGGAATCGGAGGCGGATTTCACTCGAGGACTCGACCTGGAACCCTCTTCGTCCGCCGCCCTTCAGAGTCGAGCGCTTGTCCGGATTCGGTTGCGCGATTGGCGGGGAGTCCTTCGGGATTGCGACGCGGCCCTGGCGTTGGATCCGACTTCGGCGATCGCCTACGGGGCTCGAGCGAGCGCACGCAGGACGCTTCAGGATTGGGTCGGCGCGCTCGGGGACTCCGACGCGGCGCTCGCTCGTTCCCCCGATCTCCGAGATGCGCGGGTGATTCGAGCCGGACTCTACCAACGACTCGGTGCCTGGGAGGCCTCCCTCCGGGATTGCGATCGCGTGCTCCTTCGGAATCCCGAATGCTCTCCCGCATGGCAGCTTCGGGGCGAGGTTTGGATAAGACTATGCCGCTGGCCCGAGGCGATCGAGAGCCTCTCCCATCTTCTTCGGCTCGATCCTCGATCGGCGGCGGCCCGTCACCTCCGAGGATACGCCCGCTTGCGCGCCGGGGACGCTTGGGGGGCGCTCGAGGACCTTTCGCTCGCCCTGGCGCTCGATCCGAGCCGGGCCGCGGCGTGGAACCACCGGGGGCAGGCACGGATGGATCTCCAAGACTCGGCCGGCGCCCTCCGGGATTTCGGAGAGGCGATCGAGCGCGATCCCCGGCACGCGGCGGCCTACTGCAATCGCGCCAAGGTTCGGATGGACTTGGCTCATTCGGACGAATCCCTCCGGCTCGCGCTGGCCGACCTGGAGAACTGTCTCCGCATTTCGCGCGATCCGGCCGTCCTACGCGAAGCCGTGCGGCTCCGCGAGGAGTGCCGGCGACGGATGGATTTGGCAAGGGGTAGCTAGAACACCCGCCACACTCTCCGTACCCCCAGCGCGGTCTTGAGGAGCGGCGCCTCCTCCACCTTTTCGCCGAGCACCCTGGCGAGTTCGCGCCGGAACTCCTCGGGCGTGAGGGTCAACATCTCGCGCTTGGGAAAAACGCGCGCTTCCTTCCCGGAGGGATCCAGCACCGTCACGTGCGGGCAGACGTCCACTTTGTGCTTCGACTGGAGCTCCCGGTTCCCCTTGATGAAGAGGCGGATGAACTTGCCGGATTGCTTCACCACCGCGTCGTCGGAGAAGAGACCCTTCCCGATTCCCTTGCAGGGGGATCAGCCTCAGGTAAAAAAGATCAGGACGTGCTTCTTCGATTTCGCGGCGTCCTTGAGGCTGTCCTTGTACTCGGTCCCGAAGCCATCGACCTTGACGAACTCGATCTTCCCCCACTGGATCTTCTCGGCGCCCTTCGGCTGCGCCCAGGCCGCCGCAGCGAAGAGGAAAAGGGGGAGGACTCCGGCGATTCGGGACACTAGGAGAAGAGCTCCGATACGACCTTCGAGTCCTTTTCCACCATTCGAATCGGACGGCCTTCGGGCGAGATGTACTCCTTGTTCCCGTTGAGCCCGAAGGCGTGGGCGATCGAGGCGAAGAGATCGCCGGTCCGCACGGGCCGCTCCTTGACTTCATTGCCGGTGGCGTCCGTCGCGCCGATCACCTGTCCCCCCTTTACGCCGCCCCCCGCCAGCGCCACGGACCATGCGCGCGGAAAGTGATCGCGCCCCGCGTTCGGGTTGATCCTCGGGGTCCGCCCGAACTCGCCCATCCACATCACGAGCGTCTGATCGAGGAGTCCGCGGTCGTGGAGATCTCGGATCAGCGTCGACATCGCGGGATCGAGGACTCCGCACAGGTTCTTGACCTTGTCGAAATTCTCCTGGTGGGTATCCCACCCTCCGAGACTGACCTCGACGAAACGGCCCCCGGCCTCGACGAGCCGCCGGGCGAGAAGGCAGCCCTGCCCGAAGTTGTGCTTCCCGTACTCGTTGCGAAGGGAGTCCTTCTCCTTCGAGAGGTCGAAGAGCTTCGTCAGGGGCGACTTCATCATCCGCGCCGCCTTCTGATAGATCTCCTGGTGCGCCACGCTCTGGGGCGAGTTTCGCGTGTCGGCGAAGTCCTTCTCCACCGCGTCCAGGAGCTTCATGCGCCGATCCAACCGCGTCGCGTCCAGCCCGCCCGGCGGGAAGAGGTTCTCCGGCGGCCGCTGCGGGTTTTGCACCACGAAGGGATTGAACTTGGGTCCGAGGAATCCCGCGTCGTGGGAGGGTCCGCCGATCGAAATGAAGCTCGGCAGATCGAACTCCGGACTCGGGATTTCCGACGCGACGATCGAGCCCATGCTCGGGTGCGCCACCGTCGGCTGCGGGGCGTATCCCGTGTGCATGAGATAGGCCCCCCGATCGTGGTTTCCCTCCTTCGTCGTCATCGATCGGACGACCGCGAGGCGCTTCATCTGCCGGGCGCACTTGGGGAGATGTTCCGAGAGATGGATTCCCGGGACCGAGGTCTCGACGGTCTTGAACGGCCCGCCGGTATCCTTCCCGGGTTTCGGGTCCCACGTGTCGAGCTGACTGGGGCCGCCTCCCATCCAGAGGAGGATGCACGCCTTCGCCGCCCGTTTGGAGACGGTCTCTTGCGCCAGAAGCCCGAGATCGAACCGACTCGCGGCGATCGCGCCCACGAGGCCGCCGAACCCCGTCTTCATGAAGTCGCGGCGGGTGACGTCGCACTCGTTCCGGTCCATGTCTCCCCCTAGTGGTTGAAAAAGAACTCCGTGGAGTTGAGCAGCACCCACATCAGATCCGAGTACGTCTCGTCCCGATCGCCTTGGAGTCGCACGAATTCGAGGAACCTCCGCTTTTCGGCGTCGGTCGGCCGGCGCGAGACCGTCGAGAGATAGATCATCTCGACCCGATCCGCCGGCTGCTTCAGGGTGGTCAGGATGCGGCTGAGGCTCCCCGTGCGGGACTTCAGCATCTCGGTGGTGAGATTGCCGTTCATCAGGAAGAGCGCCTGGCCGATCGTCGCCTCGAAGTCGAGCGTCTCGGTCATCTCGTCGTTGTCGAAGAGGAAGGTGAACCGGTTCATCGCCTGTTCGAGGAGCCTCTCCGCGGTTTCGCCCTTCGCGCGCTTCTGGCGCTCCCGGAGGAATTCGGTGAGACCGGTCGCCGTCGCCAGCGAGCGGAAGAGCTCTTCCGGGCTCATCGGCCGGACGAGCGCCTTGGAAAAATACGTCCGGTCGCGCAGGTTGTCCTTCGAAGAACGGGAGGAGAGATGATAGGCCTTGGTACCGGTGATGATGCGGATGAGCCTTCGGAGGTCGAAACCGTTCTCCGCGAAATCGCTCGCGAGAAGATCGAGGGCTTCCGGATTCGAGGGCTTGTTCGACGTCGTGAAATCGTCCACCGGGTTGACGAATCCGGCGCCGAAGAAATGGAACCAAGCCCAATTGACGAGGGCGCGGCTGAAGGCCGTGTTTTCCTTCGCGGTGACCATGTCCGCCAGCGTCGCGCGTCGATTGGAGGCCGCGGTCGAGGACTTGGCTCCCACGTTCGCGATGAACTTCGGCGCGACGATGGTGTTCGAATTCGGGAGCTTGACCTCTCCCCGCTTCACCTCGTTGAGTTCGATCGCGACGATGTCGTTCTTCTTCTTGTTCTTGCTGTCTTCGCCGCGGATGGGTTTCGCGTTGGCGCGAGCGAAGTAGGCGGCGACACCCCAGAAATCCTGCTGCGTCCATTTCTCGTAGGGATGGTCGTGACACTGCGCGCACTGGAGCCGGATCCCCATGAAGGTCCTGATCGTCTGTCCGGCGAGGTTCGGCGCCTTATCGGCCCCCGCCTGGAAGGTCCAGCGCAGGACGTAGCCAACGGAGCCGTCTTCCTCCTTATTGGTGACCCCTTCGGCGGCGATGAGCTCCCGGACCAGGGTGTCGTATTTCATGTTCGAAGCGAACGCCTTCTCCAGCCACGCATCCAGGGGATTGCGAAGGAGGAAGTTCGCCCGCCGCGTGCCGCTCCGGCCCAGAAGACGGATCGTCCAGATCTTGGCCCAGTTCTTCGCGAATTCCGGGTTCGCCAGGTACTCTTCGATCTTCTTGCGACGCTTCTCGGAGCTTCGGTCGTGAAGGAACTCGGTCACCTCTTCGGCCTTCGGCGTCCGGCCGAGGAGATCCAGCGTCAGCCGACGGAGGAACTCGGCATCCTGGCTCATCTCCGACGGCGCGATCTTCTCCCGTTCCCACGCGGCGGACAGAAGCCGGTCCACTTCCCGGGAAACTTCCGCTTCTCGTTTCGGAATCGTGGAATGTTGCTGGGGAGAGACGACGAGGGGTGCGGCGAGGGCGACCGCGAGCACAGACAGACCGAGTCTCATAGCGGAATCCTCCTCGGTTAACTATGAAACCCCGCGTGGCCGAGGAAAGTTTCGCTCGCCCTGGATATACCATCGATCTCGAAACGATTCGCTGCTCATTTGCTAGACACCGACCCTCCCCGCCCTCGACAGAAACGCTGGCCACGGATTTGCACCTCCCCCGCGTCCCTGGGAGAACGATCGCATGATGACGCTGATCTTTTCGCTCCTGGTCCAGGATCAGGAGAAGAAGGAGCAAGACAAGAAGGAAGTGATCGTGACGTCCTCGCCGCTTCACGCGCAGGACGTCTTCGATACGCCATACAGCGCCGACGTCGTGCGCGGCGACGATCTTCAAGGCCGACGCCTTTCCCGCACGGTCCCGGACGCCTTGAAGGAAGTGCCGGGGATCAGCGTCCAAAAGACCTCCAGCGGCCACGGTTCCCCGTTCATCCGCGGCTTCACCGGTTTCCGCAACGTACTCCTCGTCGATGGAATTCGGATCAACAATTCGATTTTCCGGGAAGGTCCGAATCAGTACTGGAACACCGTCGACGAATTCCTGATCGACCGGCTCGAAATCGTGCGCGGCCCCTCGAGCGTTCTCTATGGAAGCGATTCGATCGGCGGAAGCGTGATGGCGTTCACGAAGGAGCCGACGTTCGAGAAAAAGGAGTTCCACGTTCACGGCCGCGGCTTCTACCGGTTCGCGAGCGCGGAGGACTCCCACAGCACGCGCGAGGAGACGTGGGGAAGCGCCGACGAGTGGGGCTGGTTCGCCGGATTCACCTACCGCGATTTCAACGACGTCTCGGGAGGGAGCAAGATCGGCGAGATGCCTCGGACCGGGTACGACGAATGGGATGCGGACGTCAAGGTCGTCCGGCGAATCGGGGAGAAATCGAAACTGGTCTTCGCCTACCAGCACACTTCTCAGGACGACGTTCCGCGCACCCACCGGACCTTTTTCTCAAAGGAGTGGCACGGCACGGCCGTCGGGAAGGACGCGGTGCACGAATTCGATCAGGAGCGCGACCTCGTCTACGCGCAATACCAGGCTCAGTTTCCCGGCGGCTTCGTCGACGCCCTCAAGACGAGCGTGTCGCTCCACCGCGTCACGGAGAGCTTCAACCGCGTGACCACCGAAACTTCGGGCACGAAGACGCTGGCGGAGGTTCGCGATGTCGAGGTCTATTCCCCCGCGGTGTGGCTCCAAGCAGGAAAGGAGACCTCCCTCGGGTACTTCACCGGGGGATTCGAACTCTATCACGACATCGTGAACTCCAGCGGCCACGACTGGCTCGTGAACGGGACGCTGCGCTCGCTCACCCGAGGGGACGTCGCGGACGACGCCACGTTCACGCTCTTCGGACTCTATCTCCAGGATGAGCTCACCCTCGGAAAATTCGATCTGACCGCGGGAATTCGCTTCTCGCTCGCGAGCGTGGACGCGGACGTGGTCGATCCTGATCCCGCCGGGAATCCCGGGATCCCGGACTCGTTCTCCGACACGTACAGCGCGGTGACGGGAGCGTTTCGAGTCCTCTATCACCTGACGGAAAACTGGAACCTGATCGGCGGGTGGGGCATGGGGTTCCGCGCGCCCTCCCTCGACGATACGACGGGCATCAAGCTGGTCCAATCGGGCGACTTGGATCTTCCCGCCGAGGGGCTGGACCCCGAACGCACGCACACGTTCGATCTAGGAATTCGTGCGCGGTACGACAAGTGGGAGGCGGGGGCGTTCGCCTTTTACACCATTATCGACGACTTTGTCCGGCGGGTCTCCTCCGGCACCGACTTCAACGGCGACGGCAAGTCGGACAACACGAAGGACAACTTCGCCGACGGATGGGTCTACGGCTTCGAGCTGTACGGACGCTATCGAATCACGGAGCACGTGAGCGTGTGGGGCGACGTCGCGTACGTGAAGGGGGAAGCCGACGCGCTCTTGGCGGACGGCTCGACCTCGAGCGAGCCGCTCGACAAGGTGAACCCGATGACGGCGCACTTGGGCGCCCGATTCGAGAAGAAGGAGTGGGGGCTCTGGATCGAAGGGATCGTCACGATGGTCCGTCACCAAGAGCACCTATCGCCCGCCGACAAGACGGATACCCAACGCATCCCACCGGGGGGGACGCCGGGATTCACGCTCCTGGGGCTCCGCGCGGGGTATCGCTTCTGTCCGAACGCCGTGGCCACGCTGTCCGTGGAAAACCTGACGAACAAGGACTACCGATTCCATGGGTCGGGACAAAACGAGCCGGGAACGAACGCAATCGTGGGGATCGACGTACATTTCTGATAGGGTGGCGACCTCGATGATCCGGAAGGCGTCGTATGTTTTGGCCGCGGCGATTCTTCACGCCGTCGTCGCGGGGACGACGATCCTACTTCAAGAACCGGCGGAGAGTCCGGCCCCGGTCCAACCCGATCGCCCGCTCACGATTCGACTTCGAGTCGGCGATGTCCGAACGCAACCCGAGGCGGCCGCGGAAGCCCCTCCGGATCTTGGAGCGGAGGAGTCCGCGACGACTCCGGCCCCGCGGGCCGAGATGGCCGGCGACGGCGAGCGTTCCCGGGAGCGGAAAGCAGCCGCGCCGACCCGCCGGGCGGAGACGGCGGCGAAGCCCCCCGAGGAGGAGGGAGCCGACGGCTGCGAAAAGACGCCGGCCCACACGCCCAAGGGCCGCTATCCATCCAAGGCGGCGGCTCGGGGGTGGGAGGGGACCGTGCGACTTCGATTTCGGGTCGCCTCCGACGGGAGGTGTTCGGACGTGACCGTCCTGAACTCTTCCGGATACCGACTTCTCGATCAGGATGCCGTCGAGGTCGTTCGCGAGAAGTGGCGCTTTCCCGTGGAGGACGCAGGGAGGGAAGTCGCGTTCGAGTACACGTATTGCCTCACGTGCGCCGACGCCGCGCGATGCGGCAAGCACGCGCGCTAGGGTAGCGCGTCTTCTTCGGCAGGGGAATCTTGACTCGCCGGCAGGCTTCCTCGAGTGGGATCGTCTTCTGCCGGCGGCTCTCTTCGATCATTCCCCAGAACGACGCGTTGGTCGCCCACCAGAGATCCTCCCAATCGTATCCCTCCAGGCCGGTCACGAGTGCGACCGGCTTCCCGTGGCGCGTGACGACGACCCGATGCTTCTGTGCGGCGGTAATCGTTTCGCGGATCCTCTTCTGAAGGTCCCGCACCGTGATGGACTTCATGGGATCTCCTCCGTGGTCTGGTGGGGCGGTTTTCGACGGATCGCCCGCCCGAACACCTTCTTGTTGTCTTCCGCCACGTCGTAGAAGACACGAATCTCGCCCACCCGAAGCCGCCGGATCGGGGGCACGGCCTCGAACGGAGGCTTCGCCCCCTCCAGCATCTTTCGCCGGCGCGTGGGCTTCGCCGGCTCGTGTACGAGTTCCCGGCGGAGGGTCTGAACGACTTGAAGTCGCTCGAACGCGCGGAGCTCCCGAAGCTGAGCTGCGGCGAGTACCGACAGCTCGAGCTCGTACCCGCACATCGTGTTGCATAGGCACAATGCCGGAGCAGGCGTGGCTGGAATCGCGTGCCGTCCTCCTCTCCCTCCGGATCCTGCGAGGGGGGGCGAGCCCCGTGCGGCCGGTCCGCCGCCTGGCCTGAGTGGTCAATTCTCCACCCCGAGATTCCCGGCACACCGGAATCGGTTCGGGCTCGCTCCTCCGCAACTCCGTGGCGCGCCCCTTGCTTCGACCGCTCTTGAACTCGGGAGGCCTTGCGCTTCGACCGGGGTGGCGTATATTCAATGGTGAAGCTGCGGGAGGTATGGGGCGATGATCACCCTCGACTGCTCGTGCGGGACCAAGCTTCGGGTTCGGGACGACGCCGCGGGGAAGAAGGCGAAGTGCCCGAAGTGCGCCGCGATCGTCCCGGTGCCGGAGCCGGAACTCGAGCTCCGGATTCTCGAGGAGTCTCCCGGCCCGGCCATAGTGCCCGCTCCCGCGTTCGCCCCGGCCTGGAGGCCTCGAACGCAACGCGGGGCCTCGGCCGTACGGGGCCCCGTCTGCTGGGAAGCCTGGACGGTACTCCTCATTCTGGGCTTCAATCTCCTGGTGAACATCTTCTTCGCCGTCGGAACCAAACATAAGGCGACTCCGATCTGCGGGATCATCACCGGCATGATTCTCATGGCGGGGATCCACGCGCGAGCGGCCTGGGCGTGGTGGTGGGCCATCATCGCTTCGGTGGTGAGCGGAATTCTCTCGATTTGGGTGATGACCGATCCGGCCCTCATGAGGAAAGCGGACGTCGATCCCACGCTCGTGGGCGTCCAGGCGCTGGGATGTCTCGTCATCTTCGTCGCGCTCTTGGTCGCGAGATTTCGCGGTTCGTACGTCGCGAAATAACCCAAACACACTCGGAGGCTTGGCGTATACTTAGGGTGCTATGCCCATCGAACTGACCTGCACGTGCGGCGTTCGGCTCCGCGCCGGCGATGCCGCCGTCGGAAAACTCGTCAAGTGTCCGAAGTGCGGGGCGCTCATTCCCGTTCCCAAGCCGACGCCGGAGGCGGCCCAGCCCGTCGAAGTACCGCCGCCTCCTCCCCCGATGCAGATGGAGAAGCCTGCGGCCCCGCCCCCGGGCGACAACGTGAAAGCGTGTCCCCAATGCGGCGCGATCGTGCAAGCGGCCGCGGTGATCTGTCGCCATTGCCGCCACAGCTTCGGCCGGCTCGGCGGATCGCGAAAGTGTCCCGAGTGTTCCGCTGACAATCCACGCGAGTCCCAACTGTGCCAGGCCTGCGGCGCTCCCTTGACCTCCGCCGCGGTCGGGATAGGGCGGCGGGAAGCGGCAGGCCGTCGCGATTTGGGAATGGAAGCCCATCTCCGGGCCATCGCGATTTGGTCCCGGATCGGCGGAGTTCTCTACATGCTGGCCGCCGTCGCTGTCCTCGTCATCGGATTGATCGGCATCGGGGTGATGAGCGGCTCCAAGCGCGGAGGCGGCGCCGAGGCCGCCGGTGCTGCCATGGGAATCATGGTGGTGGTGGCGGTCTTGATCGGAGGAATCGGCGTTCTGGTTTTCCTTCTGGGTCACTACCTCGCGAAGTACTCGAACACGGCGCGCATCATCTCGGGCGTCCTGACGATCATCGGAATCGTCTGCATCGGATGCAATCTCATCGGGACGGTAGCCGGGCTCGCGGGGGGCGGTTCGCGCGGGGGCGCGCCGGAGGGCGGCGTCCTCTTGGTGACGGTGCTCGTGACCCTCGCTCAGGCCGCCTATTACTGCGGCGTCGCGTGGGTCCTGTTCAACTCGCGATCGTCGGCCATCTGCACCTATCCCTATCATCAACTCGTCGCCCAAACGCCCTCTCAGCAGCCCCCGACGTATCGGAGTATTTTCTTCTGGGCGCCATTTATCCTCATGGTCGGGGGATGCCTCATGGGGCTATTGGCGGGGGCGATGCAGGGGTTCTCCCGGGGGATGCACTAGCATTCGCAACCCATGATCCTCGCGGCCGTACCCGATCTCCTATTCCGCTCCCGCATTGGCGAGGTCGCGCGCCTTCGGGGGATCGAGGTACGATTCGTCCGAGATCCCGAGACCCTGGCGAACGAGGCCGCGTCCGCAACCCTCCTCCTGCTCGATCTCGACGCCGAGGCGCTTCGCCCCGTGGAAACCATCGCCGAAGTCCGTAAGCGCGCGCCCGAGGTACGGATCCTCGGCTTCCTTTCTCACGTCAACCGGGAACTTCGGGAACGCGCGGTCCAAGCGGGATGCTCGGAGACCCAGAGCCGAGGCGAGTTCACCAGGCAACTCCCGGAGATCCTCGCGCCTTCCTTCGTCCGCGTACGAGGCTTCATCGAAGTCTGCGGTCGCGACCGGGTCAAGTGGCTCCAGGGACTCGTCACGGCGGAGCTCACGACGCTGGTTCCGGGGGGCGGGTGCCTCGCCGCGGCTTGCTCGCGGCAGGGGAAGATGGTCGGGGTCATGGTGGTGCGAGTTTTCGAGGACCGGCTGCTCCTCGAAATCGAGCCGGAGCTCGTCGCGCCGCTCCGCGCCCACTTCGAACGATTCCTCATCATGGAGGACGTCGCGCTCTCCGACCGAATCCAACCGGTACGCGAGGTGTTCGCATCTCAAGGAGGGCTGCCTCGCCTGCCGTGGTTCCATTTCGTCGAGCGGGACGGCGCGGTCCATTCGGCGAACCGTTCGCTCGGTTCCGAGGGGTGGACGATTTTCCCCGCAACCGCGAGTTCGACCCTGAGCGAGGCCGAGTACGAGTCGCGCCGCATTGCGAACGGCTGGCCTCGGTGGGGCGTCGACATGGGAACGGACGAGCTTCCCATGGAGGCCGGACTCGATCCGGCCGCGATCTCCTACTCCAAAGGATGCTATCTCGGGCAGGAGGTCATCCTGCGCGTGAAGACCTACAGCGAGCCCCCCAAGCGGTTGGTGCTTTTGGCGCTGGAAGGGAAGGTCGAGCGCGGCGCGAGCGTGACGGTCGCCGGGGAAGCGATCGGGAACGTAACGAGTGTCGCGGAATCCGTCGCGCTTGCGACCGTGCGAAAACAGTATCGATCCCCTGGAACACGAGTGGAAGTCGCCGGAATTCCCGCGACAGTCCGGGAGCTACCCTGGCACGCCTATGCCGAGCGACCGCCGGACAAGCCGCAGGCGGAAACCGGAAGAATCTAAGAGCCCATCCCGGTAGGCTCGTGAGCCGCGGCGGGCTGAGAAGCGAGCAGCGCCAGGAGCGAGGAGGAGACCTAACCTTGAAGAGGTTGTCGACGACGAGCGACGCCGCG
>CAZGKV010000039.1:0-39973 GCA_964526305.1 uncultured Planctomycetales bacterium | reverse complement strand
ATCCTCGATCGAGATCCTCCTCCGCAGCGCCATCCCGATCCAGAACATCTACAGTCCCAGCCATCCCGTCACCGTGGAACGCAAGGACGAACGGGAAGCGCGGGTGAGCTGGTCCCAGAAGAACGTCACATGGACCCGGGACTTCCAGCTCTACTACGGATACGGCGAGCAGAACGTCGGGCTCAATCTCGTGGCGTGCCGCCCCGACCCCACGGACCCCGGCTACTTTATGCTCCTTCTCTCTCCCCGCCCGCGGCTGACAAACCAAGACATCGTCGAACGCGACATCGTCTTCGTCGTCGACACGTCCGGGAGCATGGCGGGGGAGAAGATCGAACAGGCTCGAAACGCCCTCAAGCATTGCGTGACGAACCTGAACGAGGGCGACCGTTTCAACATCGTACGATTCTCGTCGGACGTGTACCCCTGGAAGGACGCGCTCGTGCCGGCGAAGGAGATGCGCGAGGCGGCGAAGGCCTGGATCGACCGCTTCCAAGCCGCCGGGAGCACGGACATCATGGGTGCGCTCCGAGAGGCACTTCGGTACCCCAGGGATCCGGCCCGCCCGTTCGTGGTCGTCTTCATGACCGACGGGAAGCCGACCCTCGGCGAGACGACGGACTCTCGCGAAATCCTCTCGCGGCTCTCCAAGGCCAGGACCGACGGCGTCCGAATTTTCACGTGGGGAGTCGGGTACGACGTCGATACCCAGCTCCTCGATGGAATCGCCGAGACCTCGCGCGGCGTCAGCGAGTACGTTCGTCCCGAAGAGGATATCGCGGCCAAGGTATCCTCGTTCTGGGGGAAGGCGTCGAAACCGGTTCTCTCGGACCTCAAGATCGAGGTTGTCGACGGACCGCGGTTGCGACAGATTCAGCCCTCGCCCATTCCCGACCTCCACGCCGGCGGGCAAGTCGTGCTCATCGGCCGCTACGAGGAGCCTGGGAAGGCGAAGCTCCGGCTGACGGGAAACGTGAACGGCCGTACCGAGACGTTCGAGTACGAGACCGTCTTTCCCGCGACGGAACCGAAGCACGGCTTCGTCGAAACGTTGTGGGCCCGCCGGAGGATCGGATACCTCCTCGATTCGATCCGGCTCCACGGAGAATCGAAGGAGCTGGTCGACGAGGTCGTCGCCCTTTCGAAAAAGTACGGCATTCAAACTCCCTACACGAGCTGGCTCATCCTGGAAGACGGGACCGCCGTTCCCACTTCGCGAACCGAGGATCGAGGTCGCTGGGAACCCAAGAAGCTCGAGGAGAAGCTCGGCCGGCACGGGGGAAGCGGCGGAGGGGACGAGAAGGCCCGGCGCGATCACAACGAGGAGTCGAAGAATTTCGCCGACGGATTCGGCAAGAAGGAAGGGAAATCCGCGGTCGACACCTCCGGCTATCTCCGGAAACTGAAAGAGTCGGAGCGCGCCGATGGAAGCCGGACCGTGCCGTTCCAACGAGCGCTCGGCGTCCGGTTCTTCCTCTATCGCGGGATGTGGGTGGACGAGCGGTTCGAGGCCGACGCGACGGTCACCGTCGTGAAGTTCGGGAGCGAAGCCTACTTCCGCATCCTCGAGAAGCGGCCAGGACTGCTCCCGGCCTTGAAACTCGGCGACGCCGTGGCGATCGCGACCTCCAAGCGGCAGGCGCTCGTGATCGCGGCGACGGGCACGGAGTCGATGGCGGACGAGAAGATCGAGGCGCTGTTTCGCTAAGGCTCGACCCGGACGACGTAGAGGTGATCGCGGTCGACGCCCTTCTTATCGCCGAACTTCTCGGTGTTCCGGCCGATCCCCTTCGTGGAGTTCTGCGTGGACCAGTAGGTGATCCCCGTGATGGTGCCTCCTCGGGTCTCCCACGCGAGGAAGATCACCGAGTGACCCGAGCCGTCTTTCCGCCAGAGCTGGACAAAGTCCCCCGCCCGTGCGTCCTCGAGGCGGGAAATCGCCTTTCCCAAGCCGTAGGATGTCAGGGCCTCCAAGCAGAGCTTCTTGCGATCGCCGTTCGAGGAGGCGCCATACCATCGGAGACGCATCTCGTGGAGCTCGGACGCGCCGAGCTCGCCGATCTTGAACGGCCGCCCTCGATCGGCGCAGCGCTTCTCATAGGCGCGGAAGAACACCTCGAAGGTGAGGCCGCAGCAGTAGGAACGTTTCTTCGGATCCCCGGTGGCGATCTTCTTCCCCTCGTAGACGAGGTCTTGGGTCGTTCCCTCCCAATCGCTTCCCCGCGGCCACCAATACCCGTAGGAACCGTCGGTCGGATACCTCTTCAGGATTTCCAGGACGGTGTCGTTGAAGGGCTTGCCGTCCTGCGGGAGGATCCAGAGGACCAGAACTACCGCCATGATTCACTCAACGCTTCCGCCCAGGTTTTCGTACCGAAACGATGCGCTCCAGGAGACGCAGGACATGCCCGCGTCGCGCCGCAAGGGTTGCCGGCGCCAGCGCGGGACGTCCGAGCATGTCTTCGATGCTGGGCGCATACGCGAAGTAGTAGATGAGAATGCCGAGAAAGCTCACGATGAGGTGCGCGGAGTCGATGCTTCGATCGAGTCCTCCCTCCCGTCGGACACGATCCACGAGGCCCTTCGCGCGGGAATAGAGAGGCCCCCGGACGTCCCCCCAAAGTCGACGCGAGATCTCCCCCCCCTCGAGCCCCTCCCAAAGGAGGAGTCGGACGAACCGCTGGTGGGAGGCGAAGTAGTCGAACACGGCTCCGACGAACGCGGAGAGTCCCTCTCGCGCCCCGCCCGCATCCGGCGCAGCCGCAAGTTCCAGCCACGCGCGGAGTCCTTCCCACTCGCTCCGAAAGACCTCGAGGTAGAGCCCCCGCTTGTCGCCGAAGTAGTGGTAGAGCATCCGCTTGTTCACGCCGGTGGCGCGGACGATGACGTCGACGGAGGTCCCGTCGAAGCCGGTCTTCGCGAAAAGGTCGGTCGCCTCCTCGAGGATTCGGGCCCGGGTCCGGGCGGCGTTGCGAGTCCGCCTATAAGTAACCGTTCGGTGCATTATTTCTTGACGTCCACCAGACCGAGGATAGGATAGTGATCGCATGGAGATGGGTCAACCCCTCGGACCGCGTCCCGCCTGGATGGCCTTCGGCACCACGAGCCGTTGGTGGCCCCCGGCGATCTTCGGTCCTCCCGCCGTCGCTCTCGGGGTGGGGGCGGTCGTCTGGGGCGGGGCATCGCCCGCGCGCGTTGCGCTTCTCCTCGCCGCCGGTCTGGGTCTGTGGACCGTGGTCGAGTATTTCCTTCACCGGTTCGCCTTCCACGCGAGAGGGATCACCGGCGAGGAGCACCGCCGCCACCACGCCGAGCCGAGGAATCCCCACTACGTTGCCGCGCCGGCCCTCCTGGGACTTCCGATTTTCGCGGGGATCTTCCTGGTTCTCTGGGCCCTGACCCGCCGGCTTTCCGACGCCTCCCTCCTGGCCTCGGGACTGGCCCTCGGCTACTTGGCGTACGAGCAGGTCCACTATCTCTCCCACCATGGGATCCCGCGAACGGCCATCGGGAGATATTGGCGCCGCTACCACATGATCCATCACTTCAAGGATTCCGATCGGTTCTTCGGGGTGACGTCTCCGATCTGGGATGCGGTGTTCGGGACAGGGTCCAATCGCATGTAGGGGCGATCAAGTGCGGACGCCGGTCAAGAGCCATGCTCCGATCGCTGGAGTCACCACTCCTCCCCAGTAGAGCGCCCTCCACCGATAGGCCATAGCCAGAGGACGATCGGGCCCAGGAAAATGACTCCGAAACGCCACCATGCGACCGATCTTCGACGCCGCCACAGGTCGGCCGTGATCCACAACGCTTGACCAAGGAGACAGAGGAGAGCCACGACGCCATCGATTGCCGTGACCGATCCCCGTGTCGCTTCTCCGATTCCACCCATCCAGCTCATCGATTGGATCAGCACCATCGTGCTCCCAAGAGCCAGGATGATCCTCCAGTCAAGAGCGGCTGACCGAGCCTTCGGCGGCGGAAGGGATGGGACCAGCTCCCCACGGTCATGCCGGATCTACGCCGCCCGCACCTGTTCGTTTCAAGGGGCCGCGGACGCCTTACTCCAGGACTTCGAGAGGATCGAGACCTCCAGGTGGAGCGCTTTTTCTCGCGCCAGGTCGGCCAGCGCATGGCACCCCATCCGCTCGAGCTCTTTCGCACGTCCCCTTAAGTCCGCGATACGAGCGAATACCGGGAGAACCGAGGCATCGGGCTTGCCGGTCTCGGTGCCGGTCGAGGACTCCATAGCCACCTCCCCTAGTGCCGAGGGCCGTTCAGAGAGCAACCCGCGTCCTCTAATAGCGCGTTTTCCTTCAAAGTTTCTGCAGAAAAAATGCATCAGCGGATAAACAGGGAGCATTCCCGTACGCATTCCTGGCATCGAGAATAGGAGGAATGGATATGAAAAAGGGGATCGTCTCTAACCCTTTCTGGAAAAGGATGTTATCGCTCGCGGCCATCGTCATCGGGCTTGCCCTGGGAGGCGCGGCGCTCTCGAGCTGCGGGCGCGATCCCTTCATCGGAGGAGGAGTCGGAGGACGCCTGACGAATGCCGAGCCATAAGCGGACGCCAGTTTCGGTGCCCCTGAGAACAAACAAGGATGGAGGAACCATGGAGAACATCGTACGCAAAGGCAACTTCTTCTGGAAAAGGGTTTTGTCGCTTGCCTTCGCTATCGCCTGCCTGGCCTTGGGAGCCGTCGCCTTCTCCGGCTGCGGGGGCGATCCGTTCGTGGGAGGACAATTCACCAACACGACGCCATAGATTCGTACCGCGGGCGGGGCGCCCTGAGCGCCCCGCCTACCGATCGATCGATTTCCAGTGCTCTCCGTCCATCTTCGGACAGAAGTCCCGAACGATCTCCTTCAGACGCGCCAGCTTTCGGGCCAGGATTTCGTCGTCCCGCGAGCGCACGCGGGCCCGCTTCTGATCCATCATCAGACACGCGAAGAGCTCGGCCTTGTCCTCCGCCTCGCTGGCCCGGGAATACTCGCTGATGAACCCCTTCACCTTCGAATCGAGCAGCGCCTCGGCCCACAGGGCGGGATCGTATCGAAACCCCTTCGCGTTCAGGGCAGTCCACTGGGCGTCCTTCGTCTCGTAATCCGGCAGGAAATCGACGAAGTGGAAGAACTCATGATGGATGGTGGCGAATTTCTGTTTCTCCGTCACGTCGATCACCATCACGAACTCGGGGTGATACATCGCGAAGGCCAGGACCTTCCCGGCCATCGGTCTCCCGAACCTAATGTTCTGACACAGGATGATCCGTCCGAAGTCGGTCCTCCGGAAAAACTCGTCGGGATACTTCTTCACTTCTCGCGCCAGCATGGGACAGAAGGCCTCGGCGTCTCGGCGAGCGGGTTCGTCCCCCGCAACGTCTCCCACGGGCATGAAGCGACTCGGATCGAGAACGATCTGAATCTCGAATTTCCGGCTGAATTCCCGGATGCGATCGTCCCTCGGGAAGAACGATCTCTTGCAGGCGCGACACGTCGCCGTTCCTCCCATCGCTTTCCCCCCGCAGGCCTGGCACATCCACACGTGGTGCATCTCGACCTGCTCCGTCAATTCGATGAGCGTGGCGCGCGCCTGCTCCCAGGACTCCTCCGGCGCAAAGGCAATGAGAATCAGAGTGCGATCCCCCCGGCTGAAGAACAATCCCAGCATTCCCGCTCGACCGTCCTTTTTCTCCCAGACCCACTCCCTCCGGACCGCCTCTCCCAGCGGGGGAGTCAGCACCTCCTCGCGCGTGCGCAGGAGTGATTTCGTATTCGCGTCCTTCTTCACGAGCGCCTCCCATGAGTCGGCCCGCCCCCGACCTCGCGGCCATCCGGCGATATGGTGGGCCACCCCTTGGATCTTCTTCTCTTCGCCGACGATATCGAAGAGTGCCTTGGAGCCTTCCCCCGGCGGCGGCAGCTTGATCCCGGCGGGTAGCCGTCGGAGAACGATCCCAAGTTCCTCGTTCTCGAAGGCTGGGGGATCGGATGGCTGCAGAATCCCCAGCGCAATCGTCAAGGCGATCATGGAACCCTCCCTAACCAACTCTTGCAATTGAATGGACACGCGAAAACCGCGGATTCCACCGATGGAGATCCGGGCCGATTGGTCCGCACGAGTCCCTTCCCCCGGTTGCCATGTCGATACAGATCGGCGTCCTCCGTGGTTCTCTTCGTTGGCCCTCCCCCGAACCGCCGCAAGAAAGCGTTTTGCTACTAAACGCCCTCCCAGATTCGGTTTTTCCTATGGTATCAGGAAAGGAAAAGTCATGAGAGAATATAGAATCGTGAACGGAACCCTCGTCGTCAACGGGGAGAGCGTCCCTATGTCGCCACGAGCGCTCCGCGTCACCTTGCTTCGCCTTGGACACCCCGCCGTCCAGGACGACGGCGAGATCCCCACTCCCATCGGCGAACGGATCATCGAATTGGAGCGGGGCCGCGCCCTGCGCGAACTGGAGCGTCTCCTCAATCCTCCCACGGATGACGCCGCTCCCGAATTCGCTCAGGTGGGATAATCAGCCTGCATTTCATGCGTACTGCCCTCAGGAACGGCTAACCGATTCGTGACAGCCGGGGCACTCTGAGGGAAGGAGGACGGGCATGAAAGCAGAGCTCACGCGAGGCGATATCGGTGGCGGAGAGGGCCTTATCCTGTTCATCATCGGTCTCGTCGCTTTCTTTCTACGATTCCTGTGAAACCCGCAGGAATATCCCGCATTACCAATGATCACGGTGTGGCACGGAATGTGTAGCCCCCCTCGGTCGAAATCACGGAACTTCCACAGCTTCCTGCGGAATTGATGTGCAGTCTTGGCCGCAGGCCATAAAGAGAATTCGTCCGATGAGAAACTGGGAAACCGCGGTCGAGATGCTCCGCACCCGTGCTCGCACGCATCCCCGGGATCGAGCCGTAACGTTCCTACCGGACGACTACACCGCCGTCCACCTGAGCTTCAGCGAGTTGGATCGACGCGCACGAACTATCGCAGGGAGTCTTCAGGAGCGGGCGGAACCGGGTGCACGACTCATGCTCCTCTATCCCCCGGGTCTCGAGTACGTGGCCGCCTTCTTCGGATGTCTGTACGCCGGCATGGTGGCTGTACCCGTATATCCCCCCCGACTCAACCGCTCCCGAAATCGCCCACTGTCGATCGCCTTGGACTCTAATCCCAGCCTGATCCTCACCACCCATGAATGGGCGGTCCGATCCTCTTGGATGTCCGAATGCCCATGGATCGCCACCGATACCATCGAGGCCGTCCCGTGGAGGGAGCCGGCCATCGGGCGTTCGACATTGGCGATGCTCCAATACACCTCGGGATCGACCGGCGATCCCAAGGGGGTGATGCTTTCCCATGGAAACATTCTCTCCAACCTGGAGCAGCTTGAGGATCGCTTCCCAAACCCGAACCTGGCCCGCTCGGTTTCGTGGCTCCCGCCGTACCACGACATGGGACTCATCGGGTCGATTCTGCTCCCAATCTATGGAGGCTGGGAGAACATCCTCCTTTCTCCCTTCTCCTTCCTGCAGCGCCCCCTCCGGTGGCTCGAAGCGCTCTCGCGGTACCACGGCGTGATGAGCGCCGCCCCGAATTTCGCCTACGACTTGTGCGTGCGACGGATCCCCCCCGACCAGCGATCGTCGTTGGACTTGAGCCACTGGAAGGTGGCCATCAACGGGGCAGAACCGGTCCGAGCCGCAACACTCCGGCGATTCGAGCAAGCGTTTGGACCCTCCGGATTCAGGCCGGAGGCTTTCCGCCCTTCGTACGGGCTCGCAGAAGCTACCCTCCTTGTCGCCTCCGGGATCGGACCGGATCTCGTGGACTCGACGGATCGAGTGGGCTGCGGCGCTCCGGCCTCAGGCGTCCGACTCGCCATCGTCGATCCGGACACCGGGGAACTCCACCCGAACGGAGTCGAGGGAGAGATTCGAGTTTCGGGACCCAACGTCGCGTGCGGCTACTGGGGAAAGTCGGCGGAGTCCGACAGAGTATTCCGAGCACCCCTCGGCGGCACTCCCTTCCTCCGAACGGGCGACCTAGGATTCCTCCGAAACGGCGAGCTCACGGTCACCGGCCGTCTCAAGGATCTCATCATCGTGGATGGTCGCAACCACCATCCTGGAGACATCGAAGCGACCGCCGAATCCAGCCACGCCTCCCTTCGATCCGCCGGTTGCGCGGCCTTCTCCTTCGATTTCGACGGCGAAGAGCGAGTGGGGATCCTTGCGGAGGCCGAGTTGCGCGCCGACCCCGAGGAGATCGCCGGGGCGATTCGAAAAAGCGTCGCACGCGAACACGATCTGAGAGTCCAGGAAGTTCTCATCCTCCCCCCGGGACGTCTCCCCAAGACCTCGAGCGGAAAAGTCCAACGGGGCCTTTGTCGAGAGGAGTTCCTCGCGCTCCAAGGAGGCGTCCGTGTTTGAGGAGATTCGGGCGTGGCTCGTCGGCCGCATCGCGGATCGCCTCGGGGTTCCGGTTTCGGAAATCGATCCGCGTCTCCCTCTGGACGATTTCGGACTTTCCTCGAGAGAGCTGGTGGTCCTCTCGGGGGAGCTTCAGGATCGCTTCTCCTGCTCGCTCTCGCCGACGGTCCTCTGGGAATTCCCCACGATCGAGAAGCTGGCTCGCCACCTGTCTCAGCCGACGGCGCCGGCATCGATGGCCGGCCCGTCCTCCCCAGAGCCGGAGCCCATCGCGATCGTAGGAATCGGGTGCCGCTTTCCCGGAGCCCACGGTCCGAGAGCGTTCTGGAATGTCCTCCATGAGGGACTCGACTGCATTCGGGAAGTTCCGCCCGACCGATGGCAAGCCGAGGCCTATTACGACGCAAAGACCGGCCCGGGGAAGATGAACTCCCGCTGGGGCGGGTTCCTCGAGGGAATCGACGAGTTCGATGCGGAGTTCTTCGGCATCTCTCCGCGAGAGGCCGAGCGAATGGACCCGCAACAGAGGCTCCTCTTGGAAACGAGTTGGGAGACCTTCGAGGATGCCGGGATCGATCCCACCCGTCTGGCCGGGAGCCCGATCGGAGTATTCGTGGGGATCTCCACCAACGATTATGGCCGCCGCCGGACCGCGCATCCCGCCGACATCGATGTCCACGACGGAACGGGAAACGCCTTGAGCATCGCGGCCAATCGGATTTCCTATTTCTACGACTTCCGCGGTCCGAGCCTCGCGATCGACACCGCCTGCTCTTCCTCGCTCGTCGCGGTTCATCTCGCCTCCGACAGCCTCCGCAAGGGAGAGTCGCGGCTCGCCCTCGCGGGAGGAGTCAACGTCATCCTCCTTCCCGAAATCGGGATCGCTTTTTCGCAGGCGGGACTTACCGCGGCAGACGGCCGCTGCAAGAGCTTCGACGATCGGGCGGATGGATATGTCCGAAGCGAAGGCGTCGGCCTCGTCCTTTTGAAACCGCTCTCGCAGGCGCTCAAGGACGGCGATCCGATCTACGCGATCCTCCGAGGTTCGGCCGTCGTGCAGGACGGACGCACCAACGGCTTGGTCGCCCCGAACGGAGAGGCCCAGGTCTCGGTCCTGCGCACGGCATGGGCGAAGGCCGGAGTCGAGCCGAGTCGGATCCAGTACGTCGAGACCCACGGAGCCGGAACGCTCATCGGGGACGCGATCGAGGCGCGATCGTTGGCCGAGGCGCTCGAAGGACGGCCGTGCCTCCTGGGATCCGTCAAGACCAACTTGGGTCACATGGAGGCCGCCTCCGGCATCGCAGGTTTGATCAAGGTATCCCTCGCGCTCCGACACGGTTCCATTCCGCCCAGCCTCCACTTCGAACGGCAGAATCGTCATCTTCGACACTCCATCCGGATTGTCCAATCCCCGGAGCCGTGGCCGACCCACCCCGCGCTGGCCGGCGTGAGCTCGTTCGGGTTCGGTGGCACGAGCTGCCATGCCGTCCTGGAGGAAGCCCCTCCACGAGAGGCGAGTCTCGATTCGAGATCCCACCACCTTCTTCCCATTTCCGCGAAATCCGAGTCGGCGCTCGAAGCCGTCCGGGACGAAATCTTGCGAAGCCTTTCCCACCATTCGCTGGCGGAGGTGTCCCGAACTTTGCAAACCGGCCGCGCCCCGTTCGAGTTCCGGAGGTTCGTCGTCGCGCACGATTCCGCGGAAGCCATGGCCAAGCTTCGACTCCGCGATCCGCATTGCGCCCGGGTAGACCGCACCGCGCGCCCCGTGGTCTTCCTCTTCCCCGGCTTGGGCGATCACGTTCCCGGAATGACTCGGGACCTCTATGAGTCCGAACCCGTGTTTCGAGAGCACGTGGATCGATTCTCCGAGATCGTCCGAGGAATTCTTCCCCTCGACCCGAGGTCGGTCCTTCTCGAACAGCGGACCGAGGAGGGTCTTCCCCCCACGGAGGCCCAAACGTCGCTTCTCGTCGTCGAGCTCGCCCTCGCCCATCTCTGGCAAGTGTGGGGAATTCGACCGACGGCGGTGATCGGCCACAGTCTCGGCGAGTTCGCGGCCGCAAGTGTCGCGGGGGTTTTGGACACCGAGGACGCACTTCGATTGGTCGCCCTTCGAGCCCGATTGATGGAACGCCTCCCCGGCGGAGCGATGCTCGCCGTTCCTCACTCCGTGGAAGAGCTTCGACCCTATCTCGGTTCTGGAGTCTGCCTCGCTGCGATCAATGCGCCGAGCCTGTGTGTCGCCTCAGGCGAATTCGAGGCCATCCGGATCTTGCAAGGACGACTCGAAGAAGCGGGCGTCGTTTCTCAACGACTGAACACCCCGCGGGCTTTTCACTCTCCCATGATGGAGCCCATCGAAACCGAGTTCAGGGGCGCCCTCGAGGCAGTCGCGCTTCACGCTCCGTCGATCCCGATGATCTCCACGGTGACCGGCCGTCCCTTGACTCCCGAGCAAGCCAAGGACCCGGGGTACTGGGCTTCCCAACTCCGACTCCCGGTCCGGTTTTCCGAGGGAGTGGAACATCTCCTCCGGGATTCCCATTCGATTTTCTTGGAAGTAGGGCCCGGTCGCAGTCTCTCGAGTTTTCTCCTCCTGCAGGACCCGCGCCGCACAGCGCTCCCCTCCCTGCCCCATCGCACCGAGTCTCGATCCGAGATCGAATGCGTGCTCCATACGCTCGGCAGACTTTGGACGAGCGGTTGTACCGTGAATTGGGAAGCCTTTCAGGGAGGGACGAAGGGCCTCCGAATCTCCCTGCCCGCACGCCCCTTCGACCGCCGGCGATTCTGGATCGACGCACCGGCGAACCGAGTTGTCCGGCTCTATCTCCCCTCCTGGAAACGCCACCCCCTATCGCCTCCGACTCCCGCGAGTCGCAAGTCTTGGCTGATCCTCGAAGATCAAGACGGCCTCGGACGCCGTCTTGCGGAACGATTGCGCAGCGAAGGGGCCGAGGTCGTCCTGACGAAATCGGAGAATCTCGACGCGCAGCTCGCCGAAGTCGACGCCTCTCGACTCGAGATCCTCGACCTGCGGAGTCTGGCTCCCTCGCATTCGCTGGAAGAAGCCCAGCGGCTCGGATTCGATGGTGTCGTGAACTTGGGCCGCGCCCTCGCCCGCGCGGTGATCTCCGAGCCGGTACGCATCACGGTGGTAACGTCCCAGACCCAAGCGGTCGAGAGTCACGACGTCCTCCTCCCGGAGCGAACGACGATCTATGGCCCCGGACTCAGTCTCTCGCAGGAGTATCCCAATCTCGCTGTGCGATTCTTGGACGTCCGCCTCGAGCAAGACTCCAGCGAGGAGGCCCTCTGGAACGAGATTCATGCGCCCTCTGCGGGAAACATCGCCGCACTTCGAGGGAGGCACCGATGGGAACCCACGTACGAGCCCGTACCCGCGAGCGCCGCTCGCTCCATTCCCGTCCGGCAGGGCGGCACCTACGTGCTCTTCGGAGGAACGGGCAGGATCGGCGGTTGGATCGCAGACTTTCTCTCCTCCCGAGGGGCCGGACGCCTGATTCTGGTAGGCCGTTCGGCTCGCCCCGATTCCGCGGGCGATCGATGCTGCGTCGCGGGCGACATTGCCGACGAGGCTCGGGTCCGAGAGATCCTCTCGCAGGCCGGACAGATCCATGGCGTGGTTCATGCGGCCGGTCTCGTGGATCCGAAGTGGTTCGCCCCCGTCCCGGAGACGACCTCCGCGCTGCGCGACGCGCACTTCCGCGCGAAGGTACACGGCCTGCAGGCGCTGGATCGAGCGATCGCGGGATCGAATCTGGACTTCTGCCTTTGCATCTCTTCGCTCTCCGCGGTTCTGGGAGGCCTCGGCTTTTCCGCGTACGCCGCCGCCAACCGCTTCATGGACTCTTTCGCCGGCACCCGCAAGGGCTGGATCAGCGTCGACTGGGACGGCGCCGTGAGTCAGGAAGAAGCACTCGAGGTATTGTCGCGGGTGTTCGACGGAGGCGCCTACCCGCAGGTCATCGTCTCCACCGAGGATCTCGATCGCCGACTCTCGGCATGGACGAATCCTCGGCGCGAGGAGCGGGTTGCCGCGAGGCACACCCGGTCGCGGCTTCGCGAGAACTTCGTCCCCCCGCAGCGACCGGCCGAGATCAAGATCGCCGCCGTCTGGAGCGAGGTCCTGGGGCTGGACGCCGTGGGTCTCCATGACAACTTTTTCGATGTGGGAGGCAATTCGCTCCTGGGAACGCAGGTCGCTTCGCGGCTACGCCGAGCGTTCCGGGTGGATCTCCCCCTCCGGGTCCTGTTCGACTCTCCCACGGTCGCGGGGATCGCGGAGGCGGTGGAGCGAGCACTCATCGCACAGTTGGAAACGAGCGGAGTCGAATCATGAATTCCCCTTCCATCGGCGTAGTGGGCGCGGGCGTCATGGGTCGAGGCGTGGCCCTGGATCTGGCTCAACACGGGCTGAACGTCGTCTTGCTGGACCGCACGCAAGAGATCCTGGCTGCGGCTCGCGAGGACATCGAGCGACAAGCGAGGCTGCAGGGGCTCTTTCGGCCCGCGACTTCGAAGGACGCGCTGTCGCGAATCCGATTCACTCCCGAGATGGAGCACCTCGGGGAGACCCGCTTCGTCATCGAGAACGTCACCGAGAAATGGGAGATCAAGCGCGAAGTCTATCTCCGTCTCGACGAGGTCGTGCCGCCTCCGTGCATTCTCGCCGCGAATACCTCCGCCATTTCCATCGCCAAGATCGCCTCCGCCACGCGGAGGCCCGATCGCGTCCTGGGGATGCACTTCATGAATCCCGTTCCCCTGAAATCCGTCGTGGAGGTCGTTCGGGGGCCCCGGACGTCGGACGAAACCCTCGCCGCGGCGCACGAGCTCCTCGGCCGGATCGGAAAGCAGGGAATCGTCGTCCGCGATTCCCCAGGATTCGTCTCCAATCGTGTCCTGATGCTGGCGGTGAACGAGGCGATCGATCGGCTCTTCCGCTCGTGCTTCGGACACAAGATGGGGCCGCTCGAGACGGCGGACCTGATCGGCCTCGACACCGTCCTTCTTTCGCTGGAAGTGCTCGAGGAGGAATTCGGCCCTCGATACCGCCCCCGCCCCCTGCTTCGGAAACTGGTCGAGGAAGGTCGCTGGGGACAGAAGTCGGGCCGCGGTTTCTATCCGGACACGACGGAGGGACAGACGTGAACGACGCGCGAGCGCGCATCCGAGGGTTCTTGCGTCGATTCCTGCGGAACGTCGAGTTCCGCGACGACGAGAATCTCTTCGCGGAAGGATTGATCAATTCGCTCTTCGCCTTGCAGCTCGTCGCCTTTCTCGAAAAAGAGTTTCGGGTTCGGATCGAGAACGAGGACCTGGAGTTGGGCAACTTCCGATCCATCGATGCGCTCGCCTCGCTCGTGCATCGGAAAACGGAGGGGAGGGTTCCATGCCGGTCCTGAGCCAGGAATGGAGAGAGGTGGCCCGCCGCGAGATCGAACCCCGCGCGGCCCGCTTCGATCGCGAAGAACGGATTCCCTTGGATTGGCTTGCCGAGTTGGAGATCTGGGGGGCCGTCTATCCCGAGGACGCCGGCGGACTCGGGATGGACATGATCTCCTTCGGAAGACTCAATGAGGACATCGGGCGAGCCTGCTCCTCCGTCCGCGATCTTCTTACGGTCCACAGCATGGTGGGCCGTGCGATCCACCGGTGGGGATCGGACGAACAGAGAGAGGAGTGGCTTCCGCGACTCGCCGCGGGTCGAACCCTCGCGGCCTTCTGCCTGAGCGAACCCGAAGCCGGATCGGATGCGCGACACGGAAAGACGACCGCCGTTCGATGCGGGGACGAATTCCTACTCTCGGGAACCAAGGCGTGGGTTACGGGGGGTCAGATCGCCGCCGTCCTCTTGGTGGTAGCGCAGTGCGACGGAGCGCCCACCGCCTTCCTGGTCGAGCACGATCCCTATACGATCGACGTCGCTCCGATCCGGGGAATGCTCGGACATCGCGCCTCGATGCTGGCGAGCATTCGGTTCTCCGAGTGCCGCGTTCCCGCGCGGAATCTCCTCGGACGGATCGGGAGCGGATTCTCCCACGTCGCTTCGACGGCGCTCGATCTGGGACGATACTCCGTCGCGTGGGGATGTGTCGGGATCGCCCAAGGATGCCTCGAGGCGGACGTCGCCTACGCGGCGCGCCGCCGCCAGTTTGGAGTTCCCCTCCAGGAACATCAGTTGATCCAGCGGATGATCGCCGACACCGCCACCGACCTTCGCGCGGCCCGAGCGCTGTGCGTCTCCGCCGGGAACCTCCGGGAGTCGGGTCATCCCGAAGCCATCCTGGAAACCTGTGCCGCGAAGTACTTCGCCTCCCGCGTCGCGTGTCGGGCGGCTACGGACGCCGTCCAGATTCACGGCGCCGCCGGCTGCGTGTCCGATGCCGCCGTCCAGCGCTACTACCGGGACGCGAAAATCATGGAGATCATCGAAGGCAGCAATGAGATGCAGCAGATCATGATCGCCCGCCACGAGTGCGCTCGGGGAGGGATGGCGTGAGCGGAAGCGGAACGGTCAAGTGCCTGATGTGGGATCTCGACGGGACCCTTTGGGACGGCGTTCTGGCCGAGGGCGACGCGGTCCAGCCTCGTCCCTCCGCGATCCGGACCATTCGAACTTTGGACGAGCGCGGGATTCTCCATTCCGTCGCCAGCCGCAACGACGCTCCTCACGCGCTCGAGAAGCTCCGCGAATTCGGCATCGGGGAGTACTTCCTCCATCCACGAATCCACTGGGAGTCCAAGGTGAATTCCCTTCGCGGGATCTCCGAGTCCCTGCGCATCGGACTCGACTCGCTCGCGTTCATCGACGACGATCCCGTCGAGCGCGAGGAAGTGAGACGGTTCTTGCCCGACGTCTTGTGCCTGGACGCTTCCGAGGTCGAAACGCTGAGCACGCGTCCGGAATTCGTACCGCCAGTTTCATCGGAGGACGCCTCCCGCCGACGGGCGATGTATCGCGAGGACATTTCTCGCACTCGCGTCGAGGGACAGTTTCCCGGAACCCGGGAAGAATTCCTGGCGACCCTGGACATGGTCTTCACCATCTTCGTTCCCGGGGAGGCGGATCTGCGGCGAGCGGAGGAGCTGACACTCCGTACCAACCAACTGAACACGACCGGCCGGTCTTACTCGATCGAGGAACTGAACCGGTATCGTTCGTCGCCGAATCATCGCCTCCTGCTGGCTTCTCTCGAAGACCGGTTCGGATCGTACGGCAGAATCGGCCTGGCCCTCGTGGAGTGTCGTCCTGCCGAGTGGACGCTCCGTCTCCTCCTGATGTCCTGCCGCGTTCTTTCTCGGGGCGTCGGAACGATCCTTCTCTCCTACGTGATGAAGCGGAGCCAAGAGTCGGGGGCACGACTCCGTGCGGAGTTCGTCCCCAACGAGCGAAACCGATCGATGAACGTTACGTTGCGGTTCGCGGGATTTCGCGACAGCGACACTCTCCATCTCCTCGAATGGGACTCCGACCTCGTTCCGCCTCCTCCCTCGTACGTAAAGGTCCGATATGGTCCCGGACTCGATTGAAACCTTGCGCGAGCGTCTGTCGCCCGAACGACGCGCCCTCCTCGAGGAGAGGATGCGCGGCGACGAGGTCGTTTCGCAGATTCCGCAACGTCTCGACGACCGTCCCCCACCCGCTTCTCATGGTCAGGAGCGGCTCTGGTTCCTTCACCAAGTGAATCCGGGGCTGGCCGCCTATAACATGCCTCTTGCCGCACGTCTCCTCGGTCCTCTCGACGAGCGAGCTTTGAGCTGGAGTCTGCAGAGGATCGTCGAACGACACGAGGCGCTCCGTACGACGTTCGCCTTCGTCGGCGGACGACTGCACCAAGTCGTGGCGTCGGAGTGCGAGGTTGCGCTCGCCGTCGTCCCGATCTCAGACCCCGCGAGGGCACGAGAGTTTCTTCAGGAGGAGGCAGGCCGCCCTTTCGACCTGGCTCGAGGTCCCCTGCTCCGGGCCGTTCTCGTCCGGCAGGCGGCCGAAGAACATCTCCTTCTGGTGACCGTTCATCACGCCGTATTCGACGCGTGGTCGATCGGAGTTTTCTTCCGCGAACTGGCCACCCTCTACAGCTCGGGGGGCGCCCTCGAGCTGCCCGAAGTACCGATTCAGTATGGCGACTACTCGACATGGCGGAGGTCCGCTCCTGAGGCGGGCCTCTCGTACTGGAAAACGGATCTCAAGGACGCACCGACGCTCCTCCCTCTCCCGACAGATCGGCGTCGCCCGCTCGAACAGAGTTTTCGTGGGGCCCGACAGGGTGTGAGCCTCTCTCGGGACCTGTCTCGTCAAGTTCGCGCGGTCGCGCGCGAGACCGGAGCGACCCCCTTCGTGGTCCTGCTCGCGGCATTCCAGGCACTCCTCCATCGCATTTCGGGGGCGGAGGATGTCGTCATCGGATGCCCCGTGGCCGGCCGGGACTATCCTGAACTCGCGAAGTCGATCGGTTTCTTCGTCAACACCATCGCACTCAGGATCGACGCGTCGGGCGATCCGAGTTTCCGGGAACTCCTGCGCCGGACTTGCGCCAAAGCGCTCCAGGGATTCGAGCATCAAGACGTCCCGTTCGAACGCATCGTGGAAGAAGTGCGACCCGAGAGGAGTCCCGGTCATGCGCCCCTCTTCCAGGTCATGTTCGCTCTTCAGAACGTCCCGCTCCCCCCTCTTCGCCTCCCCTCCCTCATCGTAGAGCCCATGGCCGTAGATCCGAGGACCTCGATGTTCGATCTCTTCCTCTCTCTGGAGGATCGCGGAACCGCGTTCGAGGGGTACTTTGAATACAGCACCGATCTGTTCGATTCGGCCACCGTCGAGCGCCTCGCCGGACATTTCTCTCAACTTCTGGACGGAGCTCTTTCGGATCTTGAGCGTCCGCTCTCACGTCTTCCGCTCTTGACGCCGCGCGAGGTAGCGCAACTTGCCGCTTGGAACGACACCTCCACTCCTCTCCCGACGGATCGCTGTCTCCACGAACTCTTCCAAGAGCAAGCGCTCCGGACTCCGAGGGCTCTGGCTGCGACATTTCGTGATCGAGCCCTGACCTACGCCGAGCTCGACGAGCGCGCGACGAGAGTGGCGCGCGGGCTTCGCGCGGCCGGCCTTGGAACCGACGTTCGAGTCGGGCTCTTCGTGGATCGTTCTTTGGAGATGCTGGTAGGCCTCCTCGCCATCCTGAAGGCCGGCGGAGCCTATGTTCCTCTCGATCCGGCATATCCCCGGGATCGTCTGGCCTCCATCATGCTCGACGCGGACCTGGACGCTCTCCTGATCCAGACGCATTTGCGGGGTCGGGTCCCACTTCCAATCCCGCGGATCGTCGACATCGAAAGCGCCGATGGCCCGCCATTCGAGCATCGCACCATCGATTCCGCCGACCTGGCTTATCTTCTCTACACTTCGGGATCCACGGGCACTCCTCAGGGAGTACCCGTAACCCACCGCGCGGTCGTCAATTGTCTTCTGGGGGTACAGCGCCAAGTCCATTTAACTCCCGAGGACGTGCTCCTCGCGGTCACCACCCTCTCCTTCGACATCGCGACGTTGGAACTCCTCCTTCCCCTCCTCGTCGGCGCTCGCGTCAAGATCTGTCCGCGCGACGAGGTCACCGATCCCCCGCAACTCGCCGCCGCGTTGGAGGAAGCCACGGTGATGCAAGCCACGCCGACTCTGTGGCGCCTCCTCGTCGCCGCGGGATGGGGCGGAAAGTGTTCCCTCAAGGCCCTCTCTGGGGGCGAGGCGCTTTCCCGCGATCTCGCCGACCAGCTCCTGGGACGCTGCCGGGCACTGTGGAACCTCTACGGTCCGACGGAGACGACGATCTGGTCTTCGATTCATCGCGTAGAACCGCACGAGAATCCCGTGCCCATCGGACAGCCTCTGGCCAATCAGACTTTGCACGTCCTCGATCGGCATGCGCAACCCGTTCCCGTCGGCATCCGTGGGGAGTTATGGATCGGCGGAACGGGAGTGGCCGCCGGCTACTGGAGAAAAACCAGCGACAAGTTCCGTGAGGGCCTGTACCGCACCGCGGACCAAGCCCGTCGCCGGTCGGATGGATCCGTGGAATTCCTGGGTCGGATCGACCAGCAGCTGAAAATACGAGGATATCGGATCGAGCCTGGCGAAATCGAGTCGACGATCCGATCCCACCCTCAGATTCGGGACTGCGTCGTAGTCGCGCGCGATCAGCGACTCGCGGCCTTCGTCCTCCTCGCTCCGAACCCCGTCTCGGTCGATCGCTGGAAGGAGGTTTGGGACGAGACCTACCGATCGAGCGTTCCCAGTGTGGATCCCGCTCTCGACACGGCCGGTTGGATCGACAGCGGCACCGGCCTGCCGGTCCCCGAAGAAGAAATGCGCGAATGGGCGGACCGAGCGGCGGAAAGAATCCTCTCCTGGAACCCTCAGCGCCTCCTCGAAATCGGCTGCGGCACAGGGATGCTGCTCCAACGGATCGCCCCGCAGTGTCGCCGCTACGTCGGGACCGATCTCTCCCGAGTGGCGGTCGATTCGCTCCGCCGGCGCGCTCGATGGGAACACGTGGCGCTCGAGAACCGCTCCGCCGATGACTTCTCGGGAATCGAGCCGGGATCCTTCGACACGGTCGTTCTCAACTCGGTCGTCCAGTACTTCCCCCATCTCGACTACTTCTTTTCCGTCCTCGAGAAGGCCGCCGAGGCGGTCGGCCCGCTCGGACGCGTCTTTCTCGGGGACCTGCGAAACGCGCGCCTACGCGAGGCCTTTCACACCTGGGTTCAGCTCCAGCGTGCGCCGGCCTCCATGAGCCTGGGTCAACTTCGCCGGAGAATTCGCGGACGCCTTTCTCGCGATCAGGAACTCCTGATCGATCCCTCCCTGTTTCCCGTCCTTCCTCGGCGGATTCCCTCCCTCCGTCTCGCACGAACGTGGCTCAAGCGGGGAAGGGCGCACAACGAGATCACTCGCTTTCGCTACGACGTCCTGCTCCAGGTTGGAGAGAACCCCCATCGCTCCACGGTCGGAACGATTCCGCACGCCCACCGCAACCTCCGCCTCGCTCCCGTGCTGCGCGCTCTCGAGTTGGTGGAGGGATCCAGCGGACCGCAGACGGTCGGAGAGGTCCTGGACCGCATCGCCGCCGCCCCCCGGTCCGGAGTCGATCCGGAGGACTTCGGCGAAGAGGCTCGCTGCTCGGATGCGGGAGACGATTTCTTCGAAGTCGGTCCGCCCCAGGATCTCATCCCCGGCCCGGTCCGCTCCTGGGCGACGTATGCCAACGTCCCCGTCCAGGCCTTGCCTCCCCTGCGCGAGTTCCTTCGAGAGCGCCTCCCCGGGCACATGATCCCCTCCCTCTTCGTCGCGATGGATGCGCTTCCCCGCACGGCGAATGGGAAGGTGGACCGAAATGCCCTACCGGAGATCGAAGGGGGCCGGCCGGAATTGAAGAATTCATTCGTCGGCCCCCAGACGGCAAGGGAGCGCGTCCTTGGGAAGATCTGGGAGCAGGTGCTCGGAATCTCGCCCATCGGGATTCACGATAATTTCTTCGACTTGGGCGGAGCTTCCGTACTCACGATGCAGGTCGTCGCGGAGGCGGAAGCGGCAGGGCTGCCCCTGCGCCCGGAAATGCTCTTTCGCCATCCCACCATCGCCGAACTCGCGCAGGAGTTGGAGCATCATGATTAACACTGTACTGGAAAGTGTCGGGGTTCATCTGCCTCCGGATGTCCTCACGACCGAGGAAGTCCTCGGAAACTGCCGAAACTCCGTCGACTTTCCCCTGGAGAAATTCACGGGCATTCGCTCCCGACGTACCGTGGGGCCGGAGGGATCGTCCTTGGATCTCGCCTCCCGCGCCATCGAGGACTGCCTCTCCCGCTCCCGGTTCCGCCCAGAGGAAATCGATCTCCTCTTCTATACCGGCATCTCCAAGACGGAGGCGCCCGACATCCTGCACGTCTACGAACCCTCGATGTCTCTCCGATTGAAGGCGCGCTTCGGCTTCGATCGCTCCATCGCTCTGGACGTCGCGAATGCGTGCGGAGGGATGTTCACGGGAATCGCGATCGCCGATGCGTTCCTCAAGACCGGGGCAGCACGCTGCGCCCTGATCGTGAGCGGCGAGCATACCACGCACCTCACCCGTACCGCCCAGCAGGAAATCGATGGATACCTCGATCCGCGCATGGCGTGCCTCACCGTCGGAGATGCGGGCGCCGCGGTCGTCCTGGAATCCACCTCCGACGACCGGTTCGGCTTTCACGACCTCGAGCTCTACACCCTCGGCCGATACAGCGGCCTCTGCTACGCTCGTCCGACGGAGCGGGAACACGGCGGGGCGATCATGTATACCGATGCCGTGCGCATCTCCGCGGTGGGAATCCCCCAGGGTGTGCGCCATGCTCTCGCCATGCTCCGCCGGCACGACTGGGCGCCGGCCTCGCTCCATCAGTTGCTCCTGCATCAAGCCTCTCGGACCACGATCCAAGACGCCATGCGGGAGATCAACACGCTGCTCCGGGAAAAGATCTGCCACGACGGGAACACCATCGACAACCTCTCGGAGCGCGGAAACACCGGAAGCACGACGCTCTTCGTCGCGCTTCACGACGCCATCCGCGAGGGGAGAATCCGGAGCGGAGACCGTGTCGCCTTCAGTCCGTCCGGTTCCGGACTGACCCTCGGAACCGCCCTCTACACCTTCGACGACCTTCCCGACCGCATCCGCACCGGCCTTCGGAGACGTGCTGAACAGGTCCCCCCTTCGCCGTTCGCTCCCCGCCGGGTGGAAATCGCATCGGTCGGCCTCGCACCGGAGGAAACTCCTCGCGATACCTTCGAACTTTCGAAGGCCGCCGGCCAGAGATGCCTCACGGCCGCCGGAATCGAGCCTCGCGACGTAGGGCTCCTCGTCTACGGAGGGCTCTACCGTACGAACCACATCGGCGAACCGGCCCTGGCCGCCATGATCCAGAAGCGGCTGGCCCTCAACGATGCGGTCGAGTGGAATTCCGAGAAGAAGACCTTTGCCTTCGACGTGATCGCCGGGGCGAATGGAATGCTCGCCGCTTGTCACGTCGCGTCTCGGTGGATCGAGGCGGGCAAGACCGGTGCCGCCCTCGTCCTCGCCTCCGAGGTGGAGAATCACCCGCGCATTCCGAGAGGGATTCGTCCGTCCGCCTCGGCTTTTCTCCTTCGCCCATCCTCCAACGGCAAGACCGGATTCGAAAGTTGGTTTTTCCGGGATTACCCAGAGCATAGCGCGACCGCCTCATGCCGGCTCCGGTATAACGGCGCGTGGGAAGTTCCATCGAAGGAATCACGCGAACGCGGATTCGTGGAGTGCATCCACGATGCCGTGGGGAGGTTCTTGCTGAGGGAAGGAATTCGCATCCAGGATATCGCCGTCGCTTTTCCCCCTCAGATTTCCCCGTCCTTCCTGCGCGATCTTCGCGGTGTCCTGGGAGAGCGTCAAGTCGAGATCGCCAAGGAGGGGGAGGATTGGTTTACATCTTCGCCGGCGGCGGCGCTGGACTATGCGCGCCGCGAGGATCGGATTCGCTCGGGCGACTTGGGACTATTCATCGGTGTGGCCATGGGAGTCCAAGTGGCATGTGCGCTCTATCGGTTCTAGGCACGGACGAGGTTCATGTGTGGAGCCTTCGCCTCGTCGACGGTTCCCTCTCCGACCTGGATGAATCGGAGCGGTCCCGCGCGGCTCGATTTCGATTCGCGACGGACCGGAGCCGCTTTGTCGCCGCCCACTCGATCCTGAGACGGATCTTGGCCGGGTATCTCCAAGCTCGATCGGCCGACCTCCGTTTTCATCACAATCCTTGGGGCAAACCTTGCCTTCGCGGCAGCGACCTCCGATTCAATCTCTCGCACTCGGGAGAATGGGGGATTGTGGCTCTGGCACGGGGTGCGGAGATCGGCGCCGACGTCGAGAAGATTCCCGGCCGGAGCGAACTGTTCTCGGTCGCAGAGCGCTTTTTCTCTCGCCGCGAAGTGTCGGATCTCAATTCCCTCCCGAGTGAGGGAAGCCCGAGAGGATTCGCCGAGCTATGGACGCGCAAGGAAGCCTATGTGAAGGCGCGCGGGCTCGGACTTTCCATTCCTCTGGATCGCTTCGAGATGTCGCTGGGTATTCCCGCCCGAGTCCTCCGCGCGGACCTCGGATCTCCCGAGGATTGGTTCGTACACTCCCTCGATCCCGCGCCCGGATACGTGGCCGCAGTCGTGACCCTGACCCACCCCTCCCAAGTACGCCACTACTCATGGAGCGCATGATGCCGGCCCCGCACCGTCCTCCGCGGATCCCGGGCCCCCAAGGGCTTCCCCTCTTGGGCAGCGCCCTCCACCTCCTGCGGGATCCGCTCGACTACGCCCGCCGCTGCGCCCACACCTATGGCGACGTAGTGCAGATCGGCTTCCTCGGGCAGCGGACGATTCTCGTTAGCCACCCGGAAGATATCCGGACCGTGCTCCACACCCAGCAGCGGAATTTCCGGAAGCCGGCCTTTCATCGCGGTTTCTCGGCCCTCCTGGGCCGAGGGTTGATCATCAGCGATGGTGCCCATTGGCGACGACAGCGGACGATGGTGAATCCCGCTCTCCACGGACCGCGGCTGGCAGAGTACGGCACCATCGCGCTCTCCGCCGTCGAATCGCTGATCCATCGTTGGAGCCCCGGGGGCCCCCGAGACCTCCACGCCGACTTCATGAAGCTCAGTCTGGAGGTCATCGCCCGAAGCCTCTTCGGCACCGAACTCTTTGCCGAGGAGATAGTCCAGCTTCTCGACGCCGTGCTCCGGCACTACCTGAGCATCACTCGATATGCCCTTCCCGACGGCATACCGTCTCCTGGATCCATCCGCACGCGCAACGCGCTCCGCCGCCTGGACGAACTCCTCGCCCGCATCATCGAGGGAAGACGCGCCTCGCGCACGTCGGGCTCCGATATCCTCGGAAGCCTCCTGGAAGCCCGGGACAGCTCGGGGCACGCGATGTCGGATCGAGATCTGCGGGACGAAATCGTCACGCTTCTTCTCGCCGGTCACGAAACGGCGGCGCTGGTCCTGACCTACACGACCCATCTCTTGGCCCGCCATCCCGAGATCGCCGGACGCTTCGCGGCCGAGTCGGATGCCCTCGGGCGAATACCGAGCCCGGCCGATCTTCCGAAACTCCCCTTCGCCATTCAGGTCGTTCACGAATCGATGCGCCTCTATCCCCCGGCGTGGGGGATCAGCCGAGAATCGATCGCGCCGTGTCGAATCGGCGGACATGCGATTCCCGGCGGCGCACAGATTTCGATGTTGCCGTGGATCGTCCATCGGGACCGGCGCTGGTTCCCGCATCCGGAGCGCTTCGATCCCGAGCGATGGAGCGAATCCGGGGCGAAGTCTCTTCATCGCTTCGCCTACTTCCCCTTTGGCCACGGTCCGAGAATTTGCGCCGGAAACGAGTTTGCCATGACCGAGATCGTCCTGATCCTCGCCCGGCTTTCGCAGCGCTTTCGCTGGCGCCTCCTCGACGCGCGTCCCCTCCGATTCGCGCCCTCGATCACCCTTCGCCCGAAGAGGCCGGTGTACGTGGAGGTCCTACCGCGAACATGAGAACGAAGTCCGTCGTCATCACGGGGGCCTCCAGCGGAATCGGGCATGCCTGCGCCCTTCGTCTTGCGCAGTTGGGGTATCGCGTATTCGCGGGCGTACGAAGCGCCGACGCGGCAGAGACGCTCCGGCACAGAGGAGTGACTCCGATCTCTCTCGACGTCCGCGATCCCGAATCGCTCTCCTCCGCCGCGGCGACGGTAGGCGAGGCCCTCGGCGGGAACGGCCTTCAGGCTCTCGTCAACAACGCCGGCATCGTCGTTTCCGGACCTCTCGAATTCCTGGAGATCGAGGAGCTTCGGCGACAATTCGAAGTGAACGTTTTGGGACCGGTGGCGGTCACACAACGGTTTTTTCCCTTCCTCCGGAAGGCGCACGGTCGAATCGTGAACATGGGATCGACCGGAGGGAGACTGGCGCTCCCGTTCCTCGGGCCATACTGTGCCTCCAAGTTCGCGCTCTCGGCATTGACGGACGCGCTCCGGATGGAGCTGCGTCCCTGGGGAATCGCGGTCTCGCTCGTAGAGCCGGCGAACATTTCGACGCCGATCTGGGAAAAGGCGATCCCCGAACTCTCGGCGCGCGTTCACCGGCTGCCCCCGGAAGCGCGGAGACTCTATGACCCGTATCTCGCCGCGGTTCGGGAATTCGCGGAGGGACAGGCGCGAACGGCGAGTTCCGTCGGGCTTGTGGTGGAGGCCGTACTACACGCCCTGAGCGCCAAGCGGCCGCGGACTCGATATCTCGTGGGTCGAGGAGCGCGCATGCAAGCCGCACTCGGACGTCACTTTCCCGACCGACTTCGCGACCGTTTGATTCTCGGACACGTGAAGCTGCTCTGATCTCAACGAAGCTCCGATTCCAACTTCTCCGCCCACTTTCGGACGTCTTCGCGGTAGGGCCAATCGGCCGGGGCGTATTTCAACGCCAGGTGACAATCCTCCAGCGCACCGCGACGATCCTGGAGAGACTGCCTCGCGCAGGCGCGCCGGCAGTAGGCGTCGGCAAACTTCGAATCCAGCTTAAGGGCGGCCGAATAAAAGCGGACCGCTCCCTGGAAATCCTCCCGCGCCAGTTTGATTTGGCCGAGATTGAAGTTGGCGGCAACGTTTGTTGGATCCAATTCAAGAGCCCGTACGAGGTCCGATGTCGCACCATCGAGGTCGCCGATCAGGAACCTGAATTCCCCTCTCTTCAGATAGGCCATCCCCTCGTTCGGCCCGCGCCGCACGGCCTCATCGAAATCCGCGGCCGCTTGTTCCCTTCGTTTCGCATGCTGATGAATCTCCCCGCGGACGACATAGGCCAGTACATTGCTCGGATCCAGCTGAACTGCCAGTTCGATATCCTTCCAGGCGCCTTCGAGGTTTCGCTGGCGCATCTTCACCTCTGCTCGATTCCGATGGGCGTCGACTCCCCTCGGGTTGAGCCCGACCGCCTGGTCCAAGTCGGTGAGAGCCAGGTCGTATTTCTTCTGGAGCATCCGGATCATCGCCCGTCCCACGTAGGCCTCTGCATCTCCCGGAGACTGCCGGATCGCCTCTTCGAAGTCCTGGAGTGCCCCCTCCTGATCGCGTCGCACGACTCGGATGATCCCACGGTGGACATACGCATGCGCCATTCTGGGATTCAATCGAATCGCCGTCTCAAAGTCCAACAGGGCTTTCCCCGAGTCCGTCGCACCGAATCGAAGGAGTCCCCGGGTGAAATAGGCGTACGCAAAGCGAGGATGGACTTGGATCGCGCGATCCAGATCTTCCATCGCCCCCGCACGGTCCTTCATGAATACCCGACGCTGGGCCCGCAACGTCAGAGCGCGCGGAAACAGGGGACGAATCTTCAGAGCGTCGGAGAGAATCTGCACCGAACGCGTGCCGGTCGACTGAAGCCCCATGAGGTAGAGGAATTCTTCTCGTCCCAGTTCCTTTGCGAACCGCCCCATCCCCCGCTTGCAACGAGCCAGGGCGTCCGCAGAGTCCCTCTGAGCCATCGCAATGCACGCCTCCGCGATCGTGCGATCCAGTTCGGAGGTCTGGTCGTCCTCAGCGGAAGCGCGTCGCAGGTAGGCGATCGATTTGGCGCTCCACTCTTCGGCGTTCTTCCGATCTTCGGCGCAATTCCCACCCGGGGCGTGGAAAAAGCTCGCCAGGACCCGCTCGAGGCAGATTCGTCCCAGAAGGAGGCCAAGCTTCGGGTGATCCGACTTCAAGGACTCGGCATGCAAGAGCGCCCCTTCCGCGCGATCGACATCCCCGATGAAGTCCCACCCCTCTCCCAGCAACATCCATAGATCGACGTTTTCGCGGAATCGGGGGTCTTCCGTCAGCCGCTCCAGGTCCTCCAGAGCCCCTTGAACCGCCTCCACCTTCGCGCGAATATCGAACGACGGAATGTACGAGTGCCATCGCGTCTCCCGAATCTTCGCCTCCAGCGGACGGATCTTCACCTCCTGTAGCCAGCCGTAGAGTCGCGCCTCCTCGAGTCGGCGATCCGCTGCCGTCCGTTCCTCGGCGATCCGAGAACGGCATTGCGCCGCATGTCCCTCGACCCTCGCGTCTCGTCGAAGTCCCAGCGCCCGCTCGTACTCCGCCAATGCCTTCCCCCAGTTTCCCACGGAAAACGCTCGATCCCCCTCCGTCACGCTCTGACGGAAGGCGCGCCTTTGGTTGGCGACCGACATGGCCAGCGTGACCCCCACCCCCGCGAGTCCCGCGGCCAGCGTGACGGCTACGAGAATGCGCCGTCGCTTCCCGATCCTCTTCCGAACCTGGTACCACCAACTCGCCGGCCGCGCCTGGATCGGCTCCCCCCTCCGGAATCGCGCCAAGTCCTCGGCGAACGCATTGGCGTCCGCGTACCGGCGCCCTCTCTCCTTCGAGAGCGCCTTCAGGCAGATCACTTCCAGGTCCGGCTCGGTCTTCGAGTCGAGCGCCGACGGGCGCGTCGGGTCTTCGTTCACGATCCGATGATAGAGCTTCGTCGCCGCCTCCGATCCGAACGGCACGTGCCCCGTCAGGATCTCGTACAGCATTCCCCCCAGCGCGTATACGTCGCTCCGCGCATCGACCTCCTTCGTCCGCCCCATCACTTGTTCCGGCGACATGTACTGCGGCGTCCCGATCATCGCGTCCGATCGCGTGATCTTCGATGTAAACGCCTCCGCGCGTGCCAATCCGAAGTCCATCAGGATCGCGCGCCCCGACGAATCCACCATGACGTTCGACGGCTTCACGTCTCGATGCACGATCCCCCGGGAATGCGCATGGCCCACCGCCCGCGCCACTTCCTCCAGGAGGCGCAACAACTCCGCTCGGGAGCTTCGCCTCTCGTGCAGGATCCCCGACAGCGTCTGACCCTCCACATAGTCCATCGCGATGAAGTGAACGCGCTCCCCCGCCCAGGCCTCGGACACGCCGATCTCGTGCACTCCCACGATGTTCGGATGATGCAGCTGCGCCCCGATCGCCGCTTCTCGGTGAAATCGCGTCACGATCGCCGGATTGTCCTCGTCGAGGCTTAAAATCTTCAGCGCCACCGTTCGCTTCAGCTCCGGATCCTTCGCCAAATAGACGACCCCCATCCCTCCCCGGCCGATCACCCGTTCCAACCGATACCGTCCGATTCGAGCCCCCATCGCCGGCGGAGCCCCCGTTTTCCCCTCCGTCGGAGGGGTATCCGCCATCGCCAGGAGTCCCAGGAATCGCTCGGGAGTCAGGTACCCTTTGCGGAGCAGGAGATGTTCCAGACGAAGATCGTTCCCCTCCCCCCGTGCCGCTTCGACCCCCCGGCGGCATTCCTCGAGCTGGGAGGCCGAGATCTCTCCCTTGGCGAGGAGAAGTTCGATGATCTCGGACGAGCAGTGGATCGGAAGGGTATCCTCGAGTATCTGGCGCAGGACACGCCCATACCTCCCGGCCTCGAGGGTTTCCTGGAGCACGTCGTCCTCCACCCGACTTCCCTAGGATTATAGCATACCTACCCTTATCGGATGGGTCAGACTGTATCTCCGATTCGTCAGGATTCCCGCACCGAAATCGCACGGTGTTATACTGAAATCGATGGAACCTCCCAGCGACACGACGCTCGGCGGTCGGGCACGGCGTTTTCCCTCGACCCGATGGTCGGCCATCGTCGAAGCGGCGGGCTCGCCGTCCCCGGAGCAGCAACGGGCGATGAACGAACTCTGCCATCTCTATTGGAAGCCCGTTTATGCCTTCATCCGGAACTCCCGACACGTCTCCAACGAAGACGCGAAGGACTTGACTCAAGCGTTCTTCGAGGAGCTGCTGGAGCGGAACTTCTTCGACCGCGCCGCTCCCGAGCTCGGGAGCTTCCGGAGCTATCTCCGCGGGGCGGTCCACCGATTTCTCCTGAAGCAGCATGAACGGGGTGCGGCGCTCAAGCGGGGAGGCGGTAAGAAACTCCTGCCCCTCGACGACGCCCGCCTGGAGCTCGACATTCCCGAAGATGGACAGGGCCTGTCGGCCGAGGACGTCTTCGACCGCCAATGGGGAAAGGACCTCATCGATCAGGCGCTGGAGGTCTTGCGCGAGGAATTGCACCGTTCCGACAAGCTCCTCCATTTTCGCGTGTTCGAACGATATGCCCTCGACCCGCCCGCCGAGGAGGCGACCAGCTACGCAAAGGTCGCGGCGGAATTCGGCCTCTCCGAAAGCGACATCGGCCACTACCTGGCCTTTTGCCGCAAGCGAATTCGGGAAATCTTAACCGACCGAATCCGCGACTACGTCACGAACGAGCGCGAGGTAACCGGCGAATTCTCGCGCATCCTCGCTCTGTTCGGAAGCGTCCGCTCGTAGCCCTTCCACATTTTTGCCCGCTGGAATTCGATCCCTCCGGAGACAGAACCGTGCGGAGATGGGCATCATGAGGAACCGGTTTCCGGAGGTTATCCCATGGAAAAGCGAACGATCCGGTGCGCGCTTGAGCTCGCTCTCGTGCTCCTGGGGGGCACGACCGTTGGATGTGGGAACTGCAACGGGGACGACGGGAGCGATGGCGGCGACGGCACGGTCATGCTCTCCACCAAAGGCTGGATCTACTACGGGTTGGGGTCTGCACCGGACCAACACATGGACGTGGAGGGGGACACCATTACCACCTTCAAGAACGCGGCTGACCGGATTGAAATCACCTCGCTTTCCTCGGAAGGCGACTTCCTCGCAGGATACTCCGTCCCGTTCTCCGCAACGGTCAAGGGGATCAAGGTCATCGATGGCGTCGCCTACATCATCGCCGAGGAAGGCGGCATCGGCTTCGTTTGCGCGATCGAAGGGGGCGCGACGAAATGGTGCATCCCCCTGGGGGGCATCCCGAAGGACTTCGACCAGGATGCCAAGGGAAACCTCGTGATCGTCGGTTCGATCACCACCTGGATCAAGGAAGGGTACGAAGTCGTCATGGCGGTGGTATCCCCCAGCGACCCCTCCTACAAGACCCCGACCGACTGCTACATCGCCTTCGTCAGTCGAGACGGCAAGCTGCTCGAGGAACAGACTTGCGCTGACGGATTCGTCAAGTCCTTGTACCGCGTCCTGGTGCTCGACGGAAAGATGCTGCTGTATGGTACGACGGACACGGATAGCCTCTTCTTTCTCTCCTGGAATGGGACCGAAGGGGGATTCGTCCGGGAGTTGCACCCTCCGTCTCCTTCGACGCCGTGCGGAATGGCCGTTCTTCCCGACGGGAGCATTAACCTCGCCTACAATACTCCGAACGGAATGGGATTGACCGTCCTCGATAGCGAGGGTGACCCCCATTCCTCGACATTCTACTCCACGGAGCAGGGGATCTTCCAGGCGAACGATCTCGCCGCTGACTTTCAGGGAAGACCGCTCGCGGCCGGTGCGGTTGGAAAAACACCGGCCATCCTTTGGGACGGCGGGGCGTATTTCTACACCTTCGAAAGCGGCGCCACCTTCACCTCCGTGAAGACCCCCGGAGGTCGAGCGGTTCTCGCGGGCGTCACCGAAAAAAGATCGTTCGTGATGCAATTGAATGGGGACCTGACTTCGAACGTAATTCCCTCTGAGAAGGTGGCCGCATCTTCCAGCCCCGCCCAGGTGTCGGTCACCGACGCCGCGGACAAGTTCATGCTCAAGACCATTTACCCATAGCCCCGAGCATTCTCACCACCACTGGCTGCCCCCGGGACCGCACCGCCCGGGGGCAACCCGAATCGGGCTTACCGCGCCTTCCACTGTTGCACCTCCTGGCGCAACGCCGCCAAATCCGCCTCCAACTTCGCGACACGCGCCTCCAAACCCTGAGGCGGCGGAGCGGTCGCAGGCGGCGAAGCGGACTCTGAGTCCGGAGCAAACAGATGCTGGTATCTTGAGGCGCTCTTTCCAGGCTGGCGAGGCATCTCGCGAACGATCGGCGGATCCTGAGTCGAAAACGCCTCGAGAATCATGCCGACGCATTGAAGGTCGGGAATCGGCGCCATTCGGGACGCGTTGGTCTTGAGCTCTCCCGGCGTTTGTGCGCCCCGAAGAAGCAACTCCGCGACGATCGCCTGTTTGTACTCGTTCCACCCGAGGCGCTCCTCCACGTCATGTCGGAATCGTTCGACTCGCCCGCCGCGCTCCGGAGGCACTTCGGACACCAATTGCAACTCGGAAAGTTCCCGGAGCGCCTTCGCGATTTCATCCTCCGAGAGACGCATCACAGGGTCGCGACAAGAGAGTTGGTTGCAGCCGGCGACGAGCGAATTGAGGGTCAGGGGATACCCCGCCGGTGTGGTTAGGGCCTTTTCGATCAAGACGCCGAGCACGCGGCGCTGAACTACCGTAAGGGAAAGCGTCATGGGGGTCCGGACGCGATGCTAACACGAGTCTGGCCCGCCGGCGCCATTTATGTGTCCAAGTTCACGAGGCCCGCCCCCTTTCATCACGACCCCGCTGGACGACCCTCGCAGGACCGTCTCCTGCCTCTGGTTCAAGATCTGGAACGAGAATGCCATGCGCGTTTTCCCCGCCTCCGGAAGAGCGGAGTCGATTACGCCCGTGCACGTGAGGGAGTCGCCCGAATAGACGGGTTTCAAGAACTCGAACGTCATCGACCGGGCGAGGAAGTCCAGATCTCCACCGATCTTGGTCGGAAGAGTCGCGGTGAGCAGACCTTGGGCCATGAGACGACCCTGCTTGTCGGGCCGAACGTGATGAATCCCGCGATCCCCCGACACCTCGCCGAACCGGCGGATATCTTCCTCCGAGATGGTTCGGCTCCACTCGAAGCGGTCGCCCGGCTTCAGCATCCCGGAATCATACAGGAGAAGCCTGCCGGAGCGAAAGGCGATACCGCGTAATGCCCGCGGGGACCTCTGGAAGATCCCCTGCGGGCGGAGAGAGGGGGCAGCGTCACTCCGCGTGTAGGGACACTCGAACTCCGTGTCCGCGGAGGTTTCGAACCAAACGGCCGACGGCTTCGGCGGTCCCGTCCACCTCCACTTCCACGATGGAGAGTAGGCGACTGAGCCGACCGCGTACGATCCGCGCCGTCACCCCGGGAGCACGCTCCAAGCCGGTTAGCCACCGTCGCTGGGCATCGCCGTCGCAGAGGATTCGGAGATTCGTCATGCTCCGCCATCCCCGCGAACGGAATGCCACGTTGCCGCCGGCGGCCCCTCGCCGAGGCATCGGAAAATCTCCCCCGCCGTGCGGAAAATCACGACTCGTCGCGCGTAATCGGCACGGGCTTCGCGATTCCGAATTTCTCCATCCGATAGTGGATCTGATCTCGAGTCATCCCCAGAAGTTCTCCCGCCTTGGTCTGATTCCCCCCGGCACGCTCGAGGGCTTGGAGGACGAGATCCTTCTCCACGCTCTCGAGGTTGATTCCCTTCGGGGGCAGGGAGATCAGGCGCGTCCGCAGTTCGGTCGATCCCGTCGGGCGCCCAAGGGCGATCTCGTCCGCCCCGATCGTGCGGCCCGAGCTCAAGAGCACCGCGCGCTCCAAGACGTTTCGCAGCTCGCGGACGTTTCCCGGCCATCCGTGCGCCAAGAGCTTGTCGAGGGCCTCCGGGGAAAGGGTCTGTGGCTCCTTCCGGAACTCGCGCGTAAACATCCGCAGAAAATGTTCGGCCAGCACGGGCACGTCTTCGCGACGCTCTCGCAGCGCCGGGGCCATGATCGTGATGATGTTGAGACGGTAGTACAAGTCCTCCCGGAACCGCTTGTCTTCGATCAGCTTCTCGAGGTTCTGATTCGTGGCCGCGATGACGCGGACGTTGATCCGGATGTCCGCCGTCCCGCCGATTCGACGGAAGGCCTTCTCCTCCAAGGCGCGCAGGAGTTTAGCCTGCAGCGTGGCCGACATGTCCCCGATCTCGTCGAGGAAGATGGTCCCTCCGTCCGCCAGTTCGAAGAGGCCCTTTTTCTGACTTTTCGCGTCGGTGAAGGATCCCTTCTCGTGGCCGAAGAGCTCGCTCTCGAGGAGCGTATCCTGGAGCGCGGTGCAGGTGATGTTCATGAACGGCCGATCCGCGCGACCGGACTCGTAGTGGATCGCCTTCGCGACGAGGTCTTTTCCCGTACCGCTCTCGCCGCGAATGAGCACGGTCGTCGCTTCGCTCCGGGACACCTTGCGGATGAGATCGTGGATCTCCTGCATCGGCTTCGAGCGCCCGACCAAGTTGTGCGCCCCGAAACGCGCCTTCTGCTCTCGGACGATGTCGCCCACTTCGCGCCGGAGTACCGATGTCTCGAGCGCGCGCCTTACGCTGATCGCCAGTTCGTCCATGTTGAAAGGCTTCGCGACGTAATCGTAGGCGCCGAGCTTCATCGCCTCGACCGCCGTATCGACCGAGGAGTAGGCGGTGATGATGATGACCGGCAATTCGGGGCTCCGCTGCTGAACTTCCCTCAAGATCGAGAGTCCGTCGGCGTCCGGCAATCGCAAGTCCAGCAACACGAGGTCGGGCAAACCGCGATCGAGCGCTCCGACGGCGGTCTTGCCGTCCTCCGCCTCCGCGACGGTGTACCCGTCCCGCGACAATCGCTCGCGGAGGGACCATCGGATCAGCTTCTCGTCGTCGACGATCAGGATGTTCATTTGGGAATCTCCACGAAAACGGACGTGCCTCGATCCGGCACGCTCGACACCTTGATGGTACCTCCATGCGCCTCTACGATCTTCTTGGAAATGGCCAGCCCGAGCCCGGTCCCCCGCGTCTTCGTCGAGAAGAAGGGACGAAAGAGCTTCGCGAGGTGGGCGGAATCCATGCCGGAGCCCGTATCCCGGACTTCGACGCGGACGTTTCCTTCGTCGCTCACACGGGCGAGCAAGTCTCCCCCCTTGGGCATCGCGTCCACCGCATTCTGGAACAGGTTGATCCAGACCTGCTCGAGAAGATGCGGGTCGCCGCTCAACCGCAATCCGTTTCCTTCGACCAGGAACCGAACGGCCTTTCCCCCCGGCTGCGGGCCCACGACCGACCACGCATGGCGGAGCGACCGCGCGACGTCGACGTCGTGGCGGACCGGAGCCATCGGCCGCGCGAAGGTAAGGAGGTCCCGAACCGTGTTGTCCAAGCGGCTGATTTGCTCGAGAATCTCCGAGACGACGAATCGCCGCCGGTCGTTCTCCGGAATCGCGTCCCGGAGGACTTGAATCGCGCCGGAGATTCCGGCGAGAGGATTCTTGATCTCGTGGGCGATCGTCGCGGAAAGCTCGCCCACCGCCGCGAGGCTTTGCGTGCGCGCAAGCTCCTCCTGTAGTTTCCGGAGATGGCTCACATTCCGGTGGACCGCCGACCGACCGAGGTATCTCGACTGCGGATTCCGCAGCGCCGTCGAGGTGATGTTCACGGACAGCCGACGACCGTCCTTCGTGACGCGCACCGTCTCGTAGTCCCGAAGATAGCCTTCCCGTCCGACGCGCTCGCGGATCCTTTCGACTTCTCCCGACGCCAGGAGATCGGAGGGAACGAGGACCTCGAAGGGTTGTCCCAGGATTTCGGAAGCCTCATAGCCGTACATCTCCCGCGCGCCCGTGTTCCAAGTACGGATCCGGCCTTCCCGATCCTCGACGATGATGGCGTCCGCGGAACTCTGCAGGATATTCTCGAGAAAATCGCTCTTCTCCCGGATCGCGTCCATCAGGAGGGACTTCTCGACGGCGATCGCGACATGTCCCGCGATCGTCCGGAGAAAATCCTCATGCTGCGGGCCATAGGTCTTCGGATCGCGGCTCGAAAAGAACATCAACCCCACCGGATGGCCGTCCACCAGGAGCGGGAGCGTCAGGCTGGATCGCATGCCTTCTCTGACGATGACCCGCGTGGCTTCGCTCTCGGGTTTTTGGATCAGATAGTCCTGAAGATCGTCGATCCTGCGGATGCGGCCGTTCCGGAGAAGACCCTCGAGGCTGGAACCGGCCAGGGGCCCACCGTACCCCTTGTTCATCAGAATCTTCCCATCGGACCGCACCGCGATGATCGTGATTCGCTCGCGGTTCTCGTCCGTCACGGCGACCGCGATTCGACTGTACGGGACATACTCCCGGAGTCGCTCGTGGACCAGATCGAGCACCTCCTGCACCGACTTTCCCGAATTGATCCGCTCGACCAGATCGCTCAGAAAGTGGAGTCTCGAGCTGCCGGCAACGTCGATCATGCAAGATCCCGGCTCGAGGAGAGCAACGACCATACCCAAGCATTGTGACCTGAATTCGGGTAATACTCACGCCCGGCGTGGAATTTTCCTCGGGGGTGCGGAGTTCTCCATACCCTGTTCCCCTGGCATACCATGTGCTCTAACATCCGACGGAGGTCCATCATGTTCGTCCGGAATTGGATGTCGAGCCCGGTCGTCACGGTATCCCCAGCGACCAGTGCCCGCGCGGCACTGGAGCTGATGACCGCACGAAATGTCCGCAGACTGCCTGCGGTCGAGGGAGAGAGACTCGTAGGGATCGTCACGAAGAGCGACGTGGAGGCCGCGATCGGGCGCGATCATCGCCGGGGTCGCGACAAGTCGGTCGCCGACATCATGACGCGCGACGTCGTCTCGGTCGCCCCCGACGAAACGCTCGAGGGGGCGGCCCAGAACATGCTCCAGCGTAGGATCTCGGGACTGCCCGTCCTGGAGGCGGAGGGAGTCGTGGGAATCATCACGGAATCCGATCTCTTCCGAGCCCTCTGCGCGATGTTGGGAATCGGCGAGCCCTCGGCGCGCATCGTGATGTCCGTCCCGGATTCGGACGACCTGCTCCAGGCGCTCGCCGTGAAGACGCAAGGCTTGGAATTGCGCAGCATGGCCACGTATCGGAATCTCTTCCAGAATCGATGGGAAGTGGCGCTCCGAGTCCGATCTACCGAGAGGTGACCGATGTTCGAACGCATCCTCGTGCCCCTCGACGGTTCCGAGATCGCCGAGTCGATCCTGCCGCAGGTCACGCGCTTGCTCCGAAGGCAGGATTGCCATCTTCATCTACTCCGAGTCGTCGACGTCCACCCGGGCGCAGACTTCGACGCGCCCGTCGATTTGGCCGGCCGGTGGGCCGAGGCCGAAAAGTACCTGAACTACATGGCGAAGAGCCTGGGCGACCGTGGAATCCGGCTCCGCACCTCCGTCGTTCAAGGCAATCCGGCGGACGTCATCCGAGAGACGACGATCCGAGAGAAGATAGGAATGGTGGCGATGTCGACTCACGGCCGCAGCGGTATCCGCCGATGGCTGTTCGGAAGCGTCACCGAGAAGGTGCTTCGCTCGAAACTCGAGGTCCCGATTCTGGTAGTGCGATCCTTCCCCACCGCCGCTTCCGCATCGGGGGAGATCCGGCGCATCCTCGTGCCCGTGGACGGGAGCGGGGCGGCGCTGGCCGTGATTCCCTCCGCGGTGGAACTGGCCCGGCTCTTCGGCGCGATGATCGTGGCCGTCCATGTCACGAAGCAAGAATTCTCCTTTCCGCTGGAGGCGACTCCGGAGCACCGGCTCGGAAGAGCGGTGGAGGCCTTGCGGGAAGCCGGCGCGGACGCGGTGGGCGTCCTGGCGGAGGGCGATCCCGGCTGCGAAATCCTGGAGGCCTGCCGCGTGCACTGCGCCGATCTCATCGCCATGACCACCCACGGGCGGAGCGGACTCTCTCGATGGGTTCTGGGAAGCGTCACGGAGAAGGTCCTTCGCGCCTCCGAGGTCCCGATGCTCGTGGTCCCCGGTTTCCAGGTCGAACCTTCGGAAGAAAAACTGGTCGAGGCGAGGAAGTCCGAAGAGGGCCTATGACGGTCAAGGCAGCGTCTCGTATCGGGCAGCGACGGCTACGAAAGGCTCCTCCCCGAATCCCCTCATGGCACGCGCTTCTCTGTCCGACCTGCGGATGAGACGCGCCCACAGAACCCACCGGGAGTCGGCACCCGGATACGAATCTTCCGCATCGCTCGCGGGATAGTCCACGCGGGCGCATCCATCCCTCCCTCTTCCGGATGGCAATGAGTTTGCTCCCCGATGATCGTGAAGAACGAGTGGGAAGACTATCTCCACGCTCTCGCCGACCCCCGGACGTACGATCCCCGGAATCGCGGGCTTTGGTTGGGGTTCCTCTGGGGTCTACCGGTTCCGGCGTTTTCCCTCGCCCTGGACGTGGGCTTCGGCGGAGGCGAGGGCCGGGGGATCTTCACCGCGATCCGCGACCATCCGATTCACTGGTTCTTTCTCCTGCACCCCCTGATGTTCGCCGTCCTCTTCGGGGCCGCCGGAATCGTCCACCGGGAGCACGACGATCTGATCGAGCGACTCGGGGACGAGGCGACGCACGATCCGCTCACGGGTCTGTTCAACCGCCGGTATGTGCTGGAGGCGCTCTCGAAGTCGCTCGCTCGCGCCGAGCGCGCGGATTGTCCCCTCACGCTCGTGCTGTTCGATCTCGACCAGTTCAAGGCGGTGAACGATCGCCGGGGACATCAGGAGGGAGACCGCGTTCTCCGCGAGGCCGCGAGAGGGCTCGTGGAGGTCGTCCGCCACGGAGACATTCTCGGCCGGTACGGGGGCGACGAATTCCTTCTCGTCCTTCCGAACGGTCTCCCGGACCTGGCCGAGTTCACCGCGCGCGCCTCGGAAGCGGCCCGCGTGCGATCCGGCATCTCGATCAGCGCCGGCGCCTCCCATTGGCCCGAGGACGGACGGACCGCCGAAGAACTTCTGCGAGGAGCGGATCTCGCCCTAGCCATTGCGAAACGAGCCCATCATGAACGCCAAAGTCTTGCTCGTCGATGACGAGCCCGACGTCCGGAAGACCTACCGAGACATCCTCGAGGCCGAAGGGTACGAGGTGACCGAAGCGGCCAGCGGGGACGAGGCGATCAAGAAGATCAACGGGTATCGGCCCGACCTCATCCTCCTGGACATACGAATGCCGGGCAAGAACGGCATCGAGATGGCCCGGGAATTGGGCAACCGAGAGGACACCAAGGGAATCCCCATCGTGATCATCACGGCCCTCGCCAGCTTTCCGGTGGGAGAGGGTCTGGCGAGCATCCCGGGCATCCGGAGATTCGTCTACAAGCCCTGCCGTCCCAAGACCCTTCTGGAGGGGGTGGAGGATGTCGTCCGCTATCGGCACTGAACGGCTCATGAAATCGGAGTCCCACGGCTCGCCGGTGCGGGAGTTCCTCTCCGCGCTCCAGGACGTCCACAGCTTCTCGCTCCGGGAGAACACCTACGCGAGGTTCGGATTGATGTGGGGACTCCCGATTCCCGCGGTTTCGATGGGACTCCACGCGTGGCTGGGAGGAGGAATCGGGGCCGTGTGGGCCGCCTGGCCGATCCACTTCTTCTTCCTCCTGCACCCGCTGTTTTTCCTCGCCATCTTCGGCGCCATGGGAACCGTTCGCCATCGGAAGGACCGGCTGATCCGGGACCTCATCGCGAAACTTCGGCACCACATCGACGAACTCGCCGCGGCCAACACCCGCCTCAAGGGGCTCGATCAGCTCAAAGCGGAGTTCATGGCCAACGTCACCCACGAGCTCAAGACGCCGCTCGTGGCCATCCGCGGCTACAACGAGGCAATCCTCGAGGGACGCTTCGGCCCGGTGGCCGAGAAACAGCGGGAGGGCCTCTCTGTCGCCGTCAGAAACGTCGATCGGCTCCAGAAGCTGATCGAAGAGCTCCTGGAATTCGAGCGCATCGATTCGGGGGCGCTCCAGCTCCAGTGGAGCGATTTCGACTTGGTCCCCGTCCTCTATGCGGCCTTCCGCAATTTTCAGCCGCAGATCGAAGAGAAGAACCTTCCGCTGCGACTCCGGCTTCCGGAATCGATGGTCGTACATGCGGACCGTGAACGAATCGGCCGCGTTTTGCTCAACTTGGTTTCCAACTCGGTCAAGTTCTCTCCCCCCGATCGGCCGATCGGCGCGAACCTCAAGTCGGAACCCGAGAGCGGAAAGGCGCTCGTGACCGTCTGGGACCAGGGACCCGGGATTCCAACCGCGGCGCAGAAGTTCCTCTTCACCCGGTTCTGGCAGGCCGATGGCTCCGCCCGGCGAAGGCACGGAGGCACCGGACTGGGACTGGCCATTTCGAAGGGGATCCTGGACGCTCACGGGGGGCGGATTCAGGTCGTTTCGACGGAACACGCGGGCACGATGGTCCATTTCGATCTGCCGCTCGCCGCCCCCGTGGAGGCGCACCATGTCTGAGGCCCCCATGATCCTGGTGGTGGACGACGAGGACGACGCCCGGATCTTCCTCTCTTCGATTCTCTCTTCGGCGGGCTACCGCGTGGCGACATGTACCGACGGTTTCGAGGCGCTCCGCTCCCTTGCGCGAATCCAGCCCAACCTCGTCATCACCGATGCGCGGATGCCGGGCCTGGAAGGACTCGAACTTCTGTCCAAGATCAAGTTTGCCGCGCCCCGGACACCCGTGATTCTCTGGAGCGCCTATGCCGACTGGGCGATGTTCGACGACGCAATGGAGCGCGGAGGGGCGGACGTTCTCGCCAAACCGAGTTCGAACGACGACTTGCTCCGGGCCGTCGGGCACTACGTTGGGGTGAAGTCATGAACATTCTCGTTGTCGACGACGAGGCGGATACCCGGCGGTTGCTGCGAGATCTCCTCATGCGGGCCAGCCATTCGGTGACCCTCGCATCGGACGCGACGGAGGCGACGGCTCATCTGGGGTTGATGAAATACGATCTCATCCTGCTCGACTTCATGATGCCCGGCGTGGACGGATACCAGTTCTCGCAGTATCTCGCGACGCATTGGAGGACGTTCGACGTCCCGGTCCTCGTCGTCTCGTGCAAGTCCGACTCCGCGAGTACGTCCTGGGCGAAGATTCAGGGATGCGTCGGATACATCGTGAAGCCGTTCTCTCCCGCCGAGCTGCTGGACAAGGTGGCGGAGGTACGGGGCTTAAGAACCTATCCCGGTAGGCCTCGTGAGCCGCGGCGGGTCGAGAACCGAGCCAGCCCAGGAACGAGGAGGAGACCTAACCTTGATGAGGTTGTCGACGACGAGTGACGCCGGATGGCGACGGTTATCGGCACCGCGGCCACGATGCCTACCGGGATAGATTCTAAGGTAGTCACGACCTGCCGCCCTCACCTCTCGGCCGGCACCATGTCGTGCGCCTCGGTCCGGGGGCCGGCCTTGCGGCGCAAGCGACGCACGCCGCACGCACCGGCGAAGAGAGCTTCGACCGCGAAGAACGCCACGAGCGGCCACACTTCGCCCGCACCGAAGCCGTAGGTGTGCAATCCCTTCCCGAACACGAAGTTCACTCCGTAATAGGTCAGGACGAGAATCTGGAACGCGGCCAAGGACGCGATCGAGGTTCCGAAGGTCCGCAGGATCCCTAGGAACCGCGCGTGCAGGATCGCCAGGTACGAGACGAGCGTGATGAGCGCCCACGTCTCCTTCATGTCCCACCCCCACGG
>CAZGKV010000038.1:0-40768 GCA_964526305.1 uncultured Planctomycetales bacterium | reverse complement strand
CGAAGGGTCTGCCGGGGGCGTACACGATTCCGACGTCGTTCCGAACCCCCGCTCCGGAGCCGGTTTGATGCGCCACCCGAATGCTCGACGGAAGTTTGGCCACGATCATCGATCGATCCGGAACTCGCGAAAGAAGATCGAGCATCTCGGCGGAGGCGGCCGGGCCGACCACTTCCCCACGCCAGAGAGCCTCGAGGAGTTTCCCGTACTCGCGGGGCACCGCGACGCTCTCGATCCCCTCGGATTGCGCCCGCTCGTCTCGCACGAACGTCCGCACCTCGCTCCGGCCGAGCCCCAGCGCTCGCGCCCCGGCGGTAACGGACGACGGACCGCCCGCCTGCGCGATGAGATTGTTGCACGCCGCGTCGTCGCCGTGAGCGATCATAAGGCTTAGGAGGCGTCGGATGGTGGCGCGCTTTTCTCTCCCCCCGGCCACGACCTCGAAAGTCCCCCCCGACTTCGACGCGCTGGGGAAGGAAGTCCGCACTTCCCGCTCATCCTCCCAGCGGTACCGCCCTGTCGCGACATCGCGGTAGACTTGGACCATCACCAGGATTCTCACGGTACCCGCGGCAGGAAGGGCCTCCTCCGCGCGCAGCTCGATCGTCTCCGCGTCTCGGAGATCCCGGAAGTAGACTCCCCATTCTCCCTCGGCCAGCGTGGCGCGAAGAACCCGGGCGACGGCGCCGATCCGTCCGATGGGCGGAGCGGAATCGCACGCGCATAAGGGAAGGCAGAGCAGCGCGAGTCGGCGCATCGGGCCGGTATCCTAACTCACTTTCCGACGCAGAATCGGGAAAAGATGCGATGAAGCACCTCCTCCCCGACGGCTCGTCCCGTGACGGCCCCGAGTGCGTCGAGAGCGGCCCTCACATCGGCCGCCCGAAGCTCCATGCCGGCGACCGACGGCACCCGATCGAGTGCGTCCATCGCTTGGCGCAGCCAACCCTGCTGTCGAAGGCTGACGTGGAATCGCGCTCCGGGACCTCCGCAACCCCGGGTCCGCGTCCGCACCGCCTCGCGCAGTTCGGCGATCCCCTCCCCCGTCAACGCGGACACGCACAGCTCTCCCGGCAAGCGCCTGAGATCCGACTTGTTCACCACCCGGAGACCCGGGCGTTCCACCGGCGGGGGCAAGACCTCGGGCCGGGTCGCATCCACGACGCTCAAGACCAGATCCGCTTCCCCGCAGGCACGACGCGCGCGGACGACCGCATCCGCGTCCACTCCCCGGGCTTCGTGGACGCCGGCCGCATCCAACAGTCGAACTCCTTCCATCTCCCCTTCGAGCACGTCGCGCGTGGTTCCCGGAACGGTGGAGACGATCGCCTCTCCTCCCGTCAGTCGATTGAAGAGGAGCGACTTCCCGACATTGGGCGCGCCCCAGAGCAAGACCGTAGGCCGAGATTCCTCCGCAACCCGCACGTCGCCGAGAAGTCCGCGGAGTCTCTCGCGGGGTCCCTCGAGGCGCCGCACGGCCTCTTCTTCCGGGAGGATCCGGATGTCCTCTTCCACGAAATCGAGCGAGGCCTCCATGTCGGCCGAGAGGTCCAGGAGTTCGTTTTCCACGGTGTGGAGAATGCGGGAGAGATCCCCCTCCAACCGTCCTCGTGCGGCGCGGACCTCGTCGGCATCGCGAGCCATGATGAGCGACTGTACGGATTCCGCTTGAGCCAGATCCATCCGCCCGGAGAGGAACGCGCGCAGAGTGAATTCCCCGGGAGCCGCGGGTCGAGCTCCGGCATCGATGAGGGAATCGACGAGGAGTCGCACGACGGGCGGCGAGCCGGGGAGGTGGATTTCGACGACATCCTCGCCGGTGTAGGACCGGGGTTCCGGAAAGGTCCACACGGCCGCGGGCAGCCGCAATTCCCCGGGGAGGCAGAGGACGAAGCGTGAGGCGCGGCGTTCCCGCTCGGAGATGGGTGCCCAGCGCCCCGCCAGTTCGAACGCGCGTGTCCCGCTCATGCGCACGACCGCGCGGGCCGCCCCGCCGGGGGGAGAAGCGATCGCCACGATGGTGTCCGCCGGGTTCACTTCAAGAACTGCAGCAGCTTTTCTCGCGATTCCTCGTCGACCGAGTCGAACTTGACGGCAAGAGCGAACTCGTCCTCGTTGTCCGAGAATCGGACGAGCTTGCACCGGCACCGGAAGCCCTTGAGTTTGGTCCCGTTGACCTCCACGTCCAGCTTGAAACGATCCATCGGGAGCGTCTGTTTCTTCGTTCGGAATCCTCGAAGGAGCATCCCGGACATCGAGATCTCGTCGATGTCGACCGCACCCTCGTCATAGACCGTATTGGTCCCGATGACGATCTTGACCTTACCGGTGAGTTCGGCTTTCTTACGGATGGACTCGCGTCGATTCGTGGTCACCAGCGCGGGGTGAAGATAGCCGAGTTCCCGGGCGATCTTGAAAACCTTCCGTACGGTGTCCTCCGCGAACGAATCGCGCGTGTCCTTGTTGAGAATGCGCGACACCGATCCCTGGTCGATCTTGCACGCCCGCGCGATGTCCTCCTGGGTGATCTTGTGTTTCGGCTCCATGTTTCCCTCCAATCAGGCTTTCTTCCCACTCTCCTTCGGCAGGAACAGTTTCTTGATCAATTTGGTCTCGAGCATGCTGTACAGGGAATTGACGAAAAAGTAGAAGCTGAGCCCCGAGGCGAGGTTGTAGCACATCACCCCGAAGACGATCGGCATGTACATCATCATCTTCTGCTGGGCCGCCATCTGGGGGTCGTCGGATCGCGGGGCAAAATAGGACTGAAGGAACCACGTGATCGTCATCACGATGGGAAGAAGGTTGAGAGCGTTCATGCTGAACAGGAGGAGATCCACGTTTCCGCCGAAGCTCACCAGGCGGTCGGGCATCGACAGATCCCCAATCCAGAGGAAGAAGGGAGACTGCCGCAAATCGAAAGCGCTGTCCAAGACCCCGTACATCCCGATGAAAATCGGGAGTTGGAGGACCATGGGAAGACAGCCCGACATCGGGTTGATCTTCTGTTCCCGGAACAGCTTCATCTGCTCCCGGCCGAACCGCTCCCGGTCGTCTTTGTATCGTTCCCGGAGGATCTGGAGCTTGGGCCCCAACTGTTGGATGCGATACATGGACACCTGACTCTTCCGCGACAGCGGGAAGAGCAGAAGGCGGATGACCAAGGTGGTAAAGAGAATGGCGATCCCGTAGTTCTTGAACAGGGAGAAACCGAAGTTCAAAATGAAGAGAATTCCCGCCGCGATGAAATTGAATCCGGAGGGATCGTAGAGTTCCGTCAGGCCTCGGGGGATTTCGGAGAGTTCCTGCGAACGAATCGGCCCGAGATATAGGCTGAATTCGAAGGCTTCCGGCGCGCGCCCAAGACTCAGGGGTTTGAGCTGCACGGAAGTCGTGATGTTCTTCTTTTCTCCCAGCGCCTTCCACACGAGCGGGGGCAGGCAGGCGAAGCGCATCTCCTCCACTATTCCGAGCTCTCGACTGCCTTCCGGAACGAGCACGGCCGCGAAGTATCGATTCTTGACTCCCATCCAATCCTGTTTGGCTTCCTTGACCACCTTCGGTTTGGTGAAGTCGTATCCGACGTCTCCAGGGCTGATCGTCTCGACGGACCAGGTATTCCCCTTTCGCAGCCCGACGAATGCTTGACAGTATTCGTCGTACCGATAGTCGCCATCGTGCTGGATTCCTAGGAAGGGCAGTAGCTCCGGGGTGATCTGCACGGGTTGGGACTCGGGATCCACCAATCGGAATTGAAGGAGGAGGCGAACGACATAGCGGTTCTCATCGAACGTGAACTGTTTCACGACAATCCAGCGGTTGTCGACGGTGTACTCGAACGCGATTCGTCGGTTCTGATTGTCGACGGAGACCTTCCAGTCCACCTGATCCAAGGCTACAGCACTTTGTGGGACCCGGAGAGCGAAGTGCGGCACGTCCGGAATCACGCTCCCGAGCACCGGGACGGCCGGCCCGTGGTTCGTTCGGACCGAGACCCCTTTCAGGCCCCCGCCCCTCGAGGTGTAGGTGATGTCGAATCGGCCGAAAGTCACCGTGTCCGACCGGGATTCCGTCTTTACTTCGGGATGAATTCGAGGAGGATCCTCCTTTTTTCTCCCCTGGGCGAATCCGGCGGTCTCCGCGGGCGTGCGTTCCGGCGGGTTCTGCGGGGGAGGAGTCTGGGGCCCCGCCGGCGGAGTTCCCTTCGGCCAGAAGAGCGGACTGATCACGAACATCCACACGAAGAACAGGATCGTGCAGATCAGGATGGTGACGATGGCGCGCTTCTCCACCCTCTACTTCCTTACGTAGCGGAAGGTGGTTCCGCACTTCGGACACGTAAGCTCGTCGTCCGTCCAATCGCGAGCGGACCGACACTTCGGACAGGGTCTCTGGGCTTCGTCGATGAGCATGATCGGGATATCATCCTTGATCGAGAAGATCAGGCCGCACTCCGCATTCGCGCAATGCAGTTCCTCCCCTTGCAGTCGGAGGTCGCTCTTGCACAGCGAGCACGCCATGATCTCCAGAAGATCCTTGGGAACAGGCATTCGATTCTCCCTTCTGAACCGATCCCAAATCGGCGGGTCCGGCACCGGCCATAAAGTATAAGAAAATCACCCATTTATGCCAATAGAATATGCAGCATATCGTGGATGGGATGGGTCGGGAATCTCTCTACAGACGGATTCCCTCCAACTTCAGGAGGGCGCGCTTGATGTCCAGGCCTCCCGAGAACCCGCCGATCCGCCTCCCGGCGGCGACGACCCGGTGTCAGGGCACGGCAAGGCAAATGCGATTCGCCCCCATCGCCCCCCCGACGGCTCGAGCGGCATGCGGATGGCCCGCCCTCTTCGCCACCTCGCCGTAGGTTATGACCCTTCCCCGAGGAATCCCGCGGACGACGCGGTACACGGCCCGTTGGAACGCGGTCGCCCACCCGAGATCGAGGGGAACGCTCGGGAAACCGCCACCGGAGAAGTACCGGGCGAGCGCCCTCGCGAAGGGTCGAACCCGTCGGGAGTTCCGCCGAACCACGGCCGGTTCGTGCCCTCGGAACGAGAGCTGCACCAATTTTCCCTCCTGGACCACCAGGCAGCACGCCCCGATCGGCGTCTCCACAAGATCGTACGCTTCCTCAGCCATTGGGGCGGTACCCTATCAGGGAGCCCGCTCGAATCCAAGGATTCCGCCCCACGTCGGAGCGCCGAGAGCCCGATTTCGCCTCACAAGACGAGAACGTCTGCGGCTACATACCTTCCTCCTGAAAACTGAAATATCCATCCTCGACCACAATCACGTGATCGACGAACCGAATTCCGGCCAGCGTGCACACTTCTCGGAGGCGCCTCGTCACCTGTACATCTTCAGGACTCGGAAGCGCCACCCCTGAAGGATGATTGTGCACGGCGAGGATCCCATCCGCCGCCTCTCGGATGGCCTCGACAAGGGCGTCCCGGGGAACGACAAGCGTCGCGTCGCGAGTCCCGATCGATACCGTCACCTCCTTTCGTATCCGCAATCGAGAATCGAGGAGGAGCACGAGAAACTCCTCCCGGACCCTCCCTCGGAATCGAGACCGCAAGCGCTCCGCCACCAGACGAGGGGAATCCGCCGGATCCGCCCGGGGCAGGGGATGGTGCGTCAACCGGCGATGAAACTCCAAGGCCGCCCGGAGACGGAGCGCGGCCCAGTGGCGACCCTCGGCATGCAATCGTCCGATTCCCTCGATGGGCAGTCGAAGGAGGGGCACAGATGTGGGCTCACCGAGGATAACCTCAAGGAGCCGCGAATCACTCCAGAATTCCGGCTCGCAAAGCACGGCGTGGATCACGCAAATGGCATGCCGAGCGAGGGATCCATCGCCCGCGATAGTCCCGAGTGAGGAGTGTTACGAAAAGTAACGCGGCACGTTACGAAATGTAACTGAGAGCGGGCTCGAGCCCCACCAGAACGCGATCGGCGGATCCGGCGTCCCCCCGAGGAGCACCGAGCGGCGGCGTTCGCGAAGGAAGATTCGACGTCGACAACCGAGTGGGCCGGCTACTTACCCTCGATCCCGAGCGCATTCCCGTCCGGATCGCGGAAGCTCGCGCAGCGAATCCCATCGCACGGCGCATGAGGCTCCGTCAATCCGTCGACCTCATGAACCTGTAAAGCGCGATAGACCGCGTCGAAATCCTTCACGGCGAAGGAGACGGTATTCTCGGCGTCCCCCCCTCGTCGCTTGCGACCCGAATGAAGGCACAACGTCGTTCCCTTGCTTTCGAATTCCACCCACCCCTTCTCCTTGTACCGGATCGGGATGCCCAGCGTCTCCGCGTAGAATCTCGCCGACTTCTCGGTATCTTGAACGTACAAGATGACCCGCTCGACGGTGTCCAACTTTAGGGTTGTCGATTTCTTGGATCCAGGCTTGCTCGACATGGCACCTCCTTGAATGGGTGGGCGCAGTATACTGCCCGACGGTTTCGAGTCAACAGAGAAACCGGGAACCTGTCCTGGACGAGAAACGTCTGTTCCTCATGGACCGCCTCGGAGTGGGATTCTCGCTGCATGCGGACACGGCCTATCTGGAGTCGGCCCGCGAGATCCTCGAGCGCGATGCGGACTACTTCGAGGTCGCACCCGAAACAGTATGGCGGCGAGAGGCGGGAACCTTGACTCGAAACGGATTTCACCGCCTCTTCCGGGAAATCCGCGATCGCTCGAAGAAACCGTTCGTAGCGCACGGGCTTGACTTCTCCCTCGGGTCGCCTCTCGACTCGGAAGCGGAGCGAGTACGGACCGCCTCATGGCTGGACCGCCTGCGCGACGACCACGAAGTCTTCCGCTTCGCATGGCTGACCGAGCATCTCGGATGGATCGCCGTGGACGACGACCAAGTGGTTCTTCCCTTGCCGCTTCCCTACACCGAGGAGGCCCTCGGGGTCGCGGCGGAACGCATGAGACTCCTGGCCTCCGTCGTTCCGCTCGTCGGCTTCGAGAACAATCCCACGTACTTCGTCTTGGGCGACCCCGCGGAGGAACCGCGCTTCTTCAACTCCCTCTGCCGCCGTGCCGGCTGCCGAATGCTCCTCGACCTCCACAACGTCCATACCCAGTGTCGGAATTTCGGGTTGAATCCGGTGGAGTATGTGGACGCCATCGACCTCGCAAACGTCCTCCAGATCCACCTGAGCGGCGGGAGCGAAAGCGAACCGGATTGGGTTCCCTCCCGGCGGGTATTCCGTCTCGATTCGCACGATGGCCCGATCCCGGAGCCGGTGTGGTCGTTGCTGGAACATGTTCTCCCTCGCTGCCCGAACCTCCGAGGCATCGTCGTCGAACGGCTCGAGGGATCCTTCGCGGCGGACGACGTTCGCGGATTGTCCGAAGAAGTCCGTCGCGCGAAGGACCTGTTCCGATGCTGAAAGACCTTCAACGCGCCTTGGTTCGGATCCTCCGAAGTCCCTCTCCCGCCGAGGAGATTCTTCGCGAGGCGGCCTCGGCGGACGAAGCGACTCGGGCCGCGTTGGAGCGAGCCGATCCCGACGGCCTTCTCTTGAGCAGACTTCTCGTGTTGAAGTTGCGATTCGAGCGGATTTGCCGGGGAGATGCCCGCGCGGCTCGATGGTTCGAGCGCGACTCCGCAGGATTCACGACCGCCTTTCGTTCGTATGACCAGGAGGTGCCTCAACGCGAGTACTTCCCCCGCGAGGAGGCGATGAGCTTCCGCGAGTGGTGTCTCGAGCAGGGACACGCGGTGGAGTGGGGCGACGAGATTTCCGGAACTCGGACGCCACCCGCGCCGTCTAATCCGGCATGATCGATCGAAGAACGTTTCTCCGGCAACTGGCCGCGGCCCCCGCGGTCTTCGGGTTGAAGGATCTCTGGGGTCAGGATTCCTCCAATCCTGCTCCCCCGACGTGGTGGACCGACGCGCTGAAGCGGATGAAAGAAACGCACCGCTACGGGGTAGTGCTGGTGTCCCCTTCCGACGCACGCGGACGAATCGCGCTGGGAGATGCGCTGCTGGCGCGGCTGGAGGCCGAGGATACGGAGGTCCTCGAGTGCTTCTGCGAGGCGGTCTACATCGTGTTGCGACCGGATCTTGCCGCTCGCCTCCTCCGAGAAAAACGGGCTTCCGCGGGTGAGAATCGATACCTGTTCGATCCGGAAGGCAAACAGTTGCCCGGCGATTCGGTTTCATTGGAGATTCTGAAGGACTCGAAGCGTTTCGCGGAGTCCTTCTCCCTCTTCGTCCGGGGACCCAAGAACGAGCAACTCCGAAAAACGGCGGAACGGATCGCCTCCGAATCGCCCGCCGAGGTTCGCGCGGCCATCGAAAAACTCAACGCGGACGACATGGACGCGCGGGAAGCCGCGGTGGCGACGCTCGTTCGGCATGCCGACGCAGTCGCGCCGCTCCTCGTATATGCTCGCCTGACGGACCCATCGGAGGAGCGCCGATTGCGCCTTGGCATGGTGCTGAGGCGCTACTTCCACGCTCGTCCCCTCGATCAAGCGGGATCGCGACTGCCCTACGGCACCGTGCGTCAAGTCTACCGGGGCGGTTGCGGCGGAATCGAAGCCGAGGAAGAAGGCCGCTCCATCGAATGCGGGAGAGCGCGCGTGACGGAAGAAGGCCGAAAGTTCCTCCGCTTCCTCACGAAGTGATCGCTCAGAGGAGGAACGCGCTCAACACGGCGCTCGGATAGGAGAGCACGGCGATCAACGGCACTCCCCATCGGCACGTGGCATGGATCCGCTGGGCCTCGTCCTTCTCCTCTTTCATCCAGTGTCGCATCATTCGGACGCACTGCAGGACGTGATAGCCGATCGTGATGTACGTGGCCATCACGAGGCGGTCCGCCAGGGTCAGGTATCCCAACGGCGGAATCGAGGAAATCACGGCCACGTGGAACATGACGCTCGCGATCAGCATCCCCGTATTCGTACCGAGCCTCTTGTCGTAGGACTCCGGCGTCAGCATCAACGTGATGAAGCTCACGACCAGGAAGCACACCAGCGGCACGAAGACCTTGAGGGTCGAGGTGATTCCGCTCCGCCGGAGGTGGAGGTTCAGCTTGTACTGATGGAAAACCTCGCCGTCGGGATAGTCATGATTCCGGAGTAAGGTCTCCGTCCGCTGGAGATCCCAACCGATGATGACCACCTCGCCGTCTACTCCGGTATCCTTGGGACTCGCGGCGTACCGCACTTCGCTTTCTTTTCGACGTTTGTCCTCGATCTGGAGGGTCAGCACCTGTCGATCGAAGGGGTATCGCCGGAGGTCGATCGGCACGAAGAGATTGGCCAGGATTCTGTACACCGCCTTCGTCGGCGCGCTCTCGATCCTCTCGACGTGGCTGGCCCGGCCGTTCATGAACTCGAAAGCCAGATCCGACGGCTTTTCGGTATTGTATCCCGCGGGAAGTTCCCGGTCCGATTCGAAGGTGAGATAGAAGTCCATCGTGTAGCTTCCGGACGCAAGATCGAACTTGCCGACGTTGATCACATACGCACCGACGCGGATTTTCTGAGGTTCCGGGCGCGGGGATTCCTGGAATTCCATCCCGATGGCGAGCACGAGCGAGCAGAGCATCTCGAGAATCTAGCGAGCCGGCGCACGTGGCGTCAACGAATCGGCGACAGCAGCAAAGTGGGCCGGGCGCGGTCTTCGGCCATGTCTGCGGCGCGGACCCCGGCGCCGCCATCCGCGCGCCATCCGTAGGCGTACGCAGCCCCCGCCATCAGCTTTGCGCTGAAATAGCGAACGGCCTCGTCTTCGGGCGGGGGCCCTTCCTGCCCTACCGCGGAGGCGGAACCGTCGACATCGCCGAACCGAGCGACACGGCTCCCGTCCACGGCTCCGGCTCCGCGGGCTTGTCCCGAGAATACGATCCGCTCGCCTTCGCGCCGGCACCGAATCCTCGCTTCCCCCCCGGCGACGATCCCCGCGAAGATCCTGGAATCGCCTGCCGCCAGTCTCATCCCGATCACGCGGGAGGCGTCCTCGGAAACGTGCAGTTCGAACCGCTCTTGGGACGCGTCCAGCGGGCTCGGGAAAATGGGCTTGACGAGGCACGGGAAGGAAACCTCCGCCGTTCCGTCTCGCGCGCGCTTCACGAAGTACGTCTCGACTCGCGCGCCCTCGAACTCGCATCCCTGTCGCGTGACGCTCAGCGAGCCCCGCGGATAGGCGGCAAGGAAAAGCAGGGTCCCTCCTCCGGCCAACCCCGCTGCTCCCGCCCAAGACCACGAGGGACGCCGGCGCGCCAGCCATCCCATCACCACCAACGCGGCGAAGACATAGAGAACGGAGCCGAGAGCGGCCGAGCGCTTCTTCGTTTCGATCCAAGCTCCACGAGGCGCCAGGCGGTGCAGGTCCGCATCGACGGGATCGAACCACCGCGAGAAAAACGGACCTCGCGAATCGATCTTGCGAAGGGCGTCGGAAAGATCGCTCGCTACGATCCCGCCCATCGCGGAATACCCTTCGGGCGCCGTCCCCACGACGGCGTCCACGCCCTCGAGCCATTCGAGTCGCGTTCGTTTCGGATCGTAGGAAAACACGACGGTGCGTTCGTCGGGCGCCGGGCCGCCGGCACCGATGAGCCGCTCGCTTTGGGAGATTCCACGCCCGAGAGAGCGCCGCCGATATCTCGCCAGCGTCCGGCCCTCGCGCCGGAGTTCGATCTCGAGCGGCGCGTCCAGGTAGAGGGCGAGCACGGGAACTACCGTCTCGGAACGCCCCGGGCTCAGCGCGAGTCTCCGCACGATGGAGAACCCTACGTCGGTGCGGACGACAAGGTCCGACTCCCCTCCCACCGTGGAGCGGATTCCCACCTCGAGCGGCGCCCAGTGGCGGGGGCGAAACGCTCCTCCCGTCAGCAGTTCGGCCCGGTCGATGACCGGAGCTTCCTGGAGGAGCGCCGCCAAGAGCGCGAGCATCCCGCGATCTTACCCGGCGAGTCCGAAGAGGGGAGCAACAAACTCTGTGCAGATCGTTGGCGGTCTTGTACAACCAGAGCCGTTCATCGATCCGACGGAGGAGGCATGCGCCGCTCGCTCATCGCGATGTTCGCTCTCGTCTCGTGTTCCAATCCCGCCCCGTCTCCGGAGGCGGCGAAGAAGGCGTGGGAAGCCGGCCGGCAGAAGATGGACGGCGGAGATCCGGACGGCGCCATCGTCGAATTCAGTCGCGCGATCAAGTCCGATCCGGGCTTCGCGCCCGCCTGGCACGACCGTGGCCGCGCGAAGTACGCCAAAGGCGAGTACAAGGACGCCATTGCGGATCACACCGAGGCGATCCGCTTGGTCCCCAACACGTCCGCGTATCACTGCGACCGGGGCATGGCGAAGTGGGAGATCGACGAGATCGACGGCGCTCTGGAGGACTTCGCCCGAGCGCTCGCGCTCGACCCCGCGAACGCGGAAGCGCTGGCGGGACGCGCGGGATGCAAGTTCGAGAAGGACGACTACGCGGGGGCCATCGAGGACGCTACGAAATCCATCGCGCTTCAATCCCACCAAGTCGACGCCTACGTGGTGCGGGGTGCGGCTCGCGATCACCTGGGAGATTTCGACGGCGCGATCCAAGATCAGACGCGGGCCCTGGACTGCGATCCCCGATCGGCGTGGGCCCTCATCAATCGCGCCCGGGCCCGTTTCGGAAAGGGCGACTACGACGCTTCTCTCTCGGACGCGACGCGGGCGATCGACTCGGACCCGCGGAGCGCGTGGGCTCATGCCGAACGAGGCCGCGCCCGCCAAGCCAAGGGCAACACCGCAGGGGCGAACTCCGATTTCGAGAGCGCGATGCGGCTCGATCCCAAGTATGGGAAGGCGTATCGCTATCGCGGATTCCTCCACGCCGATCAAAAGGCTTGGCAGGAATCGGCGGCGGACTTTCGCAAGGCCGTGGAGCTGGCGCCACGATATCAACCTCTCCTCATCCATCACGTGTGGCTGGCGCTGACCCGATCCGGAGAAGCCGACGCCGCCCAGCGCGAGCTCGATTCCTGGGTTGCGGGCAAGAGCGGATGGAGCGCCGCGCTGGCGCGGTTCCTGGCGGGCACGATGTCGGAAGAGGCGCTCTTCAAGGGAATCGAAGGGGACGACTGGAAGGACAAGATGCGCGGATGCGACGCCTACTTTTTCGCCGCGATCAAGAGACTGGTGGCCGGGGACAAAAGGACGGCGGAGGCCTACTTGACCAAGGCGCTCGCGACGGAGGCGAAGATGCTCCACAGTTGGCAGCGTTCCCGCGTGGAGCTCGAAGCTCTCCGCTCGGGAAAGTAGCTCGACACGACCACAGCAACCGAGTGTATTTCTCTTGAATACGATGCGGTTCTCGACACGCGTAGACTGGTGGATCGGCCTCCTGATGTTTTGGGCCGGAGCGATGCCGCCGGCCGTTACCGCCTTCGGACTCCTCGGCCACCGGATTGAAGTCGTCATCCTCGGACTCATCGCGACCGGAGTCATGGCCGCCGTTCTCTTGGGCACGGCGATTCCGGTCCGGTACGAACTCCACGATCGGGAACTCGTCATCCGCTCGGGACTGTTGCGATTTCGAATCGCCTACTCCGGAATCAAGAGCGTCCGACCCTCGAGGAGTTTCTTGAAGGCCCCGGCGTGGTCCCTCGATCGGTTGGCGCTGGAGTATTCCGGTTCCTTCTTGGGCAACCCGGTCCTGATCTCCCCCAAAGAGAAGGAGGAGTTCCTCGCCGAACTCTCCCGCCGCGAACCGGCTCTCGCGCGCGTGCCCGGGGAAAACGTCTTGGTGCGGAAAGAGCCACCCGCCGACGGCCGATGAAGTCACCCCCGAGGTCGCGCTGACGGCGGAAGAGATCGCCGCGCGGATCGAAGCGAGGATCGCTTCGATCACCTGGGTCGCGATTCGATCGCGGCCGTCATGACGAATTTGAAGAGTCCCGCGGGCTCGGATCTCGAGTAGGTCCCGCGATAGGTTCCGCGCAGGGAACGATAGCTCTGCCCTTTCGTTTCGTACAGGAGAGCGACTTCGAGGGTGCCGCGATAGCGGCTTCGCCGCCCGTCGTCGATGGTCAAGTCGATCTCCCCTGTCAGCGTTGCGCAGCGCCCGGACGGATCGGAGTCCCGCGGGGTCAGCGTCAGCGTGCCGCCCACGCCCGTTATTTTTCCCGACCTCTCCATGATGGCGGGAGGATAGAGCTGCTCCAGCCAACGGCTCAGCCGCGACGCGTCCAGCGTTCGGGACCCCGACGGATAGTCCAGGACTCTCCGCTCCTCGACCGTCACGCCGACGGCTTCGACGATCGGGACGCGGTAGTTGCCGGGGAGCTTGGCTTCGGCGGCCACTTTGAGATAGATCCGGACTCCGTCCGCCACATCCGGGAGGTGAAGGGAATCGCCCGGGAGTTTCACTCGGTCGGCCCCGGTCTCGTGCGCCACCGACTCGAGATCTCGCAGCAACTGTCCGTGCATGTCGTCCAACGGGAGGCGCTTCTCGATGAGATGGTGGACGACGGGGGAGGCGGTTTTGACGAGCCGACCCTCCAGACTATGGAAGAAGAGGAGCAAGGGTTCGGGCCTGCGTGAGGCTTGCCTCCAGCGATCGCAGATCTCGCGGATTTCCGGAGGCATCGCGCTTTTTCTGTATCCGCTGTAGTGGGTGAGCACATAGGGCCGCATCGCCTCGATCACGGAGGGATGGGAGAGGACGTAGCCTCTCGCGATATCCGCGGCCGCTCAGCAATGGCCGGTGAAGGGATTGTCCGGTCCGGAATTGTTGCTGTTCCACAGAAAGAGCAGCGGGCGTCTTTCCTTCGCGGCCCGCGCTCGTGCCGTCTTGAAGTCCGGTTCCCAGTCGAGTCGGAAGATCGCGAGCTCACCGTCGCCCGGACGAACGGCATCGAAGTCCTTTCGGATTCGAACGACTTCCGGGTCCTGTCCGGAGAGAAGACACGCGAACGCGAGCGTCATCACCACAAGTTCCTCCCGGTCGGGTTCGGTTTACTTCAGGCGGTAGATCCGCTCGGCGTTTTCGAAGGCCACCTTTCGGGACAGGTCGTTCGAAAGCTGGTCGACGATCGCGCGCGAGACGTCCGCACTCCAGGGGAAACGGTTCTTGCGCCCCTCCCCCGCATAGAATTGATCCGCGCCCAACACGAAACGGTCGGGGAAATCGGCGATGAGTTTCAGCCACTCCGCTCGAACTCGCCCCTCCGAAATGAGACCCGTCTCCTTCGTGCTATGCGGATGCGCCTTGAGGCTCATGAACAAATTGGAGTGGCTCTCGAGGAGTCGGCGCATCAGCGCCGTGGTCCCGTGACCCGTGTGTTCCCAGCCGACATGGGCCAGGACGATTCGCGCCTTCCGGTTGTGGGAGAGCAGTCTTTCAAACGCCTGGATGTTCCCGCGCACTTCTTTGGGATTGCGAGAACTCGGCGCTCCTTTGACGGCGTTGCGCGGAAACGGAATCGTCTCGACCAACGGTTCCATGTGCAGGTCGATGACGACGTCGCGACGGGCGGCGACCTCCGCCAGAAGGAGGAAGAGCGGGTGATCCGGAGCGACGGCCAGGTAGGGGTGGGACTCGTTGAAGGAGAAGTGCTCGGCGGCCATCTCGCCGAATCCCAGCGCCCCGGCGCGGACGATCCCCTCCGCAGTTTCCTCGAATCGCCGCTTCAGCTCGTCCGAAACTTTTCCCTCGCGAGCCGCGCGGTGGATCATCGGATTCAGGGTCCCCCCTCCCGCCAGGAATCCGAATCGTTCCGGGTACTTCTTCACGATCGCGGCCAGAGCCTCGGCATCGTAGGGATGCGGGAGATCGGGGGATTGCGGCGGCGGCATCAGAAGGCACTTCCGAATTCCGAGGCGATCCATCGATTGGATGGTTGCCTGTGCCGCAGCCTCGAACTCCTCCCCGAGCTTGTCCGAAGAGACCGGCCCGGCCACGAAGTGCGTATGCACCTCGACATAGCGGGTCCGACTCGGTCCCGTGGGGGTTTTCTGGTCCTGCTTCTCCGCCGGCGTCTGGCCGCAGCCGAAGCAGAGAATCCAGGACATCCATAGGGTAAGCGGTTTCATCTTATTCGCTCCCAAGTCAGGGACTCACCCGTTGCGCCTTATAGAATAACCCGGGAGAGCTCGACGAATCCACGGGGAGTCTCAACTGCCAAACGATCTTTCCCGCGGGCGATAGTTCGATCAGGACGGCATTCTCCGTTCCATCGACCGTGAGCACGCCCTGGAGAAGGGTGTTCCCGTTGGAAAGACGATCGGCGTCGCGCACCGTACGGAGATCGGGGTTGACGTAGGACCAGACCACGAGGCTATCCTCGAGTCGAACCTCTACCGCGTCGTACGGCGAGTTGTTCTGCAGAGCCACGAGGACGCTTCCCGAAGCCAAACTTCCGTTCTTGCCCGGTTCGTATTCCGGCTCATGAGGATCGGTGTCGATTCCGCCGACCCCGTATGCGCCCCAGTCCATCGCGCCGACGATGTCGCCCGTCGAATCGACGAAGATGGTGAGATAGAAATTCCTCAGACTGATCATCGTGATGTCGCCGGCCAAGCGGCTGACCGCGTTGCAATGGGTCCATCCCCCGTTGCTGAGAGTCCAGTACCAAGTACCCGCTGCAAATTCGGGCTGATCCAGAGCCCTCCACGACCACACGACGTTGCCGTGCGGATCCACCTCGCGCACTTGCGCGTCCGCCTTTCCGTCCTCTCCCCACGCGAAAAGGGTGTTGCCGTTGGGAAGACGGTCCGCGTCGTGGGAGATCTTGCCGTCCGTGGGTTCGTAGGACCAGACCACTTGGCCCGATCGGTCGATCTCGTAGACTCCGACCTTGGGGGCCACGTAGAGGACATGATCCTGATCCGGCAGGTATTCCACGTCGGGTCCCGGGCCGTTCGTCACCTGATCGGGGGGGAGTACGTACTCCCAGAGCACCATCCCCGTCATGTCGACTTCGACGATCTTGGGCTTGGATTCGTCGCTCGTATCCATGAAGAAGGTCGTACCGTTCGAGGCCTTGGCGGAGTCATAGATGTCCACCACATATGGCCCCGCCGTCGGACCGGGTAGGGGCGCCGGTTTCCCGCCCCCGGCTCCGCCGCAACCGGTCACCAGTTCGATCGTCGCCAGCAGCATCAGTCTTTGGATCATGTTCCGACTCCTCTTTCGTCTACAACGGAGTAAAGGAGCCCTCCAGTTCTCTTTAGTTGAAAGTAGAATTGAGTAGCTTGACCTATTCATGAGCGTTTTCGGCTTCCGGCCGAAAACCCACGAATAGGTCACCGGCGGCGATGGGCAACAGGATGTTGCCGTTCATGCCGCCGGGGCTGTCCAGCGGGATCGGCCAGGAAGGCCGATGAAGCTGCCCGCCTGCGCGGCCGAAGCCCGCCGCTTCGGCGGGGCGAAGGCCCGGAGGGTGCCTTATTCCTCCGGGCGGCGTAGCCCGGATGAATAAGGCAGGCTAGGACCCTGCGATGAAAGACAACCGAACCGAGGTCGGGGGCTCCCGGGACGATTTCCTCACCACCCGCTGGTCGATGGTGCTGGGAGCCAGAGACGGCGAAGCCGTCGGATATCGGGAAAACCTCGGGACCCTGATTCGGACGTATTGGCGTCCCGTCTATTCCTTCCTCCGGCGCCGGTGGGGACTGTCCAACGAAAACGCGAAGGACGCGACACAGGGGTTCTTCGCGCACGTGGTTCAGTTCTCCACCATCTCCGCCGTCGATCCCGAAAAGGGATCGTTCCGCGCCTACCTTCTGGCCTGTCTTCGGAATTTCCAGCACAACCAGCACGACGCGGACGCCGCTCAGAAGCGGGGCGGAGGCCGGCCGATGCTTTCCCTCGAGTTCATTCGGGCCGAGGGTGGAGACGTGGAGTCCCCGACCGCGCGGACACCGGAGGAGGGATTCGACCGCTGCTGGGAGCAGACGGTCGTCCGCGAGGCGATCGGACGAATGAAAGCGACCTATGAGAGCGAGCGAAGGCCCGAATACTTCAACGTGTTCGAGGCCTATGACTTGACCGAGGATCGCGAAACCTCGTACTCGGGACTCGCCGAAAAGTTCGGGATCGGCGTTACCGACGTGACCAACTACATCGCGCACGCGCGCCGCCGATTCCGTTCCCTGGTCGAGGAGATCGTCCGCGACTCGGTTTCCGATCCCGCCGAGTTGACGGAGGAGTTGAGACGGCTGTTCGGGGGTGGACGATGACCCCGGATCCACCCACGGACTTTCCGCCTATTATTCTGGGCCGATTGCGCGATATTCTCGGGATCCCCCCCGCGACAAGCGGAGGACCCGGACGCTATCGCAAGGAAGCCAAGGTGGGCGAGGGAGGGATGGGAGAGGTTTGGAAGGCGTGGGACCTTCAGCTCCATCGCTGGGTGGCCATCAAAGAACTTCATGCGCCGAGCGAGGCGGCCCGCACCCGGCTGCAGCGGGAGGCGCTGACGGTGGCACGGCTGTCGCATCCCAATATCGTCACCGTGTTCGACGTCGGGCTACACGAGGGCCTTCCCTTCATCGCGATGGAGTTCATCGACGGAAAGACGCTGGGAGTCGGCGCTCCATTTCCCCCGCGAGAGTCCGCGGAATTCATCCGAGATGCCGCGCGCGCCGTGGCGTACTCCCACCGCGAAGGAATCATCCATCGGGACATCAAGCCGCAAAACCTGATGGTAGACTCCACAGGCCGCCTCCGCGTCACCGACTTCGGCCTGGCTCGTCCGGTGGAAAGCGGAGAGAGCATTACGTTGCCGGGGACTCCCCTGGGGACGCCTGCGTACATGTCGCCGGAACAGGCGTCTGCCGCAGAGTGCTCCGAGCGAAGCGACATCTATTCCCTCGGAGCCACTCTCTACCATCTACTGACCGGGCGGCCACCTTTCGAATCGAAAACCGTATTCGAGACACTGAAGCGGGTTCAGGAAGAGGACCCGCCCCTCCCGAGGAGTCTTGCGCCGGCGCTGCCCATGGATCTGGAGCGGGTCGTGCTCAAAGCGATGGAACGGGACGCTCCCCGTCGCTATCCCTCGGCCGAGGAACTGGCCGCCGACTTGGATCGTTGGCTTCGCGGGGAAGCCGTACTGGCGAATCCCCCCTCCAGACTGAGGCGGTTTCTCCGGAGTCTCAAGCGGCATCCCGCCCTGACCTCGGCGGTGCTCGTTGCAGGCCTGACTCTTCTCGCAGGTGGAGCCTACGCGGGTTTTCGATATGCGACGGCACGCGGTTTGGGGGAGGAGGGAATCGAGTTTGCGAGGCAGGGTCGTCTGAACGAGGCGCGGGGCCGCCTGGATCGTTCCATCGCGACCTGGAAGATCGAGCGCTACGCGATGGAACTCGAACGCGTCGTCGGCGAACTCGCCCGTCGCACGAGATCGGAACGTCTCGGTCTCCTGTACGATGAGCTGGGAGGAATTCTCGACAAGGAGCTTCAGAGAATCGAGGACCTGGCGCATGGAGGGCCCCCGGCCGACGCCGAGGAACGGGGTCGGATCCTCCACCGAGTCGAGGCGGAAATCGACAGGATCCCAGCCTCGTGGCGGGATTCCAGCTTGCCCTATGCCATGCGGGGCTGGGTGCTGTGCAATCTCGGCGAGGTGGCGCGGGGCGAGTCGGAATTGGAACGGGCGATGACCTTCGTGGCCGGCGATCCCTATGGGAGAATCGTCTGGGTTCGATGGAAGATTCGAAAGCAGTATCTGCGTCTCGACCCCCGGACGCTGTCCCGCCCGCCGGGGTTGCCTGAAGGTCTCGTCGATGAGCTGAACCGCCTGTCGCAAAGCATGCTCCCCCATCCTTCCGCGGCCCTGAACCGCCCTCCGATCGGCGGAGCCAATCATCGCGACTTCATCCACGCGCTATCCGCCGTCGCCTCGGGGAGGGACAGCGAGGCGGTACGACTGATCGATTCCTTCCGCTCGGCCACGAGGTTGCGTGCGGAAGCGTTGCTCTTTCGCGGCCTGACCCGGGCTCTCACGGTCGGCGGGAGGGAGGCCGTCGCGGCCCTCGACGATGCGCTTGAGGCTCATCCCCGGTGTTCCCTGGCGTGGTGGTGGCGCGCCGAAGTCCTGCTTCGGATGGGAAGCGCGGAAGCGGCGCGCGCCTCCCTCCGCACGGCGCTGGAGCATGCGGGCATGAGTTCCGCAGCAATTCGGAAGCGACTGGAGGAACTCGGATGGACCCCGAAGTGAGGGATCAAACGGCCTTTCGGGGACCCCGCACGAACGCGGGCACGAGGAGCAGTCCCGTCGCCGCGGCTCCGAAGATGAGGCTTTGGACGAGGGCGCTCGACCCCGCTTCGACGCGGGAGGCGGCCCAGAACGGCGAGAGGACGGCAAGGAATCCCAGCGACGCGCCCGCAAATTCCAACACGAGATAGTAGAGGAACGGGAGTCCGGCCGCCGAGACGAACAACCCCAGATAGTAGGCGGGCGTCACGCGCCACTTCCGGTCGGTCGCGAGCGCGAAGAGCGCCGCGACGAAACTGGCGAGCACCGCCGCCTGGAGCTGGCCCTTGAAGAACGTCCACAGTCCCAGATTCGAGATGTTCTGGCAGAGAAACGCGAGCGGAAGCACCAGGACGAAGAGGAACACGACCTGGAGAAGAAGGATGTGGACCTCTCCCGATCGAGCCGAGGCGGGCGGATTCTCCCGCTCCTCCTGAAGGACCTTCGGGATGAAGAGCGGCCAAAGGACCAGGATGAAGAACAGCTCGGAATACAGAAGGAAGTGGAAGAGGTTTTCCGGTCGCACGTAGGAGGAGATGATCGGCGCGAAATCGGAGAGGATCAGCGCCAACGCTCCTCCGATGAACCCGAGCCACGTGAGGTAGACGACGATCGCTCGTTGCAGATTGACGCGGACCATCCTCCCCCCTCCTACCGCCTACGGTCGGTCGTCCGATCGTCCTTTTCAATCCAGTAGGGCTTCTCGAAGTACACCTTCACGTACTGCAGGCCGTCAAGCTTTCGATAGAGGTCGAGGACCCGCTTGAGGTTTTCCACCTTCTGAGCGACCGTGAGCTCGCCGAAGGAGCGCGCCGAGTCCCGGCGTCCCCAGTAGATGACGCATCCGCATTCGGTGAGCAGGGCGAGTTCGCTCTTCTTCGGATTCAGCTTCCCGCCCAGGTTGGACACGTCGACCACCCGGACGCCCGCCTTGACCAGGAGGGGCTCGCGCTCGACCAATTCCGCCAGCTCGATCGCGGCCGCGAGTGCCGGATGATCCCACGCCTGCCCCGCCAGGGGAGCCGAGCCGACTCCGGTCAAGTCCACGTCCAGGACGCACGGCGGGCGCTCTTTCCACACTCCCGGAAGCCGGACGCGCTCGCGATCGACGAGGATCCATCCCTCGCTGTTTCGGACCGTGGCATAGGGGGTGCGATACTCGTATCGGACGCGCAGGCGATTCGGGAAGACCCGTTCGACCGCAGTGACGCGCCGTACCCACGGGTTGCGCTCGAAGGCGCGACCCACGCGCGCCACGGCCTCGTCGTCGTAGATGCTCCAGCTCTCCTTTCCGACGTCGACCTCGACGGCATGCTGTCCGCGGGCCCACTTCGGCGCCAGGGCGACGCGGAGAGAATCCGGGGTGACGACGTGCTCGGGCCGAGTGACCACGAGACTGTACACCTCGCGGTGCACGAGGAGGACCACGAGCGCGAGCCCTCCCACGGCCAAACCGACCCGGCCCGCCCGGGCGAGCCCGACCCGATGATCGCGAATCCAGGAGCGGATGGGGATCGAGGGAAGTCGAATTCGCCGCAGCCTCTTGAGGAGGGTCATGGTCCATAATCTCTATCGGCTCGCCGGAGGCAAAATATTGACCTGACGCAATTGCGTCTCCTCTGGGTAACAGTCTGAGCCCTCCGTTTGGGAAAAGAGACGCTGAGGAAACCATGAATGCAGGAATGGCTCTCACGGTATAATCGATTGCCCGGTAACATGTTGGCGGTCCATTTCTTGGCTACCTGGCTTCCTTATCGATTCCCTCCGCGAAAGTGCAGGGAGACTTCGCGGTGTTACCCAGAGAGAACCATGCCAAAATATTCATGCGCCGGGCGCGTTGATCGGTTGTTGCCTGGAAACGTATAATCTTCGCATGGAACTTCTACTCGCCCTGCTCCCCTTCCTCGGCGACTCCGAGTACGAGGTCGCCGATCCGACGTCCAAGGAAAACCGCGCCGACTACCTGATTCTGGCGCCGGCGGACTTCGTGAAGGAGATCGACCCGCTCGCCGCACATCGCGCCAAACTCGGCCACCGCGTCGCGATCGTGACGATCGAGAATTGCGCCAAGACGTGGAAGGATCCCCGGGAGTTCGTGCTGTATGCAGCCAAGAGTTGGAAGGCGCCCGCCCCGAAGTTCCTGCTCCTTGTCGGCGACGCGGACCGGATCCCCTCGATCCAACGCTCCTCGGCCTACCAGACGACCCGCTTCAAGAACGACGAGGAACTGGGGACCGATCATCTGTACGGCGTGCTCGACGACGGATTCGACGCCGCGATCGCCGTCGGACGGTTCCCCGCGGATTCCAAAGAGGAAGTTCGCACGATGGTGGAGAAGACGATCGCCTACGAGCGGGACCTCAAGCCGGGAGCGTGGCAGAAGAAGATCAGCTTCGTCACCGGCGAGGGGGGCTTCTCCCCGATGATCGACCCGCTCCTCGAAGCCCAGTTCACCCAACTCGTCTCCGAGAATATTCCGTCCGCCTACGACATCGAGGTGGCCTACTCGAAGACGGGCTCCAACTATTGTCCCTATCCGCCGAAGTTCCACGACAACGCCCTCCGGCTTCTCAACGAGGGATCGCTCTTCTACGTGTATGTGGGGCACGGCTATCGGGACGGCTTCGACTCCTTGAAGTGGAAGAAGGGGAAGTACCCGATCTTCAATCAGAGTCACGTCAAGGACGTCGACGTCAAGAGCGGAATGCCGATCATGTTTGTCCTCGCCTGCACGACGGGGTGTTACGATTTCCCCGGCAAGGACTGCGTGGGGGAGGATCTCTTCAAGCGTGCGAGAGGGCCGGTCGCCTTCGTCGGGGGATCGCGGATCACGCAGCCCTACCCGAACGCGATCCTGGGGAAGGAGATCATCGCTCAGGTGTTTCAGGAGCGACGGGACACGCTCGGTTGGGCGCTGGTCGAGGCGAAGAAGCGGATGCTGGCCGGGGACGATTCGAAATTCCGAAGGACGGCCGACATGATGGCCGGGGCGGTCCAGGGGCGGGAGAATCTCGAACCCATGCGAAAGGACTGTCTCCTGCACTACAACCTGCTGGGGGATCCCGCGCTTCGGCTGCGTCGGCCCCAGGAGGGGCTCGTCCTCGAACATCCGAAGACGGCGGCGCCGAAAGAGGCGGTGACGGTTCGGGGGCGCTCGCCCATCCGGACGGGTACGGCGCGGATCGCGCTCGAGTGTCTTCGAACGAAGTTCGCCCGGCCTCTTCCCAAGGTGATCCTCGGGGCGGAAGATTTCGAGCAGAAGATCGCGGAACGGTATCGAGCCGCCAACGACAAGGGGATCGTCTTCCTGGAAACCGAGGTCAAGGACGGAATGTTCGAGGCGAGGCTCCCGCTTCCCCACGATTTGGCCAAAGGCGAGTATGTCCTCAAGGTCTCCGTGCTCGGCGAGGAAGGACTGGCGTTCGGAGCGGGGACCCTGAAGTGCGATTGACGAGAATCAAGGAGGGAATCACGCGATGGATTCGTTCGTCTGTTCCGGCGCGAAGTTGGCGTGCAGTTTCGGAAGCGCTCCGAGCACCCTGACCCCGACTCCCCAGTCCGCTCCGGCGCAGGTTGAAAACGTCCAGGCGGCGAACATCATGGACTATGCTCCGAACACCAACGTCCCCTCGTTCGGAATGTGTTCTTCGCCCTCGAATCCCACCGTGGCCGCGGCCACGGCCGCGGCCGGCGGCGTTCTCACTCCGCAGGCGTGCGTGCCCGTCATTCCCGCGCCCTGGACCCCGGGCGATCCGACCGTCCTCGTCTACAACAACCCGGCCCTCACCCCCAGCTGCCAGTGCCAGTGCACCTGGGGGGGAGCGATCACGATCACGTCGCCGAGTTGATTACAACATCGCCGCTGCGGCCCAATCCCCGAGGCTCCGCCGCTTCTTGAACGCAAGCTGAAGGATCCGGTCGCACAGCGTGGGGAAGTCGATTCCCGCCGCGCGCGCGGCTTTCGGGAGGAGACTCCGTTCGGTCATCCCCGGAATGGTATTCACCTCGAGAATCTGGATCTCGTGAAGAGGCGTGAAGATCATATCGACTCGACCGAATCCCTCGCAGCCGAGGGAATCGTATGCCTCCATCGCCGCCTTCTGGATGCGCCGCTTGTCCAATTCACTGGCGGGAGGGTCGACGAGGTAGAGCGTATCGGGGTCCTGATATTTCGCGGCGTAGTCGAAAAACTTTCGCCGCGGCTTGAGCTCGATGACGGGCAGGGCCTGACGTTCGAGAATCCCTACCGTCATCTCGCGACCCGCGATGAATTTTTCCATCAGGGCGATGGACCCGTACTGAAAGGCGCCGATCGCGCCCTCGAGGAGAGTCGTGCGATCCCGGTGGATGCTGACTCCGATGCTCGACCCCTCGCTTCGAGGCTTGATGACCACCGGGAGGCCGAGCGAGCGGGCGGCCTGTTCGAGCAGGTCGGTCGAATCTCCGCACCCGATCACGCGATGGGCCGGGGTGTCGAGTCCCTGCCGGCGGAACATCCGTTTGGATTCGATCTTGTCCATGGCCAAGCGCGAAGCGGCCGCGCCCGATCCCGTGAAGGGCGTCCCGCGCGACTCGAGGAGGCTCTGCATTCCGCCGTCCTCCCCGAAGCGGCCGTGCAGGGCGATGAAGGCGACCTCGCACTGGAGCGACCGGAGTTCGACCCCGTAGTCCGTCCGCACGTCCACCGCCGTGACCCGATGACCGCGCGAAGCCAGGGCTTGCCGTACGGCTTCCCCTGTTCGAAGGGATACTTCGCGCTCCGAAGAGAATCCGCCCATGAGAACCGCCACGTCGAGCGTCTTCATGCTTCCCCCCAAACTACGATCTCCAGTTCCAGCTCGATCCCGGTGCGCCGCCGCACTTCCTCGCGCACGAGATCCACGAGCCGGAAGGCGTCGTCGGCCGTTCCGGATCCGTCGTTGATGAAGAAATTGGCGTGCTTCCGGGAAACATGGATGCCTCCGACCGACCGGCCCTTGAGCCCGGCCTCGTCGATCACCCGACCGGCGGAAAGGACGGTCGGATTGCGGAACATGCAACCTGCGTTCCTGCATCCCAGCGGTTGCGTGGCCTTCTTGGCCGCGAGGATTTCTTCGTACCGCGCGCGAACGCCAGGGTCGAAGCCTAGATCCAGTTCCGCTCCCACGACGACCGCCGAGCCGAGCGCGGTTCCGCGATAGCGAAAGCCGACCTCCGCGCGCGAACGCCGGACGAGGCGCCCCTCCTCGATGACGTCGACCGATTTCACCGCGGATCCGATCTCGCCGTGCCGACCGCCCGCATTCATGGCGACGGCGCCTCCGACGGTGGCGGGGACCCCGGCGAGACATTCGAGCCCCGCCCGTCCTTCGGCCACGGTCTCCTTGACGAGCGTGGCGAGGTTTCGTCCCGCTTCGACGTAGAGACCGCGCCGTCGCTGGAGCCGATGGAGCCGGATCACCAGGCCGCGGACGCCGGAGTCCCGAACCAAGAGATTGGCCCCGCTGCCGAGAATGCGGATGGGTCCACCCCGAGAGAGGAGCGCGGAGAGTTCCTCGAGGGAGGCGGGCTCGGCGAAAAGATCGGCCGTCCCTCCCACTTTCATCGTGGTCAGAGGCGCCAGCGGCACGTCTCGTCGCAGGAGCACGTCCGGACACGCGATCGCCATGGTCCCCTCGTCCCTCTCCGAGATAAATTGTAAAGTGTAAATTACAAATTGCAAGAGGGATTGTGGAAGAGTCCGAGGCTCTCAGGCGCGGGAGGTGATGTAGGTCCAGACCGTACGGAATTCCTCTTCCCCGCCGAAGAGTTCCGCGGTCGCGTGGCGCAGTAGGGCCAGGCGATCCGTCAGCTCCTCCGCCGATGGAGCCCGGCCGTCGATCTTCTCCGAGGGCCCCGCCCAGCCCAGGACGCCCTCATGATAGACCGAAAGGAAATCCGTCCACTCGGCGACGCGCGCCTCGATCCCTCGATGGACGACCTCGATGGAACCGAAGCCCGCCTCGCGGAGGGCCGAGAGATACAGCTCGAGCGGACGGGCGGGAAGGAAGATCTTCCGCCGCAGAGTCTCCGCGGCCGCCATTCGTTCCGAGTCTCCCATCGCCGCGCGAAACCGGGCGAATCGATCCTCCGTTTCCACCAGGTGCGCGGCGATCCGGTGGATCGCCTCCACCGTATCGTCGATGATCCACTCGCGATGCCTCACGGCGGACGCGCGGATGTTCCCCGACTGCACGAACGCGGGAGCGCCCGGTTTCATCGACCGCCGCCACGACCGCAGCGTCTCCACGAGATCGGTATAAAGGTGGACGGCATTCGTCGAGACCAGCGCGTCCGCGCCGCGACGGACCATCGAAGGCCCGAGCGCTTCGTCCAGATACTCCAGCCGGCGGGCCTCCTTTCGATAGCGAATCCACCGGAACGCGACTCGAGGCTCGGTTCGGAACTTCTCGAGGGCCAATCGCAGGAACTTCGGAGAAGAGTCCGCGATCACGACTCCGACATCCCGGCCGCCCAAACACCGGAGAAGTCGATCCTCCAGGATTCCCGTCCCCCCCGAGTAGTCCACCAGGACGTGGCCGTCGCGCAGAAAGGTCTCGAGGTCGCGTACGGTCGGATCCAAGTTGGCATACCAGCCGTGGCGCTCCACCTTGTCGTATTTCAGGGCGAGGCTCTCGACCGGCTGGACGGTCCAGTCCTCCTCGGGGATGCGCACGAATCCCGCGGGCCAAAGCATGATCACTCGGCGAGGAGTTTCCGCGCGATCTCGTCCACGTCGCCGGCGCCCATCGTGAGGACGACGCAGTCGGGTGTCGCCTTCTCCCGCAAGAACTCTACGACCGCGTCGAAGGTGGGGAGAAACAGCGCCGCCTTTCCGCTCTGGTCCAGGAGCTTCGCGAGATCGGCGCTCGAGATCGGCTTCGATTCCTGATCGCGGGAGTCGTAGATCTCCGGCAGGAGGACGAGATTGGCGTCGCCGAAGGCCTTGGCGAATTCCTTGAGGAAGATCCGAGTCCGCGAACGCTGGTGCGGCTGGAAGACGCACCAGATCTTCTTCTCCGGATAGCGGAGCCGCGCCGCGCGAAGCGTCGCCTGGATCTCCGTCGGATGATGGCCGTAGTCGTCGATGACCGCGACCCCGTTCCGCCGACCCAGGAGCTGGAACCGCCGGGCCGCGCCCGAGAATTCCGAGAGCGCGACCTGGACGATTTCCCGGCCCACTCCGGCCCACGTCCCCGCGGCGATCGCGGCGAGGGCGTTGGAGACGTTGTGCACCCCGGGCACCGCGAGCTGAAATTCCCCGAACGACTTTCCGTACTTGAGCACCTCGAAGGTCCACCGTCCGTCTCGGACCTCGATGTTCCGCGCGCGCCAATCGGCGTCCCGCTCGATCGAGTACCCCTCGTCGCGTCCCTTGCGCTCCGCGATGATCGACGCGGCGCCCGGATTGTCCACCGAACCTACGACGATTTCGGTCGCTCGGGACGCGAACTCCCGATACGCCTGGACGATCTCGGCGAGGTCCCGATAGTAGTCGAGGTGATCTTCCTCGATGTTCGTGACGACGGCGCAGCGCGGAAGGACTTGGTGGAACGACCGGTCGTATTCGCACGCCTCCGTCACGAAGTGCCGGCCGCGTCCGAGGGCCCCGTTCGAGCCGAGCTGAGGGATCAATCCTCCGATGACGAATCCGGGCTCGAGACCCGCCCGCGTCAGCACATAGGCGATCATCGCCGCCGTCGTCGTCTTCCCGTGACATCCCGCGACCGAGATCGTGAGCCGATCCTGCGTGAGACGGCCCAGCATCTGCGCGTACTTGAGCACCTCGATCTTCCGATCGCGCGCCTCGACGATTTCGGGATTGTCGTCCCGCACCGCGGCGGAGCGGACGACGAGCTGGGCGGGGCCGAGGTTGTCCGGATCGTGCCCCGCGGAAATCGGAATGCCGAGAGATCGGGCCAACGTCGAGGGCTTCAGGTCGGACCCGGTGACGAAGTGCCCTTGCGCGACCAAGCACCGGGCGAGACCGCTCATGCCGATGCCGCCGACGCCGACCATGTGGATGTTCATCGTCACCGTGTCAAATTCGGCCCAAGTCTTCCGCGATGACCCGGGCCGCATCCGGGCGGGCATACCGGTGGAAAGCTCGACCCCTATTATGGATCTCGGGGTCCCCGGAGACAAGCTTTGCGACGATCTCGCCTACCCGGTCGATCCGAGCCTCCTCGATCACCCACACCGCGTTCCCCAGCGCGCGGGCGTTCGCCCGCTGGTGATTCTCCGCGGCACGGGGATAGGGCACCAGGACCGTAGGGACGCCGAAGTAGGCCAGTTCGGCGATCGCCAGCGCGCCGGCGCGCGACACGGCCAGATCCGCCGCCGAGTAGGCGACCTCCATCTCGTTCACGTACTCCCGCACGACCGTTCCCTGCGCCGACCGGCCGCGCCCGGTGATCCGTACCGATTGAGCGCGGATCTCGATCGCATTGAGCGCCTCCGCTCCTTGGCTTCCGCCGAGCACGAGAACCGTCGGCCTCCGGGGGTCGAGGCCCAGCCGGAGACAGGCTTCCTCGCGAGACACCCTGCGGAGTCCCGGACGAAGAGGACTTCCCGCCGCCAGAATCCGTCCGCGAAGTCGCGTCCCCTCCCACTGCGCGTAGACGCGCGCGGCCATCGGTGCGAGGGTCCGGTTGGCGCGTCCGGGGAGGATGTTCTGCTCGAGGAGGACATACGGGATGCCCATCAGAGCGGCCGCGGTCACGGGCGGAACGCAGCCGTAGCCGCCCAACCCCACGAGCACGTCCGGGCGGAAGTCGAGAAGCACGCGCGCCGATTTCGCCAGCGCCCGGCCGAATCGGATCGGAAACGATGCGGAAAGCCGGGGCGACGGCACGGGACGATGCGGAAGCCGCGCCGTTTCGAGGACCGCCCGATCGAACGGGCGCTCCGTGCAGAGGAACATCGATCGCGCGGGGAGGCTCTGGGCTAGCGCGATGCCGGGATACAGGTGACCGCCGGTTCCCCCCCCGGCGAAGACGACACGGCGCACTTCTCCCCCTCTCCCTCGTTGGCGACGCGGATCAGGATCCCGATCCCGATCATGGTGAAGATCAGCGCGCTCCCGCCGTGGCTCACGAACGGCAGCGGAATTCCCTTGGCCGGCACGCTGGCCGTCACCACCGCGACGTTGAAGGCCGCCTGGATCAATATAAGCCACGTCATCGCGCACGAGAAGAGAAAGCCGAAGCGCGTTCCCGCGCGTCGGGCGATGGACCATCCCGACGCTCCGAGCAGGAGGTAGAGGGCGAGAATTCCCATCGTCCCGGAGAATCCAAGCTCCTCGCCGATGACGGGGAAGATGAAATCCGCGTGGACTTCGGGGAGATAGTAGAGTTTCTGGATCCCGCGACCCAGTCCCTCCCCCCATAGTCCGCCCGAACCCAAGGCGATGAGCGACTGCTTGACCTGGAGGCCGCTCGTCAGCGGCTGGGCGTCGGGATTGAGCCAGGTATCGATCCGCGCCCGGACGTGGCCCATCCGTCCGACGACCAGCCATCCGCCCACCGCAGCCAAGAGAGCGCACGGAGCGAGGTGGACGAATCGGAGGCCGGCGGCAAAGAGGGTCAGCCCCATCACGAGCGCGAGGAAGATCGCGGTCCCTACGTCCGGCTGGCGGGCGATCAACGCGCAGGCGAGCAGCAGAATCCCGAACGTCGGAAGGAAGCCGCGGAAAAAGCTCCGCAGCCGCTCCGCGTCGGCCGCAGTTCCGCAGAGAAACAGGGCCAGAGTGAGCTTGGCCATCTCGGAGGGTTGCAGGGAGAAACCGGCGATGTCGAGCCAACGCTGCGCTCCGTGTCCGCTCTTTCCGCGCCCAATCCCGGGAACGAGGACCAGTCCGAGCAGAAGAAAGGTGAACAGGAGGAGCGGCCAGCGGAGGCGGCCCCACGCGGCGGTCGGAATCCGAGACGCCACGATCATGGCCCCGACGGCCACGAGCACCGAGATCAACTGCCTCCGCAGAAAAAACAGAGGGTCGGCGAGTCGGGCGTTCTCGCAGCGCGCCGCGGTGGCGGAATAGAGGAAGACGAGGCCGAGTCCGATCAGGGCCGCTACGACCGACACGAGGAACCACGCGCGACGCGACACCGCTCTCTCTCCAGGGCTGGGGGCATAAGTATTTCGGCACGGGAACGCGAGCGGCTTTACTTCCCCTGGAGCTTTCGGAGTTCGTCCTCGACCTGGGGCCGCAGCTCCCAACCCCGAGGCGCCAGTTCCAAGGCGCGGCGGAAGTTCTCGATCGCCTTCTCGATCTCCCCCAGCGCGCGGTGGGCGCGGGCGCGGCTGTACCACGCATCGCACGAGTCGGGCGCGATCTGGATCGCGGACGTGAAGTCGGCGATAGCGCCCCGGTGATCCCGGCGCCCGTGCCGGAGGAGCCCCCGATTGAAGTACGCGCGCCAATACTTCGAGTCCGCGTCGATGGCTCGCGTATAGTCCTCGAGCGCGCCGTCCACATCCCCCTTGTCGTGCCGGGCCAGGGCACGGTTGTAATAGGCGGACGCGTTCTTGGGCTCCAGCTCGATCACGCGCGTGAAGTCTCGGATCGCGGAGTCTGGATCCTTCTTTTCGTAGAAAACCCACCCCCGCGCGAGGAGGGCCTCCGCCCAATCCGGACGAAGTTCCAGAGCGCGGTGATAGTCCTGGAGAGCGCCCTGCCACTCCTTCCGGTCCCGTCTCGTCCGAGCCCGATAGTACCAACCCTGTGGATCCTTCGGAGCCAGGTCGAGGTATCGCGCGAGATCCGCTTCGGCCCCGGCCAGATCGCCGCTCCCGTGTCGAAGGAGCCCGCGGCCGAGCCACGCGCTCGCGAACTTGGAATCGAGTTCCAGGGCACGGTCATAGTCGGCAAGCGCGGCCTCGGTACGGCCCCGAGCCTCCTGCGCCAAGGCCCGGTTGTACCAGCGCGCCGGATCCTGCGGATCGAGTTCGATCGCCCGGCTGTAGTCCTCCACGGCGCTATCGAACTCCTTCCGGTGATACCGCACCCTCCCGCGTTCGAAGAAGGCCGAAGCGTACTTGGGATCGAGTCGGACGGCCTCCGAGAAATCCGCGAGCGCCCCCTCCCAGTCTTCAAGCGCGCGGCGACAACACCCCCGCTCGAACCACCCTTCGGCGTCTCCAGGGGAGAGTTCGAGGAATCGCGTGTAGTCGGATCGTGCGGCCTCGTACTCCTTGCGTACGCCTCGCAGACGTCCTCGATTGAACCACGCGCTGGGGAACTTCGGGTCGCACTCCACCGCTTTGGAATAGTCTTCCAGGGCGGACTCCGGCTTGCCCCGAGCCTCGTGCGTCAACCCGCGGTTGTAATAGGCGAGAGCGTACTTCGGATCGATCTCGAGCGCCTTGGAATAATCGGCCAAGGCGCCCTCATAGTCCTTTTTCCCATGGCGAGCGAGACCTCGGCCGAGCCACGAACCCTTGTCCTGCGATCGAAGCTCCAGGGTTCGCGTGTAGTCGGCGATCGCCCCGTCGAAATCTCGGTTCATTCGGCGAGCCCGAGCCCGACGGGCCCAGGCCCCTGCGTGCTCCGGCGACGTCTCGATCGCCTTCGTGTAGTCCGCGATCGCGCCGACGATGTCTTTCTTGGCCAGCTTCGCGTCCCCGCTCCGAAGCCAGGCGTCGGCATCCTGGAGGAGTAGGACGAGGATCCAAGCAAGCACCTGTCCATCATAGTCGCCGAGGTTTCGCTTGTCACGCCCGGAGGCCGGTGCTATTTTCCCCCGCGATGACCCGGGACGAAGCCATCATCGAACTTGCGATCCGAGTTAAGCTCCTCTCCCCGGCCCAAATCGAAGAGGCCAAGAAGCTCCAAGCTCTGTTGGCGCAAAACGGTCTGACCCTCGCGATGACGGACATCCTCGAGAAGAAGGAGTTCCTCACCCCCGAACAGGTGCGACTGCTGCAAGCCGGCGTGGTACAGGAGGAGAACCGGGCCGAAGACCAATCCCTCGTGCAGTCCCTGATCAAGAATGGAATCCTGACGGAGGAGATCGTCCGCGAGGCGCGGTCGACGCAGGACTTCCTCTTCCAGGAGGGAAGGCCTCCCCTCCCTCTCACGGAGATTCTGCTGCAGAAGGGAGCCCTTCTCCCGGAGCAACTTCAACGAGCCCGGCAGCAAATCGAAAACGCGAGACCCGCGCCGTCCGAGTCGTCCAAGAAGCTCCCGGCCGGCCTGACCGTGGAGGGATGCCGAATCGCGGTGAGGAAGACCGCGTTCAAGGATGGGGCCGGGACGACCCGGACGGTTTGTTTATTGGACATCGAAGGAGCCCTGGACGCTCACACCTTCAAGCCGTTCGACGACTTCGTCCACGCCCTCATCGACGACGGTCGATTCAATCTGGCCCTGAATTGCGAGAAGCTCGAATACCTTTCGAGCGCGGGGATCGGAGTGCTCGCGAACGCCGTCAAGCGGTGTCGCGAGGGGCAGGGAGATCTCTGTCTCTACTCCGTCCAAGACAAGGTTCAGAGGATCATCAATCTCGTCGGGCTCCAGTCGATGCTCCGCCTCTACGATTCCGAGCGCGCGGCGCTCGTGTCCTTCCGGTACGCGTAATTCCCGACACCGATTCGGCCCTTCCTCGCTTACAATTCGGTTCGATGACTCTCCCCAAGCTGCCCCGGCGTACCCCGGACTCCCACAAAGGCGACTACGGAAAGGTCCTGGTCGTCGCGGGCTCGCGCGGCATGATGGGAGCGGCCGTGCTCTCCGCGACGGCGGCGCTCCGGAGCGGAACCGGACTCGCGGTCCTCGTCGTCCCCGAGACGCTCGTTCCGGTCGCGATGTCCCTTCAGGTATGTGCCACCGTCCGAGGGGTGGGCGATACCGGCTCGGGGTCCTTCTCCGCCGGAGTCGCAAGCGAGATCCTGGGGCTCGAAGGAAACGTCGCCGTAGTAGGTCCGGGCGTCGGGACCGCTCCCTCCACAGTATCGGCCATGCGCGAACTCGCGCAGGGGCTTGCCATCCCGTACGTCCTGGACGCGGACGGATTGAACGCCTTCGCGACGGAGCCGGCCCTTCTGGCGGCATCGAAGGCGCCGAAGATCCTCACGCCCCATCCGGGCGAGATGTCCCGACTCCTCGGACGGCCGACGGCGGAGATCCAGCGGACGAGAGAGGCGACGGCCCTCGAGGCGGCCAAGCGATTCCAGGCCATCGTCGTGCTCAAAGGCTATCGAACGGTCGTGAGCGACGGGACCCTGACTTGGATCAACGAGACGGGCAATCCGGGAATGGCGACCGGCGGCACCGGCGACGTGCTGGCGGGCGTGATCGCCGCGCTCGTAGGACAGGGCTTGACGCCGTGGGACGCGGCCCGGGTCGGCGTTCGGGTACACGGACGCGCGGGCGACCTCGCCGCGGCCGAGAGAGGGGAGGTTTCCCTCATCGCGACCGACCTCGTCGACGCCCTCCCTCGAGCCTTCCTGGAGGAGACGAGCCGATGACGCCGCTTTCTCGACGGGAGTTCATCGTGTGGAGCGGCGTCCTGGCGACCGCGCCGCGCCGGTCGGGGGCCCTCCCCTGCGCGATCTCGACCTGGGAGTTCGGACGCAAGGCGAACGCCGACGCCTGGACCGTTCTCGCGGCCGGAGGGAGCGCCCTCGATGCCGTCGAGAAGGGAATCAACCAGGCCGAGTCGGATCCGGACAATCTGAGCGTCGGGTTCGGGGGCTTGCCCGACGAAGACGGCGAAGTCACCAACGACGCCATGATCATGTGGGGACCGAAACACGCGGCCGGGGCGGTCGGATGCCTCAAGCGCATCAAGCGCCCCATCAGCGTGGCCCGAAAGGTGCTCGAGAACACGAAGCACACGTTCCTGGTCGGAGAGGACGCCACGCGCTTCGCGGTCAAGATGGGCTTTCCCGAGGAGAAGGAACTCCTGACCGAGAAGGCCCGAAAGCGGTGGGAGGAGTGGAAGAAGGCCGGACGGCCGGACGACTTCTGGACGCACGACACGATCGGGATGGTGGCCGTCGATCGCAACGGCGACCTCTGCGCCGGATGCTCCACGAGCGGACTCGCCTGGAAGATCAAGGGACGCGTCGGCGACTCGCCGATCGTGGGATCGGGAGCCTATTGCGACAACGACGTCGGAGGCGCCGCGGCGACCGGCAACGGGGACGTCATGATGCGATTTTGTCCGAGCTTCGCGGCCGTCGAGGCGATGCGCGAGGGACGATCTCCCGCGGAAGCGTGCGCGCGGAGCCTGAAGCGCATCCTGGACAAGGGCTACCAAGTGACCGCCTGCCTCGTCGCCGTAGACAAGAAGGGGGAGTTCGGCGCGGCGCGGATCGGCGGGCGCGAGTTTCCGTACGCGGTACGAAACGCGGATCTCGACGAGGTGCGGAGGGCGCGATGAGGCGGGCGATTCCGTGGGTCGTGCTTCTGGCGTGCGCGGAGAAGCGACCCGAGGAGATCCCCACCGCGAGGCTCTCGGGCTCCTTCGCCGAAGTCAAGACCCTCCGGGCGTTCGCGCATGCGAGCATCCACGGCTTCGCGAAATCCGGGGCGTTCGACGCTCAAGTCGTCTGGCGCGCGCCGTCGGACCTCCGGGTACGAACGTCGCACTTCGAGTTCGCGTGCGGACAGGGTCGTTTTCAACTCTGGATTCCGGACGAGAACAAGTTCATCCGCGGCGCGGTCGAGGACTTCCGGAAGTCGGAACGCGGAACCCTCATCACGCTTTTCGAGGCCATTCTCCCGCGCCGGCCCGAGTTCTTCGCCTTCGCGTCGGACGGAGGGTATTTCTACGGGATCGCCGAGGATTCCGTGGTGCGCTTTCGGGGGCCGACTCCGATCGACCGCCACGGCGCGGCTCATTTGAAATATGAGGAAATCCATGAGGGGGTCCCGGTCCAAGTCGTGGCACGAATGGGCGAACGCTCGCTCCACGTCGCGATGGATCCGTCCAAGCTCAAGGTGAACACGCCGGTCCGGGAGGAGCTGTTCCAAATGGCGCCGCCCGAGGGAGCGACCGTCGAAGAGTATCGCCCGTGACGTCGATCTTCCTCTGGATCTATCGGACGACCCGGCTCGCCCCCCGACTCGTCGCGGTCACCGCCGCGGCGCTCACCTCGATCGGCCTCTTCCTCGCCTCGAGACTCCAATTCGAGGGGGACGTCACCACCCTCCTCCCTCCGGAAGACACGGCGCTCTACCGCGAGATCCTCGACGGCGGCGGAGGGGTGGCCGAGCTCATCGTCCTGCTCGAAGGGGAGGATCCGCTGCGGCTCCGGGAGGCCGCGGAACGGTTCCTGGCGCTCAAGAGCCCCAAGAATCCGAACGTCAAGGACGTGTGGTTTCGGCCTCCCAAGCAGAATCTCTCGGAAGACTTCGCGCCGCTTCTCCAGCCGGACGAGATGACGCGCCGGATGACCGGGATCCTCTACCGGATGCGCACGAGCAATCTTCCGGAAGAGGCTCGAGGGGACCCGCTCGGGGTCCAGGAGAAACTGAGCGTCTCCGCGCGGAATCGCTTCAAAGGGTACAAGTTCGATCTCTCCGACGGAGCGCTGTATTCGCAGGACCGCAAGGCCCTCCTGGTGATCGTGAACGGCCACGCGAAGCCCCACGACATCGTCGCGGCGCGCGCCACGTACGAGGCGGCGCAGAAGATCACCGTCCCCGCGGGCGTGAAGGCGTCGATGACGGGCGGCTACGTCGTTCGGGTGGAGACGGAGCGCCAAGTGAAGGCGGACCTCATCGGAACGAGCGCGTTCTCGATCGTGGGAGTGCTCCTCCTCTTCCTCCTCGGTTTCCGCGAGTGGCGCTCGCTCCTCTTCGCCACGGTGCCGATCATGGTGGGGCTCATCCTCACTCTCGGGTTCACCCAGCTCATGTACGGACACATCTCCGGGTTATCCGTGGTCTTCTCGGCCATGGTGGTCGGTATCGGCATCGATTTTCCCCTCCAGTTCTACAACCGTTGGCGGTCGGAAGGCCACGTCGGGAAGACCCTACCGGGACTCGGCCCGCCGATGTTCTTCGCGGCGATCACGACGACGGCGGTGATGTGGGCTCTGGTGCCCTCGCGACTCCCGGCCTATCGGGAGCTCGGGGTCATCGCCGGCACCGGGATTTTCCTGACGCTGGCGGCGACGATCTTCCTCTGCCCGCTTCTCATTCCGCCTCGGAGAATCGTCGTTCCCTCGAGTTTTCCGATCGCAGCGCTCGGGGCCAAGCTGCTTCCCCTCCTCGCCCTCGCGACCGTCGGGCTCGGGTTCTTCTCGAAACGCGGGCTCGTGTACGAGGACAACTATCTCAACATGGCCGGAGCCGCGGAGTTCTACCGCACCCAGGAACGCATCGCCGAACGATTCGGAGGAACGCTCGACGCGCTCTTCTTCGTAACTCGGGATCCGCACCGAATGAGCAAGCACGAGGAGGCCATGCAGAAGCTCGTGGACGAGGGAATCCTCTCCGGATTCATCCCGGCGGAACGCCCCCTCCGGATCGACGAGAAAACCTTCCGTCGAGAGTTCCACGAGGCCGTCCGCAAGGCCGTCGAATCGGAGTGGCCGAAGTACAAGGACAATCCGGAGAAGATCCAGGCGATCTTCGAGGAGTACGAGAACTGGATCGTGGAACACCTTCGGGGGGAAAGCAAGCCGCTCCTGGTGTCCGTGGGGATGCTCCGGGACCGCCTCTGGGAGCGCGACAAACGGCGCCAGGTGTTGGCGACCGTACGGGCTTCGGGGATGGAATTCACGGGAAGCGCCGTGCTCACCGACGCGCTCGAGGAGGCGTACCGTGCCGACGTCAAGCGGTCGACGCTCTTCGGCGCCCTCGGAGTACTCTTCCTCGTCATCATCCATCTCCGCCATCCGGTCCGCGTGCTCTTGGCGTTCGTCCCGGTCGCGCTGGGGCTCCTCTGGACGCTCGGGGTGATGAATCTCTTCGATATTCGCCTGAATCCCCTGAGCGCGACCGTATTCCTCCTCATCACCGGCATCGGGATCGACAACGGGATCCATTTGGTCGCACGCTCCCGCGAAATCGGACCCGACGCGGCGTCCTCCGAACTCCTGCGCCCGATGCTCCTGACCTCGGGGACGACGATGTTGAGCTTCGGTACGCTCTGCTTCGCGTCCAACGGGATGATCCGCTCCATGGGACAAGTGCTCACGATCGGTGTCGGCGCCTCTCTCGCGGCCGCCATATTCGTGCTCCCCGCCGTCCTTCGGTGGTTCCGACGATGAGGGGCGGGATCCTGAACAGCTACGCCGCCCTGGTTCCGCTCCGGATCGCCGCGGCGCTTCTTCCACGACGGGTGGCGTTGGGACTCGCCCCCCACCCGTTCGCGCGGTTCCTCGTGGATTTCCTGTACCTCCCGCGATGGCGCCCCGAGTGGGTGATCGTCGATGGACTCCTTCCTCCGCCCCCCTTCGTCCTGACCGGAGCGCACGAGGGGCATTGGGAGATCGGAGGAGTCGCCATCGCCATGCACGTGCCGCTCACCGTGCTCGTCCAAGACCACCCGGACCGGCGCCTCCTCCGATTTCGCGAAGAGACCCGCGCGCGATTCGGCATCGAGACCGTCGTGGACCGGCCGGGCTCTTTCGCGCGACTCCTACACGCGCTCCGGTCCGGGCGGGGCGTGGCGATGCTCGTCGACCGAGACCCGCGCGCCCCCCGTTCGGCGGCGGCCCTGGCGCGGCGAGCTCGATGTCCTCTCCTCTCGGCCGGGAACGATGCGCTCGCCGGCGGCCGATACCGACTGAGGATCCGGCCGAAAGTTTTGCCTCCGCTTGACGTTCTTCGCCGCGGCGTGATAGGCTCCTAACAATGCCGATCTGGCTCCTCTGGCTCTGCACCCAGGTTCCCGCTCCCCAGGATGCGGAAACTGTCCTGGCGGCCATGGACAAGAGTTCCGCCGAGATCCAGACCCTCGTGGGCGCCTTCGAGAGGATCAAGCGGCTTTCGCTCATGGACGACGAGGCGCGCTCCGCGGGAACCTTCACCTACCGGCGGGAGAACCGCGCGATTCGGTGGGACTCCAACGAATCCGGCGACGTTCAACAACTCGAGGGCGATCGGTACATCGAAGTCTTCCGGAAGTTGAAAGAGATCGAGGTCTACACCTTGGACCAGCGCGGAAAACAACTGGCGGCGATCATGGGGGCGCCGGACGTATCCAAGACCCTGCGACAGGATTTCGACATCGTCCTCGGCGAACACCGCAACGGAGAGGTCGAACTGAAGCTGAGCCCTCGCTCCGAGGACATGAGGAAGCGGGTGAAACAAGCGGTGCTTCGGGTGCGGACGGATCGATACATCATCGCCGGAGTCTCCTACTCGGAACCGAACGGAGACTCGGTCGAGATCAAGTTGACGAAGCTGCGTCTCAACGAAAAACTCTCTCCGAACGCCTTCGATCTGGATCTCGACGGATTGGTTCGATCCGGGTACAAACTGACCAAACACTGATGGCCGATCTTCCCGGTCGCGGCAGGTTTTTCCTCCTCCAGGGGGACATCGCCACGATGGACACCGACGCCATCGTGAATTCGGCGAACAACGATCTCATTCTCGGAAGCGACGTCTCGGGAGCGATTCGCCGCCTGGGGGGCCCCAAGATCCAGGAGGAGTGCCACGCCATCGGAACGATCCCGCTCGGGGAAGCGGTCGTCACCAGTGCAGGCAATCTCGCGACCCGCTGGATCATCCACTCCGCGGTCGTGCCCCTCGGTCTCTGGGCGGACGCGCGATGGGTGCGCAGCGGCGTCCGGAACGCCCTCGCGCGCGCCGCCGAGCGCAAGGCGAAGTCGATCGCCTTCCCGGCGGTGGGATGCGGAGCCGGCGCGTTCTCGCTGGATCGATGCGCCGATATCCTCCTCGAGGAGGCCCTCCAACACTTCAAGGGGGAGAGCACGATCGAGGAGGTGTACGTCGTCATCGCCGACCCCAAGGGATTCGCCGCCATCGAAGAACGGTTGAAGGAAAAGCTGCCGGGCCTGGACTTGACGCCCCCGCCGAAGCCGGTTCGGGCCGACGTTCCCGCCGCGGAATCCACGGGATAGGGCGCCTCTCTCGGAAAGGGAGAAGGCATGCGAGTCTGGATGGCTCTGTACTTCCCGGCACTTACGGTCTGCTGCGCTCTGCCCCTACACGCTCCGGAAGGAACGACCCTCGAGGGATACGACGGCCTCGTCCATTCCGTGGCGCATTATAGATGCTGCAAAAACCGGCACGGTCCCGCCCCGCGCCGCGGGGACGCGGCAATCCTTCGGGAGCCGCGTTCGTGCGACGGCACGCAGTTCGCTCAGCTCCGATTGCCTCAGGCGCCCCTACTGCGCTCGCGGGGTTCGGCCTAGCGTGGGGCGGCCAGTCGGCATGAGCCGCCGCCTCATCGACACGGCCCGGGCCATGCGCATGCGCACTCTGGCGCCGAGCAATCCCAGCGATTGGCTCGTGACGTCATCTTCGCTCCGGATGTGCTGCAGCAGTTGCGCCAGCAGGACGCGCGCTGCGTCGATTACGTCGTCGCCCTTCAGGATTCTGATCACGAGACGCCGGGCCGCGGAGTGCATCGTCGAGTGATCCGTTTTCAGCGTCTGGAACCCCGGGGTCTTATCCGACGAAGTCATGCCGAGGGCCGGGAACACAGTGTCCTCTTCTTCGGCGATGTGGTCGACCAGTCGGTCGAGAAAAACGTCGGCCGATCCCAGAAGCTCCAGGCTCAACACCCGGGGAGACCGGGGATCGGCCTGCGTGCGCAAGCGATTGATCACCCATGCGAGAGATTCCACCAACTCCGGACCGCGACTGAGCACGGCGGACGATCTCATCGGGCCACCTCCTGGAACGCGTTCTCAACCACCCTCCGCTTCGATGGTCTTCCCCGCCTCCCCCTGCGTCTATAATGTTCGTCCATCCGTCGGGCCGCCGCATGAGCCGCCTTGGTAATGGCACAGTCCAGACGCGCGTCCGACGCTGTCACGATGATGGCGTCGTGGGAATAAACGCGCAATTCGATCTTGCAGCTCTTGTCGCCGCCTCGCGGCGCGTGGCCGTCCGAAACTCGAACGCAAATCCGTCGGATGCCGTCCGCGAACCGCCCGAGGGCGTAGGCCAGTCGCCGCTCGACGGTTCCACACAGATACGGATTCAGCGCGGCATCGTGTCCGACAACATCGATCGGCACGGAGGACGAACTACGAGGATCGTTCCGGAACGCGTGCATGGACTCCTCCAACGTCTAATCGGTAAGGGTCGCTGCGTTCTCGTTGCGCGTTGCATCCCATGTCGTCCTACATTTCTTCCGGCATGGCGCCGACGCTCGCACTGGGGGCCCTTTTCTCCGGGATCTCGCTGATGAGCGCCTCGGTCGTCAGGAGCAGCGACGCCACGCTCGCCGCGTTCTGGAGCGCGCTGCGGACCACCTTGGTCGGGTCGATCACGCCGAACTTCATCATGTCGCCATACTCCAGAGTCTCGGCGTCGAAACCGAAGTTGGCCTCCTTCGACTCGCGGACCCTGTGAATCACGATCGCCCCTTCCACGCCCGAGTTCTTGGCAATCTGCTTCATCGGCGCCTCCAGCGCGCGACGCACGATGTCGACGCCGGTCTTCTCGTCGTCGTTCGCCGTCTTCAGCTTGTCGAGCGCCTTCGAGGCGCGGATGAGCGCCACGCCTCCGCCCGGGAGGATGCCTTCCTGGACCGCGGCGCGGGTCGCATGGAGCGCGTCTTCGACGCGGAGCTTCCTCTCCTTCATCTCGACCTCCGTCGCCGCGCAGACCTGAATCTGCGCCACCCCCCCGGCGAGCTTTGCCATACGCTCCTTGAGATTCTCCTGGTCGTAATCGGATTTGGTCGTCTCGATCTCTGTCTTGATCTGGCCGATGCGACCCTGAATTGCCTTAGGGTCGCCGGCCCCTTCCACGATTGTGGTATTTTCCTTCTCGACCACCACTTTCTTCGCGCGGCCGAGCATCGTAAGATCGACCTTCTCAAGTTCCATTCCGAGGTCTTCGAAGATGGCCTTTCCTCCGGTGAGGACGGCGATGTCCTCCATCATGGCCTTGCGCCGATCACCGTATCCGGGGGCCTTGATCGCGCAGACATTCAGCGTACCGCGGAGCTTGTTCACCACCAGGGTCGCCAGCGCGTCGCCTTCGATGTCGTCCGCGATGATGACGAGCGGCTTGCCTGTCTTCGCGATCTTCTCGAGGAGGGGAATGAGATCGGTCACGGCCGAGATTTTCTTCTCGTGGATCAGGATGTAGCAGTCCTTGAGGACGGCTTTCATCTCGGCCGGGTCCGTGACGAAGTAGGGCGAGAGGTAGCCCTTCTCGAACTGCATCCCTTCGACCCATTCGACCGAGGTCTCCACGCCCTTTCCCTCCTCGACCGTGATCACCCCGTCCTTCCCGACCTTCTGCATGGCTTCGGCCAGCATCTTGCCCACAGCCTCGTCGCCGCCGGCCGCGATCGTGCCGATGTTGCGAACCTCCGAGATGTCCTCCAGGCCGACGGGCTTGGAGAGCCGCTTGAGCTCGCCGA
>CAZGKV010000037.1:0-41130 GCA_964526305.1 uncultured Planctomycetales bacterium | reverse complement strand
CGACGATATCGTCGCATTGGAGGAGTACGGGATTCGCGTTTGGACCAGCAACGGGAAGGGCGGGTTCTTCGCCTCCAACACTCTGACGGGCAATTCCGCGCCGATGCGATGTCTGCTCTTGGCCGACCTCAACGGGGACAAGTGGCTGGATGTGGTTACCGGCCAAAACGGTTCCGACTCTTTGTTCGCGAACATCCAGGGAGTTCTGACGTACCAGCAGAAGCTCCTCGATGGCGAGGACACTGTCGCCCTAGCGGCCGGCGATCTTGACGGCGACGGCAACATCGACCTCATCGAGTCCACTTCCCAGGGTCCCACGAGAGTGTGGCCTCAGCTCCCGGGTGGACAGACCAACACGACCGGAATCACGGTGACGTATCCGAAACCCATGTGCTCGGGACCCACGTCCAAGATGGTCGGGTTGAGGGATCTCGATCAGGATGGACTGTTGGACATTCTCTCGGTGGAAAACGGGGGTCTATTCGTTCGCTACAACAACGGCTCGTGCACGCCGAAGCTCGTCGGGCCGATTTCGGCCGGCCCCGCAATTCTGTCGGTGGCCATCGGAGATGTCGATCTCGATGGCGACTCCGATCTCGTGATTGCGGCCGGGTCCACCGGAATCTGGCTGAACCAACTCATTCCAAGCGGGAAATGATGTGCCACCCGAAGGGGCTGGACTGAGGGTCGTATGGAACCAGCACGATCTCCCCTACCTTCATGCGGAAGGCGGCGTCGCCGAAGCCCTTCACCATTCCGTCCCGGGTCTGCTCGCCGGGAGCCGCCGTCTGCCCGCGGTTCACCATCGTGTAGGTCCCGCCGCCCGGATCTTCGCTCTCCTTCTTCATCATGTGCTCGAAGTCGTCGCCGTTCTTGGCGCGTTCGAGCAAATCCTTCGCCTTCTTCTCCGCCTCCGCGAAGGAGCGGGTCGACTGCGACCGCGGAGCCCCGGACCATCCGATGAGGATGTGGCGAACCTTGACCTTTGCCGGACCGTCCGCGGCCGGCGCGGGCTTCTCCTCTTTCTTGTCGCACGCCGCCGCGAGAGCGGCCAGGAGGAACAGACGCTTCACGGCCCCACCTCGCCTCGCTTCTTGAGGTGCCGCATCTCGGCCTCCGTCTCCAAGATCTTGATGCGGCTGGTGGCGTGCTCCAAGTGCTTCTGGAGTTCCTCGTTCGCGACGCGGAGCTTGGCGTTCACCACCTCGAGCTCCTGCTTCTTTTGATCCAACTCCGCCAAAAGCTTTGCGTGGGAAATCGCGGCGGCCGCCTCGTCGGCAAACAGTTCCAGCAGGAGCATGTCCTGCGGTTCGAAGAGTCCCTTGCGAAACCGATTGTCGAGGTACAGGACCCCCACCACCTTGCCCATCCACTTAAGGGGGATGCACACGACAGACGCCAGTTGGAGGTTGATGACGCTGCCCCGGAGTTTGAATTCCGCATCGTCCTTGGCGCAATCCAGCACGATCGGCTGGCCCTCCCTCCAGGCGCGATCGATGATGCCGCGGCTGACCTTGAAGAGCGGGTGATCGATCACCTCGTGGGCGATGTTCCTGGCCACTCGGATATCGTAGGTCGAGTTCGGACCCCGGAGGATGAGAAAGCCGCGTTCCGCCCGGGAAAAGGCGATCGCCTGATCCAGGATGAGGTGGAGCAGCTTGTTCATGTCGTGTTCCAGGCTCAGCGCGCGGTTGATCTGGTGCAGCTTGAGGAGCGCGTCGCGCTCCTTCTGCACCCGTTGCGGATCGATCGCCATGGGGCCCTCGAAAGCCGGCCGTAGTATACCTCAGCGAGCGCGGGCTCGCACCGCATAGAGATGATTGTCGTCCGAACCGAAGAGGATCTCGGCAATCCCGTCTCCATCGAGATCGGCGACGACCGGCCCGGCCGTCACTCCTCCGCCCGCGCGGAAGAACCATACCAAATCTCCGGAGGATGCGTTCAAAGCATAAAGCGTACCGTCATAGGATCCGAAGACGACCTCGGCTTGTCGATCGCCGTTCACATCGGCCAGAACCGGCGTGCCCCGCACCTGGGCCTGCGCCCGAAAACGCCACCGGAGGGTGCCGTCGGATCCGGACAGGCATACGACCACGCCGTCGTCCGCGCCCACGACCACTTCGATCCGCCCGTCGCCGTCCATGTCCGCAAGGAGCGGACGAGTATGGGCGGGCTGGTCGCCCTTCCACCGCCAGCGAACCCGGCGACCCCGTCCCTCCACGCAGGCGATGGAGCCGTCCGCCAGTCCAAGCACGAGGTCTCCCGCAAAGTCGCCGTCCACATCGGCCAGCGCCAGGGGAGAGCACGGAGGAGCGGGCAGCGCGACGCGCCCTTCCTCCCTTCCCTCATCGAGCGAAAGGTAAAGAAGCTCGGGCACATGGCTGGCCACGACCACCTCCACGGTCTGATTGGCGTCCGTATCCCCGACCGCGGCCGGGCCTTCGATCCGCGCCATCGCCGACTTCGTCCAGCGGCCGGCGGCCTCCTGCGCCTCGAGAGCCGCGCCGGAGAGAAGCGAAACCTCGCCCTCCCAATCCGTCGTGATCAGATTGGAGGATCCTCCTCGGCCGGGAACGGCGACCACCCAGGCCCGGCTCCGCGTCGCGTGGAAAAAGCGGGGCGCGAGATCGGCGCCGCGAAAGGCCTGGATCCCTTCCGTCCCTCGACCGAACACCAGGTTTCTCGCCTCCTTTCCCTCGGCGACCACCAATTCGGTATGACTCTCCTGAAGCGTGTCGTGCGAGTGGAGCAGTTTCCGTTTCCCCGAGAGGACGCGGAGGAGCCGATCTTTCGAAAGATAGGCGATCTCAGGACGGCCGTCCCCGTCGAGATCCGCCACCACCGGGGCGACGTACACGGGATACTTCGCCTCATCTTTCCAGACGAGGGCGGAGGGCAACTCGAGTCCGAGGGGAAGATCCTGGCGGTCCGACACGGTGAGTTCGCGCGCCACCATCACCGTTCCGGGGGCCCAGCACGCGACGCGATAGCTCCCCTCGCGGAGGGCGAGCGGCGGAGCGGGCGATTCGAGTCGGATCGCGGATTTCTCCGAGACGATGGAGATGCGCGTCCCGTCGGGAAGCCCGTCGAAGATAAGCCGTCCGGCCCGCGGTTCCATCCGAACATCGATCGTTCGAACTTCGCCGGGTCGAACGTCTATCTCGGCATTCCATTCGCGATGGCCTTCCAGGCGGGCGCGGATCCGGTGGGGGCCCTTCTTGACGCCGACCTCCGCGGCCGACCTCGTCGTGCCGTCGACTTCGACGATGGCCCCGGAAGGATTCTGAATCCGCAATTTCGCCGGTCGGAAATAGAGGAAGATCCCGAAGGCGGCGACAGCTCCGATCCCGACGAGGACGGCCGCGATCCCCGCGGGGTGACGGCGAACGGATCGGGACAGGGTTTCCACGGCACCGGGAGGCCTCGCGCGCACCGGCTCCCCGGAGAGCCACCGACCCAAGTCCTCCGCAAGTTCGAGCGCCGAGGGGTATCGCTTCATCCGATCCCGAGACATCGCCTTCAGACACACCAATTCGAGCGCCCGGTCCACTCGAGGATCGACCGTGCGAGGTTTCGGGGGTTCGCCCGTCGTGACCTTCATCAGCGTCGCCGTGAGCGACTCTTCCGAGAACGGCAAGACTCCCGTGAGCGCCTGATAGAGAACGACCCCGAGGCTGTAGACATCCGTGCGGGCATCCATCGCATCGCGGATTCCCATCGCCTGTTCCGGGGCCATGTACGACGGCGTCCCCATGGCCGTGCCCGATTGCGTCAGCATCGTCTGAGAGCGCAGGTCCTTGGCCAACCCGAAATCGGTGACATGCGGATCGAGTGCGGCGTCGACCAGGATGTTCGCCGGCTTCAGGTCTCGATGAATCACCTCCGACTGGTGGGCCGCATGGACCGCCACGGCGGTCTGCCGCAAGATTCGGATTCGAGCGCGGACATCGACGGATCCGTCTTCCAGTACCCGATCGAGCGTGCGGCCTTCGATCAGATCCATGGTGAAAAACGGCGCCTCGTCCAGGATTCCGAAGTCGTGTACGGCGACGATGTTGGGATGGCGGAGCTTGGCCGCCAGCCGCGCCTCGCGGAGGAATCGTTCCGCGTCTTCGTGCGACGGGAGCAGTTTCTGGGCGAGCACCTTGAGAGCCACTCTGCGCCCGAGGTCGCGGTCCTGCGCTTCGTAGACCACCCCCATCCCGCCGCAACCGAGCTCGCGCACGATCTGGTATTTTCCGAACGGCTCGCCGGGCGCCAGGGAACGGGTCGGCGGGTGGATCTCGCGAAGCACCTCGATCACCTGGGACGTCTGAAGAAGTCCGCGCCGCACCAGGACGTCGGCAAGCGCCGCCCGGTTCTCCTCGACCTCTCGCAGAGCGTCCTCCATTTGTTGCCGGGTGATCCACTTCCGCTCCATCGCGCGGCGGCCGAGTTCGAGGTCGTCCTCTCGAGACATTCGACGCATTATAGGGAGAATCGCCGATTCCCGTTCCAGTGATATACTCTCGATGCGCGATGCGTGTCGACCCATGAACGCGACCGTTCTCGTCCTACTCCTATCCGCAACGCCGGGACCTGCCGACCCGGGCGAAGCCCGACCGGCGCAGGATGCCAGCGGGTGGATCGACTACGTGCGGTGGGAAGACAAGAAGCTCAACCGCGAATTCGGAATCGAGTTCAAGGTCGACTTCCAAGTCAACGGCTGCTACGGCGTCCCCTGCACGCTCGTGATGTACTTCTACGACGAGAACAAGCGGCCTCTTCGCGATCGGAACAAGGAATTCCACACCGCGGACGGCGGAGTCTGCACCATGGAGGACTTCACGCCCGGCTTCCCGCGGACCAAATACACGAAGTACGCCCTCTTTATTCCCGTGAACGAATTCCATGTCCGGCCGGGCAAGTACGTTTTCTATTTCCGCATTTCCATTTTCCGCCGCGATTCGAACCACGGCTTCCACCACGTCGCCACCTCCGACCACTACAAGATGAACTTCCGCTGGCGAATTCCCGAGTCGGGCGAGATCACCCGCCTCAACGTAGACCACAACCACCGGAGCGAGGGGCGCAACGGGATTCGTGCGACGGTCGACTATTCCGCCCACGGCATGCGGGGGAAGAAGGGCCGCTTTCTCGTCGAGTTCTATCACTACTCGCCCGATCTCCCGCTCCTCTACGTCCACGGGGACGAATCGCGCGGAGCCATGAGTTTCACCCAAGAGTTCGACTGCACCCAAGACGACATGAAATTCACCGGAGGATGGTACTGGGTGCCCTACGAGGATTTTCCTCTCAAAGTGGGACGGAACTACTTCTACTTCAAGGTCTACCTCCAGGCCCTATCGACGGACGAGCGCTGGTACGATCTCGACGCCACGACGGCTCAAACTTTTTACTACGACAACGGAACGCTGAAGCTCCGGGAAGTGTGGGTGATCGAGAACCTGCCGGTGCTCCTGGACTGGGATCCGACCGAAGCCGAATCGGGCACCGTGCGGAAGACCCTCGTCGAATTCAACCGGCGGCTCTACGACTCGAGCGACGGACAGATCCGCGTCCGTTCGTTCGTGCTCCGCCGCATGGGCGGCCATCCCGACCACCACTACGACGGCGCCTTGCGGATCTACAAGAACTTCAAGGAGGGAGATCACGGGACCGTCGACGACGGCGCGCAGGGCTTCGTGGACCAAGGGCGGCCCTTCGCCTATTTGGGATCCCCGGACAAGTTGGGGGACGCGCATCTCGCGTTCGACAAGATGGTCTCCGAGGGACCGAGCCTGTATTCGCGCGCCCTCGTCCACGAATTCCACCACGCCGCCTTCGGTCTCAACGACGAGTACGGCGAGCGGACGGACGAGAAGGGGAATCCCACCTTCGGGACGTTCTGCGCCCGGAGCGAAGGTCTCCGGCGCGCCTGGAATTGCTGCATCATGGGGACCTACCAGCCGCTCCACCGCGAGCTGTGCAAGCCGGACACGCACGCCGTGGACGAATCCAATCCCAAGCTCCACAAGCTCGACTGTTACACCCGGGTGCAGCAGGCCTTGAAGCGATCGCTGAACAAGGACCTCGTGATTCCGCAAACGCCGGTGGAGGGGCCCAACGATCCTCCCGAGCCTCAGTTCCGGCTGCGATAGGTGCTTGCGCCGGCGTATACCGCCCCATGTACTTCGCCCATCAGGACCGCCAAGGTGTTCCGCAGCGGAAACAGCCAGGCCGTGCGCCTTCCCCGCGAAGCCAGATTTCCCGCGCACGTGCGGGAGCTCCGGGTCCGCCGCGAGGGGAATCGACTCGTCTTGGAGCCGGTGGTCCCCGATCGGTTCGACGAAACCCTTCACGACCCTCGCTCGTCGAAGCGCCGAAAGGAGACTCCCCCCGACCTCGTTCTTCTCGACGAGCGATTGCGGGGGTACTCCGGCACGGCGTTCATTCCCGAGATTCGCGCTCTCTTCCCGAGCGCCGCCGTATTCCTCGTAAGCGCCGATCCCGACGCGGCGGAATTGGGAAAGGTGCGCGGGGCGGACGAAGCGAGGATGAAGCCGCTCAGTTTGGCCGACCTCACGACGTGCGTGGGAGGTCTCCTGGGGCGCAAGAAGAACGGGAAGCGGGGCTAACTTCGGAACACGAACTTCGCATTCCCGATGGAGATCACGTCGCCTTCTTTCAGAGTCCAGGTGGAGACGACGGCGTCATTTACCGAGGTGCCGTTCTTGCTCGCAAGATCCCGCAGCACATACGTGGAGCCGACTTTCCGTATCTCGGCGTGCCGGCGAGAGGCGCTCGAATCTTCCAAGACCAGATCGCAGTCCGCGCCACGCCCGAGGACGGTGCCGTCGCGGAGCTTGAAGGTCCGGGGCGTGCCGTCCGATCCTTGCCACGATAGTGCGGCCATTCACTCTTTCCCCACCAGGACTCCCACGATCGCCCCACCGCGCGTGATGTTCACGATGGGTTCCTCGGACATCCGCCCGAGAATCACGCACTCGTCGTCGCCGGCGTGTACGCCCACGACCCCGTACCGTTCCTCGAATCGCACGCGACCGTCCCTTATCACCGGATATCGATCGCGGAGGAACGAGAGCCGCTCCTGAACCACGACCCGGCCCACCCCCCGTTCGAGGGCGCGATCCCACTCCGCCGACGTCGAGCGGCTCCCGATCGCGATGCCGGAACCTCCGTATTCGCGATTCGGCTTCAGGAGGAGCCGTTCGCGTTCCCGCCGGACATACGCCATCAAGTCGATACGCTTCCCCTCGATCCCCTCCGTCGTCGCCTCGCGCAGGAGGCGCGTCCAGGGCACGTGCGCGCGGAATACCCGGCGCTCTTCCGGCGTGAACAGGCGGCTCCATCGCGAGTCGGTGAAGAGCTCGAAAATCGCCTTGTGATCCACCTCGCCGGCCAGCGACGAGACCACGCGGTTTTCCCGGAAAGCGTGGCGCACGGCGCGAAGGTCCGCACCTTCGCCCTCCATCTCGACCAACTCCGCGAGAGTGGGATCCCGATAGAGAAGATCGATTCGGTCGTTTCGGAACGTCACCTCGCCTCGGCGGAATTCGAGCTCGCCCGGATCGGCCACGACGACGCGGTGGCCCCGTTCGCGATAGATTTCTTGCATCGTGCGGTATTCGTAGGGACCATGTTCGATCGATTGCTCGAGGAAAGCGACCGTAGGATTCGGTCGGCCGATCTTCCGTCCGTGCGCGCGGCACCTCCGGAGGATCATCTCGAGAATGTCGTCCTCCGGAGCCAAGGGGAATCCCAGGGATCGTTCGAGCCGCGGGGCGAAAAGCTCGTGGGCGATGCGTCCGGCCGACCAGCAGTAGTACGTCGCGCCGATGCCGACGAGATTGGCCTCCAGGAACCGGGCTCGATCGAGCCAGTCCGGGCGCCCCAGATCGGCGGAAAGATCCATCCGGCTGAAGAGGGTCTCGGGTCGGCCAACCTCGCCCCGATACGAGTCCCGGATCCACCGTTCTTCGTCCTCCGAGAACGGAAGAAGCTCCCGAAGAGCCGGCTCGCGCATGCGGACTTGGAGGAGCCGACACCCCGCGGCTTCCAACTTCATGCATCGGTACGCGAGCTTCGCGCGTTGCGACGGCAGCACGACCCAGGGCTTGAGGGCCAGGGGAACGTAGCGTTTCACACCGGGTCGGAAGTGGAAGAACATCGCGTTCTCCCTCGTTCGGCGCCGTACGGCGCGACTCAAGTCGGACCAATCGCGCCATCGCCGGACGGCGGAGAGGACCCGGGCGGAGGGAATGTAATCCACGGCGGGGAAGGATTGTACTCTTCGATTCGCCCGGAATTGATCCTTTTTTCCGTCCCCGCGAACTTCCAAGTCCCTGAAGTGATTTCCTTGACCCCTTCCGTCTCCTCTATATAGGATCTCCGTCCGCCTCTTCGGGAGAAGCCGGCCGATGACGAACCGGATCGTTTCCGCAGCGCTGTTCTTCCTCGCCCTCGCCCTCCCTTGCCACGCGCAGGCGCGCGATCGGTGGAGGCTCGAGTGGCGGAACGACAAACCCGAGATGTTCATCCATCGGTCGGCCTCCGACCGGGTCGAACCCTACTGGTTCGTCACCTTCGAAGTATTTAACCCTACCGACGAGACCATTCCGCTCATCCTCGATGTCGTGCTCTACGTCGAAAGCGGCAAAGATTTGATGAGCGACGTGCGGAAAGTGGACTCCGAGACCATCAAGGACGAGTTGGCGTCGGAGGGCTACGATATCCTTCATCTCAAGAACGGCACGAAACTGTACGGTCGGGTCACCTTCAAAGACGACAACTATACGGTTCAAACCGCGCGGGAAACCAAGACCATCGGGGCCGGCGAGGTCTTGCGGTGGATCAAACGCTCGGGGGAAATCCACGAGCTCCTGAAATACGGCCGCTTCCATCCGAGCATCATCCATCCGGAAGCGGAGCACAAGATCATCGAGCACGTCACGGGGCTGGGAAACCGCTCGGCCGGGATCGTGCTCGAGTCGATCGAAGCCTTCAAGAAGGGGTTCGACCGGGACCCCAACGTGGAGGATCCCAAGGAGAAGATCTATCTCCTGAAGGATTATTGGATGAAGGGCCGCTGGAAGAAGGGCGACCGCCTCTTCCTGAATCCTCGCGAAATCCGGGAGCAGAAGTACATCCGGCCCGGACAGCGGATCGGGGGAATCGCCGTCTTCAAGAACGTGAGTGCTTCGGCTCAGCGGCTGGAGCTTCAGGTATCGGGGCTGGTCGACATCCTCAAGCTCGAGCCGTATTCCAAGAAGGACTTGGACGAGAGTCCCGATCTCGCGCTTCCCCAAATCGTGTACGAGAATCTGGTCCTGAAGCTGAAGTACGAGTTCAAGGGAGACGAACATCATCGTGCCCAGGACATCGTCGTCTTCAAAAGCCGCGAGTGGGTGGTCAAACGACTCGGGCCGATCGCCGACAAGGAGATCCTCCAAAACCTCGTGGACACGATGGTGGAGACGCTGCGCCGCGAGAAAGAATGGAAGGAGCAGGGGAAGAAACCCGAAGAAGTCGAAGCGCTGCGGGCGAAACATCACATCGGCGCTCAGGATCTTCGCATCATGGCGCAAACGATTCGGCTCGCGACCGGCAAGGAGTTCGGATACGACCCCACGAAGGAAATCCTCGAAAACGAGGCTTCCGTTTGGCGCATCCACGAGTGGTGGGTCACGAACAAGTCGCGGCTCGCGTACAACGAGGTCACGAATCGGTACGAGATCTCGACCGAGTCTCTCCCGGGAACGCTCACGCCGAAGGACAAGCCGTAGGGTCCGTCGCCTCCAGCCGCGGCCAACACCCCTTTCGTCGCACCCCCAAGCCGTACCCCGCTTCCCTGAGACCACTGATCGCGGGTTCGAGTCGCCCGATCCGGGCACGGACTGCTCCACATGGTTGGAATTGCACCGCGGAGCACGCGGAGAAGAGCCCGGGGATCGGGAGATGGCGGGAATCTGGAAAGACCGCCCGTTATCCTCAGGCGAGTATCTCGGCGAGACGACAGTCCGGGGCGGAATCGAAGGGGATCTCCCCTCCCTTCGCGGAGTACGAAGATCGGGCAGCGCGCTGGTTCGTCCAAGCCGCGACGGGGAGGTTTGCCAACTCGGTCCATCTTCCCTGAACGCGGATATGTCGCTCCCGGGAGAGGCGGATCGCCCAGTGGGCGCCCGCCCGGCGAATCGTGTCGACAAGTTCCCGTTTCCCGAACCCCCGATCCGCTCAGACCACGATCCGTTAGCGAATCTCCTCGGGAAACAGGCCCAAGAACGAGCGAAGGAGCTCTGCATCCTCCCCCGTCATGCTTCCCAACGCACTCTCCTTGGGGAGCACGACGCAACCCAGAGGCAAGCCTCGGGCCTGATGCGGGAGACTCAGCCACAATCCCAGGAACTCCCCCAGATCCGTCCAATCCAGCGCTGCCTCGATCTGCCTTTTCGGATGAACATACGCCACCGTTTCGATGATCCGCTGGCCGATCGATTCGAATGCCTCCCGCAGGTCGATTTCGCTCCGGCACCAGAAGCGCGACATCCGCTGGACCCTGTCCCGGAGGTCCCCCGGCAGATCGGCCAGCTTGCGCCCAGCTCACTCAGCCACGGGACGCACGCCATCAGGAACGCCGTTACCATCGTGACCAACGTTCGGGTGGGTTGGCCATGAAGATGAGGCAACTTCTGTTGGACGTTGTACCCTACCCGCAACGCCAACGCGCGAAGACAGCGATTTGTTCCTCGACCGCCGGCCCGGTGGCCTCCTTCCTCGGCTCGGGAACCGGTCCTCGTGAAGTGCTGCACGCCGACACGAGCAACAGCACCACAAGCGTTTTCTTCATACCGGCCGCATAGTCTAGGCTTCCGCGACCACACTGTAAACGCCGCCTCGACCCCGCTGCCCATCGTCACCGACTCTCTCACTCATAGACATTCGACCAAGCGTTGTATCGCGTCCCGTCATACTGAATCCAGACCGCAATGGCGTTCCCGTTCGAATCGACTGCCACTTGGGGCTGGGAAGCACCGCCGATGTCATTGCTCTCAATCAGCCCAGGAATCCCCCAGGCCTTCAGCGACGAGTCGCCGCCGTTTTCCCCGCCAACTCCCCCCCCGCCGGCGCTCCCGTCACCCCCTCCGCCACCACCCCCTCCACCGCAACCGATGGCGAGAGCCAAAGCGAGACCCAAGGCCGGCACCGTTTTCATCCGAGCACCTCCATTCGCGATCAGTACGCGAACCCGGCTGGATTGCGCGCCGATTTCAGGCGGTATTGTCGAACTCGGGCGTCGCAAACCTGCGCGCAATCGTCGACCGCGGGTACGGATCCATGCGGAATGGAGCCTTGTGGAGAGACCCACCCAACTCGGCGATGCGGATCCGCGTGGGCGACTACCGCTTCCTCAATAAGATCCACGAGCGGCGGCTTCTCATCCTCGTCGTGGACATCGGACACCGCAGCAACGCGTACAGCCGAGTTTGAGCCCCCCGGCCGGGCAGAGGCCCCGAGGTGGAGCGAGGGTGATATACTCCTCCCGCACCATGTCGCAGACCGTCCCCGCCCCCGGAGCCGCGCCCGAGCGCTCTCCCGAGCATCCGGCCACCGTCGCCCTGCCGGACGAGGTATCGCGGCTCATGCCCGATCCGAAGAAGCGGGTCGGGAAATACGTCCTCGTCCGCTCGCTCGGTTCCGGGGGCATGGGTTTCGTCATGCAGGCCTACGACACCATCCTCCAGCGCTGGGCCGCGCTCAAGTTCCTGAAATCCATCGGAGACGATAAGGCCCGCGCCTACTTCGACCGCGAGGCGCGGATCGCGGGGCAGCTCAATCACCCGAACATCGCCGCGATTTACGAAGTCGGCGAACACGAGTCCTCCCCCTACATCGCGATGCAATTCATCGAGGGGGAGAATCTGCAATCCGCGCGCAAGGGGATGGCGCGCCCTCAGATCGTGCGAACCCTCCGAGAGGCGTCGGAAGCGGTCGACTACGCCCACCGGCAAGGCGTGATCCACCGCGATCTCAAGCCGAGCAATCTGATGCTCGACCGATCCGGCCGCGTCTTCGTGATGGACTTCGGTCTCTCCAAGCACACCGAAGTGGGGGGAAGATCGGCGGGCCTCTCGGGAACGAATCTCGTGCTGGGGACCCCCGCGTATATGCCCCCGGAACAGGCCCGGGGGGAATTGAAATCCGTCGATGCGCAGAGCGACGTGTACAGTCTCGGCGCGACCCTATACGAGATGCTCACCGGTCTGCCCCCGTTCGTCTCGGAAAGCACGGCACAAATCCTACTCCAAGTCTTGAACGTCGATCCCCTACCGCCACGGAAGTTCGTCGCGGACCTGCCTCGCGATCTCGAGACGATCGTCCTCAAGTGTTTGGAGAAGGATAAGACGCGGCGGTATTCGAACGCGGCCGAACTCGCGGACGATTTGGGGCGATTCGAGAGGGGCGAACCGATCTCGGCCCATGCTCCGAGCCTGCTCTACCGTTTCCGAAAGCGCATCCTTCGCCACAAGGTCGCCTCGGCGGCGATCCTCTCCGCCGCGTCGCTCGCACTCGCCGCCGCCTCCTATTTCCTCGGCCCCGCGCGAGTCGAGATTCAGACTCCGGAGGGATGCGTCCGCCGCACGTACTGGCCCGCGGGGCGTCAGACGTTGCGCTTCGCGCACGAAGGCTACGACCGCCAGGAAACGGAGCTTCTACTCCAACCTTGGCGCACGGCCCGCTGGTCGCCTCCGCTGGATCCGGACCACGGCTTCGTCCAAGTGAAGACGACGCCTCCCGGCGCTTCCGTCGCGTTCGTGATCGGCGGACGGCCAGGGGCGAAGGGCCGCGCCGACGGGGAACCCTTCCGACTTCCCAAGGGGACCCACGAAATGCGATTGGAGCTCCAGGATCATGTCCCGACCACCCTCCCGGTCTTCGTCGCCGGCGGCAAGACCACTCCGATCGAGAGGTCTCTCGAGCATGCCAAGGGGACCCTCCACATCACGTGTCGCCCCGAGGGAGTGAATCTCGCCTTGAGCGGCAGACTCCACGCCCTCCCCTCGGAGCGGCTGGAACTGGACACCGGACGTCACGAACTCGCCTTCGAGAAGCTCAATCACTTCCGGCGCACCGCGCAGGTGGCCGTTCGGCCCTCCGGCAGCGCCGGGGGAACCTCGACCGAGGGGAATTGGCGACGCAACCCCGACGTCGGCTATCTCCACGTCTCTCTCGTCCGCATGGATTTCTGGTCGCATCGTACGGGCGGAGCCGTCTCCGGCCGACCGGCCTGCGCGGACCTCGACGGAGACGCCGTTCCGGATGCGGTCATCGGCTCGACCGACGGAAAGCTGATCGCCATTTCCGGTCGCGGCGGCGCGGTCTTGTGGGAAGCGAGGACGGACGGCCAGGACGTGTATTCGCCCGTTCTCGCCGACCTCGATGCGGACGGAGTTCCGGATGCGATCGTGTCCGCCGACGACGCGGGAGTCTACGCCTTTTCCGGCCGGGACGGACGCGTACTCTGGAAATACCAGGACTCCGGGTCGAAGCCATTCCCGCCTCCCCGACCCGGGAGTCGCATCTCGCCGATCTCGGCCGTAGCGGACCTCGACGGCGATTCGTGTCCCGACGTCCTCGTCCCGACGATCACGTCGAAGGTAATCGCGCTTTCCGGACCGACCGGCCGACTCCTCTGGGAGTATGCCGCCCAAAGCCTCACGACGTGCGCCCGCACCGCGGTCGATCTGAACGGAGACGGCGTGGCCGATGGGGTCGTCGGAACGCGCGCCGGCGGCGTCGCCGCCCTTTCCGGCCGCGATGGAACGATCCTGTGGAAGACGGCGACGGGCGGCATCGATGCCGCCCCCACGATGTCCGATCTCGATCGCGACGACCTCCCCGATGTTCTGGCCGGATCGCTGGACGGCAGCCTCACGGCGCTCTCGGGAAAGACAGGGGCGGTATTGTGGCGATTCTGGACGGACGGTCCCATTCAATCCTCCGCCGGCATCGGCGAGCTGGATGGGGACGGCACTCCCGACGCCGTAGTGGGGTCGGACGACGGGAGTCTCTATGCCGCCTCGGGTCTCGACGGAAGCTGGATTTGGATCGCATCGGCGGGCGGACCGATCCGATCCTCGCCCGCCCTCGCGGATCTGGACGGAGACCGAGTCCCGGATGTCGTCGTAGGATCGCACGACGGATTCGTCCATGCCTTCTCCGGAGAGAACGGGACTCCCCTTTGGCGATTCCGGACCGAGGGTGTGGTCGGAGGGGCTCCGAGTCTCGCCGATCTCGACGAGGATGGCGTGCCCGACGTCGTCCTCGGCTCCTCCGACGGTTCTCTCCATGCGCTCGCCGGGTCCGATCGCACTCGACTCTGGGAGGTGGAGCTCGCGAGCGATCCGTGGAAAGAGGCGCTGGTCGCTTCGTTGGACGACGACGGAGTTCCCGATCTCGTCGTGGCCGCCAAGAGTTGGAGAGTGGTTGCGTTCTCCGGCACGGATGGGGCCCGCCTCTGGGAGATCCAAGCGGGATTCCAAGTCGACTCCCTCCGTACCGTTCCGGACCGCAACCGAGACGGCATCCCCGAGATCGTCCTCGCGCGCGAGAAACCCAAAACACACGAGGTCATCTCCGGCCGGGACGGCCGGCCGCTCTTGACGAACGAATCCGTCGAGACCGAAGAGTCTCGAGAAGAGAAAGTCGACTGGGACGGCGACGGCATCCCCGATCCGATTTTCCTTCCCAAGCCCGACGCGGTGGAAATCCGATCCGGGAAAGACCAATCCATCATCGGGAGATTCCCCGCCGGAAAGCCCGTGACCGGGTTTCACCCTTGGAACCGAGACGGACAGCCGGTCTTGCTGGTGCGTACGGCGGGATGGGCGTGTCTCTTGACGGGGAAGTCGCTTACGCCTACCTGGGTGCTGGGCAGCGGGAGACCCATCGCGGCAACCGGGGGACGACTGTACGTCGCTCAGGGTCGGCGCGTCGTGGCGCTCCTTCCCCTTCCCTCTCGGCTTTCCGTTCCGCTGCTCCTTCGCGAGGGACTCCTGACCTCGGCAACGGCAGAATGGGAAGTCGGAGCGGATCGGAGGACCTCCTTTCGCCTACGAGGTCTCGCCCGGTTCCGATCGGGCGATCTTCAGGGTGCGATCGAGGATTTCCGGGAATCGAAGCGCCTCGGCTCCCGTTCCCCCGAGCTTCACGCGGATCTCGTCGAGGCCCTGCTCAAGACGGACCGACTGACGTCCGCCGACCTTGCCGATCTTCCTCCCGCCGCCGTCCCCCTCCTCCACGACGGCGCTCGCTTCTCCTCCGCGGAGCTTCACCGGCTCGCCGATCGGGCCACAGGAGGAGGAATCCCGATGCTGCTCCTGGCCCTGAAGTCCCGCGAGGCATGGGCGGAGCTCGAGAAATGCGACTCGTACGATTCGCGCGTTCTCTCGTTGCGGGCTCTGGCCCGTCTCCAGAGGATGGACGAAGCCGGCGCTCGAGCCGATCTGCAGCGCGCGATCCTCCTGAATCCCTACGATCGCCCTGCTCGCAAGCTGCTTCAGACTCTGGACATGCTGCCCAATCCGAAGTTGTACCGACAACGCGGCGCCTCGAATCAAGCCTCCAAGAAACTCGCGCAGGCGATGATCGACTTCGACCTGGCCATCCGAATGAAGGAAGACGAACCGAATGTGTACGTCGATCGCGGCCTCTTGAAGAAGGAACTCGGGAATGTAGACGGGGCAGTCGCGGACTTCACTCGCGCGATCGATCTCAAGACAGAGGACGACCGCGCCTACTTCGAGCGTGGGAAGGTGAAGGCCGATCGTCAGGATTGGGGCGGAGCCATCGCGGACTACGATGAAGCGCTCCGGCGAAATCCGGGGCGGGACCTCCTACGGTACTTCCGGGGGTTGGCCCGCTACTACAAACACGATCTCGAGGGCGCGCTGGCGGATTTCGACGCCGAAATCGAGGCCGGGAAGGACTCCAGCTCGCACTCTCGGTACTTTCGCGGCTTGGTGAAGCGGGATCGCGGGGACATCGCGGGCGCGCTGGCCGATTTCACTCGCGCGATCGAGCTCAAGGATTTCGCGGTCTGGTCGTACGTGGAACGGGGCAAGATCCAAGCCAACCGGAAGCAGTGGGACGAGGCCATCCAGGATTACACGGCCGCGCTCGCCCTCGACAAGAAGACTGCGGCGGCGCGGTACTGGCGGGGAGAGGCCTACCTGGCGAAGGGTCGTCGCGCCGAGGCCTTGGGAGATTTCGACGAGTGCGTGGCCCTGGACGGCAAGTTCTGGCGTGCGCTCCTTAGTCGCGGTCGTCTTCGGAGGGAAGCGGGCGAGTACGCCGCCGCCCTCGCCGACTTCGACCGGCTCGTCGCGATGTGGAAAGACTGGGCGGAGGGGTACTTCCACCGCGGGGAAACGCGGCGGCTGATGAAGGAGTACGATGCCGCGATCACGGACCTCACGCGAGCGCTCGATCTCGACCCCAAGTATGTTCTGGCTTGGAACAGCCGGGCGATCGCACGCGACGGGAAGGGCGACGTGGACGGGGCGATCGCGGACTACGATCAGGCCATCAAGCTGATGCCGAACGCGGCGACCCTCTACTCGAATCGCGCCCTGTCCAAAGCCAAGCGAAACGACTTCGACGGAGCGATCGCGGATTTCACCTGCGCCCTCGAGCTTCGCCCCAAGGGAGCCGGGGATTACCTCGGTCGGGGGCGCGCGAAGGAGGCGAAGGGAGATTTCCCCGGAGCCATCGGGGACTACGAGAAGGCGCTCGAGGTCGGGGGACCGGGATGGTCGGACCGGCCGGCGGCGGAAAAGGCCCTCGAGAATGCGCGGAAGAGGAGAGGACCCTGATGTTTCGAAATTGGCTGGTACCGGCTTTCCTGCTCGCCATGCCCGCCGGCGCGTGGTGTCAGCAGGCCGGGGGCCGGATACAGTGGCGGGAGGGGAAGGACTATGAAGCCGCGATGGCCGAGGCACGGAAATACGGCAGGCCGGTTCTCCTCTACTTCTGGGCGGAATGGGCGGCCCCTTGCCGCATGCACGATCAGGGCGTCTTTTCGGACGACACCGTCGTCAAGGCCTCCGAGAAATTCGTCCGAATCCTGCTCGACTCCAAGAAAAACCCGGAGATCATGGAGAAGAGCTGGAAGATCAAGAACATTCCGACTTTTTACTTCCTGGATCCCGACGGCAATCACGTGGACGGGAAGGAGGGCGTGATGCCCTCCGACAATCCCGACACGCTGGTAAGCCAATTCAATTCCATCGTAGAGAGATATGGGCGAATCCCCAAGTGGGTCGACTCTCTCGAGACCGCCCTGGAGAAAGGCCGCCGCGAGAAGATGCCGGTGATTCTGTTTTGGACGGACGGAAAGGAAGCGACGGAAGAATACGCGCGGCGATTCGGAAGCGCCCCCCTGAAAGATCTCCTCCGAAAATTCGTCTGGGTCCGGCTCAAACTCGTTCGAAAAGGCAACCCGGCGGTGGCCAAGTACTCCGTGAAGGCCGCCCCCCTCCTCCTCGTGATCGATCCCCGATTGGAAGAGCGGTCCCTCGCCCGATGCGAGGGCATCTTCGAGCCCGAGGCGCTCCGGGGTCGGCTGGAGGAGGCGCTCGTGCGCTGAACCCTGCAAGCTCCGACGTCCGCGCCGCGTCCTAATAGCAGATTGCCCACGCATGGAGGGTCTGCTAAGATCGCGCATCCATGACGGGAACCAGCCAAGTCGGCTACGACCGAATCCAGGAAAACGGAACGACGATTCTCGTGCGGTCCGAGTGGAAGTCCCTAATTCTGAGGGACCTCCTGGAGGACTTCCACGGGATCCCCGTCGAGAGGAGACGCGTCTACGGTAGCGGCCGGGCGGAGCACTTTTCGTATCTTCCCGAGGGGGCGCTTGACCGAGTCTTCGTGCGACGGGCGGCCCGAGGAGGGATTCTCTCCCGCCTGGGCAACCTCCATTTCGGGGTCGAACGTCCGCGCCGCGAGATTCGCGCTTCGGAAGCGGCCGCGCGCGCCGGCATTCCGGTGCCCGAGATCGTCGCCGCCCGCGCGACGCGCGTGTTCGGTCCCTTCCATCGACTCACGATCGTGATGCGGGAAATCGCCGACGCATCGAATCTTCTCCATCTCGGCCCGACTCTTTCTCCGGGGCCCAAGCGTCGCGTCCTCGAGCGTCTCGCCGACCTCCTGCGCCGGATGCACGACGAAGGGATCTACCACAACGACCTGACGCTGCGGAACATCCTGCTCGATGCCGAGCGAAACCTCTACATCATCGATCTCGACGAGGCGCGCCTGCTCGGTACCCGCGATCCGCGGAGCGACGTGGCGCTTCTCTCGCGGCTCAATCGATCGGTCGAGAAAATGCTTAGGGCCGCTCGCTGCGTCACCCGCACGGACAAGCTCCGGTTCTTGAGACGATACACGGGCCGTCGCGACGGGCTCCGCGAGCTCTCCGCCCGCTGCACCTCGGGACTCTGGTTCCACCGGCTCTGGTGGTCCCTCAGCGGCCAGGCATGAGGATTCTCGCCAAGGGCGCGAACTGGCTCGGGGACGCGGTGATGACCCTGCCCTCCCTCCGAACTTTGCGGGCGATGAGACCCGAGGCGCATCTGGCGGTCCTCTCCAAGCGGGGCCTGGCCGATCTCTATCGGTGCGCCCCCTACGTGGACGACGTCGTTCCCTACGATACCTGGCTCGGCGCGCGGCGGGCGATTCGCGGGCGATACGACGTCGCGCTGCTCTTCCCCCGCTCGTTCAGCTCGGCGCTCCTCGCGTACAGCTCCCGAATCCCCCGAAGAATCGGGTACGTCGGCGAGGGGCGTTCGGCCCTTCTTACGGATCGGATTCCTCGCGATCCGGCCTTGCTCCGGCGGCACCGAGTCCACTACTACCACCACTTGCTCTCGCGGCTCGGGACCCCTCCGGAACCGGAACCGCCCCTCTTGGAGGTGCCCGGAGAAGCTCTCGAATGGGCGCGCCGGACGCTCCCGGACGGTCCGCTCGTCGGAGTCAATCCGGGCGCGACGTACGGGACGGCGAAGCAGTGGTACCCGGACCGATTCGTCGAGGTTGGTCGTCGGCTCGCGGCGCATGGGCGGATCGTCGTCGTAGGAGGACCGGCCGAGGCTGCGCTCGGGACACGGGTCGCCGCCGAGATTCCCGGGGCGATCGACCTCGCGGGTCGCACCGGCCTGTCGCAGCTCGCCGCCCTCCTCGCTCGCTGCCGCCTCTTTCTGACCAACGACACCGGGCCGATGCATGTGGCCGATGCCGTGGGAATTCCGGTCGTCGCCGTGTTCGGCCCCACCGATCCGGTGACGACGCCACCCTTCGGCCGGCACCACACGATCGTGCGAAAGGCCCTCGAGTGCAGTCCGTGCCTGAAACGGACCTGCCCGCTGGGCCATCATCGCTGCATGAAACTGATTCCAACGGACGAAGTATGGGTAGCGTGCCGCCGATGGTTGGACGAAACAAAGAAGAGCATCTAGCATGAAGCATCTAGCATCCAGCCTCGAGCATCCTATGCTGAATGCCCCCTGGGCCGTGCCGGTCTGGGACAAACTTCCGCCGACGTGAGGATCGCCCTCGTCATCTACACCTACTCCGAGAGCCGGGGAGGCGCGGAGAGGGTCTGCGCCTACCTCGCGCGCGGGCTTCTGGCGCGAGGGCACGAGGTTCACCTCCTGGCGCGACGGTTCCATCGCGGCACCGCCCCGCCGGCGGCCGTCTGCCGCGAAATCCCCACGAACGAGGCCATCTCCGCCTGGAAGCATTTCGCGTTCGCAGCCAACCTCCGGCACCTCCTCCGCACCGAGCGCTTCGACCTCGTTCAGAGCTTCAGCCGGACGTACTCCCAGGACGTGCTCCGCCTCGGCGGCGGGACCCATCGAGAATACCTTCGGTGCATGGAACCGGAACGAACCCTCGTCGGGCGGTGGTGGTCGCGGGTGAATCCGAAGGAGCTCGTCCAGCTTCGCCTGGAACGGCTCGGACTGCGTCCTGGGGCCTACCGAAGAATCGTCGCGGTCTCCAAGCGGGTCAAGGACGAAGTCATCCGGTACTATGGCGTGCCGACCGGGGACATTTCGGTGATCCCGAACGGCGTGGACACCGAACGATTCTCTCCGGCCTTGCGCACCCACCGCTCGCGGATCCGCAAGACCCTCGGCCTCGAGGAGACGAAGACGCTCTTTCTCTTCTGCGGCAACGGTCCGCGTCGGAAGGGACTCGCCTACGCCATCGAAGCGCTCGCGCGGGTTCCCGGAGCCCACCTCGTGATCGTCGGCGACGCAGGTCCCGAATACGCCGTGTTGGCCAAGAAGTTCGACGTGGATCGGCGGGTGACGCTCCTGGGCCTTCGCGATCCCGTCCAGGAATACTATGGGGCCGCCGACGCCTTGGTCCTTCCCACGCTCTACGACCCCTTCCCCAACGTCTGTCTCGAAGCTATGGCCAGCGGACTTCCCGTCGTCACGACCTCCGTCACGGGGGTGGCCGAGGTGATCGAGGACGGGCGCGATTCCTTCCTCATCCCCTCCGGGCAAGACGTCGACGCCCTCGCCGGACGGATGCGCGAGCTGCTCGATCCCGCGAGGCGCGAGGAGATGTCCCGCGCCGCCCGCGCGACCGCGGAGCGATACTCCGTGGATCGGATGATCGAGGCCTATCTGGGGCTCTTCGAGGAACTCCGCCGCGGCGGCTCCGCTTGATTGACGGCCCCCTCCTCTGATAGACTCGAACAAACCGAATGGCGAAGGTGGTAGCCGTCATCCCGGCCCGATACGCCTCTACCCGTCTCCCCGGAAAACCCCTTCTCCGGCGGACCGGGAAGTACTTGATCCAGCATGTCTACGAAGCCGTTCGAGCCTGTCGCTCCATCGAGCGAATCATCGTCGCGACGGACGACGAGCGAATCGTACGCGCGGTCCGTTCGTTCGACGGGGAGGCACGGATGACTTCGCCGGCTCACCCGAACGGCACCTCCCGAATCGCCGAAGCCATGCAAGGGGTCGAAGCCGAAGTCGTCCTGAACGTTCAAGGGGACGAACCCGAGATCGCGCCGACGCTTCTGGAAGCCCTGATCGAGGCGACCCGGGGAGAGCGCGTGGGAACCCTCGCGATTCCCTTCGAATCGGAGGCGGAGGCGGCCCTTCCGAATCGGGTCAAGGTCGTCGTCGATCGCTCCGGATATGCCCTGTACTTTTCGCGAGCGCGCGTTCCCTCGGCGGGACCCGCGCTCCTCCACCTCGGTCTCTACGGATTTGAGAGGGGCTTTCTTCTCTCGTATGCTACACTCCCGCCGACCCCGCTGGAGGAGGCCGAGCGGTTGGAGCAGCTTCGCTTCCTGGAAAACGGCGTCCGCGTGCGGGTAGGAATCGTCTCCGGACGCCCCCACGGCGGGATCGACACCGCGGAAGACTACGACGCGTTCGTTCGGAGATGCGGGGGGAGGGACTCATGACCAAGCACATTTTCGTCACGGGCGGCGTGGTTTCCTCCCTCGGCAAGGGACTGACCAGCGCCTCCATCGGCTTTCTTCTGGAACGGATGGGGCTGCGGATCGCGATGCAGAAGTTCGATCCGTACCTCAACGTGGATCCGGGAACGATGAACCCGTATCAGCACGGCGAGGTGTACGTCACCGAAGACGGGTTGGAGGCGGACCTCGATCTCGGCCACTACGAGCGGTTCACCAACGCCGTGGTCAACCGTCACTCGAACTACACTACGGGCAAGATCTACAGCGCGATTCTCGCGAAAGAGCGCGAGGGCGCCTACTTGGGCCAGACCGTTCAGGTAATCCCCCACGTCACGAACGAGATCAAGGACGCGATCCGCCATCTCGAAGGACCGGACATCGATGTTGCGGTTACAGAGATCGGCGGGACGGTAGGAGACATTGAGAGTCTCCCCTTTCTCGAATCCATCCGCCAGTATGCGCTCGACGTCGGGCGGGAAAACGTGCTTTTCGTCCATCTGACGCTCATCCCCTACCTTCGGGCCAGCCATGAGATCAAGACGAAGCCGACCCAGCACAGCGTCGGGAAGCTCCGCGAGATCGGCATCATTCCCGACATCCTGATTTGCCGGACGGAGGTTCCGATCCCGGAGGAGATGCGCGGGAAGATCTCCCTCTTCTGCAACGTGTCGAAGGAATGCGTCATCGAAGAGCGGGACGTCGAGTTCTCCATCTACCAGATCCCGGTGATGCTGTACGAGGAGAAGGTCGATGAAATCGTCGTGCGAAAGCTCGGCCTTTCGTGCGTCAAGCCGGATCTGGGGGATTGGAGGCGTCTGCTCGAAACCGCGCGGCGACCGGATCACGAAATCACCATCGCGATCGTGGGGAAATACCTCGAACTTCAGGACGCGTACAAGTCGATTACCGAGTCCCTCGCGCACGCGGGCATGGCGAATCGGTGTCGGGTTCACGTCCGAAAGATCGCCGCGGAGGATGCGGCGCGCGGGAATCCCGAGAAACTTCTCGAGGGAGTGGCCGGCATTCTCGTGCCGGGCGGTTTCGGAGTGCGCGGGATCGAAGGAAAGATCGCGGCCGCGAAGTTCGCCCGCGAACATCGGGTCCCCTACTACGGGCTCTGTCTCGGAATGCAGGTCGCCTGCATCGAGTTCGCGCGCAACGTGCTGGGGTTGACGGGAGCGCACAGCACCGAGTTCGACGAAAAGACACCCGATCCCGTCATCCACATGATGGAGCACCAGCGCGGGGTAAAGGTGAAGGGAGGCACGATGCGTCTCGGAGCCTACCCCTGCATGCTGCCCCCCGGAACGAAGGCGGCCAAGGCCTATGCCGTCCCGATGGTCCTCGAACGCCACCGCCACCGGTTCGAATTCAACAACCTCTATCGCCGGACGTTCGAGGAGCGGGGAATGCGCTTCAGCGGAATCTTCCTGGATCTCAATCTGGTCGAAATCGTCGAGCTGGAGGATCATCCGTGGTTCGTGGGCGTCCAATTCCACCCCGAATTCAAGTCGAAGCCCGCGACGCCGCATCCTCTCTTCCGCGATTTCATTCAAGCCGCGCTCCTGCACGCGCGCTCGAAGACCCATGCCGTGGAGGTGTCGGTATGAGCGACATCGGGAAGAAGGTGGACGAATCCTGGAAGGCCCAGGTCCGGGCCGAAAAGGCTCCAGGCCCCGCATCCGAGAGTAGGACGCCCGCCCCGTCCGAAGAGCGGTCGGATTTCCTGGGCTTCATCTCCATGCTCGCCATGCAGGCCGCAATGGCGTGCGGACTCCGGCCCCACCCGATGACGGGGAAACGCATGGTCGACCTCGACGCCGCCCAATCCACCATCGATATCCTCGAAATGCTGGCGGAGAAGACGCGCGGGAATCTTACGCCCGAGGAAGACCGCGAATTCCGAGAAGTCCTCAGCGAGGTCCGCTTGGCGTTCGTCCAGGTGAGCTCGCCGAAGCCGAAGTAGGACTACGCGGGCTTCTTCCGGAACCGGCGGTAGATCTTCGTTCCTCCCCAGAGTACGAGCGCCCACGGGAGGACGACGCAAATCCCGATCACGATCAGGTTGACGCTCCACGTCGCCGCGACGAAGCTCGTAGCAAGACCCTTCTTCATCTGGAACCAAAATCCGGCGTCGCTCGGCACGATCCGCTCGGAATTCGAAACGGTAAGGGTAAGCCGGGCGACCGCGAACGTGCCGTCCGGCACCGAGACGTTCTTGGCGGCCTCGGCGACTCGAACCGACCCCATCGCGGCGATTCTGTCGGCCGCGACGGCGCTCGAGGAAAGGGGAAGGTCCAGCACGATCTTGCCCGTGACGCGGCCATTCTTCTCCCGCGAAAGATGCGAGTCGACGACCCGCCCCTTGAACTCATCGGAGAGAGACCGAAGGATCGCGATCGCCTTTTCCACCTCCGCCACCTCGATCTCCATGGAGAGAGTTTCCCGAGGGGGAACCTTTCCGGCATCCATCACGGCCGTCAGCACGCGTATCTTGGAGTCGACGGTATTCTCCGAGGGAGGGATGCGCGACGAGGACCGGGACACTACGCCGCCGATCGCGTTCATCGCGGCGAGAATCCCGGCCTCCTGATCCCGGGGAATCTCGAAATCGATCGTCGCGGTGGTGTTGAGCCGATCGGTTTCGTTGAGCTGGGCGCCGTTCACCCGTCCGCGCGCCTTCTCGACGGCCTCGCGCAGAGCGCGGTAGCCGTCGGCCACATCTCGGGCCACAAGCTGGATCGACACCGTCTCGCGAGGAGCGATATTGGCCAGATTGTAGAGGGAGAGGAAGAACCGGGTATCGGCGCGTTTCACCGAAGTGGGTCTCCCGCTCCCCGGCTCCGATCGCTGGACAAGGGTGACCTCGAGGCGGCTCACCGTTCCGAGCTGCTTGAGACGATCGCGCAAGGGTCCAGCAGCTTCGGGAGCGACTTCGAACTCGAGGACCGCCGCCAACTGCCCGGCCGCGTGCCGCTTCAGTTCCGATTTCGTGACCCGTCCCTTCGCCTCTGCGATGGCCTCCAGGCCCGCCCGGTGCGCCTTCTCGACGTCTTCGGACTCCACTCCCATCTGGACTTGCTCCGACTCGATCACGCCGGGAGGCGAAAGGATCTCGCGCTCGAAAAGCGAAATCGTGAGCGTGCTCTGCGCCACGAGATTGGCGAAGTACCGTATCTCGCCCTCGAGCGCCTCGATCTTGGTTCGCCACTCCCCCAACTCCTTTTCGGCCTGAAGGAGGTCCTTGATATCGCCCTTTCCCTCCTTGATGATCCTCAGCAGACGTTCCTCCATCGTGCGGGCGGCGCGGAGCCGGCTCTCGAAGTCGGTATACTGCTTCGTGATATCCTCGCTCCCGATGCTCTGGCTCTTGAGATCCCCGAGCCCGCGGAGCTTGAGGACGAGGGTACCGAGACGCTCGGGAGCGACTCGGACGACCATCGTCCCCTTGGTCTTTCCGTTGGCCAGCTTGGTGCTGTTGACCGTCGCGATCTTGCCGTTCTCCTCGGCTACGATCTTCGCGATCCGCTCAACCGAAGAATCGAACGAGTCGATCTCGATCTCCATCGTCCCGGTGCGGACGATCTTCCGATCGGACTCCTGGTCCGACTTCTTGAACTCTTCCGACTGCCGGAACGACTGCGCATCCGGAGTCGTCGACTTCCCGAAGACATCTGAGGGACGGAAATGGGTGTGAGTCCCGTTCCATCTCCTGTCGGTTCTGTCTACAGAGGCCAACTCGAGTTTCCCATTCTGATCGAACGGATCGGAAGCCCATGTCATCGCGGATGGGTGGTCGGCACCGATCGACCGCTCACCGCCGGCGGTGCGGGTCGGCTCGCGGCGACCGTCCATGACAAGGGGTTCTTCGCGCGGAACGAATTGATGTTCGAAGAGATAGCCGATCAGGCCGAGGGTCAGGGCCGCGGCGATCCCGAGACCCGCCTTCAGGATCAGGGGGCGCTTCTTCGACGCGGAGACGGAGCGCAACCGAGCAAGCACGCGCTCTTCCAATCCTACTTTCGCGCGCGCGGGTGCGAAGAGCTCGCCGACGGAGCGGTCGAACTCGCGCAGCTCTTCCGCCTCCGATCGGCAGATCGAGCACTCCGCCAGGTGACGCTCGATGCGGACGCGCTCCTCCGCCGAGAGACCGTCGGCGACGTGCGCCGCAAGCTGGTCTTGGGTCCATTCATGATCCGAGCGATTCATGGGAAACCTCCGTCTTCAGGGAGCGGCGCAGCATCTTCAGGCCCCGGTGCAGGAGTCCGCGGAGCGCACCGTTGGTCAGACCGAGCTGCATCGTGATCTCGGCGTAGTCCGCGCCGTCGATATACCTCAGAGTGAGCGGGAGTCGGTATTCGTCGGGCAGCGAAAGGAGGGCGCGGCGGATCTGTTCCCGGGTATCCGCCTGATCGGACTTCCCCCCTTCGCGTGGAGGAAGCTCTTTCGCCGTTCTCCGCTGCCGCGTCGATCGGCGATAGAAATCGATGACGACGGATTTCGCGATCGAAGTCAGCCAGCCGCGGAACTTCCCCGCATCCTCCAGTCCGCCGACGGCTCGAAAGGCCCGCAAGAAAGTCTCCTGGACGAGGTCCTCGGCCTGATGAGGGTCCCCAACCTCGAGATAGAGTTTGGCGTACATCAGTCTCGAAGTTCGTCGGACCAGCTCCTCGAACGCCTCCCGGTCACCCTCGCGGGCCCGGCGCACGAGGTCTTCGTCAGGTTCCATGCGCTCGCCTCGTCCGTATAGATGGACGCGGTTGCGGGTGGGACGTCACGCAGAAATGGGAAAGCGGCTACGGCTTTCGCATCGTTTCGAGGAGTACTCTAACCCGCTTCTGTTGCTCCAGGGTTCGCCGAAGCTCCCAAATCAGAAGCTGACTGGTTCGCCATCCGAAGTACTGACCCTGAATCCGCCGGAGTCGGCGATCGGAGTCCTTGAGATGCTCGGTAGCGATTCGCAGCTGTTCCCGCTGCCCTGCACCCTCTTTCAGACACAGAAGCCCTTTGGAAAGCGGTCCGTCGGGGCTCTCACTCCCCACGAGGTGGATTACGTCTCGGACGACTCCTTCGACCTTGCAGGCTTGGGGATTCGAAAGGACCTGACTATAGCGCCCTCGCTTCAAAAGCCTGTCCAGTTCCCGGGAGGTCGAAAACAGACGATCCACGATCCAACATATCTCAAGGCTCCTCTCGAGCATTCCACGGCGCAGATCCGCTTCGAGTTTCCTTTGTTCGGCAAGCCCCTCGAGCCACCGAATCTCGTTGCACAACCGCGACCGAATTTCGGTCAGGGCCGTCAGGATTCTCTCGCTCTCACGGTCAATGGCATCTTCAATTTCACGCCGCGATCGAAGAGCGACTTGTACCGGCGGGACGAACACGCGATTTGCGGGCCCGACATCCTTCAGGTCTGCCGCGCTTGCGCGAACCCACAGACGATCTCCCGCCCTGTATTCCCCCAGATCGAGGAATGCGGCGACGAGGATTCGACCTTCGCCCTTCCTCCCGCTCACAACCGTTCCCGGCACCCTCTTCCACTCGGAGGCATTGCCGTCCTCCACCAAGCGTTCGATCGTCACCTCCCCCACGCCATGATCGTCGCGGACTTCGAACAAAAAAGGACGGAAGCCTCCCTCGGCAATCTCTTCCGTCTCGACCGAGGGATCCAGCACCCGAATTGTGGGAGGGTGATCCTCCTCCCCCACAATCGTCCACCGGATGGGATTCCGATTGACCAGTCCGTTTTTCGCGATCAGTTCGAGCCAAACACGGCAATCCGCTTCGGAGACGGTAAACTCCCCGGCGACCGTGAACTCCTTCCGAATCGAGAGAGGCTCTCTCCCCCGAGCCGCGGAGATCAACCAAGCCTCCCGAAGCGGTAAACTTGCCTCCACCTCAAATCTCACGTGGGTATGGAGGGGAACCGATTCGATGACATGTCCATGCGGTCGATCGGGCAGCGTGGACGGCTTTTTCAGGTACCCGGGATAGGTGCACCACATCTTGGATGCCCGTACCGCGGGATGAGGGAGCGCACTCTTTCGCTTCCGCTCTTCGGCGATTCGTTCTCCCTCTTTCGCGTTCGGCAGAGCGCCGAGAAGGTCTTCGATTCGGTCGAGGGAGTAGTGTTGAGGCACCCCTTTCCGCACCTGATAGGATTGGTCCGCCAGGCGTCTCCAGAGGGAGAGATCGGGGGGACGATCCTCGCTCTCCCGCGTATCCAGGAATACGCTGAATCGGTGCTGGATTCGCACCGGGTCCTCCTGCACCCAAAGGACATAGTGGCCGATTTCGGTGGGAAGGTATTCGCGCTCGTAGTATCCGGCCCTGAGGGGGTCTTTTTGGAGCTGGATCGTCTCTCGACGGCCGCGGGGAGACTCGATCTCAACCGACAGATTGAGGACGCTCCGCTTCTGGAACCGGTCTCCAAAGTCGGTGGCTCCAATCCGCACCTTGCCGCCGAGCCGGCAGCGCGGAGGATCGATCTCGACTCGGTACCGGAGAGCGCCCAGCAGCCGGCCTTGCCGGACCCAAGAGAGTACGTTTTGCCAGAACGGATAAAACCACGGCAGATCCCCGACGCCCCGCCGCCATCTCCAAGTCTCGTCGGTTCCCGACCAGAAGATTCTCCCGAGACCGTACGGATGAACGACGAATAGGGGGAACCTCCTGCGATCTTCGTCGGCACCCACCACTTCGACCAAAGTCGACGCCGTGGGGGTCACCTTCTTGATGCGCTGGAACCAATGCACTCCTACCTGTCCGTCACCCCGATCGTCTCGGTCCTCCCAGTGCTCGAGACTCTTTCCCGGTTGGGCCTCGAGATGTCGGTAACGAGTGATTGCGTGCGGATGACTGAGGATGTACCGCAATGGGCGATCACAGTCCACATCGACATCCGTCCGAGGCTGTTCGGGCTCGACGGGAATGAGGGATTGAAGAGCGGGCTTGTCGAGGAGCAGGCGCGGATTCTTCTGGCCGGAGATGAGGATCAATCCTCCGCCGGATTCCGTCACGAAGGCCTCGATGTTCTTCCAGACTTCTTCTCCGCCGAGCCTCGCGGGATCGACGTCCCCCAAGATGAGAACGTCGTACTGAAACAACAGCTCGCGCGTCTTGGGGAATTCACGCGCCGGTACCAATCCCCGGCTGCACTCCTGCTCATAGTCCACATCCGCCGAGGTAAGAAGAGTGTGGCAGAGGATTTTCTCGTCTCGGAGGAGCGCGTTCTTGAGAAAGCGATATTCGTATCGGGGCGGACCTTCCACATAGAGGACTTTGATCCGATTCGAGACGACTCGCAGGGGCAAGGACAGATAGTTATTCTCGATCGATCGTTCGCCTCCGCGAGGATCGGCTCGGATCACGATGCGGTACTGTCCCGGAGTCCTAGCGCGCAGCACCATCTGCACCCGTTCCCGTGGGCCCGAGAGCCGCACGCTGAATCCGGCGGCTCTCTCCGTGGCCTCAATCATCGAGCGATCCTGTCCCTGGGGAACCAACCAGGCGCCGAGCTGGACCACTTCGCCCGCCAGCCCACGATGACGGACCCAGAACGAGCATGCATAGTCCTCACCGGCGATGGCGACCGGACCTCCCTCCGTTTGTTCGAGCGACACATCCCCTGAGGGGCGGGCGATTCCCGCCAGGATGGTGTAGACGGGGAGACAGCGAAATTGGAACTCGCCACCGAGATCCTCGAGGCTCATTCCCACGTTGTTCTTGAAGTCGGAGACGACTAGGACCGCCGCCGCGTCGGGCTCTCTCCGGAGCGCTTGGCTTAACGCTTCTCCCATCGCCGTTCCGTAGCCGGAGGGACGATACCGGCCGAGGAGATCCCCAAGGCTCGTCCGATCGCCCAGCCTCTCCGAAAAGGAATACGCGGCGATGTGATACCGACGTTCGAGTCTTCTCAGGTCGATTCTCGGGTTTCCGAACACGCGACGGACGAGCTCGGCGCGAGTCAGGGTTCGGAGTTCGGTTTCTTTCGTATCGGCCACCGAGGCAAGTTTTCGTCGTTCCTCTCCGGCTACCGGAGGGTCGATCTCCTCCATCGAGAGAGAATCATCGATGAGGACAACGAGAGTTCTCTTCTCATCTTGGGGAGGCCTCGGGAAGGTGGCGAGAGACGCGAAGAAGGCGAAGATGACCGCGCGAAGAGACATAAGTGGAACCCTCTCGTGAGAGTCTAACCCCTCGCGCACCCTTTGGCTACTTCAGCACGATGTACTTGAGCGCCGCGCCGATCGCAACCACCACCGCGAGTGCGACCGCCCAGGGAATGAGAGTGCCGATCCCGGCCGCCGACTTCTCCGTCGGCGCGGAGGGTTGGCCGTACAACGCGGCTATCGTACCGGTCGTGGGGAGGGGCCCTGGGTGCGGGGGCGCCTCCGCCGCCTTTGGCTTGGGTGAGGATTTGCGGGGGGCGGGGATTCTCACGACGGCACCGCACGCCTTGCACTTCGTCTGCTTCCCGGCCGCCTCGTCCGGAGCCGTGTACTTCTTGCCGCAGGAACACGCAAAAGTTATGGGCATCTTCGACTCCGAACCTCGCTCGACCGCGATCCCCGGAGGCGAATCACGCTCGCGCCTCAAACAATTCGATCGGGTTTCCGGCCGGATCGGCGACCACGACCCACGCTCCGGTCGGCCCGCTGACCCGGTCGCTGAGGACGCGGACTCCCGCGGACTCCAGTTCCTTCCGCTTCGAGTCCAGGCCTTGGACCGGTATCACGAGTCGATTCGCGCCCCCGGGCACCGGCTTCCTCCCGTCGACGGAAGTCCGGCCGGCAGAGCTCGCGGGTCCGCTGAGCCAGAGTTCGATCCCATCTCGTTCGAGCACGACGACGGGGCCCCAGTCCTCCTTGACGGCGAATCCCAGATACCGGGCGTAGAAATCGGAAGCGGCTTCCACGTGATCGACCAGATAGCGGAGAGCGATCATGAGGGCGCTCATCGTAGCGGCAGGCCGCTCGGATTTCAAAGGGTTGCGCCTCGCGGCAGACCCCCTGGCGAAGTGCGGAATGGTGGTTGGCTTGCTGGGCTCCACATGATAACGTCGGTGGTAGTGGGAAACGTCGCCCGGCACCCGGCGCATCACCCGTCTCCCTCACTTTCGCTCGTCATTTCGACATGATATCGCTCCTCCTGATGCTCGCGTGCGAAGCGCAGGACCCCGACGGCTTTGAAGTTTCGACCTCCGAGGGTCTCGATGCGCTCCTGCTTCTCGACCGCCGGCAAGATTGGAGCCCACGACTTCAAAAGGACTCCGCCGCCAAGGCCGCCGCCGAGGCCTGGGCTGGAAATGGAATGGGTCTGGCGTATCTCTTTGCCGGCGGAAGCATCGAAGATCTCCTGAAGGAGCTCGACAATCCCGACCCCTTCCTCGCCCGGATGAAACGGGAACTGGACGAGCCCGCCTACGCCCCGGTTTTGGATGTCCTCGCGAGGCGCCATTCCGAACTCCGCACCTACCTCCGATTCGTGAATCCAGGAGCGCCCGATTTGAGCCGGCCTGTCGCGCGCACCAGGGAGATTCTGGGACAAGTCGACGCTCGACGTCTTAGTGAGGCGGTGAAGGACACCATCGGCCTCGACTTGGGCGGGAGGATACGGGTCATCGTGACTCGCTATCCGGGCGGACTCGGGTATCAACTTCGCGGAAACGCGCTCGGGATTTCCGCCGACGTCGTCGAGCAGCTTCCCTTTCTGCTGCCTCATGAGCTGTGCCACAAATTCAATCCGTCCGAACGGCTCCTCCAGTTGCAGGCGCGACTCGCGTCCGAAGATCGCTGGTTCGGCGAAGCCTACGACCGGATTCATCGGGTCCACCGGGAGGGCGCCGAGGAGGAGTACGTTTTTGCGGCGGGACTCGTCGTCTCCGTGCGGTGCGGACTGCTCTCGCGAACGGCCGCCTTACGGAAAGCCAAGCTGGCCTACATGGACGACGTGAGAAATACCGGAGTCCCGCTCGCGGCGATCGTCTTTTCGCGGATGGTTGAAGCGAAACCGAAAGACTTCGGACGGTTCCTGGAGGAACTGCACGGTTCGCTGGTCCCGGGCACGATGAAGGAGGAGTACGAGAAAGTGCTCGCGCCGATTCTCGGGCTCGCCGGGATGCAGCTGGAGATCCGGGACCGCGCCGCGGTGGTGATCAAGGTCATCGATTCCTACCCTGCGGCCGCGGCCGGCATCCGGGCCGGGGATCGTCTCGTGCGGGTCGGCACTACCGAGGTCTGCGGATGGACGCTCGAACAGATCCTCGACCTTCTTGCGGGCCCGCGCGGCGCCGCCAAGACTCTTGCCCTGGAGCGGGACGGCCGGACGCTCGTAGTCCGAGTCGAGCTGCGCTGATCCAACGGAAAAGTCGGAACCGCTCCGAGATTCCGTAGGAAGCGATTCATGCTTGGACGTTTCGAGACCATCGCGTAGTTCGCTGTCGGTCCGGAAGTTGAACAGGAATCCCAGGAAGAGATTGTTCCTGATCGGACATACGGTAGACCTATTCGCCCTCGATGCCGGAATCCGGACGGGCGGATGCGGAGGAGGTGGGGGTGAAGGCGGAACCATTGCAGCCCCTGCTGAGACCCGCCCAGCTCTCGCCTATGTGGCCAAGTACGGCGCGGATACCGTTTCGGCCTCTGCTATCGACGCGACGACCGGAGCCTTGACCTCGGTGGGAGTGATCAAGCACTCGATGCTCCCTGTGTTCCGCAAGCACCTCGAGAAGCTCGGCCGGCCAATGTAGTACCGGGTCGGATCCTTGAGGCTTTGAAGGACGTAAACGGTTTTCAGGTGGAATCCGCCATGGCAGAACCAGCATTCCGCCGTAGCTCGCCGAGCGGTGCGAGGGATCCGCCTTCGCGCCCTGTGGGGCGCTTCGGCGGGATATTCCCCTCCGCCTTCGCCTCGCTGCGCTCGGCGAGCGGAGGCGAATACCCCCGGGCCGAATCGAACGGCCAGCCTGAGCTTTAGGAAAGCTCCGCTCTATCCAATTGAGCTACGGGGGCCCGTGCGTCGACAGCACCGATTATACGGACCGCCGATATGCGGACAACCATAAGTCGAGCCCACTGCTCTTTGATCATCGGAGAGAGATCGAATCGCGCCGGGGTGGACGGGAGCCTCGGCGCGGCGAGGAAGCGCGGCCCCTACCGCAGGACCTCGTCGCGTCGTCGTCATAATTCCATCCCATTCCTATCTCCTACCCACCCCACCGGCTCGAACCTCGCGCCTCCCACCACACCGCGCGATGTTCGACGGGTCAGAGTGCGCCGGTTCGGTCGCTCGACCGGCGGCCCGAGTGGACGCGCCAAGGCCACCCGGAGTCCTCTCGTCCGGGCTCCGCAACGAAGCGGGATCGCGAGCGGTCCCGAGGACGCCGAGCGTGCAGGAAACGGCGGGGACTGCCGTCTCCTGCACGGGGTTTTGCGGCGCTTCCTCAGTCGAAAACGCCGTCTCGACGAGAATTCGGTGCGCGGGCACCCAATTCGGCTCTGAACACCCGCGAAATCGCGCGAGAAACAGCGGACGCGTCAAGTCGTGACCGCGGAGACAGTGCAGGCAGAGGCTGGAGCAGGGTGCCGGTTCTGTTTGTCGTAGACCAGCAAGTGGCCGGCTTCCTCAAGTTCAAGGAGCATCTGGCCGTAGTCACCCTCGCTGAACGGATCGCTCGGCTGGGAAACCCATTGCTTCTTGAAAAGAGATCCGGGACAGGGCCCTTGCCGGACCCGTTCCACGATACGTTTCTTCTGAGCCTCGATCTCATGCCGGAGAACGTCCGGGGCCATTCCCCACTCGTGGTCGCACAGGAATTCATGCCGCCCCTACTTGTCTGCCTCGCTCTTTCCGGTTTCCGACATCTTTTTCCGGAATGTCCAGAGCGAAACACGGAATCTAGAGCCGGACGGGGGCGCGGAAGTCCCCGCCACGGGGGCACGAGATGCGAGAGGATCAACGCCCAGCAGCGTTCCGTCTGTTTTCGCTCCTCCTCCTCGGCGCCGGGAGCACCGCGCTCCCCGTTGCCTGGAGCCAGGATGCCATCGAAGTGAAAACGTCCGACGCCAGCAGCGTCGCCCAAATCCGATTCTCCTTGGATGCCGGCGCCGCGGTGACGAACGTCCGAGTGCAGAGAGCCAGGTTCGGATTCCTCACGGGAGGCTCGGCGGGATACCTCAACATCAGCTCGGACGCGGCGAGCACTCCGGTAGGCGGCGACATTCGGTATGTGTCCTCGGATTCGACGGTGCAGTACTACGACGGCTCGGCATGGCGGACGATCGGATGGAATTCCGGAGCCTCGGGGAACTTCCTCAGGAAGAACCCCTCCACCGCCGAGACGAGTACGGGGAACATGACCGGCGCGCTGTACTCTCTCACGAACAGCGCCACCGCGAACCAGACGGGACGGGTCTTGGACCTGACCGTTTCGAGCGGAGACGTCGCGGATGGCACGTACTACGGCCTCTACAGCCAAGTGGTGAAGAGCGACAATACCGACGATGCCAAAGGAGTAGCCAACATCGGCGTCGGGGGATACGCCACGGGCACGACGCAGGTCGCGGGAGCGACCACCGACAACTTCGGACTCTACGGATCCGCTTCGGCTTCGGCCGGCCCGGGAGTGGTGACGAACTACGGCCTGTACGCGACCGCATCCCTGGGATCGACAAATTGGGCGGGGTATTTCGATTCCGGAGACGTGTTCCTCAGGAACCGCCTTGCCCTTTCCCAATCCTCGCCCACGGCCCTGCTCCACATCGGAACTACCGGAACACTGGGCCACCTCCGAATGGATGGAATCGCCGGCAATCCCGCGACGATCACCGCCGGAGATCATTGGTACAACACCACTCAGCGCTCGCATCGATTCGGCATGACGGCGGGTACCGCCGGACTCGTCGGGCTCCTCTCCGCGACGACCAGCGACTCGTCCGCGATTTCGAATACGACCGACGAAACCAATTTCGACCGAAGCTATACGCTGGCGGCAAACGCCCTCACGGCGGGAAAGGTCCTTCGCATTCGGGCTTCGGGGAAGTTCAGCACCGGAACTTCGTCGACGACGATCACGCTGCGCGTGAAGTATGGCTCGACGGTGCTGATGGCTTCCGCTTCCGCCAGCGTCGCCGCGGGCCTATCGAATCGCGGGTGGATGATCGAAGCCGTCGTTATCTGCCGCACCGCGGGAGCGGGAGGAACCGCGACGGCGAATGGATGCGCCACCATCGACACGGCAAATTCCGCCGCCACCAATGCGGGCACCACCTCGATCGACACGACCGCGGCGACGGCGCTCCAGGCCTCCGCGCAGTGGGGAGCGGCCAATGCCGGCCACACGATCACGCAGGAGAATCTCACGGTGGAAGTCCTGGACTGACTTGAATCGCGCCCGGACTCGTCACGCGCTTCAAGATGTCGCCGGCGCCCGCGCCGATTACGATCTCGCGCTCCGATCGCGACCCAAGTATGCCCACGCGCTCCACAATCGCGCCACCCGCCTGCGCGCCGGAGAAATGGTGCTACCGCACTCCGGCGGAGGGAAGTCTCTCCCTGGCGAAACGGGAGCTTGAGACACGCCGGTCGCCCTGATCCGCGATTCGCCGGACTCTCCCCTCCGGTCGTGGCAGGATCTGCCGTGAGATTCCCTGCTCCTCGACCCGCCTCGAAGTTGCCCGCCGCGTCCTCGATAGGAATAGGGCGAACGCCCCCACCCCTTGGCGCAACCGTACTCCATTCGAAGAGTTGACGCCCCGACTTCGTTGGTGTTTCATGGCACCCGCAGCGACACGATCGAGATCTCCGGTCGGGGACAGTGAAGGATGTTGTTCGCGAGCGTCCTGAAGACGGTGGCCGCACCGGAGCTCTTCGCCGCCTTCATCGCCGTCGTCATCGTCCTCCTCTTTCTCGACCTCATCGTCTTCCACCGCAAGGCGCACACCGTCCGGCTCCGGGAAGCGCTCCTCCTCACCGCCTTCTGGATCTCCCTCTCCCTCGTCTTCAATTTCTGGGTCTGGAGGCGCTTCGGGAACGAGCGGGGTCTCGAATTCTTCACGGGCTATCTCCTGGAGTACTCCCTCAGCGTAGACAACCTCTTCGTCTTCATCCTTCTCTTCGCGCACTTCGCCGTGCCCAAGGAATCCCAACATCGGGTGCTTTTTTGGGGAATCCTCGGCGCCATCGTGACCCGCGGGGTCTTCATCCTGGGAGGCACGGCCCTCGTCCAGCAGTTCCACCGCGTCCTCTATCTCTTCGGCGGATTCCTTCTCTTCACCGGCGCGAAACTCCTCTTCGCCAAGAACGAGGAGGAGGAAGTCAAGCAGAGCCCCATCGTTCGATACCTCGGCCGCCACCTCCGCATCACGCCCGGCTTCCACGGCGCGAGCTTCCTGGTACGGCACGAGGGCAGGCTCCACGTCACCCCGCTTTTTCTCGTCCTCATCGCGGTGGAATCGACCGACGTCCTGTTCGCCACCGACTCCATCCCCGCGATCTTCGGGATCACCACCGATCCGTTCATCATCTTCACGTCCAACATCTGCGCCATCCTCGGATTGCGCTCCCTCTACTTCGTCCTCTCGGGATTCATGACGAAGTTCCGCTACCTCAACGTCGGATTGGGACTCGTCCTGGCCTTCATCGGCCTCAAGATGGTCGCCTTGGAGGCGATCGACGACATCAAGGGACACGAGTGGTTTCAGGCGCACGTCGCGAACAAGTGGACCCAATCCCTCGTCTCCTTGGGAATGATCGTCGTTCTCATCGGAGGTTCGATCCTCGCCTCCCTCCGAAAGGGGGCGAAAGAGGAACCCGCGCCTGCTGGCGACACCGGGAAGAGTGGCGTATGATAGGACGCGCGTGAGCTTTCTCTTCCTCGCCCTTCTACTCCAGGACGCGCCCCCCACTCCGCGCGACCCGTATCTGCAGAACGTCACCGCGACTTCGGTCGTAGTGTGCTGGCGAACGAAAGAGGAGATCGAGGGCGCGGTGGAGTTCGGCGAGAAGCCCTCCCTCGGCCGCGCGGCGAAGGGTCAGAAAGGCCGCATCCACGCCGTCGAGATCCGGGACCTCAAGCCGGGCACCGTGTACCACTTCCGTGTCGGAACGATCACCGGACGATTCCGGACGGCGCCGGAAGGAGACGCGGCGCTCCGATTTGTCCTCTACGGGGACGGCCGATCCGGCCATGCCATCCACGCCAAGATCGCCGAGGCGATCGCGAAGGAGACCCCCGATCTCGTTCTTCACAGCGGAGACCTCGTGGAGAACGGGCTTTCCAGCGGTCAGTGGGAGAACTTTTTCAAGACCGCTTCCCCCTTCCTCCGGACCGCGCCTTTCTATTCGGCCCTCGGGAACCACGAGCGAAACTCCCCCGCCTATTTCGACAACTTCGTCCTCCCCGGAAACGAGCGTTGGTACTCCTTCGACTACGGGGCGGCGCACTTCGTGGTGTTGGATTCAAACTCGGGATGGCGGTCGAACGAGCAGCAACTCGAGTGGCTGCGGAAGGATCTCGCCGGGGCCGGTCCCCGGTGGCGATTCGCCGTCTTTCATCATCCGATGTACTCCACCTCGAAAGTCGAAGGACGGGTGAAGGACACCGCGGCGATGGCGAAGCTCTGGGGGCCGATCTTCGAGCAGGGCAAACTCACCGCGGCCCTGGGAGGACACAACCACAATTATCAGCGGGCCGAGAAGAACGGCGTGACGTACCTCACGTCCGGCGGAGGCGGCGCGCCGCTCTATCCCTTGGGTCCCGAGCTCCCGGAGACGAAGTTCCAGCAGGCGGCCTACCACTACGTCCGGTTCACCGTCGAATCGAAACGGGCCGTCGCGGAGGCCGTAGACCTGGAGGGCAAGGTCCTCGACCGGTTCACTCTCTCCCGCTGAAGTGTGATACAGTATCTTCTAGGATGGCTGATCCACACTCGGACGACTACTTCGCGCGGGCGGCCCGACGCCTGGGGGCGCTCACGGATCAGCAGCTCGCCGAAATCCGCCATCTCCAGCGCGTTTCCGGCGGAAAGTCGATGAGCCAGATCTCGCTCGAGAACGCCTATCTCTCGTCCCCGGAACTCTTTTCCATCTTCGACGAAGCCGACAAACTGCGCGCCTCCGAGACCTCCGTTCGGCGCCGCCGCCGGGGCGTGCCGTGGATCGCGATCATCCTCACCGCGAGCGCGACGCTGCTCGGCGGCTTCATCACGGGACTGGTTCTCTCTCCCCCCGTCCTTCCGCGAGGGAGCGGGCCGGTTTCGCCGCCGACCCCGTCGGCTCCGGACGCGACGGCCGCGAAACCGCGCGGCCAGGCGGATCTCGAAGCGGGCCACCGTCTCCTGGACGGCGCGGTTCGCGAGCAGTTCCGCGCCTCGTCGAATCCCCACAAGATCGACGACAGCCTGAGAAGCGCCATCGAGAGCTTCACGGCCGCCTGCGCCCTGGAACCCAATTCGACCGAAGCGTACCTCGGACGAGGGCAAGCTCGACTCTTGCTGGGCGATCTGGAACGGGCGGAACCCGATCTCCGCCGGGCCTCGGAGCTGGCGCCCGCCTCGAACAGGGTCCCCTACGAACTTGCGGTTCTCCACCTCGAACGCAGTCTCGAATGGTCCGGACTCTCGCGCGATCCGGACGTGTCCGACGCCTCGGTCGCCTACCGCAAGCTCGCTTTCGAATCGTTCCAGAAGGCGACGGAGCGCGGCCTCAAGGGAAGCGAGTCGCAATTGGCCGAGGCGGCGACGGCGTGGCACGTCGGGGGAATCGAATCGGCCTTCGCCAAGTGTTCGGGGGCGGCGTGGGAAACCTCGACGAGCGAGATCCTCCATCGCTGGCGGGGCGAGGTACTCGCCGCCAAGGGCGAATACTCCGCCGCCGAGCGCGCCTTGACGCGCGCCGTGGAACTCCGAGCCCACTATCCGGAGGCGCTACTCTCCCGCGGCCTCGTCCGAGCCAAGCTGAACCTGCACAAGGAAGCCGCCGAGGATTTCACCGCCTGCATCGAGCGCCGCCGCGCGCTGGAGCGCGCCTACTTTCATCGCGGCCACTCGTACTCGGCCCAGGGCCGCCATACCTCCGCCCAGGGGGACTGGCGACGGTGCCTCGAACTCGGCAGCCCGCGCGGCGAACGCCTCCGCGAACTCATGAAGGACGCGGAAGCGAAAACAAAGTTCTGATCGGAACCCGCCCCGCCCTCCCTGCGTCTAAGCCTCGGAGGACTTGCCCATGAAACGAAGCGCCGCCGGATTCGCCCTCTTCCTGCTCGCCGCCATGACCGCCCTCCCCTGCGACATCATCCCGTGGCCGCACAAACACGAACTCAAGTCCATCAATCTGGTGTCGCAACGAATGGACGTGACGATCCGAGATCAGGCGGCGACGGTCTCCATCGACGCGACGTTCCACAATCCCAACGGAGTCCAGATCGAGGGGATGTACTTCACGAGCCTCCCGGCGGGCGCGCAAGTGTCGGATCTCTCGATGGTGGTCAACGGAAAGGAAATGAAAGCGGAACTCCTCGACTCCAAGAAGGCGCGGGAGATCTACGACCAAATCGTGCGCTCCCGAAGAGACCCCGCGATCCTGGAGCTCGTGGGCCAGCAGATGATCAAGCTCAGCATCTTCCCGATCCAGCCCAACTCGAACGTCCAAGTAAAGATCGTCTATAGCCAGCTCCTCGAGAAAGACGGAACGCTGGTGAAGTTCCAGGCTCCCTTCGCCCACAACGTCACCAACGACCGCCCGATCGCGGACGCCGTTCTGAACGTGTCGATCGAATCGCGCGCGGCCATCAAAGCGGTGTACTCTCCCTCTCACGCCCTCGATGTGGTGAAGCGCGACGATCACCACGCTCGGGCGTCCTATGAGGCGAAGGAGGTTGCCTCCCGCAAGGATCTCCTCCTCTATTACTCGACTTCCGAGCAGGACGTCGCGGCGGACTTGATCTGCTACCGGGAGCCGGGCGAGGACGGGTACTTCGCCTTCCTCGTGACCCCCAAGGTCGAGATCGATCCGAAGGAGATCTTGCCTAAGGACATCGTGTTCGTCTACGACCGCTCCGGTTCGATGAGCGGCGAGAAGATGCGGCAGGGGCAGGAGGCGCTTCTCTTCTGCCTGAACAACCTCGCTCCGGCGGATCGCTTTACGATCGTGGACTTTGCGACGGAGGTCCTGAGCTTCGAGTCGAAGCCGGTCGAGGCCTCCAAGGACAACGTACTCCGGGCGCGAAAATACGTAGAAAAGATGAAAGCGGCCGGCTCGACCAACATCGACGAGGCTCTCCGAACGGCCGTCGGAATGCTCCAGCCGGATCCGAAGCGCGTCCGGATGATCTTCTTCCTTACGGACGGCCTCCCCACGGTAGGAGAGCAGAACCTCGACAAGATCTTGTCCAACGTCGGAAAGACGAACGTCGGCGCCACGCTCTGCCGAGTGTTCGTGTTCGGCGTCGGGCTCGACGTGAACACTCTCTTCTTGGACCGCCTGGCCGAGTCCAATCGGGGCGCGCGCGAGTACGTGCAGCCTGAGGAGAAAATCGAAGGGAAGGTAAGTTCGCTCTACGAGAAGGTCTCGAGCCCGATTCTGAGCGGGGTGACGGCCGAATTCGGCTCCGTCCGCATTACCGAATCCTATCCCCGATTTCTTCCCGACCTGTTCAAAGGGATGCAGCTTACGGTCTTCGGGCGCTATTCGCAGCCAGGCTCGACAGCGATCACGCTCCGGGGCAATGCGGGGGGCGAGGAGAAGACGTTCCGCTACGAAGTCTCCTTTTCCGAAAAGTCCGCCACGAACGACTACCTCCCCCGACTCTGGGCGGGCCGAAAGGTGGCGTACCTGGTCGACTCGATCCGACTCTCCGGACGCGCCGACAAGGAGGTCGTCGAAGAAATCGTTTCGCTCGGAAAGAAGTACGGCATCGTGACTCCGTACACGAGCTTCTTGATCACCGAGGAGAACTCGAACCAGTTCGGGCAGCGCATGAGGGACGAGGGCGGGAAGCTCCACAAGAAGGCCGAGGAGAGCGGGAAGGGAGACCGCACCGCGACCAAGGAGTCGCAGGACGACAGCCGCGGGTTCGAAGGACGCAAGGACGCCCCCTCGAACGAGCCCGGCGAAATGGAAGCCCGGCGGATGCTCGAAGATGCCAAGCGCAAGGGACGGAGCACCTCGGTCGATCAAATCAAGTTCGTCGGATCGAAGGTGTTCTACCTCAAGAAGGGAATCTGGGTCGACGGCGCGTTCGACTCGCAGAAGATGGGCAATCGCGTGAAGCGAATCAAGTTCCTGAGCGACGAATACCTCAAGCTCCTCGAGGAGCACGACGGGATCCAGAAGTATCTCGCGGTCGGGGAACGTCTGATTCTGGTCTGGGGAGAGCGGGTGCTCCAGATCGATCCCGCATGACCCCCAGCGCGGAGACAGAACCGCGTCCCAGCGGGCCCGAACACTAAGAGCACATCCCGGTAGGCTCGTGAGCCGCGGCGGGCCGAGAAGCGAGCAGCGCAAGGAGCGAGGAGGAGGCCAACCCCATGGGTTGCCGACGACGATGCGACGCCGGATGGCGACGGTTATTGGCGTGTCCCCTCCTTGGGACCGGCGTGGCGGAGCAACCGGGTTGCCGATCCACC
>CAZGKV010000036.1:0-41229 GCA_964526305.1 uncultured Planctomycetales bacterium | reverse complement strand
TGCCTGCGCGGTGGCGAGATCGACCCATGTCCCGGCCAGATTGGACTGCACGGAGAGGGAATTCGGAGCGTACCGCAGCGCTTCTCCGAACTCCTCGATCGCCCCGCGCAGCCCGGCGCGCGGATCCGCGGAGCGCAGCGCGCGCCCGCGGTGGATCATCCCCCGCCCCTCGTAGGCCTCGGTCGATTCCCGATCCCGCTCCAGCGCGCGATTCAGGTCCGCGAGGGCGGGCTCGAACCAGCGCTCCGCTTCCCACCCCGCGCGCCACCCGCGCTCCCGGAAGAGATTCCCCCGATTGACGTAGGCCGCGACGTTGTCGGATCGACGGCGGAGGACCTCGTCGAAATCGGCGCGGGCCGCCTCGAACAAGGCTTCCGGAGCCCCCCTCTGCCAAAGAAGGCTCGAAAGGCAACCGCGGGTAAGCCGCGCCAAGTCGATCTCCCATTCCACCCGCACCCATCGGTCCGCCGTATCGACGGCCCGGCGAAGCACCGGGTGGGGATCTCCCCCCGCCTCAAGCTCAGCCTCCCCCAAACGGAGACAAGCGAACGTAACGCGGCTGAGAATCTCGCCCTCTTCGGGGTGGGACGTCAGAGCACTCTCGTATCCCGCCACCACCCTTCGGAGCCGCGCTCGCGCGTCCTCGGCATTACGGGCGGCCTCGAGCGCCTGGTCCAGGAGGACGTCGCTGGTGAAGACCCCGACCCACTCGCCTTCCCCATGGAGACCGGAGGCGCGCTGAAGATCCGACAGAGCACCGGCATGATCCCTGCGCATACACCTCACCCGGGCGCGGGCCATGAGAAGAGTCGATTCGCATAGGGCCAGATCGGGCGAGGTCAACCCCCGCGTCAGACCGCGATCGGCCGATTCGAGATCGCCGCGATCGAAGGCCTCGATCGCTTCCATGACTTCCGCCGCCTCGTTGGCTCCCTCTCCCCAGAGGGTCGCGGCTCTCCCACGTCGGAGGAGTCCCAGGACTTCGATCCTCAGCGCCGAGAACTTCGGATCCCCACTCCGCTCCGACTCCAACCGCGTTCCCCCGGCGGAGGACCAGAGGACCGGGGTCGGGGATTTCCAGACGAAGTCCTCGAAGAGCTTGAGCGCTTCGTTCAGGTACGAATAGCCGAGATCCGGGACCATCTTTCTCGACTCGCGAAGCCACTGCCGACCGAGCTCCGAATCCCACTCCATCCGCCAGTAGGCCCAGCCGGCAAAGGACTTCATCGCGGCCTGGGAGACGGGGTCCCGGGGCGTCTCCGCGACGAAGCGATCCACGGCCGCCCGCGCCTCGCGACTCCGGCCCGCCGGATCGTGTCCCCGAGGGGCCCGAGAGAGGCTCGCCATCACCGGTTGCCATCGGCGGAGAACCTCGGAGACCTGCAGCCGGCGGGCCAAGCGCTCTTCCACCTCCCGTTTCTCTTGGGAAACACGAGAGGCGCGAAGGAGGGCCCAAGCGCCGATCCCCGAAGCCGCCACGGCGGCCACCGCGAGGAGAGCGACGGCCCGGTGGCGGGTGACCCGGCGAAACACTCGCGTGGCCCACGAGACCGGACGGGCGAGGATCGGCTCTCCGCGCAGGAACCGCTCCAGATCCTGCGCCAGCTCGAGCGCGCTCGGATATCGGTCCGAGGGATTCTTCTCCAGGCATCGAGAGACGATCGTTTCCAGATCCGGCTCGACCTTCGGACGGATCCGCCGCACCGGGACGGGCTCTTCGTCCGTGACGAGCTTGAAGACTTCGAAGACGTTCTCGTGCTGGAACGGCGCCCGATCCGTCAAGAGCTCGTAGAGCGTCGCCCCGAGCGAGTACACGTCGGTGCGCCCGTCCAGATCGCGCGATCCCATGACCTGCTCGGGGCTCATGTAGCTCGGCGTTCCCACGATGGTGCCGGAAACGGAAATGGACCCCGGGACCTGCGTCGCCTTCGCCAGCCCGAAGTCCATGACGTAGACGTGCGGCTTCTCGCCGGAGGAGACCATGAGATTCGCGGGCTTCAGATCGCGATGAACGACCCCCTGCTCGTGAGCGTACTGCAAGGCAAGGGCGGCTTGCCGCAGGATCTCCGCCAGCGCGCGCCGGTCCTCGCGTGGAACCGACAGGAGCGAGCGTCCGTCGACAAGCTGCATGGCGATGAAGCGATCGCCCGCCTCGTAGACTTGCACGATGTGAGGATGGTTGAGTCGGGCGGAGGTCAGGGCCTCCCTCCGGAAACGCTCGTGATCTTCCTCCTCGCGCGGCCGGAGGAGCTTGAGGGCCACCCACCGGTGGAGTCCGGTGTCCCAGCTCTTCCACACCTCCCCCATTCCTCCGACCCCGAGACGCTTCACCCGAACGTATCCGCCGATCCGATTGGCGGGATCTTCCGCCGCGAATCGAACCGCCGGAGGAAGCTCCTGGGCCGGAGCGGGCACGTCGCGGGGACTGAGGAATCCCTTTCGAACCAGGAGTTCGCCCAACCCGGGAAGCGGTCGCACCTCCGCCTGAGCGAGCTCGCCCTGAAGCCGCCGGCACTCGTCGATTTGGGAGTCCGTGACAAGTCCCTGTTCGAGGAGGAGTCGAGCGAGGATCTGATCGGGTTCCAAGGTCGGCGGATTCTATGAGGATCCGCCGGCGATCTCAAGTCCTCACTCGGCGTTCCCGTAGATCTGCAATCCGCCGCGGAGATTGACGAACAGCCGTCCCCGGCGATGGATCACGGAATCGATCCCGGCCAAAGGGGAGAGATCGGTGAAGAGCATCCGAAGGTATCCTCCGTCCCGGGGCGAGTAGATCGTCGCGATCGGGAATTCGGAGTTCTCCCGGGGAACGGCGCCCCGGGACGCAACGAAGAGCACTAAGTCTTTCATCCGCGAATCGATGCGTGGGATGCCGCGCCCTCCCGACGCGATCGAGGGCGCCACCGCCTCCCAGAGGAGGAGTCCTTCCTTGTCGTTCGAGTCGGGACAAACCGCCGCGAGAAACCCGGGGGGCAACGATCCGCTCTGTTCCGATTTCAGGTGGGTGTACAGATAGAGGATGCCTCCCTCGAGTGTCGCGACGCCTCCCGGAATGTTGGGGATCGACCGGTCGGCCGGGATCGGGATTTCCCGGATTTCCTTGCCGTCTCTCCCCAGCACCCACACTCGTCCGGAGCCGGCCGCGGTCGCGGATACGAGACAGAGGATTTCCGGGCCGAGGAGGACTTGCATCATCACGGCGCCTGGTTCCATGTACTTCTGACCCAGCGCCACCTCCACCGCCTTCGCCGGTTTCGCCGGATTCAGACCGATGCTCCGGAGAACCCGATTCGAATTGTCCCTCACGTCGATGTAGTAGAGCGTCGTGAATTCGGGATCGATCGCATAGACGGGCGCCACCCCCGTCAAGGACGCCGGGTTCGTCCCCGTCGCGGGCTCTCCGGTCTCGACATCGAGGACCCAGAGAACGGCATCCGACGCGGAGCCGCGATTTCCGGTCTCCACCACGGCCATTCGATCGCCGAAGTACCGCGAATGGAGTGCGAGAGCGCCGTTGCCCTGTCCGTTCGTGTGGATCTCGAATCCCCGAATCCAGAGGACTCGGCCCGCGAAGTCGTCCAGGCAGATCAAGCGCTGAAGAGCTTCCGACGCCTCGAGAACCGGCTCCCCGTTCTTCGGCGCGGGAAAAACCCGGAGGGGAGTCCCGCTGCGGTCGCCACGATAGAGTTCGGTCGCATAGAGCCGGCCATCGGTGGTCTGGAGGTCCGCAAGGTGAAACCGCTCCCGGACGGCTCCGAAGAACCAGAGCACCCGACCGGTCGAGAGCTCGATCGAAGCGACGCCGTCCTCCCACGCGACCGCCAGCTCGTGGTCGCGGGTGAAGGCGGATCCGACGATTGCCGGCCGCAACCCGACCGGCCAGGACTCGACCGAAAGTTCGGCGCCGGTGGAGCGGTTCTCCCGAATCCATCGGAGCGAGAGCGGCCCCGATCGTCGAAGGGCTTCTTCCAGCGCCTCGGGAGTCGCGGTTCGACCGGCCACTTCGACGATGGAATCGCCCTTCTGCAGGCCCGCGAGCTCCGCCGGCGAGCCCGGCCGGACCTCGATCACGGACAAGCACGGCAGGTCGGACAGCTCGGACTCTTGATAGACGAACCCCACGTACCTCCCCGGATGCGGCCTGCTCCAAACGCATCGACGCGCGCTCAAATCCCAGAGCTCCACGGCCGAGCCGCGCCGGAAGAGCTCGTGCGATTTCGGGAAGTCCGGCGGGAGGATTCCCAGGGGTTCCAGCGGCACATACCCTACGGCAAGACCGCCTGCTCCCTGCGGGGGGGCGAGGGCGTCCATCTCGGCGATCCGTACGATCGGCTCTCGAATCGGAAGATTCTCCGACCGCGGTCGCCGGGAACATTCGCCCAAGCGACGCTCGACAAAGTCGGCCACCCGCTCGGAAACTCCCTCCGTCAGAACGGACTCGTCGGGATACGATTCTCGCAGAAGTTCGAGCTCGCGCACCAGGCGATCGACGTCCCCCACGCGATCCAGGAAATCGATGGTCTTGAGACGATGCTCGAACCCCGATTCCTTCCCGTACCACGACTTGAACTCCTCGAGGAGGCCGCGAAGTTTGTTCCACATCCCCTTCTTGAAAAGGGCGTCGTACATCTTCTGCCACGCCTCGCGCGCCGCCTTGCTGTTGGGATAGAGTTCGCGAAGGGATCGCAGGGCATCGATGTCGCCGTCCGCGATCTTCCGAAGCGCCTCGCCGGCTTCTTTCTCGATGACGGCGTAGGCTTCGGAGTCCTTCTCCATGATCTCGGCGATCTTCTTGCGCGCGTGGAGCCAGAGGGTCTCGAAGGAGTTCGTGGCCTCCTTCCGATGGGTCCGATCCTTCGAACGTCTCAGGAGGTTTTGATACTCGGCCACGGCGTCCTTCCACTGCCGGAGACGCTCATGGGTCGCGGCGATCTTCCGCGTCGCCTCGGCCCACGTCGCTAGGTCGTAGGAGAAATCGCGAGCCCTCTGATAGTGCTTGAGCGCGCGCTCGGCGGCATCCGGATCCGGCGACTTGTCTGCGTCGTCCCCGCGCCGCAGAAAAATGGCGTAGAGTTCCATGCGCACCTGCCGGACCTTGGCCTCCCACTTCGGATCGCCCTCCGCCCCCCGAACGAATTCGAGGTAGGCTTCGGCCGCATCCTCGAGTTTGTCGTTCTCCCGCATGATGCAGCCGTACTCGAAGAGGGTGGGCAAATCTTGAGGAGTCTGGCGGACTCGGGCGATGTACTCCTGCCGGAGCCGCTCCGTGTCCGTGTACACCACGATGCGATTGGAGGCCACGATCAAGAAGTCTCCCGCAACGAGGAGATTTCCGCATTCGTCCTTGCCTTTCCACTTGGCCTGCGCGAGCTGCTTCCACGAACCCGCTCCGTGATAGATGGCGAGTTCCCCACCGGCATCGTTCCAGGCCGGCAAGTAGGCGGTCTCGCCGATGAGGGTGCCGAGTCCCGACCGGGAGGTGTTCACGAGCGGTAGGCCGTAGGCACGGAAATCGGACATGCGAACGACGTAGCTTTCGCTTCCGCCCAGAATCATCCAGTCGTCCACGACCCCGATCAGGTGGGTGATCGTCCTCCACGAGACGTCGCGATCATGGACCTTCGCGGGCGGAAGATCCGCGCGAATGCCCGTCGCCAGATGGAAGGCCATCAGTTCATAGGCGTCCTGCGGCAGAAGGTACATCACCCCGCGGTATAGGAGGGGCGGATTCGCCGGACGTAGGACCAGGGGCTCCTGTTGGTTGTAGGTGATCTTCCGGGCCGCTCGGCGATAGGTCGCCAGCCATCGGATGCTTCCGGAGAGTCCGTCGATCGCCGCGACGGTTCCCAGACTCGTTTGAGCGTAGAGAACGCCTCCCTCCTCCGATAGGAGAGTTAGATGGGCGGGGACTTTCTGTCCGCTTCCGTACAGGAGATTGCGCCCGCCGCCGCTGACGGAGGAAATCGTCGTGCACCAGAGAGGCCGTCCTGTAGCACGATCGAGACACAGGACACGACTCTCCTCCTCTCCCAAAGGCGACGTGCCGAGCCCCGCGTAGAGGAAGCGACCTCGGACGATCGGAGGAGCCGAGTAGGCGAAGTTCCGATCGACGAAATCGTACTGGCGGAACGCAGCCTCCATTCGGTCCGTATCCCATACCACCTGTCCCGATGGGATGTGGATGCAGACCAGACGCCTCGGGCCGTCGAAGAGATCCATCGAATTCGGATTCTGCTCGCGCACGTACCGTTCCGAATAGAGGGTGACGAACGCGTGCTCGCCTTCCACGGTGGCGCCGATGTAGGGAAGCGAGAACGAATAGTATCCCTGGTAGCTGTTCACCAGGGGCGTGTAGGGGACGGCCCCCCGCTCCGGGAATTTCCAATACACGCCCGAGACGAGACTCTCGCCTTTCACTCCGGCCGGATCGAAGGCCACGACGCGAAGGCCGTTCGTCGCAATCACGAAGTGCCTTCCCCCGATGCGTGCCTGCGCCGGAAGGTATGGAAAATCCGGCGCGGAGGCCACGACGACGCCGCTGCCCTCGAATCGAACGATTCGGCGGCCCATCGGACGTTCCGACGTATCGGGCTTGCTGCCGGTCTCCCCCTTGTCCGCGGCAAAATCGTAGACCCACCGGCGGATGTCGTTTCGGACGCCGATGATCCGGCGCGCGTGCCGGTCCTCGGGCTCCGGAACACTCGGAGATCGTACCGAGATCGCGCCCGCGTTCGAGCTCCGCGAATCGATTCGAATCGTTTCGAGAAACGAGGATAGCCTCATCTTGTCGCGACCGACGAGCACCTCTCCGTCGAGCTTTACTTTCGAAACGTGCTGCCGGAGCGCCTCGAGTCCGGAGCGGCTGCCTCCCGCCCGGCAGGCCACGGCGATTTTCGCCGCGGTCACCGTCTTAGGGATGCCGCTGTCCGGATAGTATTTCAGAAGCCAGGTCCAATAGACGGCAGCATGATTGAACTGACCCGCGTCGTAGCACCGATCCCCGAGGCGGTCGAGGACCTCGTCGGTTGAACTCGCCAGAAAATAGGTCCAGAGCGTCCTCTGGATCTTCGCGGGGTCTCCTTCCTCCAAGACCTCGTCGAACGCCAACTTCGCCCGAGCGTCGTGCTCCGCTCGGTAGAACTCCAAGGCCTCGGCCGGCAGGGACGACATCCGGAGCAGGAGCCATTCGATGAGGCTGATCCGGAGTTCCGGACGTTCGGGATGCGAGACGAGCTTTTGGGAGTGCTTCCGGTGCGCCTCGTCGACTTTCGCGAAGAGGGCCGGCCAATCCCGCGCCTCCTCCGCCTTGCGGATGCGTTCGAGGAAATCCTTGTGGATCTCGTCGATGAAGACCTGGTCCTCCTGCGTCTCCTGGGCGGAGGGAGGCGCCGTGAGGGAAAGGAGAAAGGCGGGCGCGAACCACTTCATTCGATCCTCCCGGTCAGGGCGCGGTCATTCTATCAGTCCGAGGGCGGGAATCCATCCTAGTATTCTGACGCACGGGAGGCGCCGGGGTGAGGGGGAATCTATTTGAACTGTCGTAGGAGATTGAGCAGCCGGTCGACCTCGGAATGAACTTTCTTGGACTGAGTCACGATCAAAAGTCCGTTCGCCAGCGTGATGGAGGCGTTCGGGTTTTCGTCCCAGGCGCCCCCGCCGGTATTCGACTTCACGATCTCGGTCATGAAATCCTCGGAAATCGTGCTCTTCGGCTCCTCGATGGTGAACGTGGCGCCCGTCAACGGGCCGCTCCCCTGGGTCGGGGAGACCAGTTCCACTTTCGGACCGGGGAAATCTCCGATCTTGAAGAGCAGATCCCGAACGTCGTAGACGCGCGTTACCACGCTTTGGTTGGCCTTTTCCTTGGGCACGACGAAGAGAACGCCGTCTTTGTAGGTCGCCGTGAGATCGCGCGTCCCCAGCAGGAGCTTGAGGGCCGACTTGAGGAGCAGATCTTTGACCTTGAGCGTGATGGCCAGTTGCTCCTGCGTGCGCTTCGAGTACACCTCCTGGTCGACCACGATGTTGATGCCGCTGTAGTCTCGAATGAACTGCAAAGCGTCGTCGAGGGAAACGTCCTTGAGATCGAGGGTGATCCGCTGGCTGTTCAGCCTCGTCAAGATCTCGTCCCGCTTGGAGTCCGCCTCGTCCTGGAGCGCGCACAGGAGCACCGCAGAGAGAATCATCATCGCATCACCCTATCGAATCTGCCGCAGCCCGTCCAGCAGGCGGTGCACTTCGCCCTGAACGGACTTGGTCTGAACGACGAGGAGCAATCCGTTCGCCACCGTGACCGAGGCGCCTTCCGACTCCCACGATCCTCCGCCGGTATTCGCCCGGATCAGTTCCAGGAGGAAGTCATCGCCGATTCTCGGTTCGGGTTCGATCGGGATCGAGGTCACGACGCTGGGACCCTGGCCCGGCGGAGCCAGCTCCACCTTCGGACCGTCGAAGTCCCGGATCTTGTGGAGAAGGTCCCGCACGTCGTACACCCGGAGCTCCACGCGACGGCGGAGTTCTTCCTTGGGGAGGATTACGAGGGCGCCGTCCCGGAAGGTCGCCCCGACGTCGAAGGGCGAGAGCGTGAGACGGAGGGCGGACTTGAGAGAGACGTCCTTCAGTCTGAGGGTGACGCGCGTGTTCGGATACCGTTCGCGGATGCGGGCGTCGACCACGATGGTCAGCCCGGAGAGCTCCCGGAAATAGTCGATGGCGTCTTCCAGAGCGGTCTCGTGAAATGCGACGGTGGTCCGGAGGGCCGACATTCGCGCCAGCGCGGCCTCGCGTTCGTCCTGCGCCAAGATCAGGGCCGCCAGCAACAGGTGCATTCCAGTCTCCTTTGATCGTTCCGGAGACTTGGATGCCGCGCTCACGGCGGCGGTAAAAGAAAAAAAGTACTGGACTGGAATCCGTTCGGACTAGGGGGTGATAGAGGAGACTTCCATGACAGCACGATACCTCTCGGCGGCCCTGCTCTTGGCCTCCCTTCTCGGTTGCTCTTCCGAGGACTCTTCGGACAGCCCGGCCCCCGTCGCGGATCCGCCCGTGAAGGTGCTCTTCACCCTCAACACCCACGACTGGACGCACCCGGATCTCAGTCTCGATTCGATTCGGACGCAGATCGCGGTCCACGAGAAATACAACATCCCATTGGACGTCTACTTCACGGACCCGGCCTTCCAGATGGTCGTCGCGTCCGCGCCCGATCTCCTCGCGAAGCTGAAGTCGAATCCGCTCTTCGCCGTTTCCTATCACCTGCGACCTCCGACGCCCTACGCCTCGGGGGCCGCCGATTTCGTTCACCTCGGAACCATGAGCGACACGGACGCGAAGGCGACCGTCGTCGAGTACGAGGAGCACCGGTTGGACGTCGAGTGGGGAACCACGCTCCCCTCCGAACCGGGCGGATATCAGTTCGTCAAGGATACGATCGGCTACGCGCCGGTCATCGTCGGGAGCGCGGCCGTGCGCCCCGATATCGTCAGCACCGTCTACAAGGACAAGGGCGCCACGTTCGCGGTCAGCCACAAGGGGAAGATCACGCTCGGAGAGAAGCTCTACGGACTCTACCTCCGTCCCGAGGACAAGGAGCTCCGCTGGTACGACTATCTCGATTCCGTCCAGGCGGGAGAGACGACTACTTCGCAGATCATCGGGGATGCGGTCGGCAGCTCGACCTCGACGTTTTTTCTCAACATCAAGCTGCACGAGAACGACTATTACGCGCGTCCGGCGCCATTCTGGGCCATCTACACGGGCGACCCGAACCCGCCGTTCGACATCTCTCTGGCGCAGGGGGTGGAGCTCTACACCGCGGACCGAACTGCCGCAATGAAGAGTTTCTATGAAGAGGCGGTGGCCTATGTCGCGGCGCATCCCGAGAAGTACAAGCCGATCAATGCGTTCGACCTCCAAGGATTGCTCTCTACCGCGGTCACAACGACGCCGGTCTATGTGACGCTCGCTTCGCACAACGAGAGGAATCTCCTGCGCTTCGGACGCTTTCGCGATTCGTTTTCGGAGTATGTCGCCTACCGAAACAGCGTCCTCAAGGTCGCCAAGCTCATCCATTCCTACGGCCTGAAGTACAGCTGGCAGTCGGACTACGTGATCCTCGAGGCCATCGGGCTCCACGAGTCGACGGCCCTTCAGCAGGATCCCGATTCGAGCGGCGGCAAGCCCCTGCTCGTCTATCTCGCCGAGGACTTGGGCGTTTCCATCGAGCCGCATGCGCACGAGAGCGAGAACCCCGAGCCAAAGCGATTCTCTGCGCCGCCGAACTATGCGGATCTCGCGTACCTGATCCAAGCGAACGGGAACGTCACCCCGGCCCCGATCGTCGGCGGAACGGGGCCCTATGAGCGATCCGTGGCGTCGCTCGCGGCCGGGATCGCGGGCAACGTGTACGCGGTGACGTGGTATCCCGAGATTGTGACGGCCTTTGCCTACGCGCCGAACCACACCCCTGGCTCGGACGGCACGGCCTCGGGCGTCTGGCGCCCCCTCGAACTCAGTCAGGCCGGGTACACGACCCACAATCCCTCGGGCCCGATCATCACGATCGGACGAGGAGATACCCACGGCGAGTTCTCGAAACTCACCAAGTATCTCCAGGGATTGATCTCGAAGATCGAAAGCGGCGAGGCGCCTTCCGGGAGAATCTACACGGCCTCGCTCATTTTCGCCGAGGATCACATGCTCGACCAGAATCAGTATGCGGAGTTCGAGGCCATCCTGGTCGAGCTCCAGTCGCTCGCCGACTCGCTCAAGATCGTCCCGGCGACCCATCCGGAGGTCGTGGGCATCTGGAAGACGGACTTCGGCCAAGCCCCAAACGTCTACGAGATGCCGTAGGTCGAGAGTTCCAGACGGCTGGTCTGGAGGCCTCCGCCCGTCGGGTGTAGTCGGAGTTTCGCAATCTTCTCGGATCGGATTCGTCCCGGGCTCCTACCGGGGGCTTGCCCTCCCAGGGTAAAGAAGTACAACATACTTACCATGGAGGGTCGGGCATGCTGGTGAAGCGTTCTCGCAAGAATCAGATCGCGATCCCCCAGGCCCTCCTTGACCTGGCCGGTTTGGGTCCGAATGACGTCTATTTCCGAGCCGAGTACCGTAAAGGAGCCATCCTTCTCTTTCCCGTAGAAATCGAAGACAAGATCCCCATCGAGTCCCTCGCACGATTCAAGACGAAGACCCTCGCGGGAAAAGGGGGCGACCGAGCCTTTCGATCCATGGGGGATCTGATACAGTAGGGGGAGGCACACGGCGTCAAGCTCGCCTCAGAAACGTCACGATCGTCCCGCCGTAGCTCCGTTCGTCCACCACCTCGAGCCCCGAATAGGCTACTGGCTGCCTTGGCCGTCGCTCGACCAGTATTTTGGCCTCAGGGGCCAGGAGGGGCGAGCGCGCCCAATCGGCAAGGAGCCGCTCCATCTCCTCGCGGCGATCGTCATAGAACGCATAGGGCGGATCGACGAAAACGAGGTCCACGGGGCGATTCAGGACCGCGACCGCCCGGAACGCGCTCTCGAGCCGCACGTCGGCGCGATCGGTGAACCTTAGCTTTTCGAGGTTCCGCCGGAGGACCTCCGCCGCGCGCGGGTCGGTGTCGAAGAAGCTGCAGAAGGCGGCCCCGCGGGAGAGCGCCTCGAGGCCGAGGCTGCCGGTGCCGGCGAAAAGATCGACCGCGACCGCGCCGGGGAGGCGCGCGCGGAGGATCTCGAAGAGGGAGATGCGCACCCGCGAGGTTGCCGGCCGCACGTCCCTGCCCGGCACGCTCTGGAGCTTCGCGCCTCGGGCCGTTCCCCCCGTGAGAACCACGCCGCTTCTCATCGCCCCTCGCGCCACCATCGCTTCGCTTCGCCCGCGAGTTCGGGGGTGGGCTCTCCCTCCCGCTTCCGGAGAAGGAGATACGCCGCGGCGCACGAGGCTCCGTCTCTCTCCGCCACGATCCGACCCAGTCGTTCCCGCATAGAATCGTCGATGACTTGGGCGAGGCGCTCGAACACGCCTCGACGTTCGACTCGTTCGAGAAGCTCGAAGCTTCCGTCCTCGAGAGATCCTACCAGCCAGTCGCGCAGGTAGGTACTCGTCTCGCGCGCGGGCCAGCGATGGCGGGTGACGAGAACTAGAGCCGTCGCACGGCCGCGCGGTTCCTCCACGCCCGGAGGACGGGAAAGTTCGTCGAGGAGCCGAAGCTGGAGCATGCCGTCGGAGTTCGACCCGGCGACGACGCGGGCCACCTCTTCCGGAGCCCCGGCATCGAGGAGAAGTCGTACGAGAATCCTCCTCCACGTTCCTCCGGGGGATCGCAAGAGGGCGTCCGCGAACGCCTTCGCGCCTTCGCCGCGCAGGCACGCCTCCAGCGCCGCGTCGGTCCAGACGAGGCTGTCCGGATGCGCCAGCCGAGTCTCGAGCGAGCCGCGTCGGTTCGTCCCGAGGCTCGCCCACGGTTCCGGAACAGCCCCACCCGAGGCGACTTCCCACCGCCCATCGCCGCGGCGGCGGAGAATCCCCGAGGGAACGATGAAAGCGAATTCCGCGTCCGACGCCGCATAGGCGGCGCGTTCCGGCATGAGCTCGGCCGCAACCAGGAGACGCGCCGCCAAGGCCGCCCGAGACGGCACCGCTTCCCCCGAGGACTCCGCATCCACGACCATCGAACGCCGGATTTCGCAGCGCACCCCGTCGACTCTGACGGTTTCCTCGACTCGGTCGAAAACGAGATGCCCGGGCTCGTACCGCGGATTCTCGAATCGGATCCCCGTGAGCCGGAACCCCGTCGCTGCCTCGGGGAGGGAACGCACCGGTGCGATCATCCATGCCGCGAAAACGACGATCCCCGTCAGCGAGAGAACCAGCGCCAAGGTCGCCGCGGCCAAGACTCGACCGACTTTTCTCATGACTCTCCGAGCACGGACTTCCTTCGGAGCAGATGGTGATAGTGCTGCGCGAAACGGTGCGCCTCGTCGCGCACGTACATCAAGAGCCGCAGCCCGGGACTCGCGCGGTCGAGCGTCACGGCGCGGCCGTCGCGAATGAGCGTCTCTTCGCGCTTCGCCAAGGAGAGAAGAAGCCGGGGATTCGCGCCCCCCTCCCGGGCGGCGGAATATTGGCCTACTCCCCCATCGATGAGCAGGATGTCCGGCGGACTCTCCGACCGATTTCGGAAGCGACGGCCGACGACCTCGCGGATCATCGCGAAATCGTCGATCCCCGAGACCTCCTTGATTCGGTACCGTCGATATCCGGCCTTGAAGGGGATCCCGTCCACGAAGCACACGAGCGATCCGACCGACTCGCCGCCTTGAGTGTGCGCGATGTCGATCCCCTCGATCGTCCGCGGCCGGAAGTCCAGTCCCAGCACGCGAACGAGATCGTCGATCCCCTCCCGGGGGTCCATCGGAGTGATGTCGCCCTCCAGATACTCCGCGTCGGAGGTGTTCTTTTCCAAATTCTCGAGTGCCCTGATCTGATCCCGAACCTCGCCCGCGCGTTCGAACTCCAGTCGGCGCGCCGCCTCCTTCATCCGCGCCTTCAGCTCGGCGAGAAGCTCCCGGCGCTCCCCGCGCAGAAATCGCCGAAGCGAACCGACGTCGCGTTCGTAGTCCTCCTTCGAGATCAAATCGGCGCACGGAGCCGTACAGCGTCCGATCGCGTGAAGGAGACAGGGACGGAAGAGACGCCGCTTCTCGTCGCTCACTCGCATCTCGATCTTGCACGTCGCGAAGCGGAAGATCTTCTGGAGGATCTTCACGGCGTCCCGGAGATCCCCGGCGTTCGTAAACGGCCCCCAAGTGTCCGCGTCGATCTCGTCCGTCTGCCGGACGACCCAGACTTTCGGAAAATCGTCGAACCCCGTCACGGCAAGTACGCTGAAAGACTTGTCGTCCTTCAGGCGGAGGTTGTACTTCGGTTGGATGTCCTTGACGAGCCGCGCCTCGGCGAGGAGGGCGTCCACCTCGGAGGGGAGTTCGAGCCACTCCACATCCCGGACCTGATCGATCCAGTTCTCCACCCGCCAGTCGGGATCTCCCGAGTGGAAGTACGAGAGGACGCGGTTCCGAAGGCTCTTCGCCTTGCCGACGTAGACCGTCCTTCCCCGTTCGTCCTTCATGAAATAGACGCCGGGGGCCTCCGGGACCGCGCCCAGTTTCTCCTGGAGCTTCACCTTCTCATTATACGGGGAGCAAGCTCCAAGGGACAGGGAGTCGACCCGCCCATCGAAGCGGGTTGACGTCGAGGCCCCGCCGAGTATACTCCTGCCCCTCGTGACGAATCCGGTAAAGGATCGTGATCTCCCGTCCGTACGGTCCAGGATGGATTCGTTCCGGACGGCCGATTTCCGTTTTCCGTCGAGGACCAGATGAAACTGATCGTCGCCCTTCTCGTGTCTTTCGCCGGCGCCGCCCCTCTCGCGGCGCAGGTCACCGTCGAATCGCGCCAGATCACCGAGGGTTCGAAGGCCGAGTTCACGATCCAGGTGACGTACGATCCTGGAAAGGAGGTCGCCCTCGCCTATTTCACCGAGGAGGTCGGCGCCTTCGACGTCCCGTCCGGCACGGCGCTGCAGAAGGTCTCGGATCCGGCCGCGCGCAAGGATGTGGGACGGATCTTCCGCGCCAACGTCCGGGTCTTCCACAAGGATGTAGCCGAGGAGATGGCGCTCTACGAAAGCGCCAAGACCAAGATCCCCGAGCTCATCAAGACCCGCAACGGAAAGATCGCGACGCTCCAGGGACTGACGGTGCAGGTCCTCGCGGTCGACGACGGCGCGCTGGCGGAGTTGGCGAAGGGACGCAAGTCGGCGGCCGGCCTCATCGAGAAGGGCGAAGCCGAGGCCGACAAGAAGGCCGAAGCCGCCATGGTCAAAGCCTGGAAGGATGCGAAGGCCAAGTGGGCCGCGGCCGCGAACGTCATCGCCAAATGGAAAGGCGTGAGAGAGGAGATCCGCGGAATCGACGACCAGCTCAACGGGGCGCTCGGCCTCGGTCCCTGGCCCGATCCGTGCGCCGAGGGAGGCGGCTCTTCGGAGGAAGGAACCGGCGACGAGCAGAGGCTCCTGGCCGTCGTCGCGACGGAGAAGGAGGCTCCCTGGGTGACGGCCGTCGAGTTGCGCTTCCTGGCGGACGAATACGCGACCTCGGTCGGAAACCTCTCCCTCGAACACGAAATCGTTCTCGCGCGTCCGAATTGCACCTGGAAACTGGTCCGGGCCGAGTCTGCGATTCCCGCCGAGGTTTCGGTCGCGAAGGGCAACGCGGAGGACACGCTCGGCATCGGAGCGGAGATCGCCCGCCTCCTCTTCACTCCCGGAGCCGCCGCATCCGCCGACCCTCACGCCGTGGCGATCGAACTACACGCGGACGCGGAGGCCAAGATCGCGGCGTCCCTTCCCGGGGCCAACGTCGATTTCACCTTCGACGCGCTCCTCCGCGAGCCCGACAAGGACGTTTCCAAGAAGGACTTCAGCTACGACGATCCCCGATCGCGCGCCCAGGAGAAGTGCCTCGTCGTCTACGTACGGGGTTCTCTCCTTCCCGCCGTGACTCGGTACGCGGCGTTCTTCTATCTCCGCAACGGCACGTACTTCGAAGTGTCCGCTCTCGAAGACTCGCACGAGGACGCCCCGAAATTCGTCGCGCTCTCCTGGCGACGAATCTTCGAGTCCGACCCAAAGAAAGGAACGATCGAGTTTGCGCTCCGCCACAAGAAGGCTCCCACGAAAGACACCAGCCTCAAGGTCGCCGATTACGCGGCCGGGCGCTTCTTGTTCGCCTTCGCGTACCGAGGATTGCCCAGCGTCAACAGCCATTTCGGCGTCGAGAAAGAGATGAAGATGTTCCGGCGGAACGGCACGCAGGTCGGAGAGACGAGGATACTCCGGCCGTTCTTCAACGTCGCCAAGAACACGCATCCCGTCGTGGATACGCTGACCGGGACCGCCCGGAATCGCGCGGCGGCTGCTACGAATTACCTCTACTACTACTCCGACGACGCGAAGGGAACCTCCGCGGCCGCGGTATCGGGACTCTCGTTCGTATCGAATCCCGTGAACGGCAAGACGGTGACGGTCTATGCCGGGGGCAAGAACGCCACGACGCCGGGGATGATGGGGCTGACGGAGCAAGCGGGCGGAGGGTACGACATCACCTTCTTCAGCACGAAGCTCGTCGAGCTCTGGCAAAGCGGGGACGACGGATTGAAGTATTCCTACGACCGCACTTTGACTCTCGAATTCTACAACTCCGACCCGTCCGGCGCGAAATGGGTCAAGGAGCCCCGCACCCTCACCCTCGACGTCCACCGGAAGTTCGTCCATCTCGTGGCGCACGTCTGGCGCCATGAGCTCCGCCACGTCGAACAATTCGAGGGGCTCGCTGGCCTCGGCACCGACGCTCGCGACGAAGACAAGGATCGCGTTCCGGCGGACCAGGAGAGCGCGAACAACACGTCCCACAACGACGCGGACAGCTGGCCCGATTTCCCGATCAGCCGATCTTCGCAAAAAGGCGACAACGAAATCGATTGCGAGCTCCGGGCCACGGGCGTGAGCGGAACCGAAGCGGCGGATTGGGGCGCGGTTTTCAACGGCGAAAAAAAACCCGGAAAGGGAACTCAGTGGCAAGAGTAGTCGGCATCCTTTCCGCGGCGGCCATCGTCGCGACGGCGATCTGGCTGGCGCGTTCCGATCGCCGGCCATCGGCGGTTTGCACTTCCCGCACTCCGTCGCCGGCGGAAGCCGGGGCTCGCGGGCCCGACAGATCCGGAGGGACCGGCGCCTCCGAAATGAAGGCTTCGCCGCCGCCGACTTTGGACGAGATCCGGGCCCTGGTGAAGGAGTGTTGCGAATTCCGTGTGCCCGAGGATGCTCCCGCTCGCGAATGGGACGTGGTGGACCGTCTGGCCCGCTTCCGCGAACGCTTGTCCGCGCGGAAGGACCGACAGGATCGGATCGCCGTCGTCGCCGAGTTCACCAGATTGTTGCTCTCGGAGGCGCCGCGCCCGATCCGTGAGGAGGCCGCAGGTCTCCTCGGCGAACTCGCATCGTCCGCCGAACTGGCGCCAGTCGGCGCGGCGGCGGCAGAGGGGGCGCCGACTACGAGAGCCCTCGCCGTCGGCGTGCTTGTCGCCGTTTTCGATCGCTCGCGCGAGGGGAGCATTCTCGACCTCTTCCGGTCTCTCGCCCGGACGGATCTCGGTCGAGTCGAGTTCGAGGAGGCGGAGTCGATCTACGGTCGGGCGATCGAGATTCTCGCCCGCGAAGGAGACGCATCGGCCGCCGAGGCGTGGGTCCGGTATCGCGAAGCGGCGCTTCCGCTTCCGTGCGAAACGGATCGGCTCCACTCCCATTTGGCCGCCCATCTCGAACCCGCCCTCGTGGAGCGCGTGGAGACCCTGATAAGCCGGGAACGATTGCCGGACTGCGATCTTGCGATGGTCCTGGACGCCGCGGGTCGGTCCGAGTGGAAACGGGCGGCCCAAGAGGCGCGCCGGCCGCTGCTCGATCACCCGGACGCAGAGACGCGGACCCGCGCGGCGGGGGAGCTCCTTCGCCTTCGGGATGTCGAGATCGTCCCCCGGCTCCTCGTCTCGCTGCAAACCGGGCTGCCCGTCCCTCCGGAGCACGCCCATGAGCTTCTCCGCGAACACACGGGAGCTTCGATCTCCGCCTTGGATTTCCGCGTCGGCGTCGAGGTCCGGGACGAAGCCGAGCGCCGGCGCCGCGTGGCCGATCGATGGGAAGCCTGGTGGACGAAGGAGAGCGTGGCGTTCCTTTCGCGGCATCCCTTCGCGTCCAAGTAGACTCCATCGTATCGGGACGTCGAGCCGCGGCACCCCAACGCAAAGCTGGACGAACACCCAGACCTTGTCGTTCGGACGGGCCTGCGGTCCACTCCGTTTTCCCGAAATGCTCCGCCTCCCGCAGTTGGAAGACCGCCCGCAGGATGCCCGGATTGACGGACCGAGAAGGTCCTTCAGCGGTAGATCACGGATCGCGCCGCAGGGAGTCCCGAAGCTGCCCGAGCAGCTTCTCCACTTGTGCGCGCGGTGGCCAATTCGAGGGTTCGACTTCCAGGGCCTTCTCGAAATCCGCCATGGCGGCCTTCAGGTTCCCCGCGATCCGATGCAACTGTCCGCGATCGAAATACGCTTCGCCGTACATGGGATCTAGGTCCAGGGCCTTGGTGAAGTCCGCCATCGCGCCGGGCAGATCGAAGAGGCGCGACTTTGCGACGCCGCGAGCGACAAAAGCCTTGGCGAAGGTAGGGCGAATCTCGATGGCCCGGTCGCAATCGGTCACGGCCTCCTTCGACGCAAAGGCCATCGCAAGACGCGCGAGCGCACGATTGACGTACGCGTGCTCGTAGCGGGGGCAGATCTCCAGCGCCTTCGAGTAGTCGGCGATGGCTTCCTCCAGCCGGCCCGACTCTTGGAACGCCGCCCCGCGGTAGTGATAGGCCTCGACATAGCGCGGGTTGATCTCGATCGCCCGTCCCAAGTCGAGGAGACACGCCTCGAGGCCACCGGACCGCTCGCGCGACACGGCCCTCCAGAAGAAGGCCCGCGGAAAGGCGGGCATGCGTTCCAACACCTGGGAGGTCATCGCACCCATTCGGTCGCCCCAGTGGGAGATTCCCTCCAACAGGAGGAATTCCTCCACGAACGGTTCCCCGGACCATTTCGCCATCATCGGCTCGGACCGGTAACTGCCGCGCGACCAATTCCGTACCACTTCGAGGTACCCCGCCGCGAGGTCGGCTTCCATCCCTCCCGCGCTTGCGGTCATCCCCCGCTCGATCCACTCGTGCGCCTCCGCCGCTTCCTCGATGGACCGGCGCTCCTCTCTTTCGGACGTCGCCATCCCGCGCTCCATCAGCGCGCGTTCGAAACGGAGTCGGCCTTTCTGAAGCAGACTGGGACTGTGCCGCGGCTGGATTCGAAGCGCTTGTCCGTACGCCTCCTCCGCTCCCACGCGATCCTCCACCACCTCCCGACATCGGCCGATGAGGTACCAGCCCTGGGGACTCTCGCCCGTCTGGGTCATCTGTTCGAGGATCCGCGCCTGGAGGCGTTCGTACTTGGCGAACTCGGCAGGTGTGAGACGAAAACCGCGCCGGTAAAACTGCATCCGAAGCACCGACAGGTCCCGTTCGAGGGGAAGGTAGAGTTCTACCTCGCGCCTCCGGGCTTGCTCCTCCTCCCGCTGCCGCTCCGCCCGCGCTCGCGCCGCCTCCAGCTCGGAAGCGCGCCGTCGCAACTCCGCATCCGTGCGCTCGTACCCGGCGCGCGCGCCCGGGTGGTTCGGCTCCAGTGCCAATACGGCCCGGTAGGCGTCGCGCGCCGGCTCCAACTCGCCTCTCGACTCGAACGTCGCTCCCAGGACCGCGTCTCTCCGGATCTGCTTCGCCTTCCGCAGAGCGACCGCTCCGATCCAAGTCGCGAAACCCAGACAGAGCAGCACGGCTGCAGCCGTAGGAATCGCTACGGCCCAGTGTCGCCGGAGAAATTTCTGGATTCGATAGACCTGCGAGGGAGCATGGGCCAGGATCGGTTCGCCGTTCAGATAGCGGGTCAGGTCGTCGGCCAGAGCCTGCGCGTCGGCGTAGCGCCTCCTCGGGTCCTTTTCCAGGCACTTCAGAGCGATCGTCTCCAGATCCTGCGCGATCGACGGACGCAGGCGACGCGGGGGCTTCGGTTCGGAGGCGACGACCTTCTTCAGGAGCTCGAGGACATCCGGCGCCTGGAACGGCGGACGGTCGGTCAGGAGATCGTACAGCGTCGCTCCGAGGGAGTACACGTCGCTGCGCGCGTCCACTTGATGCACCTGTCCCCGCGCCTGCTCCGGGCTCATGTACGAGGGAGTCCCGAGCACCGTTCCCGACGTCGAGACCGAGGCATCGACCGCCGCTTGCTTCGCGAGTCCGAAATCCATCACGAAGAGCCGCAGTCCTTCCGTCCGCCTCTTGCCCGCATTCCGGCGCGTCGACTTGCCCGAAGGCGAACAGGTTCCTTCGATCATGATGTTCTCGGGCTTGAGGTCGCGGTGGATCACGCCGTGCGCGTGCGCCGCTTGCACGGCCAAGGCCGCATCCCGCAGGAGTTCCACGAGCAACCGGCGATCGTGTCTGGGGAAGGTGCTCAAGGTCTGTCCGTCGACGAACTGCATGGCGAGAAACGGCCGGCTCAGATACTCGCCCACCTCGTAGATCGCCGCGATGTTCGGGTGATGCAGCTGGGCCGCGGTTTGGCCTTCACGCCGAAACCGCGCCAGTTCCTCCGGATCGTCGTGCTTGAGGAACTTCAGAGCGACCCAGCGGCCCAATTCGGAATCCCACGCCTTCCAAACCTCCCCCATCCCGCCGGCGCCAAGCCGCGATCCCCGGAGATACTTGCCGACGCGGTCGCGAACGGCCGCGCCGTCGGGCAGCTTCGACTCTGTCGAGGCGCCTTTGAGGTATCCCTTATCCGCGAGAAGCTCCGATAGGCGCGGGACCGAGCCCGATCCCTGCGCGACAAGCTGGGCCCGAAGTTTGAGACACTCTTGCACCTGTTCCGGACGCACCCACCCCTCCTCGAGGGCGCGGCGTGCGAACGCAAGATCGGAGTCCGAGTCTTCCTCCATGCCACCGGAATTGTATCCTCTCTTCCGGTCGGCCGCTCAACGGGTCTGGGGAAAGAGCAGAGCCGATAGAACAGGAAGACACCAGGAAGGGACGGATCAGAGCAAGGGCCCGGATCACGTAGACCCGACGGGCAGGATCCTCGGCGCCGCAATCGAGGTTTACAAGGTGGGCTTCGCCAAGCCGACACCGTGACGGCCCTTCCCGGTTTCGTGGCTTCCTCATCAGACCAGAGGTTTTTCCCCGTGTGGGTATGTGCAGTATCCTCACTTCGGCTTGCACTCCCAGAGATTGATGCTCCCATCCCGGCTCCCCGACGCCAGCAGTTTTCCATCGCGCCGGAAAGCGACGGACCAGACGCTGTCGGTGTGTCCTTTGAGGGTGTGAAACTCGTAGCCCGTGACAGGATCGGATAGCTTGACGATGTCGTCCTTGCCCGCCGAAGCCAGCAGCTTGCCGTCGGGACTGAACGTGACGGACATCACGTCGGACGAGTGTCCTCGAATTCCGGGAAGCTCCTTGTCACCCTCAAGGTTCCAGAGGCGGACGTTGGTGCTTTTCGCCGAGGCCAGCAGCTTTCCATCGGGGCTGAACGCCACGGAATAGGCCGGGCCCCCGGAATCGGTTGTCACGGTGCGTAACTCCTTACCGGTGGCTGCGTCCCAGAGTCTTACGGTGTGGTCATGACTCCCAGAGGCGAGAAGCTTGCCGTCGGGACTAAAGGCAACGGAATACAGTTCCCCCTTATGACCCTCGAGAGTACGGACGAGCGTACCGTTGACCGGGTCCCATAGCTTGATGGTCTGATCGGCGCTCCCGGAGGCGATCCATTTGCCGTCCGGACTCCAAGAGACGGATCGGACGGAACCCTCGTGGCCTTTGAGCGAATGAAGCCCCGCACCCCCCGCGCAAGTGTCGCATCTTCCCCGTGACCGAGGGCTGCGATTTCGTTGGATACCGCATCTGGCCCACGGTTCGCCTGATCCGGAGACATTCGGCATGTCGTTTCCGGCGTCGGTATCGTGGGCTGATGCGGTCATTCGCACGGGGAGAACTCGATCCATCCACCATCCGTCAACGCGTGGCATCCTGGATCGGTCACGCGCGACTCGCACAGACATGGGGCCTGCGGCGTGACGGGCTGAAGCAACCACGGACGGAGCCGAGGAACAAGAACGCAGTGCGTCGCCATCCCCGCCCGTATGAGGGCGTCGACTTGGCCGCGAGCCGGAACATGCTCGGAGCCGGTGGACGACACCGACTTGATAATGTCGGCAAGGCGGCATGGAGTCCTCAAGCAACGTACGTGAGAATCTCCACATCAAGAAGCGCGGGAACCGACAACGGATGGACACCGCGCCGGTTCGTGCCTGAGCGGGTTCTCTTACTGCTTGATCTTGTCCAGGGCGTACGTCCGGAACATGTCTTCGGGGGCCGTTCCCTTCATCGGGAGCCGTCCGGCCTTCACGTCCCAAGTCACATTCCGCAGTTCGAGAATACTGACTTCGCTTCCCTTCACCTTGTAGCAGGCGAGAACATACCGATCCGCCTCGAGCGCTTTGTCGCCGTTCTTGGTCTTGACGGTGCCGGTTTCCTTGCCGTCGCGGAAAAGTACCCAGCAGATGTCGTTCTGATTCGCCGTCGCCCCTCCCGTCCCCATCACCATGGGGCCGTTGTTGGAATCCGCCTGCTGGGGCTCCGTCTGCGGTCTCGCATGGGCCTTCAGCGCGAACAGACCGACCGCAAAGCTGATCCCGACACCGATGGCGATCCCCGTACCGATCCAAAGTCCGCGACGCATAGGATCCTCCCGTCGAACGGTAGAGGATCCCGCTCCAATTTGGTTCGAATACGACGGGAGCGGCGGAAGGTTCCCGACAATCAATCGTGGTCGTAGAAAAGATCGTGCGTCGTGGATCCGGTATGCTCGCGAAAGAGGAGGTGGGTCACTCCGTCGTCCGTGCCGAGGATGGAGGTTTGGCCCGGCTCGCCGTCGCCGTGGGAGTCCGTCAGAAAGCTCTCGGACCGGTTCACCGACCCGCTGAACCCTCCGTCCGAGAAGTACCAGAGCCCCATCACTTCCCGCGCCCCCGTCGAAGGCCCCTCGATGACCACGACATGCGCCCATCCCCACCACCAGGAGAAGAGGTTGTCCAACCGGGAGTCGTCCGCGGTGTCGGTCAGGTTGGCCGAAGCGCCGAAGGAGCCGAAGGATGCCCGCAGCGCATGGAAGACGTCGAAGCTCGATCCGCCCGCATCGCGCGGCGCGTCCCAGACGAGAACGACCGTTCCGCGCTCATCGACGTGGCCGAACACCGTCCCGGCGCTGCTGCCCCCGTAGGTCACGGGTCCGAAGCCCGCCTCCGCGTGGCTGACCCCTCCCCAGCCCGAGGCCGGATTCGAACTGAACCCCTGATGATAGACTCGGAGCGAACCGCCGCTCGCGCGCTTGTAGAAGACGTGAGGGATTTCACCCGAGCCCAGGAAGGCGCGGAGGGCGACGATCTCGTCCGGAGAACTCCCGGGATCGGGCGAGAGCACCGCGCTCGAAAGGAAGGACGACGATTCGCCGGTGGGACGATACGCTCCTTCCACCCGCTTCACCGGAAGCGGCGTCGTCTGCGCCCAGGCGACGTAGGCATCCCCGTCGTCGGCGAGAAGGAGGCGCGCAAAACGGATGTTCTCCCCGGCGACATCGGAGACTTCGTCCCCGTTCGGCGACGGCCCCGAATACGTCGCACTGGCGGTCCGAGTCCGATGGCGGAGCCTCCGAGTCGAGGAGCCCCCGGTCACCGTCGTGCTCGTCCAGAGCACGTGCAACGTCCCCCCGTCGCCGACCGCGGGCGCGGAAGCGACACCCAGAACGATCGGCGGATCCGCCGTGGCGACGACGTCCGCGGTCGTCGCGCCGGTGTCGGGGACCAGCATCGCCACCGGTTCGTCGTAGCTTCCCCAGCCGCCGGCGATCGCTCCGACGACCACCGTCTCGTCCGCCGCCGCCGCGCCGGCCGCCGTCACGAGCTGTGCCCAAGCGACATAGACGTTGCTGTTCGTCCGATCGATCGTGACGGTCAGCGTGTCCGCGGTGACGGCCCCCACCGTCCCGAGCGGAACGTTGGCCGGTACCACGGTCGAGATCACGGTGTCCGCCACCAGCCTGACCGGCGGGTTCGAGGTGTCGAAAAGCGCGTAGTGGATCCCCAGGGCCGCACCCGCGGTTTCATTCCAAAAGATGTGGACGTAGTCGTTGTTGCGGCTGACGGCGACGTGCGGTTCGGTTTTCACGTTGCCCGTACTCGAGTCGTCCGAGACCAACGCGGGGGATCCCCATCCAAGCTCCGTCCGACGGACCACTTCGATGGCGTCGTAGGTGGACGAGGAGCGGCGATAGGCGACGGCGGGCCGGAGGGCGGAATCCGTGTCCATGCCCGCTCCCGCCTGGAAGTTCTCCTCCTCGGCCGTCACGCCGATGACCGTCTCGGCGGGATTCGGGGCGAGAATCGGCTGGCGGTCACGACCGCCCTTCTTGGTGCAGGCGATCGCGAGGGGCAGGATCGCCAAGAGAATCAGAACCTTCGTCACTTCCGGAATCCGAAGATGGTCCAGATTTTCTCCAGGATTCGACCCGTCTCTTCCTCGATCCGCCGCGGTTTCATCTGCGTCATTCTTTCACGGTCGGCCGCCAACCTCTGCTCCGAAGCCGCGGTCCGCGCCCCGATGACTTCGCTCATCATTTTGCCCACCGGAGGGTTCTCGCTCAAGAGAACCGAGAAGCTCTCCCGATCCAGGCAGAGGAGCTCGCTGTCCTCGAGGGCGACGCAGGTCGAGTTGCGCGCTTCGCCCGTGAGGAGGGAGACCTCTCCGAAAAACTCCCCGGGCTTCAGTCGCGCGACCTCGCTCTCCCCGGCGTCGATGCCCCGAATGCGCACTCCGACCTGCCCGCTCCTGATGAGGTAGAAGGTCGTTCCCGGCTGTCCCTGACGGCACACGAACTCGCCCTGCGCGAAGATCTGGCTGTAAAGATCGTCCGCCAGGAGCCGAAGATCCTCCTCCGCCAGCGGTCGGAAGATGTCCACCTTCTCGAGCAGGCCGAGGACCTCCTCGGGCCGTCGCTCCACCTCATCGCGCCGCAGGAACAAATCCTGCGACGGGAAGGCGAGGCGGAGACGATTCCTCTTGAGATGGTACCAAGCGCCCCTCAATACGTCGGATTCGATCCGGGTGCGGTTGTCGAAGTCCGAGATCCAGAACCGCATCTCGTAGGTGGCGCCCTGGGGGCCATACTCCAACGTGAAGACCTCCGCCGGAGGCTCCCGCAGCACGCCGGGAACGTGGTTCATCGCGTCGATGAGGACCGCACGGACCTTGTTCGGATGCCCTCCCACTTCGACGCCGACGTTTCGGCGGCAAAGATGCTGGCCCGAAGGCTGAGCGAAGTTGATGAACCGGCTCTTGGCCAACAGACTATTCGGCAAATGAATCATGTCGTTGTCGCGATTGAGGAGCCGGGTTGCGCGCCAGTTCGAATCCACCACCTTCCCCTCTTGTCCCTCCACGAAGAGCCAGTCTCCCGGCTTGAACGGACGATCGACGCTGAGCGTCAGGCCCGCAAAAATGTTGGAGAGGCTGTCCTGGAGGGCGAGGCCCAATACTACGGAGAGAATCGCCGACGTCGTCAGAAGCGTCCCGATGCTCGCCGTGGGGAAGGCCGTCTTCAGGGCGAAGAGGAAGATTCCGAAGTAGACAATGGTGCGGAAGAGGTCTTGATAGATGGGCGACACCGGCGACCCGCCGCGGACCCTCGGGAGGAAGGTCGCGAAAAACGTGATGATGATTTCGAAGAAGGCATAAGCGGTGGAGAGGATGACGATGACTTCGACGATCTCGAAAAAGAGATAAGAGTGGCGGTCTCCCTTCAAGCCGGTGACGAGACCCACAAAGAGCGCCGCGGAGAGCGAAGCCACGAGCAGGCTGAAGCTGATGCGGCGGACGCGCGACTTCCGAACGCGCTCCGGATCGCGCGAGGAGATGAATTCGACCAGGGGACGGAAGACGAAGGCCAAGAGCGCCAGCGTGATGAGAAGGGCGAAGAATCCCAGGAGGATCCCGAGGCCCGCCCCCAATCCCCCCGCCTTGAATTGTTCCCAGAGTTCTTTCATCGCTTGAACCCGAAGATCGTCCAGATCTTCTCCAAGATGCGCTTGGTCTGGCCCTCCTCGGGCTTGGGGCGGCGCCGGACGAGGGTCTCCCGTTCGTGCTCCAGTTTCTCGCGGCCCGCCTGCTGGCGCTCCGAGAGGATCTCGCTCATCGCTTGGGCCACGGGCGGATTCTCCCGGAGCAGCACGGAGAAGCTGTCTCGGTCGAGACACAAGAGCTCCGTGTCCTCGAGCGCGAGACACGTCGTGCTGCGCGGCTCCCCCGTGAGGAGAGACATCTCGCCGAAATAGTGTCCGGGGACGAGCTTGGCCACCTCCGCTTCCACGCCGTCCATCCCCTTTAAGATCACCGAGATCAGGCCGCTCTTGATCATGTAGAATGTCGAGCCGGGATCCCCCTGGCGACAGATCACCTCTCCGCGGGCGAAGAGCTGAGTGGTCAGATCTTCCGCCAGCATCTCGATTTCGCTCGGTTCGAGCGGCTTCAGAATGTCGACCTTTCTCAAGAGCTCGAGGACTTCCTCCGGCTTCTTCTCGGCCTTCGCCCGATGGAGATACACGTCGCGAATCGGGAACGGGATCGAGATTCCGTTCCGCTTGAGGTGGTACCAAATCCCGCGCAATACCTCGGCTTCGATCGACCGCTGTCGCTCCAGGTTCGTGACGCAAAAAAGCAGGCGGTACCGGACGCTGGAATCGTCGTACTCCAAGACACGGACCTCCGGTCCCGGATCGGCCAGGATCCCGTCGATCTGCTTCATCATGTTGATGAGCACCGTGCGAACCTTGTTCGGCGGCGCGGCGTATTCCACGCCCACGTCCTTGACGCACCAGTGCCGCCCCGCTGGACGCGACAGGTTTCTGAGGTTGGTCTTCGCCAAGGTGCTGTTCGGGATAAAGAGGAGGTCGTCGTCGCGCGTCCAGATTCGGGTGGATCTCCAATTAGAGTCCAGGACTTTCCCTTCTTTCCCGTCGATCTCGATCCACTCTCCCGGCTGGAAGGGCCGGTCGACGGTGAGCATGAGACCGGCAAAAACGTTCGAGAGACTCTCCTGAAGAGCGAGTCCCACGACGACGGACAGGATGGCCGAGGTGGTCAGCACCGCCCCGAGATCGGCGGTGGGGAAGGCGCTTTTCAACGCGTAGACGAAGACGATGCCGAAGACGACCGTGCGGACGAGGTCGCGCCCGAGGGGCGTGGTCGGCGGGTTTCCCCGAAGCTGCGGAAAGAACTCCGTGAAGAACGCGAGCAAGATCTCGAAAAGGGCGTAGAAGGTGAAAAGAATGAGGACGAGTTGAGTGAGCTGGAACGCCAACCGCCCTTGTCGCGTCCCCGCAGGCATGACGGCGAAAAAGAACACGTAGAATCCGAACGCCAGGGAAGCCACCAGAAGGGCGAAGCGGATCCGGCGGACCCGGGAGACTCGCCCCTTCTCCGTGGCGAACCGCGAAACCGCTTCCGCAAGCGGCCGCACGAGGAGAAGCGCGAATACCGCCGCCGCCGCGAATGCGCCGACGGCGGCCAGGAGGGAGAGACCTGTCCCCAGCGTTCCGGAATCAAACTGGCGCCAGAGTTCCTTCATCGAGAATCGACGCCGTTAGGGCGGGGGAACGTAGCACAACGATCCGTTCTTTGCAAGGAAGCCGGATCCGGCGACAATAGGGACGGATGCCTCCTGACGATCCCGTCCTCAAGAAGGCCGCGGACCTCCTCGCGCGCGGAGAGCCGAAAACGGCGATCGAGGAGCTCGGGCGATATCTCGAGTCGGCCCCTCGAGACGCCAAGGCTCTCTACCAGCGGGGACTGGCCTACATGGCCCTCGGAGACTTCCGCTCGGCCATCGCCGATTTCACCGCGTCCCTCGACATCGCTCCCGGAGCGGCCGAGGTACACAACAACCGCGGCACGGCGTACTTCGCCCTCGACGATCCCCATCACGCGATCCTGGACTACGACCGTGCCGTCGAGCTCAATCCCAACCTCGCCGAGGCCTTCTATAATCGCGGAAACGTCCGCGTCGAGGGCCGGGACTACACCCGGGCGATCGCCGACTTCGACCGCGCCGTCGATCTCAACCCCAAGCTCGCGGAAGCGTACAACAATCGCGGCAGCGCCCATCGCGCCCTCGGCCGGCTCGAACCGGCCATCTCGGACTTCACCCAGGCCGTGGAACTCCATCCCCAGTACGCCCTCGCGTACGCCAATCGTGCCACGGCCCGCAAGACGGCAGGCCAGCTCCGCGAGTCGATCAACGACTTCAGCCTGGCGCTCCACTACGCGCCGAACAACGCGCGGTTCCTGACCGGCCGGGCCCAGGCCAAGAGATCGAATGGGGACCTGGCCGGCGCCATCGCCGACTTCACCCGACTGCTCGAGCTCTCTTCGGACAACGCCGAGGCGCATCTCCAACGCGGGTTCGCCTATTTCGAGAAGTGGACGCAGTCCGGCCGGCACGCCGCCTCGGACGACGACGCCCGCGCCCGCCGGGATTTCACCCGGGCGATCGAACTCAAGACCACCAATCCCGAAGCGTGGCTCCATCGAGGGCTTCTCCACTTCTATCGGCGGGAATTCGACGAGGCGGTAGCCGACCTCTCGGAGGCCCTCCGGCTGTGCCAAAGCTCGAAGGCCTACCGCTTCCGCGGCCTCTCCCTCCACGAGAAGGGCGAATACGAGAAAGCCGTGTCCGATTTCACGAACGCCATCGAGCTCGACCGGAACGACTCGGAGCTCTACGTGAGCCGGGGACTGGCCCGGTTCTATCTCAAGGACTTCGCCGCCGCGATCACCGATTTCACCGAGGCGATCCGGTTGAACGCGCGCAATCCCAAGGCCTGGCATGGGCGGGGACGGACGTTCGCCGAGACGCGAAAACTCGAGGAGGCGGTCGACGACTTCAGCCAGGTCATCGAAATCACCCCGACGGAGGCCGAGCCCTTTCTCCGCCGCGGACTGGTCTTGATGCGGCGGAATCGACTCGACGAGGCGGACCGGGATTTCGAGAGGGGCTCGGAGCTCGATCCCAAGGACCCGAGGCCGCACTACCATCGCGGCCGTTGCCTCCGCGCCCTCGGGCGTTACGCCGAGGCCGTCCAGTCCCTCTCCGCCTACCTCTCGATGGAGCCCGGCCGGGCCGACGCCTACGTCGATCGCGCGCGATGCCACCGCCATCTGAAGGATCTCGCGGCCGCGATGAAGGACATCGACCGCGCGATCCAACTCCAACCGCGCCACCCGCGGGCGCTCGTCGAACGCGCGTTGCTGCTGCGCCAGAGCGGCGATCTGGACGGGGCGATGCAGGCCATCGAGCAGGTGCTCCGCGCGGATCCGTCCAACGCGCGAGCGCTTCAAAACCGCGGGGTCCTCCGGCGAGACTTCGGCCGTTTCGACGAGGCGATCGAGGACTTCTCCCGGGCCATTGAGATCCGGCCCGATTCGGCCGCACCGTACTACAACCGCGGAGTCACCCGGATGCGGCGCCTCCGCACCCGAGAGGCCGACGAGACGGACCGCGAAGTCCGACTCGCGATCCAGGACTACCATCGTTCGCTGGAAATCGATCCTCAAATGACCCGGGCGCTGGAAAAGATGGCGTCGGCCCACGTCAAGCTCGGCGATCTGGACGCGGCCGTCCGGGACTTCACCCGAGCCATCGAAATCGATCCCGATTCCATCCGGCCGTACCGCTCGCGGGCTCGGCTCCACGAGAAGCGCGGCGACTTGGGACTGGCGGTCGAGGACTATACCTCGGCGCTCGGTCGCGCCCCCAATAACGCGCAGCTCTTCGTCGATCGCGGCGAGGCGCGCAAGCTTCAGGGCGATTTCGACGGAGCGCTCCGCGATTTCACGACGGCCATCGGGCTGGAGCCCCGCTCGGCCGACCTCTTCCGGGCTCGGGCGGAAACCCATCGCACTCGGGGCGATTTGGATCAGGCCATCCGCGATTACACGTCGGCGATCGAGATCGACCCGAAGGACGCGGCGTCCCATTGGGGACGAGGGGAATCGTACCAGTCCAAGGGAGAAGCGCAATCGGCGACTTCGGATTTCCAGAGCGCGGCGCGGCTTCATCCCCGATTCGCCGAGACGCTCTACAGCGGCACGGGCGTGGAGAGTGCGGCTCCGCGAACCGCCGACCCGGCCACCCACGCCCTCTTCCACCGAGGCTTGGCGCTCTTCCACCGAGGGTCCTATTCGGACGCCATCCGCGCTTTCGACGAAGGCCTTCGGCATGCCCCCGACAGTCCCTCCGGGCTCCACGCCCGGGCGCTGGCCCACTACAAGCTTTGGGAGAAGAGCTGCTTCACCGAATCGCGCAGGTACTTGGCGCTCGAGGCCGACCTCACGCGCGCACTCGAGATCCAGCCGACGTTTCATCTCGCCTGGAACGCCCGCGGCCTGGCTCGGCTCAAGAGAGGGGAGGTCGAGTCCGCCCTGGCGGACTTTTCGCGAGCGATCGACGCAAGTCCTCGCACGGCCACGGCCTACTGCAATCGCGCCCAGGCGCTCCTCGCCGCGAAGAGATACGACGAGGCGATCCTCGACGAGTCCCGCGCCCTGGAGCTCAACCCGACCTACCCCGCCGCTTTCGCGGGACGGGGTCAGGCACGATTCCAGCAGTGGCGCGAGTCGGGCGCCCCCTCCGTCCTGGAGGCCGCCTTCCGCGACTTCGATTCTTCGCTGAACGTCAACCCGAATTACGGCGAGGGGCTTCGCATCCGCGGACTGGCCCTCATCCAGGCAGGGCGCGAAAGCGCGGGACTTGCCGACCTCTATCGCGCCGCCGAGGTGCACCCAGGTAGTCCCGAGACTCCCAACGCGATCGGCAGCCACTATCTCTCCCAGAAGCGCTACCGGGAGGCCATCGACCAGTTCAACCGCGCGATTGAGTGCAATTCCAGTCACTACGATTCGTACATGAAGCGCGGTCTGGCCCGATACGGATTGGGCGATTATTCCGGGTCGATCCTGGAGTGGGAGGCGGCCTGCCGGATCCACCCGGAGTTGCGGAAAACGCTCCAGTCGTTCCTGGATCGCGCCAAATCCAAGCTCGGGTGATTGACTTCGCCGCCCCCCCTCCCTACAATGTCGCCCCTCGTGCGAGGAGGATTCATGGCCGAAGCGACCGAGACCGAACAAAAGAAACTGGAACCCACGTCCGCGATCGAAGAGATCGGACCCTGCAAAGTCAAACTTAAGATCGGAATTTCCGCCGACAAGGTCAAGGAGCGGATCGACGGAAAGTACAAGGAGCTGAACGAGAGCGTCGCGCTTCCGGGCTTCCGGAAGGGCCACGCCCCCCGCCCCCTCCTCGAGCGGAAGTTCGGCAAGGAGATCCTCGACAACCTCAAGTACGAGCTGGTCTCCGGGTCGTTCGACGAGGTCAAGGAGGGCAAGAAACTGGAGCCCGTCGGAGAGCCCGAGATCGACCTCGACAAAATCTCCGTGGCGGAGGGGAAGGCGCTGGAATACGAGGTGGTGCTCGAGGTCCGGCCGAATTTCGAACTCAAGGAGTACACGGGCATCGCGGTCAAGAAGCCCAAGATCGAAGTCAGCGAGTCTGAGACGGATGAGGCGATCCGGGGATTCCAGGAGGCCCGCGCCGAGCTCGTCCCGGCGGAGGATGCGACGGCGAAGGCCGACGATCAGGCGATCTGCGACCTCGAGATCCTGACCGAAGGACGTTCGGTCAAGAAGGAAGAGAACGCCGGCTTCTTCCTGACCGAAAAGCTGGCGTTCTTCGGGGCGATGCTGCCCGAGTTCGCGAAGGCCTTCCACGGGAAAAAGGTCGGCGAGGTCCTGGAACATCCCATCACCATTCCCGAGGGATATCCCGACGCCCTCCTCCGGGGGAAACCCGCCCAGCTGAAGGCCTCGATCAAGAGCGTGAAGCGAAAGAAACTTCCGGCGATCGACGCCGAATTTTGCAAGGAGTTCGACTGCGACACGGTCGAGGAACTCCGCGAATTCCTCCGAAAGCGCCTCGTCCAGGAGAAGGAGGACGAGGCGCGCGAAAAGATGGCGGATCTCGTCGTCGACGAGATCGTGAATCGGCACGAATTCGCGATGCCGGAAGGCCTGGTTCAGAGCGCTACCGAAGAGGCCTTGGCGCGCGCCAAGGTCGAAATGATGATGCGCGGAGCGAAGGAAGAGGAGATCGACAAGACCATCGAGGCCATGCGCACGGAGTCGCGCGGCGAGATGGCCAAGACGCTCCGGGCCCATTTCGTTCTCGAGCAAATCGCCCAGAAGGAACGCATCTTCGTCACCGAAGAGCAGGTCGAGGAGCGCCTCCAGCAGCTCGCGACGCGGCAAGGCGTGTGGCCGCACGAGCTCAAGGCCCAACTCGAGCAGCGGAACCTCCTCTCGCCGCTCCGCCGTCAGATGAAACAGGAACTCGTGCGGGAATTCCTGTTGACCAAGGCCGTGGTCCAAGAGGAGACCGGCGCCTGACGCCCCCCGCGCTCTTGACGTTCGACATCTTCGGCACGGTCGTCGATTGGCGCCGGGGGCTGGGCGAATCGCTGGGGATGCCGATCTCCGACGAGACGTTCGACCGGATCGTCGACTCTCAGGGCGAGCTCGAGAGGGGTCCCTTTCTTCCGTATCGCGAGATCGTGGCCCGCAGCCTCGTCGGCACGCTCCAGGTGGATCGGCTTCGCGCATCCCGGGTCGGAGAGCATGCGGGAAGATGGCCCCTTTTTCCCGATTCCGGCGAAGCGCTTTCGCGGCTCCTCCGAAAGGCGCCCTGCGTCGCCACCACGAACGGCGACCGGATCCACGGCGAACAAGTGCAGGCGCAGCTCGGATTCCGACTGAACGCCTGGCTGTGCGCGGAGGAGCTCGGAGTGTACAAGCCCTCGCCCGACGTCTGGCGAATCGCCTCGGAGCGACTCGGAATCCGGCCGAGCCCCGCGTGGTGGCACGTTTCCGCGTACGCGGACTACGATCTTGAACCCGCTCGGCGGCTGGGACTCACCTGCGTCTTCGTGGAGCGCCCCCACCGAAGGCCCGGGCCGGCGGATCTTCGCGTGGCTACGCTCGGAGACTTGGCGAGGGTGGTGGAGGAGATGCCATGATCGCCTTGTCCGCGCTCGTTTTCTGCTTTGCGCAAGACGAATCGGCGAAGGCACGCTACCTCGGCCCGAAGGACTTTCGCGATTCCACGCTCTCCATCCCACTTCGCCAGACGGCCGGGGGTAGGAGCATCCTCGTTGTTGTCCCCGGGATTTCCTCCCTCCGGTGGCTCGAGGGTTCTCGGAACTTGTCGGCTCGCATGCAGGTGACTGTTGAGAGTGATCGGGCCACTTCGGGGATTCCGGGACTCAGGCTTCCCAATCGACCGCGACTCGGCCGCAGGAAGACGGAAAGTCGGGACCCCCGGGAGAAGAAACCGCCCCCCCGGGATCGGGTCTTTCGAGTCTATCACCAGAAGCGGGCGGAGTATGTCGAAGCGGCGGGTCGGATCGCCTTCGAAGGGGACCTGTACTCATTCTACGAGGACCCTGCCAACGGGAAGAATTTCACACGAGAGCAGTACGAGCTTCTCGATAAGTCCTTGAACGAGCGGTTCGCCTCGCTGACGGAGTGGTTTGGCTCCCCCGCCGACTCCGATGGAAATGGCAGGATTCTCGTCTACATTAGCCGCACCGTGGCGGAATCCCATCCTCACGGCCAGGCTTACGTCGATGGAGCGGATGCCGAAGTCGGTGAAATCGTCTATTTCTGGTCGCCCGATAGGCTGGCGCTCGCAGAACCCGTGGGCTACTTCGCTCGAAACATCCTTCACGAGACCGTGCATTTGTGTCAGAACGGCCGCTCGCTCAGGAAGCACCGGAAGTTCGTACCCCTCCCCGCGCCAAGTTTCCTCCTTGAGGGGTCTGCGGAACTCCCTCGCCATGCATTCTCTCTCACCGTAGAAGAGAAGTGGACTTCGATTCGCGGATACCTCCTTTCCCTCGATCGACTCGAAACGACGCCGTTCAACTACGACTACCATTTCGGAGGTCTGCTTTCTTGGTGGATGCACCAGTCCTTTGGAGACGGGGTTCATCAAGCTCTCCTCGATGCCATCGTTGATTCAAAGGGTAAGGACCGAGACTCCATCGAGCGAGCCCTTGGCATTCCCGAACCGCTAATGCTCGCCCTGATGTACGCTTCCCTCTTCTTTGACGGTTCGGAATTCGGGAGAGAATCGGGGCTCCACTTCCCGCAGGAGGACATTCCGGCTAGACTTGGCCGCGCCATGCCCGCAACGACCTTGACCATGGGGGAGAAACGCGTGTTTGAACGAGGCTATACCGGTGGGCTCATTCTGGAAGTGGCGCATCAGAAACCCGCGCGGGTCACCCTCGAGGTAACAGATAGCGATCGCGCCTACGTGATCCTTGCCCAGCCCTAGACCACCGCAAGCCCCCCGGGCGGCGCCGGCATTGTTAGAGGTTCCTGGTCGGACGCGAAACCCTCACTGCTCCAGCCTCCTGGCCAGATTCTCCCTCCGGAACAACAACTCCAGGAACGAGTCCGACATCTGATTCTCCGCGCGCTTGAGAGTTGCCATCAACTTTTCGATGTGCTCCTTGAGCAACTCCTTCGCCTTGTCCCTCTCCTTCTGGCACTCCCATCCATCGTCGAGCGCCCTGGAGAGAGCGTCGACTTCGCTCGTCCACCTGCGCAAGCGGCCGTCGATGTCCTGATCGAGCCACCAGCGGACCTCCTGCTCCCCTTGCCTCACCTCGGCCAGAGCTTCTTTGATCTCCTGCTTGATGGGGCCGAAGAAGATCCCCTCGTGCCTTCGTACGAACTCCTCGTACACCTTCTGAGTCCCATCCAAGTGCGCGCTCAACCGGGACATGATCCCTGCACCGAGAGCGTCCCAATCGGACTGCTGACCGGCCGACTTCAGCCCGCTCCGGGCCGATCCGAACTCCTGTTGGGACCGCCTCCACTTCTCCTTGGCCAGATCGAAGGGATTCTTGTCCAGGAACTCTTTGACTAGCGCGCGGGCCTGTTGGTAGATGACGAAGGCCGCGCCCTCTCGCTCCGTCAGGGTCTTGTATTCGCCGGAGCGTTTCTGGAAGTTTTCCATCATGGCTTCCAACAACGGGAGATGGTACTTGACGAATTCGTCCGTGAGTTTCGTCACTTCGCTGATCACAACCCCGATTACCTTCAGGTGGGGTTCTTCGATTTTCTCGAGGCACTTGCCGATGATCTTGAGTTCATATTTGACCTTGGACACCCTCTTCGCCACCCCGATGCACCCTTCCGTGAATGTCCGGTGTTTCTCGGCCAACTCCCTCGCCGAATCCTCCACGAGCTTGCGAAGATCCGCGATCTGCCGCTTCTCCTGCTCGTCGAATCCGTTGTTGTCGTCGTCGAGCATTTGCTTCCACTTCGCATCCTGACTCTTGGTCAATTCCGCGATCATCGTCTTGCACTGGAGGACGAAGTCGCGCGCCTGTCCCGCATTCTGCGTTCGCAGGGTCTCCCAGAAGGCGTCCTCTTCCGCAAAGGTGGTATTGACGAACGCGAGCGCCCACACCGTGGGCTCGCGGACGCTATCCAGCGCGTGGCCGAGACAGGTGTTGGCGGTTCCCCTCATGGTCGTCACTTCGTTCTCCCACTCCTTGGCCTGATCCCGTTTGTCCTCGCTTCCCTCCTCGACGATCTTCCAGAGCTTCTCCAGCGCGGCCTTCCGGGCATCAAGATAGGCGGCCAGTTTCAAGCCGATGGCGGTCTTCTCGCTCGCCTCCATACTATTGGCCGCGGCATCGAACTTGGCCCTGAGCTCCTTTTTCCGCTCCTCCGATTGGGCGTCCGCCGGCAATACTCCCGCCGCCGCGAGCCAGAGGGACGCCAAGCCGATTCGAGTCATGGCTGGTCTCCTTCGGATTCATAGACCTTGCTTCGATACGATCCGCCAGGGTCCTGCGTTTCTTCGCTGGAGGATCCAATGGCGATTAAGGCCGATGCCTCGGAAAGATCGGTATTCGCGGTCGAATTGGCCGATGTGGTCGAGTTCGATATGGATCTCATCGATCCGGGGCGCGCCCTCGAATTGACTCGGCTGGAGTACGGTCCCCACGTCTCCCACCCACACGATCCGCGCGTCGCAGACCTTCCCCAGGATCGCGGCCCGGGAACTGATCCACTCCCTGTCGAGTGGAGTGACGTCGTACGGGTAGTACCGGCATCCCCGTTCGAATAACGCCAAGCTCCAATTCGCAAAGAGGTTTTCCCAGGCCTTCTGATCGCCGACCTTGATGGCGACGATCATGGCCTCGATCACCTGCCGCGGGGTTGCCTTCGCGTCCAGCTCCGGAACCCGGGGCGCCCGCAGGGACTCCTCCCCCTCGAACAGAGACTCCTTCCCGTTGGTGCGGGTGAGATCGACGAACATCTTGTCTCCGACAGAGGCTCCCAGGATCTCGAGTTGCAACCCCTTCAACACACGGCCGCCGATAACCAACATCCGAGGGTCGGACTGGATCCGGCCAATGATGGAGTACTCGGGAGTGAGATTGGGCTTGACGAGTCTCTCGTAACGCCGCGCGGCCAGGAACATGCGCTGCGCCGCCGGGGATTCGCAATCGACGATATATCCCCCACCTTCGCCGGTCTTGACGAGATAGTTGTGCGTCGCCTCGGAAATCCAATCCCGGTTTCGGATCGGCTCGAGCTCCACGATCTTGCCCACGCGGCCGCGGTAGTCCACTCGGATGGGATCGATCGTCGGGAACGCGGCGATCATCTCCTTCTTGAATCTCTCCAGAAAGGCTGCGCGAGCCCGGGTGGCCTTTTCGGCGACTTCGCTTTCCCGTTTTTCGCCGATCTCTCGGAATTCCAGGTCGGCCGGAGACAGATCGTATCGCTTCCCCTCCAGCACCCCCTTCACCCGCTCCCAATCGGCCTTCGCCTCGGCCGCGAAAGGTCCCGGATACTGCTTCAGGAGGAACTCGAGTCGAGGACTTTCCTCGAGATGGTTCTTCAGGGCTACTCGAGTCTGGGTCAGTCTTTCACGCAGGGCGTCGCGCCACGCCTTCACCTGGGCCTCGTACCACGATCCCCACGAGGTGGCGAATCCGTCGTACTCCATATGGCCCGCCGGCCCTCCGGGACCAAGGATCTGCCGGCCCTTCGAATTCGAGTACGTGCGCTCGTTTCGCAGGACACCCTGAATCTCAAGCGACTTCCACCCTTCTCCACCGTAGTTCCGGCGGCGGACGGTGAGCTTGACTTTCGTGTCCTCCTTCCCCCCTTGAGTCTTCCAGGTGGTAGGCTCGCCAAGCCCGCCGATCGTGCCGGAGCAGTAGATCTGCAACGCGCGTGTCTCCTTGGGGAAGGCGATGGAGACATCGTTCACCGCGACGATTTGATCCCCCACCTGCAAGCCGGAGCCTCGGAAGCCGCTGTCCCAGCGGATCCACTCGACGGTCAGGGCCTGAGGAAGGCCCTCCCGGAGGTGCTGAGTCTCCAGGCCACAATTGAGGGTATCCTCCCTGACTTGTACTTCCTGGGCGGGCGAAACCCGGCCGATCGACAACAGAGCGACAACAAGTATCCGGTGGTTCATGGAGTACTCCTCCGTCCCTTGGGGAAGTCTAGCACGGCCGAATCCGGAGCATGGAGGGAATCGACCCAGGCTGGTCCGAGCGGATCGAAACACCCGCTGCACGATCGCGCGTGCGGCCACGGGATTGTCCAGCGAGATGGACTCGGCAATGGTCTCCAGATCGCGGAGAGCTGGATCCGACCAGATCAGACGAGCCATCGTCCCATGCGGCGTCGGGCTTGGAGGTGCGTCAGCACCCGGCCCTCCTGGACGGCGCGCTCGCCGCGAGCGATGCCTTCCAAGACACGCACGCGGGCCTGAATCGAATCGAAGCTCTCGACATCGACGAGGTAGGCCGCCGGCTTCCCCCGCTCCGTGATGAGGATGGGTGTCCGGGCCTTCTTGATCCTGGCGATGAGCCGCGGCGGTTCGCGGGTCCGTTCTCAGCCTCTGCGGAGGATGTCTTCCCACCGTTTGCGAACAGGCTGCCCCGTCTTTTCTTCGATCGCTCCAAGACGGTCTTCGATATGGCGGCGATCCAAGGCCTTGACGTTCGCCAGGAGGTTTTCGATGTCCGCCTGGTCTTGCGTCCGCCAGGTCTGGAGCTTGTAGAGCACGAGGTCTTCCGGGCTCGCAACCCAGAGCTCGAACCCCTCGAACTCCGCCCGCTTCGCTCGGGCGAGCGCCTCCATGTCGTGTCCCTCCGCGCAGAGTTTGAGGTCCAACTCCGTTGCGCCGATCGGTACCTGGATGATGCGCCCCTCCGCGAGCTTCCGCTGAAGCGACCGGGTGATCCGGAAGCCGGCCCTATTGAGCTCGGCCACGAAGGTCGGAAGCGCGCCACGATCCAGGCGCACGACCACGTCGAGATCCCGGGTCGTGCGGGGCCTCCCCCAAAGGCTCACGCCGACGCCTCCGAACGCGAAGTAGCGATACTTCTTGGAGGAAAAAAGGCGCGCGACCAGAGGGATGAGTTCGTCGAGGGTCACGACTGGGCGACTCTTGCCTTGGCGAGGAGGTTTTGCGCCTTCAAGAGCGACAGGAAGACCCCGAGCCTGCGGTTCCTCCAGCGCTGATTCACGGCCTCGCGGGCCTGGCGGGAGCGCTCTTCCGGGTTCAGCGCCGCCGCCCGGGCAGGCCCGCCCTTCAATCCGCCGCGCCGGCCCAAGGCGACCGCCATCGGATCCTTCTTCACGAACTCAGACTATACTTGAGCGGTCACGACATCAAGGCTTGCGCGCACGGTTCGACCTCGCGGAGCCGTCGCGCACACACCGCGCCGAAACGCTGGACGCGAGACGCCGCGCCGCGTACTGTTCCTGAGAGATGACGATTCTCGCGAGCCGCCCGAGAAGGCTCGCCGCCGCGGTATTGCTCGGCGCCCTCGCGAGCGGCTGCGATCGGAGACCGAGCGAGGCGGAGCTGGACGCTCGGCTGGCGGAGGTTCGAGCCCGCAATGCCGCGGCCGCCTCGCGGTCCCGGCCCGAGGACGATTGGACGCTCGAGATCCAAGGCTCCGTCGCGCGGCCGGAGAGGCTCTCCTGGGAACTGCTCCGCTCGCTCGCCGATTCGACGGTCCGCACGATCGTCCCGTTCCGGCCGCCCTATCCCGAAACCCCGGTCGAGTTCCGCGGCGTGAAACTCGCCGAGATTCTCGACCGCTCGGGAGCGGACCCCACGGCGCGCGAGGTGACCCTCGTGGCCCATGACGGCTTCCGCTCGACCGTCGACTCGGCGGATCTTCGTCGGGCGCCCATTCTGCTGGCCGTCGAACGCGAGGGCGCGCCCCTTCCGCGAAACGAGGGCGGGCCGGTCTTCCTCGTCTTCCCGCACCGGACGCACCCCGAGACGGCCGAACGCTACCCCGGTAAGAACTGGTCCTTCTACGTCACCCACGTAGTGGTGGGGACGGAGGCGCCGCGGATTCGAGTCTCCGGCGCTCGCATGCTCGACCGGGCCGACCTGGACCGACTGGATCGTGTCCGGCTCGTCGAGACGGTCGGGTACCGCGCCTGGCCGAACGAGCCCGCGACGCTCGAGGGAGTCCGCCTCCGCGACGCGCTCCGCGCCGCGGGCGTCGGGCTCACCGCGGCCGATCGCGTCGTCGTCCGAGGGAAAGCGCCGATCCACCGCGACCGCGCGAAGCCGCTCTCCCTCGCCGGCGAGGACGTGCTTGCGCAAGACATCCTCCTGGTCCTTCGCTTCGGCCCCGGGGCCGAGCCCGTCCCGGCGCGTCTCGGAGGTCCCGTGCTCCTCGCTTTTCCGATTTCGACGCGGCCCGAACTCGTCTCGCGATACGGCGATCGCTACTGGATTCCCTTCGTCGAGGAGATCGAGGTGGTCACTCGATGATCCGGCCGCGCTATCGATCGATCCGCACGCGTCTCATGGCGTGGACGGGGCTCCTTGTCGCGACGGTAGTGGGAGCCGTCGTCTGGACGTGGGCCTCGAGTACGCGAGACCTCTATCTCGAGGAGACACGCCGCCACGCGCGCTCGCTCGCGCCGATGCTCGCGCATGCGCATGCGAACGAGTTCGACGAAGAGAACTGGGCGCAGCTCCGCACCAACCTGGATCAGGTCATGAAATTCCGCGAGGAGCTGATCTACATCAGCGTCTCGGATGTCCATGGCCGCACTCAAGTGTCGACTCCGCGCGACTTCGAGGGGCAGATCTTCCCCGAAATCGTGCCCGCCGCCGTCACGGACGCCGCCCTCCGTCCCGGCCCCGAATCGCGCATCGCCGAGACGCACCTCTTGCGCGACGTACGGTCCGCCGGCGAGGAGCGCGGACGGCGCGGCGAGCGGGTGATCGAGGCGGCCGCGGATATCGTCAATTCCGACCGCCGGCGCGTCGGGGTACTGCGCGTCGGGGTCTCGCTCCGGCCGGTGGATCGAGCCGTTCGCGCGGCCGTCGCGCGTTCCCTGGCGCTCGGCGGACTCGCACTCCTGGCGGGTCTCGGGGGTGCCTTCGTCGTGGCGAAGCGACTCACGGAGCCCGTCCGCAGGCTCCAGGCGAGCGCGGAGAAGATCGCCGGCGGCGAGCTCGGCCATCGCGCCGAAGTCGAGCGCGAGGACGAGTTGGGGGCGCTCGCTGCAGCCTTCAACGACATGTCGTCCGCCCTTCGTCGCTCCTTCGATCGGCTGGAGCGCACGGTCCAGTCGTTTCAGCGGTTCGTTCCGAGGAAGTTTCTGAGCGTGATCGCGCGGGCGGGAATCGAGAATATCGAGGTCGGAGTCTCGGCCCGGAGGACGATCGCCATCCTCTTCGCGGACATCCGCGGCTATACGGCGCTCTCGGAAAGCATGACCGGCTCGGAGGTGTTCGAGTTCTTGAACGAGTACCTCGGCTGCATGGGGAAGACCGTCGGCGAGCAGGGCGGGTTCATCGACAAGTACATCGGCGACGCCATCATGGCCCTCTTCGACGAGCCCTCGACCGACGCCGCGGTGCGCGCGGCGCTCGCGATGCGGCGAACGCTCGGCGAATTCAACGCGTCGCGCCGCGAGCGGGGAAAGGCCCCCATCGATGTCGGGATCGGCGTCCACTCGGGCGAGGTCGTCATGGGTACCGTGGGCTTCACCTCTCGCATCGACTCCACCGTCGTGGGGGACGCGGTCAACGTCGCCGCTCGCATCGAGAGCCTGACGAAAGACTTCGCCTGTCCGATCCTCGTGAGCGAAGCGGTCGTGCGCGCGCTCGCCGACCCGAAGGCCTTCGAACTGCGCCTGGTCGATTCGGCCGCGAAGGTGAAGGGGAAACAGGAGGCGATCGCCGTGTACGAGGTCCGAGAGCGCGACGGGCGCTGACGCCTACTTCATGTACTTCGCCAAGTACTGCGCGTCCTCTTCGAACTCCGCGCTGAATTTTGAGTACTCCTAGATTTCGTTGGCC
>CAZGKV010000035.1:0-41637 GCA_964526305.1 uncultured Planctomycetales bacterium | reverse complement strand
TCTGCACCCTCGGCGCCGCCACCGCGGCCACGATCCTACCGGGATGAGCTCTTAGACTTCCCGCCGCACGATGATGTGCCGCCCCCACCGCCGGTCGTCCGTCTTCGGACAGTCTCTTCTCGAGTGAACGCCTCGGCTTTCCCGGCGTCGAAACGCGGACTCGGCGACGAGGCCTCCCAGAAGGAGCATGTTCTGCAGTTCCCACCCTTCCGGGGAGTCGAAACTGCGGTCGAGGACGTAGCTGGACCAAAAGCGAATCGAGTCGATGGCGAATTCGAGTCCGGCCGCGTCGCGCTCGATCCCGACATTTCTCCAGAGGATGCTTCGGAGAGAGTTGCGCAGGTCGGGAATGTCCAGTTCCAGGCCCGCGAGGGCGCGACCCCGCTCCGAAATCGTGAGTCGCGGCACGAGGACCATCGCTTCGGTCGCGGCGGCGGCTCCGGCGCGCCTGCCGAAGACGAGGCACTCCAGGAGCGAGTTCGAGGCCAGACGGTTGGCACCGTGGAAGCCCGAAGCGGCGCACTCCCCGCACGCGAGGAGATTGCGGATCGAGGTGCGGCCGAACGCGTCGATGCGTACTCCGCCGATCATGTAGTGCGCGCTCGGCCGGACCGGGATCAGGTCCTTCCCCAAATGAAGATGGTAGGTATCCGCAAGCTGCGCCAACTTCGGGAAGAGTCGACGGACGTTTCGAAGATGGCGGACGTCGAGATAGACTTGCGTGTCGCGCGTGCGCAGCATGTGATCGAGAATGGCGCGCGAGACCACGTCGCGAGGCGCCAATTCAGCCATCGGGTGATACGCCTTCATGAACGCGCGGCCCCGCCGATCGCGGAGGATTCCGCCGGCCCCCCGGACCGCCTCGGTGATGAGGGCGCGCGCCGCGCCGGCGAGATAGAGGGTCGTGGGGTGGAATTGCATGAATTCCATGTCCATGAGTTCCGCCCCCGCGCGCCAGGCCATGGCCAAGCCGTCGCCCGTGGCGAGGGAGGGGTTCGTCGTTTCCCGATAGAGTTGTCCCGCTCCCCCGGTGGCGAGGATCGTCGCGCGCGCCCGGATCCAACGCAGCGTCCCGTCGGAGGTCCGCACCAGCGCTCCGAAGCAGGCGCCCCGATGGGTGACGAGGTCGATCGCGAAGGTGTGCTCCAGGAGCCTCACACCGCGGATCCGCCGTACGCGACTGAGGAGCGAGGTTTCCATCATCGCTCCGGTGCGGTCGCCGCGGTGGAGGACCCGCGCGCAGGAGTGGCCGCCTTCGCGCCCGAAGGCCGGCCCCCCGTTCTCGCGATCGAAAGGCGCTCCCGACCGGAGGAGCTCGCGAACGAGCTCCGCGCCCTCGCGGATCACGATCTCCACCATCCCCCGGTCCGAAAGTCCGCATCCCACGCGCAGCGTGTCTTCGATGTGGGACTCGGGCGAGTCGTGTTCGCCCACCGCGGCCGCGACGCCTCCCTGAGCGTAGTAGGAGTTGCTCTCGTAGGAACGCGCCTTCGTGACGACGAGCACGCGACGGGTCCGGGAAGCCTCGATCGCGGCGCGGAGGGCGGCGAGTCCGCTTCCGACGACGAGAATGTCCGTGTCCTGCACGGGAAGGCGACGGAGATCGAAGGGAACCAGGTAGCGCGAGGTCATGCCTCCGGGACCTTGGCGCCGCCGTAGAGGCTTCCGTTGCGATGGCAGACGAGGAGGGCCTTGATCACATCGTCGTCGAACTCCTTGCCTCCGCGACCGGCCATGTCCTTGAGCACGTCCTTCACGGCGATACCCGCCCCCCCCATTCCTCCCCACGTGCACTGATTATCGAAGGCATTCGCGACGATGATGATCCGCGCCATCATCGGCGTCTGGTCGTTCTTCAGCCGATAGGGAAAGCCGCTCCCGTCCGCGCGCTCGTGGTGGTACCGGAGCCCCGGAAGGATGTCCTCGAATCCCTCGATCTGACTCAGGATCTTCTCGCCCTGGTAGACGTGCTGTTCCTTGATCGATTCCCTGGTGACGCCGACCACGGAATGGTGAACGGCGAGCTTTCCGACGTCGTGGAGGAGCGCGGCGAGGCGGATGCGGTTGTTCTCGTCCGACGTGAGTCCGAGCTGGCGAGCGACCGCCGTCGCGTAGTCCGCGACGCGCTGGCCGTGTCCCTCGTTCTTGGGATCCACGATTTCCATCGCCGTCACCAGGGCGCGGATCGTGCTCATCAGGCTCTTGCGGATCTTCTCGCCCGCGGACTGCGCCGCGACGGCCATGGCGATCTGGAGCGCTCCGCCGGCCACGAACTCGAGGTCTTCCACCTTGAAGGACTCGCTCAGCCGCGAGCTGTGGAAGTAGAGCAGTCCTTCCGGATGGTCCCCGAGCATGATGGGCGTGCAAATCACCGACTTGATCTTCTTGAGGACGATCGATTCGGAGAGCGAGAAGCGGTCGTCGAGCGCCGCGTCCGTCGTCAGGAGCGGCATCCCCGTCGCGAGGACTCGTTTGACGATCGTCCGGCTTACCTTCTTCTCGGCGGCCGTTTCCTTCTCGATGGCGACGCGGGTCGCGAGTCTTCCGGTGGCATGATCGACCAGGAAGAGATATCCGTGATTCGCCCCGACCGCCTCGGAGATCATCCCTACCGACTTCTGGAGCATGGTCGCGAAATCGCGCGTGGTGCGGATGACCTTGCCGAGTTCGTAGAGGACGCTCAGGTTCTTGGACGTCAGCTCCCGGCCCAGCGCCTTCTCCGCCGGCTTGTTCTTGTCGACCTGAAGCTCGACCGTGGTGGTGCTGGGCATCTTGTCCTCGGCGGTGACGCCCTCGATCTCGACGGACTTCTCCTTCCCCGGCTCCCCGGACTTCTCGGAATCGCTTCCGACGGGCGTCGCCTTGTCCTCGAAGACCAGGATCGTCGTACCGATGAGGAGTTCGTCGTTCGCCTTGAGGACCTCCTCCTGGATCCGCTGGTTGTTCACGAAGGTGCCGTTGGTGGAGTTGAGATCGCGGACGAAGCACATCTCCCCGATGCGGAACACCTCGGAATGCTGGCGGGAAACGCCCTGGTCGAGAATCTGGATGGTGGAATTCTCGTCGCGTCCGATGGAGAGGACCTGGTCTTTGACCTCGTGGATCTTGCCCTTGTTCGTCCCCGTCTTCACGCGAATGTAGGGCATGCGCTCCCGCCTCAGGAACATCATAGCCCGAGAGGTCCTTCAGTCAAGGACTAGACGACGCTCCCGTTCTCGATGAGGCCGTCGACAAGCTTGATCTGCCGGCGAGCGATTCCCGCGACGTTGGGGTCGTGGGTCACGAGAATGAACGTCTTTCCGGTCTCTTTCGAAAGCTCCACGATGAGGTGTTGGATTTCGCGGGAGGTCGCCGCATCGAGGTTGCCGGTCGGTTCGTCGCAGAAGACGATCTCCGGATCGCTGATGAGCGCCCGGGCGATCGCGACCCGTTGGCGTTCTCCGCCGGAAAGTTGCGAAGGGCGGTGACTCATCCGCCGCCCCAGCCCGATGCGATCCAGGAGCTCGCGACATTTCCGTCGTGCCTTCCACCATTCCGTAATCCACGAGATCGGATCGTGCCGGATCATCAGGGGGAGGAGCACATTCTCCAAGGCGGTGAGCTCCGGCAGCAGGTGATAGAGTTGAAAGACGAAGCCGAACTTGGCGTTGCGCACCGCGGCTTGAGCCGCCGAGTCGAGGGTCGAGAGAGCTTGCCCCCGGAACACCACCTCTCCCGAGCTCGGGCGATCGAGGAAACCCATGATGTGCAGGAGGGTGGACTTTCCCGCCCCGGAAGGCCCGACGATGGCGACGATCTCGCCTTCGACGATTTCGAGGCTCACGCCTTTGAGCACCCGAAGCATCGAGTCTCCGGACTTGTAGTCCTTGACGGCGTCGTGGACGGTCAGGAACGGACTATTCATCTCGAATCGCCTCGATGGGGTCATAGCTGGCCGCCTTCAGGGCCGGATAGATCGAGAAGATCAGACTGACCACGAGGGTCAGGGCGACGATGAGGGCGATGGTGCTGAAGTCCACGAAGACGGGGATGCGATCCAGGTAGTAGACGTCCTTCGGGAAGAGTTCCAATCCGCGCCAGCGTTCCGACGGTTGGAGGGCCAGGACGGACCCCGAGATCGCCAAGGGGGTAAGGAGTGCGATCGCGAACGCCACGAAGACGACGGTGGAGAGAAAGGTAAAAAACGACCAGGGGAAATCGACACGAAGGCGTCGAATTCCCTCCCGCATCAGTACCATCAGGATCGGGACGGCTCCGAGGCTGACACTGACCCAGATCCGAAGGGTTCCGGTCTTCGTCCCTTCCTCCGGCCAGCCGAAGTGGCATCCCGAATGCGGAGTGAGCCATCCGTGGAAGAGCCACACGGCGAGGCCGGTGAGCGCGCCCGTCATCAGACCCGTCTTGAGCGAAAAGGTCGACTCTCGCCGATAGTAGAGAAACCACGTGGCCAGAAACCCGGCCGTCGCCAGGAAGAGGGCTCCATCCGCGAGTCCGAGGAAGCCGCGAGGGAGGTGGTTGGACTCCCGGGAAGCGAGTTCGATGTATTCCGCAATTTCATTCACGTGCGCGGAGAAAAGCAGCCCCATCCCGATCCCGATGATCGATCCCACCAATCCGCAGAACATGCCGGAAAGGAGGAAGACGGTGACCACTCCTCCGCGCGTCGCCCCCAGGGCGCGCAGGATTCCGATGTCGCGAGTCTTGGCGCGGACGACGAGGGTGTAGATCGCCACGATATTGAATCCCGCGACGATGACGATGAAGAAGAGAATGATGATCTGAATCCCCTTCTCTACCGCCACGGCTTGAAGCAGGATGCTCTTGGCCTCTTCCCACGTTTGGGTGTTGTAGCGCGAACAGGCTCCGTACGCGTGAGGCGCGCCGGAACAGTTCCACGCGCGCTTCTGGGCATATCGGTGCAGGACCTCGATCACCTCTCCGCGAATCCTCCCGATATCGCGTTCGTACCTGTCCACCGTGATGGAGAGCGTGGTGACCTTGCCCGGGAGTTTCAGGAACTCCTGGGCATCCTTGAGCGACATGAAAATGTAGTTGTGATCGTATTCGGCCATCCCGGACTTGAAATACCCCAGCACCTCGAGCTTCCGTCGATACACGCCGCCGTCGCGCCGGAACGAAGTCAACTCGGCGGAGGCCCCACCGAGCGGGAACTCCATGCCCAGGACTACGGGGATGGCCCCCCCCTCTCGCGGGGGCGGAAATTCGAACGATTTCGTACCGCCCGCGGCGAAATAGTTCTGAAGCTTCGAGAGCCCCTTCTCGCGCTCCGGATCGATCCCGACGAACCGGACGGTCTTGTAGGAGCTCCGGTATTCGACCCAGGCTTCCCATTCGATTCTCGGCGCGCACCCTCGGACTCCGGGGATCGTCTCGATCTCGCGGCAGACGGCCTCGTAGTCGTCGAGAAAGACGTTCGGGACGCGTTGGACCACGACGAGATCGGATTGCATCCCCCGAATGCGGAGTCGAAGATCGCGGGAGAAACCTCCCATGATGGAGGTGACGATGATCATGACCATGATCCCCATCGCGACTCCCGCAATGGAGAAGTAGATGATCTTGTGGGAGCGAAGATAGCGCAGCGAGAGGAAGATCTTATACATGCGGCATCCGCAGGATCCGATGCGCGAGCCGCGCCGGCATTACTCCTCCGCGCCCGAGGAATCCGGTTCCCGCAGAAGGGGGAAGAGAATGACCTCGCGAATCGACGGGTTGTTCGTGAGGATCATCGTCAGGCGGTCGACGCCGATGCCGATTCCTCCCGCGGGAGGCATCCCGTGCTCCAGCGCGCGAAGGAAGTCGTGATCGATCTTCGAGGCGTCCCCCTGGGCCTGTTCTTCGAGCCGCGTCCGCTGCTCGACCGGGTCGTTGAGCTCGGTATAGGCGTTGGAGATTTCCATGCCCGCCACGTAGGCCTCGAACCGATCGGCGAGATGGCTCCGATCCGGGAGGCGGCTGCAGAGCGGGGTCATCTCGATCGGCTGGGCCGTCACGAAGACGGGGTTCTGGAGTTCGGGGACCACGACTTCCCCGAAGGCCTCGTCGAGAAGATCGATCTTGCCCATCTTTGCGGGATCGATCCCGCGCTTCCGAAGCTCGGCCCGGAGCGAGTCGAGATCCTCCGGGTTGAGCCCGTGCTCCCGCATGAGGTCGAGGAATTCGCGGCGCGGCCACGGGGGCGTGAGGTCGAGGATCCGCTCTCCGTACGGAATCGTGAGGCCGCCCGCGATCTCACGCGCGAGGTGGGTGACGACGCTCTCGCACAGCTCCATCATCGTCCGCAAGTCTCCGAACGCGTGGTAGAGCTCCACCATCGTGAATTCGGGGTTGTGCCGCGTCGAAATCCCCTCGTTTCGGAAGACCCGTCCGATCTCGTAGACCTTTTCGAATCCGCCGACGAGGAGCTTCTTCAGCGGGATCTCGAGGGCGATCCGAAGCGTGAAGTCTCGGTCGAGGGCGTTGTGATGGGTCACGAACGGCCTCGCGGCGGCGCCCCCCGCGACCGAGTGCATCACCGGGGTCTCGACCTCGAGATAGCCGCGTCCGTCCAAGAACTGGCGCATCTTTGACAGGAGCCGGGAGCGCTTCTTGAAGGTCTCCAGCACCTTGGGGTTGGCGATGAGGTCGAGATAGCGGCGCCGATAGCGGATCTCGGCATCCTGAAGTCCGTGCCACTTTTCCGGCAAGGGGCGGAGCGCCTTGGTCAGGAGTTCCAGAGACGTCGCGAACAGGGTGACCTCGCCGGTGCGGGTCTTGCCGAGGGTTCCGGTCACGACCACCCAGTCCGCGAGACCCACCGTCTTGAACACGTCCCAGGAGGACGGGAGTTGATCCTGCCGGGCATAGGCCTGGATCTTCCCCGTCCAGTCGCGGACGTCGAGGAAAGCGGCCTTGCCGAAGCTCCGATGGGCGGTGACGCGACCGACGACGGTGAAGCTCTTCCCTTCCGTCTCGGGTCCGAACGAAGCGGCGAGGGGTCCGACGGGACGGGCGCCGTCCAATCGGCGTCCCCACGGCGAGACTCCGAGAGACCGGATCGCGTCCAGTTTACGAAGTCTCTCGTCGAACTCGGCCGTCATGAGGGCCGAATCGTATCAGAAGCCCCCGCGACCCGCAATCACTCAGCGCGCAGCCGGCGGCGATTTGGACAGAAGCTGCCGCACCGCCTGGATCGTCTCGCCCCTCAAGATGAGGACGGCGGCGAAGACGGTCAAGAGGACGGCGGCGACGAGTTTCCACCAATCGCCCGAGGATCTTCTGGGCTTGGGCACGGCATCCCACAGAGAGGAAGAGGGGCGGTCGCTGACGGATATTTTCTTCTCCCGGTAGCCGTGCCGGCTCCGGATGAACGAGTCCATGCGCTCTACCTCCATCCAGAAGATACGACCGCGCGGGGTGGGGAGTCAATAATAAATGTAATATAACCATATTATATGGATTTGAACCCCCCGCCGCGGCGCGGATAGAGTGGGGGCGTGGGTTGGCCCTATCCGCGAGCGCAGCGACTCGCCCGGCGGCGGGAGATCGATCTCGTCTGGCGCCGGGGTCGCCGCTTCGTCGGCCGGCTCCTTCGCCTCCATGTTCGTCCGACCGATCTTCCCGTTTCGCGTCTCGCCTTGAGCATCCCCTCCAAGCTTTGCGGCGCGGTTCAGCGCAATCGGTGGAAGAGGCTCCTCCGCGAATCTCTGCGCCTCCATCCCGCCGAGGTCGGTCCCGGACTCGACATCGTGGCCGTACCTCTGCGTCCGCCCGGGGAGTTGCGGCGCCAGGACGTGGAGCAGGCCTTTCTCGAGCTCATCCGACGGGCGCGCGCCGGAACCGGCCCATGAAGTACTTCCTGATCGTCCCCATCAAGATCTACCAGTGGTGCCTCTCCCCGCTCCTTCCCCCGGCCTGCCGGTACTGGCCCACGTGCTCCCAGTACATGCTCGAGTCCGTGCAAAAACACGGGTTCTTCCTCGGAGGATGGTACGGAGTCAAGCGCCTCCTCCGATGCGCCCCGTGGGGGAGCTGCGGCTACGATCCGGTGCCCTAGGACACCGGTGCTGGTTCTACGGTCCCTCTCCTTCTCGGAGCTCGAGGTCCCGATAGAGGAGCGTCGCGCCGACCACGCAGGCCGGTAGGGCGAAATAGCCCACGATCGGGATGAGGACGATCACGAAAAGCGATCCCCCCAAGCCGAACGCGGTCCGGAAATGACGGAAGAGATACCCGAATCGCCCGCAGAAAGGAACGCGATCGGCGGCCAACGGGTACTCAAGATATTCGAGCGCGAGGAAGAAGATGGTCACGACCGCCGAGAGAACCGGATGCACGACTCCCACGACCGGGATCAGAAGGACCAGCAAGAGAACGAGCTGGATTCCGCCGAAAAGAACGAGCTTCAGAATCTGGCGACCCACGGATCGGACGGCCTCGACGTACCATGGCCCCCCTTCCGGGAGCGGCCGGCCGCGGAGATCCGCCAGCGCCCGTTCCGCCAAGAAATCCAACAGAGGCGACGCCACGATGTTCCCCAAGATCGTGAAGCTGAAGGCCATGAGGGCCAGAGCGGACAGGACGGCGACGATCCCCGCGATCCATCGGGCCCACGACGGCCAGCCGGAGAGCCAATCTCCCAGGAGCTTCTCGGATACGAACCAGAAGAGAAAGGCCGCAATCAGAGTATAGAGAACCAGATTCACGAGAAAGGGAAGGAGGGCCAATTTCCACAGCCTCGGGGTCCGGAGAAGGTGGAGAAGACCCCGCACCGGATAGGTGGCGGCGGCGAAGAAACCGGGGACCATCAATTTCGGAATCGTCCCGACATCGCGAAGCGCGTCGCCAGAGACGTCACATAGGCCGAGAGCTCTACCAACGTTTTTCGCTTGTCCTCGACTCCCAGCCCCAGGGCACCGGCACGCGCGCGGATCTTGTCGAGGATATCCCGCACGACCGGCGCGGCCGCACCGGACCAGGCGGAGGCGCGCCCTTCGACTTCCCGCCCGAATTTCGAGACGAACTCCCCCGCGGGGGTACAGCCGTTCCGCCGCCGGACGAAGATCGCCTCCAAATCGGAATCCAAATATCCCTGGGCACGGGTCTTGTATCGCGCGATGGACGCCCGCAGGAAGTCGCGAACGCTCTGCCTCATCTCGGAGAGCGGCAAATCGAGGTTTTCGGGATCGTTCGGAACGAGCGCCGGTTTGCGGCCCCACTTGCGGACCATCCGATCCACGTACCGCAATTTCCGAAGCGCCCCTGGCTTCGCCCGGTATCGCTGCTTCCACCCTCCGGCCAAGAACTCGGTGAACGTATCGGCGAAATCGTCGTCGGGATGTTTCTGCGCGTAATGGTCCCCGAACGGATTGACGAAATCCTTGCTCCACGGATTGGGGACGTACCGGTCCGTCTTCGGGTACGTCCAAAAGAAATGGCCGCGGACCCGGAACAGCCGGCGAAACTCGGGCTGCCGATAGAGCTTGTACGAATAGCAAAACGCATGGCCGCACTCATGGCGCAAGAGGAGGAGGATGTCCGCCTTCGAGTTGGCCGTACCCCGCGCCTCCTGATACAGCTCCCATAGCGTGGGATCCGCGTCCCAAAACCCCACCCCGATATTGGACGTCCCGACGACCGTCCCGTATTCGTTGGAGAGATAGAACACGGGCTTCATTTGGGCGATCCCGACCCTCTTCAGATCCTCCCGCACTTGAGCGATGCAAGCCCCCAGGAGGGTCGCCTGCAAGGGTAGGTCCAGGTGGTGTATCCCCGTTCGCAGGAGCTCCAGCTTCCGCGTATCGTCGCCAAAGAGTATCCGGCGGGAGTTTCGCATGGGGTGGATATTCTACCAGCGTCCGTCCAGGATTGAAAGTTGGGGGATAGGATGTAACCTATTTCACATCAGATACTTACGAATGCTCTTCAAGTATGCCGATCGCAATTCGGGTGATTTCTTTCGCGCCCGGGAATTCGGGTTAGGACAATTCCACAACCCGCAGGCGCTCTCTCCGGGCGGCCACGGCCAGCTCCCGGTCGCTCGTCAAGAAGACCACCTTGCGCGTCAAACCTGCGTGGATGTCCAAGGCGCACGCCAAGTAAACTGCGTCGACGGCCCGCAACCGCTGCCGCTCCGCCACTCGCGCTGCCGATTCGACGAGAGGATCGACGGCGTGGAGTTGGAGGCCGGGGAGGAGACCCTGCCAGGCCGATGTGAGCCTCTTGCGGAGGTCAGGCCGACCTGCGTGTCTGCGCGCGACAGCCGACGCGATCTCGACAACGAGAAGTGCACAGGAAGCGTGGCGTACCTTCTGACGCAGGAGGTTCACCGCGAGAGTGTGGCCGGACTCCCCCTCGTCCAGCGCTTTGATGAGGGCGCTGGCGTCCCAAAAGTTCACCTCCCCTCGCGATCGCGAAGGAGCAGATCGGACAACCCGGCGCCGTTCTTCCCCGGGCGCCATCGCTTTGGGAGGAGGGGCCCCATTCGGCCGAGCCGAACGATCCGCCCCTCGCGCAACCAAAGGAGTGCCCGGGCGTCCTCTTCTGCGAGGCCGGCCACCTCCTCTCCGATCCGCACCAATTGAGCGATGGGCTTACCCCGCCGTACAAGAACGACGACCTCCCCGCCCTCCGCCAGGCGCGCGAGGAAGGGGAGCCGTTGCCGAGCGTCCGATACCGAGGCACGAATCATGTACAAACTGTACGCCAATCTCTACCCGAGCGCAAGATTCGGGAGGTTCTGGAGCCGGCCTGCGGAAGTTCGCGGCGGCCCCCGGCCATCAACAGGCCCTATTTCTCGGTCGGAGTCCGATCCAGTTCGTGGAAATAGATCACGATCCGCCGCTTGGGAGGGGTCTTGGCGCCAGAGCGACGGTCGTCGGAATCCTGGGCGAACCTCCTCGTGGACTCCGGCTTGCGTTCCCCCTCTTTCGAGTCTCTGGGAAATTCGTCCGTGGTCTTGGGATCGGTCGGTTCGTTCATCTTGGTCTTTCGGCTCCCGCCCCTCCCCTTCTCTTCCATCCTCATCGACGTCTCGCTACCCGGGCGTCGATAGTAACTTCGGTCTCCGTCGACCCAGACGAAGCGGCGGGACTCCTCCTTCATTCGGGCCTCGATCGCAGCCAGTTGCTCCTCCGTCAGCTCGAGGGAGATGCACGTATCGAGCGCGAAGGCCCCGGAGTCCCCCTCGCCCGCGCCATGTTCATATCGGAGATTCATCCGGCGGAGGAGATCCTCGACGAACTCGCGGGTCCCGGCGACATCCGACGAGACGATGGTGAAGAACCCGGAGGATTTCCCTCTTTCTCTTCCCGGATCCGATCCTCGCTCACGGGGACCCGTGAGATCCTCTGACTTCTCGGTATTCTTCCGCGATTCGCCGCCCTTGTCGCGGAGGCTTACCTCCTTCTTGAACTTGGACTCATCGGAAGGCGATTCCTTTCTCGGGCCGGCGGTTTCTTGGGGGGGCGTTTCGGCTTGCGGCCTGCGTCGAAGCGACGCGAAGAAGGTGACGTTGACGGCGACGAAGACGACCGCGGCGGCCGTCAGGGCCCAGGAGAGCCAGAAGCGCCGGTAGGGGACGACGGCGGCCGGAGGAGCCGACATTCCCTCGAGGATCTTCCGAGTGAGTTGCTCGGGAACGGCGTGCCTCTTGAGTCCGCGCACCGCCTGGCTGGCCGACTTGAGTTCTTCCAGCTCGCGGAGGCACTCCGAACAGGTGGCGATGTGCTTCTCCACCTCGGCGCGTTCCGCGGCGTCGAGTTCGCCATCGAAGAACCCCGTCAGCTTGTCGTTCTCGAAGGGGCAGCCCATATCTCTTGGACGCGATGACTCATCGAGGAGTTCCAATAAACGCCTTCAACTTGGTCCGCAGGGCCAAACGGGCCCGGTGGAGGCGGGAGCGCACGGTGCCCTTGGGAATGTCCAGGATGGCGGCGATCTCGTCGTAGGAGTACCCCTGTAGGTCCTTCAGGACGATAATCTTCCGGTCCTCCTCCGCCAGGGCGGCCAAGGCCTGCTGCACCTTGCGACGGCTGTCGTCCGACTCCATCCTCTCTGTGGGGTTCTCCTCGTAGCCCGGCTCGCGAAGCGATTCTTCGTCCCGGTTGTAGAGACTGATCGCCTTGTGGCGGCCGGACTCTCGGCGATGACTGACGCTCTGATTGAAGGCGATGCGATACATCCAGGTCGTGAAGGCCGAGTCGCCCTTGAACTCGGCGAGCTTTCGGTACGCATTGATGAAGGCGCGCTGGGTGATGTCGCAGGCGTCTTCCCAATTCGAGCAGAAGCGATAGACGGCGTTGAAGATCTTCTCCTGATGGCGGACGACCAGCTCGCTGAAGGCGGCCGCATCCCCCTCTTGGGCGCGGCGGACGAGCTCGCGGTCGGCCAGGCCGGGCAGGCGCGGTTCCGGCTCGTTCATGGGATCCCCGCGGGGCCCCGAACTCAGTTCCGCACGCAGCGGAACCCGTAGTCGGGATGTCCAAAGTCTACCTCATCGAGGAGCCGGTTGGAGCACCGAAGCGCATCCTTGGTCGTCATGTACGACCCGCCCTTGAGGACGGCCATTTCCACCTTTTGGCCGTCCCGCTCCACGACGATTCGGGTGGACGTCCATTCCCAGACGTTTCCCGCCATATCGTAGACGTCGAATCCGCTCCGTCCGTTGGGAAAAGTCCCGACGGGCAGGAGGCTGGGGGCCTTTCCTCGGTCCGCGAAATGCTGCCAGTATTCCCAGGAATTGGCGAAGAACTCGCCCGAACCCGGAGCGGGGAAGCCGTCGCCCCAGGGATAGAGCCGGCCGTCGATGAACCGTGCGGCCTTCTCCCATTCCTCGGCGGTAGGCACTCGCTTCTTGGCCCACGTCGCATACGCTTCGGCATCCGGCAGCCGGACCCCGGCCACGGGAAGTCGCGCGGCCTCGGGCGGCGGACGGCGTTCCTTCCAGTGCGCCGGTTTGGGATGATCCGCGTTGCCGGCCAAGAAGGCGGCATACTCCTCGTTCGTGACCTCGTACTTGTCGATCTTGAAAGGTTTCCCGCGATACTTCCGGCGAGGCTTTTCGTCCTCGACTTCGTCCGAGCCGATCCAGACCTCGACGTCCGTGATGCGGATCATCTCTTTGTCCAAGAGGGCCACTTCCCACTCCCCTCGAATCTTGGCGATTTCATTCGCACGTTCCGGATAGTACTGCGCGGCGATCTGGAGCCGCTGAAGAGCCTGGGCCAGTTTCCCCTCTCCCTGGAGCTTTTTCGCCGCGTCCAGGTTGCTGCGATACGCTTGGTCGTGACCGTCGCGATTCCGTTCGATGTCGCGACGGAGGGCTTCGTAGTCCGGGTCCTTCGCCGCCGTCGGATACTTCTGCACGAACGCCTCGATGGCGGAGTAGGCCTCGTCCCAGGAGTACTTCGACTTCCACGCGGAGTCCCACTTCTCCTTGAGTTCCCCCAACGCCAGGGCGATCTGACGTTGCGCCTCGCGATCCTGCCGGTCTTGACGGACGCGCGCGATGGAACGCTCGAGTTCGGCCGTGTCCTCTCCCGGAGCCAGCTTCTTGGCTTCCTCGAGGGCCACGGCGGCCTCGTCGACTTTTCCCTCCTCCAAGAGCGAACGTGCCTTGTCGAGAAGCTCCGCCCGCCGCGTCCGAGGAGGGTTCGAGGAACTCTCCGGAGTCCGTCCTGCCGAGGCTTCCGGCATCCGCTCCCGCTTATTCAGCTTGAGGTAGAGAAAAGCGGAGAGAAGGAGAATGAGCAGGCTGATGGCGACGAAAGGCCACGGGGAGGCTCGCTTGGACTCCGACATCGGGGCCATCCTAACCGTGAGGACTCGGGGATTCAACCGCCGAGATCTCTATGCCGGATTTGGGAGTGTTCCTAGGGTCTCTTCTTCTTGGGATTGAAAATCGCCATGTTCGCCAAGGCCATCGCGGTTTCCCGCTCGTACTTCTTCCGCATGTCGTCCGGCCCGACGATGGAGATCCGAAACAGGCGATTGCGATTGTCCGTGAAAATCCACTGCGCAAACTTCAGTTTGGTCGTGTCCTTCTCCTTGAGCTCTACCGTGACGTAGATGGCCTTGTACCCCGCGCCCCGGCACTGAAACTTGTTCCGGGTCGCATCGACGGAGGTGGTGACGGTCGCTCCGGATTCCTTGAACTCCTCCTTGAACCGGTCCGGAAAGTCCTTCAAGTCGGGGAATTTCTCGTTGTCGTTTTTCACGACGCAGACGAATTCGATCGAGATGTTGTCGGCGCGGTGTGCGATGACGCCGTCCGTGTCCTTGTAGAGGTGCGCGCCCTCCTTGCCCACCTTCCACGAGTTGTCCTTGTCCTTCGGTCGGATCAGCTCGAAGCCCTTTTCCTCGTCTCGAAGGACATCCTGAGTCGGTTTCTGGGCAAGAGCGACGGCAGGCAAGCCGAGCCAGAGGACGACGCCGGCGGCGCGTTTCATACAGGACCTCCTGGGTTAGGAGATAATACTACCAACGCGCCGAAAAGTTTCAACCCAACGGAAAATCAGTTCGGCTGGGGTTTCGGAGGCTGACTGGTCCGCAGTGTTGACGAAAGGGAATCAGCCGACCGCCGACCTCATTCGCAAGCACCGTGACGCGGGCGCGGTGCGCCCGCGGCGCGCTGCTTGCTCCGTTCGCGGGTATGCTCCTTCCGACGAGGGGGGGGCGATCTTGACGGATCCGTTCTTCTTCTCTTTCTCTTCTTCTTTCGTCGAAACCGCGCCGTTGGGGCCGTAGGGCGGGGAAACGGGGGATTGGGCCCAACGCGTCGGTGGAGAGGGGTCCCCCTCTCGGAGTCTACCTTGAGGAAGAGAGGGGGACATGACCAGTCGGTGTATTCGCGCCTTGGCGTTGCGAGTAGTGTACCACGTTCAACAGAAGTTGCCTCACCTTCATGGTCAACCCACGCGGACGTTGGTCATGATGGTCACGGCGTTCTTGGCGGCCGGGGGACCGTGGCTGAGTGAGATGGGGCGCAAGCCGGCCGATCTGCCGGGGGCCCTTCAGGACAAGGTCAAGCGCCTGTCGCGCTTCCTGTGTCGGAGCGAATTCGATCTGGCGGAGGCGTTCGAGTCGGTCGCGCACGTTCATCCGAAGCGCCGGATTGAGGTAGCGATGGATTGGACGGATCTGGGAGAGTACATGGGGCTCTTGCTGAGCCTGCCGTATCAGGGCCGGGCCCTGCCCCTCCGTTGCGTCGTGCTCCCCAAGGAGAGCGCGTTGGGGAGCATGACCGGGGAGGAGGAAGAACTCCTTCGCTCCTTCTTGGGTCTCTTTCCCGAAGAGATCCGCCAACGAATCGTGATCTTGGCCGACCGGGGCTTTGGAAAACGGGACCTCTTCGTCACGATCCGTAACGCGGACGCTCACTTTGCGATCCGCCTCTCGCGAGAGCGCCACATTCGCGTCCAGGGAACGTGGACCGAATTGGCAGGCCTTCCCTTGGGTCCGGGACAAACTCTGCTGCTGCGGGGCATCGAGTACACCCAGGAGGATCCCTTCCGCTGCCACCTGGCGGTTCGAAGACTTCGCCCGGAAGAAGCCCACGATCCCACCGACGACACCTGGTACCTCGCCACCGATCTGGAGGAGATCGAGTCGGCGCTGATGAAATACTCCGATCGCTTCCAAATCGAGGAGATGTTCCGAGATCTCAAGATGCGCCTGAACATGGACCGCCATCATCTCGGCACCGAAGCCAGTGTCGGCAAGATGATGCTCATTGTCACGCTCGCCTACCTGGTCGTGCTGGAAGATGGGACCCAGTGGCGCTCCCGGGTAGATTTGGCGCGCCTTCAGAAGTCCACCGCGTGGGGAAAGCTCAGCGTCTACTCCATCGCGCGCGCTTGCTTCGAAGCGTGCCTGCAGGAGCCTCCCACCCCGGTCGGCGATCTCCTCGTCGCGGCCTGGACGAACCGGCGCGCCGCGTAATCCACGGCCATCCGACTCCGAAAGGAGGTGCCGCTCTCGCGCACGACCGTGTCCCTGTCGTTTTCTCCGAGATACTCTGCCCCGAACTACCAGCAGGGGCCATTCCACCGCCGCCGATGCACGGCTCATGCCTTCGCTACGCTCAGGCACTCGCCGTGCGAGTGGTTGGCGGCGGGGCGCACGATATCTGTGGACCGGTCAGTTTCGGAGGTTCCCCCCCGTGAGGCCATGTCCCGGACTTTTCGCAGGTTCGGCGAATCCAGGCACCTGCGACGATGCACGTCGGCACCGGACACGGGGACTCGCGATTTCCGGTTCGCCCGCATCTCTCGCACCGCAGGACGATGCAAGCCTTGATCGTGGAGCCGGGGCGCGACTTGACGCACGCCTCGACCAGGACGGGGACAGTACCGCAGTCCGCGCAGGCGCCGTTGGCGAGGATGGGCGGATCCAGGCGATGGCACGGGACGCAGAACGGCGTCGATTCGACGATGGCGAGGTCGCAGGGTCGCTCCTGCGGAACGAGGAAGCCCAAGAGAAGGAAGTGTTTCATCGTCACCCTCCGGCCGGAGCGCGGGGCCCCCGACGTGGGCCGTTCCTCCGCGGACACCGGGCGCCCGCACCCGTCCGGGACCCCGTTCCTGCTCCCGCACAAGACTCGAGATTCACCCCCTGAACGAAAAAGAAGGTAGAGGATGCGGCCGCGACGGTGGCATGATGGGAGCGAGATGACCCGTCCTTCTCGGCTCCCCGACCGTCATCCTCAATTCTAGATTTCTCCAGACAGGATGCAAGAGCCACGAAAAGGGTGTAAGGACACTCGTTTTTCCGCATTCGAGATAGACATGAGAAGTGCTGTGGCCCTGGCGGCGCTCCTGACCGGATGCGACTGGTTCCACAATCGGCCGCCGGTCCAGTCATCGTCCTCAGACCCTGATTGGCAGGCAGCGGATCTTCCCACGGACTCCAAGAACCTTCGACGGTACGAGCGCGTTGCGGTGGATTCGTTTTGGAGCGGCTGCTGCACGGGGCGAGAGATCAGGAATCTCTATGTCCACCCTCCGGGAGAGAAACCGAGGCGCACCCAGATCGGGGAGTGGACGGTGAGTCCGGATGGCGCCTGGCTGGTAGCGGTCCGAGGAGACTCGGACTTGTCGGAAAAGAGCGATCATCCCCGTGTCTTCGTCGTGAACGCCGCTCGAGGAAGCATCCATGCTGACCTTCCGTTGCGGCGGTTCGGATATCGCTTGGGAGCGTGGAACCCAAGTCGCCCCCAGCTCCTGATCCGCTCCGCGAGCCACGTCGATCGGCCCGAAGCGCTTCTCTTGGACATCCGGATGAGATCGGCCGTCCTTCTCCTGCGAGCGGAAGAGGAAGAGTGCATCGAAATGCCGCAGAATCCCTGGTCGGAGGACGGGAACTCCATCGCGTTTTGGGTCACGACCTATCACAAGTGGGATCCCAGTTTCCGCCACAACGAGCGCCGCCTCAAGTCCTCTCACCTGGTGCAATTCGTACTCACTTCGGCACCGATGCCCCTGCTGAGGCGAAGCCTTCCCCTGCAGCCCGAACTGAAGTGGAAGCGGGGGATCGCGGGGGTAGAGTAGCGCCCGGATTCCCCTCGGAAAGAACCGGAACGGATTCGGCCATCTCTACGAAGATGCGGAACACTACAAGGATGGGGAAGAGGCAAAGGCCCTGGCCCGGGTGCGAAGCGAAGAGATTCGCTGTCGGGAACGCACCTTCTTCGGGACCGGCGATTGCCGATCGTTCCACGCCGGCCATACGTTCGCCCTCGAGGACCATCCGCGCGACGAATTCGCGAACGCGATCGTGCGCGTTCCGGACCGCGGTTCTTCGGTGGTTCTCCTGCAGAACAGGGACGGCCATTGGTTCACCTACCGCCACGTCCTCGAACCGATTCCCGGGGAGGCACGGGGATCCCTGTTTTTCGAGATCGCCTTTTCCGACGACGACGATCCCTTCTTGATTTGCGCGCGGGAAGATCTCGGATTCCGGAAACCGGCGATTAGGTGGGCCCGCCGCCCGCTTTGTTCTCGCGCCCCTCGAGACCGCTCACGGCCTTGTGTACGGCCTTGGCGGCCTCCTCGATCTCGGCCTCGCTCCCGGCGAGATAGAGTCGTCCGAAGGCGCCCGAAAACTGCACGTCCACGAGCTCGATCGGGGACGCCTTCTCCGCCTCATTGGCGGCAAACGCGGCGTATCCCGCGGGGTGGATCTCCATGATGTAGAGCGTCCTTCCGGCCAAGAACATGTTTCCGAAGCGGACGCGGTTGATGAGCATCGCCTGGTAATCGGAGACTTGCGTGATGATCTCGCTCGTCATGATGACGGGCTTCAGGCGGTCGGCCTCCCGGAGTTCCAAGTGGGTGAGGACGTTCTTGCCCGCCTCCTGCACCTCCGCCTGCGACGTATGGTGGATTTCGAGGGTTCCGTAGGCGCGTTCGACGAACTGGATGGCGGGGCGGACGTCGGTCTTCTTGACGGCGATGTCCGTGATGCGGTTGATCGCGATGCCGGGGGCGACCTCGATGATCATTGCGGCGTCGCGGGTGATCGGAAGGTACCCGCGCGCGATCGTGCAGATGTAGCTCGTAAGCTGCGGCTGAAGCGAGTCGAGGAATACGAGGGTGCGGAGATCGACTTTGGCCATCCGGCGTTAACCCTTATCGGCTTCTTCGCGCGACCAGGCTGCGTTCTTCGGGAGGATCTGTTCCACGTCCGAGTGCGGCCTCGGGATGACGTGGACGGAGACGAGTTCCCCGACGCGTTTCGCGGCGGCCGCGCCCGCGTCGACGGCGGCCTTGACCGCACCGACCTCCCCGCGAACCATCACCGTCACGTAGCCGCCTCCGATGACCTCTTTGCCTACGAGGGCCACCTTGGCGGCCTTGACCATCGCGTCGGCGGCTTCGACGGAGCCGACGAGTCCCCGCGTTTCGATCATCCCGAGTGCGATCTTGCTCATGGGGGCGTTATTCTAGGCCCTCGCTCGCGACCGTCAAGCAATATCGCTAGAGGGAGGCTACGTCTCGGCGGCGACCGTTGTAGAGGATCGTCTCCCCCACGGCTGCGGAGGCTCCGGGGGCGGGCGGAGGCTTCCCCGGCTCGCGCTTCTCGAACGGGACGAAATCCGATACAAGCGTCTCGCTCACCTTCATCGTCTGGGCGAAGGCGTCGTCGCGAACGTCGAAGGCGAGGCGCTTCACGTTGATAAGGTTGAGGGGACTGATGTTGTCCGCGCTGATGTTTCCCCCGGACGTGCCGCAGCCGAGGGACATCGAGGGGAAGAGACGCGTCGTATATCCGATCGCGCCGAACGTGGCGGGAGTGTTCACGCAGAACCGGTAGGCGGGTTTCTTGAGGGCGAATTCCATGATGACCTGCGGATCGCGCGAATGGATTACGAGGGTGTGTCCCATGCCGCCGAAACGCAGGACTTGGAGGCATCGCTCGCACGCGCTCATCCAATCGGGCTCGACGTAGTAGGCGAGGACGGGCGCGAGGACCTCGCGCGAGAGGGGCTCCTCGCGGCCGACCGCCTTGAGTTCGGCGATCAGGACGGAGGTGTCCTCGGCGACCGTGAAGCCGCACAGCTTGGCGATCTTCGCGGCCGACTGGCCCACGACGTCGGGATTCATGATGTCGCCCTTGATGCACACGGGCTCCATCTTCTTCTTCTCCTCGGGGGAGACGAAGTACGCCTTCTGCCGGCGGAACTCCTCTTTCGCTTCCTTGTCGATGACCTGGTCCACGATCACGGCTTGCTCGCTGGCGCAGACCGTGCCGTAGTCGAAGAGTTTGCTCTCGACGATGTTCGAGACCGCGTGGCGGACGTCGGCGGTGCGCTCGATGTAGACCGGGGCATTGCCCGGGCCAACGCCGTACGCGGGCTTCCCGCTGGAATAGGCGGCCTTGACGATCCCCTCGCCGCCGGTCGAGAGGATGACGCGGGTGTACCGATGGCGCATGAGTTCGGTCGTGCCTTCGAGGGTGACGGCGGTCATCCAACCCACGGACCCCTGGGGCAGTCCGGCCTTGAGCCCCGCCTCCGTGCAGACGCGCGCGCTTTCGCCGATACACTTGATGGCGCGCGGATGGGGGGAGATCACGATGGTGTTGCGGGACTTGAGGGCGATCATGATCTTGTAGATCGCCGTCGAGGTCGGATTCGTGGTGGGGATGATGGCGGCGACCGTGCCCATCGGCTCCGCGATTTCGTAGACTAGGTTTTTGTCGTCTCGCCCGATGATCCCGCACGTCTTCATCTCTCGCATGGCGTCCCAGAGATTCCGCGTGCAGAACTCGTTCTTGATCTTCTTCGATTCGACTCGCCCGAGCTGCGTCTCCTCCACGGCGAGCCTCGCGAGGAATTCCGCCTGCTTGAATCCCTCTTCCGCGATGGCCGCGCAGACGGCGTCGACCTCTTTCTGGCTGAACTGCGAGAGCTCCTCCTGCGCCTTCTTGGCCTTCGCAAGAAGGTCCCGGGCCTGCTGCGTCGACTCGAGGTCCTTATCCATGATATAGAAGAAGCCTGGCTATTTCTATATCATGATATAGAAATAGCCAGGCTATTTTTATATCATCCCGAGAGTCTTTCGGATGGCCGCGATCAGGGTGTCGCGATCCGCCTTGGAGATGTCGCGGCCGGAGAGCTCCATCCGAGGAAGCTCGCGGGCGAGCTTGCGCATCTCGGCGACGGTCAGCCGGTCCGGATCGAAATTCTCCAACGTCATCGTCTTTTTCCAGGGGGGAATCCAGACCCACTCCGGATTCGGCAGGATCGATTCCACCTGGGAGTCCGGTTTCGCGATCAGATGGACGGTCACGAGGTCGCCGACCTTCTTGGCCGCCGCAGCCCCCGCGTCCAGCGCCGCCTTCACCGCCCCCACCTCCCCGCGGCAGAATACCGTCGCGTAGCCCCCGCCGACATATTCCCTTCCGAGGAGCAGGACTCCCGCCGCCTTTACCATCGCGTCGGAGGCCTCGCTCATCCCCACGAGGCCGCGGGTCTCGATCATCCCCAGAGCGTTGCGGTGGACCTTGACGGGCATCGGCGGCGAATTCTAAGGGTGCCGGTCGTTTATTGCAACGATTCCTATGCCCCCGGCTTGAAGACGATGTCCCGCGCGAACTTTCCCACCACCCAGTACTCGACCCACTCCCCTTTGCCCGCCTTGATCCCGGTCATGATCCCGTAGATCAGCGTCCCGATGAAAAGTGCCGGTACGAGGAGAAGGGGAAAGAAGAGGAAGATCCCCGTGCAAATCAAAGGAATCGCCAGGACGAACACCGCAATTTGGAGGAAGAGCGATTGAAGGGCATGAAAGCTCACGTATTTCGAAGTGTCCTTCTTCATCAACCAAATCACGAGCGGCACGATCCACCCCATGCCCCCGAAGATGACGCTCACCAGGGGCGGGGCGATGTGGGCCCACATCGCGAAATCGTTCTCCTCCTTCTTCGGGGCGTACTCGCCGGCCGGAGCCGCTGAGGGCTGAGCGACATCCACCATATCCGTGCTCTCCTTACTTTTTCCTCATCGTCCACAGGCGGATATTCCGGTCCATGCAGGACGCTGCGACCCTGGAGCCGTCCGGAGAGAACGCCACTCCCGTCACGGGGCGATCCGGGGACTTGTCCAACGACTCCGACATGCGCTCCTTCGGATGCGAAAGAACGACCAACCCCGAGTGCGTCCCGTACGCCAAAGCCTTCCCGTCCGGCGCAAAGGCAAGCGAGACTACGTACGACTTGAGCCGGTCCGTCTCCGCCTCACGGCTCTTCCACGTCGCCGGGTCCACATCCCAAAACCCTACGGACATCTCCTTCGATGCGACGGCCAACGTAGACGAGTCGGGAGAGAAGGCCAAGGAGGTGATCCCCGAAGCGACCTTGATTTCCGACATCTCCTTTCCCCCGGGGAGTTCGCAGATCTTGACGAGCCCCCCGTCGTTCCCCGTGGCCAACCATTTTCCGTCCCGAGAAACTGCGATGCCGGTGATCTTGTACTTGTGAATCTTGATCGTCTCCCGCTCCGCCCCTGTCGGAGCATCCCAGAATCGAATCGACTGATCGGTGCTGACCGATACGAGCGTCTTGCCGTCCGGAAGGAAGACGACGCCGTTGACCGCGCCCCCATGGCCCGAGAGGACCGCCGTTTCCTTGCGGCTCGCGACGTCCCACAGTCGCACCTTGTTGTACATCTCGCCGAACGCGAGCTTCGTGCCGTCGGGAGAGAACGCGACGGAGTTCAGCGCCCCCGCCTTGCTCGCCACGATCTCGACCGCCTTCTTCGCCGCAACGTCCCAGAACGCCACGCTTCCGTCGGCTCCCCCGCTGACGAGCAGCTTTCCGTCCGGCGAAAACGCCACACAGGTCGCCTCGCGTTTGTGCCCGCCCGTCAGGGTTACCGGCTCCTGGGCCGAGGCCGACGCCGAAAGCAATAGGACGCACCAGGCATGTTTCATCGAGTTCTCCCCATCGAGTGACCGGGGAGAGTGTACGACGTCGGCCCGAAGATGAGAAGCATTCCGACGCGGATCACTCCGGGCTGTCCGTGATCCCGTAGTCCCGCATCTTCTCCCAGAGATTCTTGCGCGTGATCCCGAGGATCTTCGCCGATTCACCCTTGTGCCCTCCCGTATAGGCCAGCACGCTCTTGATGTGGCGCGCCTCCGACTCCGCGACCGCTTGGCGCAGGCTGGAGAGTTTCCCCCCCGGCACGACGTTCGTCCCGTCCACCGTTACCGGTTCGAGGAGATGCTCGCGCTTCAACCACCGCTCCCCATCCGCCAGCGCGATCGCGCGAAGGACGGCCTGCTCGAGCTCGCGGACGTTTCCTTTCCAGGCGTAGGCCCGGAGCGAGTCCATCACCTCCGCGGCGACGTCGTAATCCTCGCCGCGACCGTGCTTGTGCACGAAGTGGCGCACGAGAATCGGGATGTCCTCCACCCGTTCTCGGAGCGGCGGCAGCTCGATCTTGACGACGTTGAGGCGATAGAAGAGATCCTCTCGGAAGCGCCCTTCGCCCACGAGAGTCCAGAGATCCCGCTTGGTCGCGCACAAGACGCGCACGTCCACCTTGACCGAGTTGTCCCCTCCGAGGCGTTCGAAGGCACGTTCCTGCAGCACCCGCAACAGCTTGACCTGCGCTTGGACGGTGAGATCGTCGATGTCGTCGATGAAAATCGTGCCCGTGTGCGCCCGCTCGAATCGTCCGGTACGATCCGATCTCGCGTCGGTGAACGCGCCTTTGACGTGGCCAAAGAGCTCGCTCTCCAGGAGCGTCTCGGGCACCGCCGCGCAGTTGACCGCGACGAAGGGCCGATCGCGCCGCGGGGAGTGCAGATGGATGGCCTCGGCCACCAATTCCTTGCCCGTCCCGCTCTCCCCCTGGATCAGCACGCCCACGTCCTCCGGCGCCACCGAGAGGATCCGTTCGAATACCTTCCGCATCCGCGGCGATTGCCCGACCAGAGAACCCACTTGCTGGCGATCCGCCAACTGCTCGCGGAGCCGCCGGTTTTCCTCCTCCAACTCCAGCATCTTCTGGAGCTTCTTGAGCTCCGCGACGACGTCCTCGTTGAAGAACGGCTTTTGGACGTAGTGATACGCGCCTTCCTTGATCGCGGCGACCGCGGAGTCCACGCTGGCGTAGGTCGTCATCAGGAGGACGTGGCAGCGTGGCTGGATTTCTTTGACGGTGCGCAACACCGTCATGCCATCCGCGCGGGGCATCCGGACGTCGCTGATCACGCAGTCGAAGGGATCGGTGCGGAGGGCTTGGATCGCCTGCTCCCCGTCTGCGACCACGGTGACTTCGAAGCCCGCGGCCCGGAGAGCGTCGCCGAGCGTCACGGTGATGAGCTTCTCGTCGTCGGCGAGCAGGACCTTCATCCGATCACGTGTCGTAGAACGTCTCGGGCCGCGTACGGCCGGGCGGCCGAGCGGGCCGCCTTCTTCATCGTAGCAAGTTTCTCCGGCGCCTCAAGGAGCTCGGCGACCTTGAAATCGAGGACGTCGAGGTCCTTCGCCTTGACGGCGGCGCCGCGCTCGAGGAGATAGTCGCAGTTCCGCTCCTCCTGCCCCGGAATGGGCGAGTAGATGACCATCGGTGCCCCTTTCGCCAGACACTCGCTCACCGTGAGTCCTCCCGCCTTCGTGATCACGAGGTCGCTCTCCTGCATGAAATCCTGGACGTTCTTCACGAAGCCGTGGACTTGAAGCCCCTTGGTCCGGGAGAGCTTTTTCCGAAGCGCCTCGTTCTTGCCGCAGACGACGACGATCTGGCAGCGGTCCGCGAGGCGGGCCAATCTCTCCACCGCGGTCTCCATGTCGCCGACACCGAATCCTCCGCTCATGAACAGGACCACCGGGAGAGCCTCGCGCAACTTGAGAGCCCGGCGCGCCGTCTCGCGCGTCCTCGCAAAGGTCGGATGAATGGGAATTCCGGTGACGCGAATCTTTTCCTCGGGATATCCCATGCGCGTCAGCTGGACCTTGACCTCCTCGATGGGGACGAAATAGCCGGCGACGTCCGGGTTGTACCAGGCGGGATGAATGTCGTAGTCCGTGACCACGGTGTATACCGGAAGATGCCGCCCTTTGTGCGCCACGATCACGTTCGGCGCGAGGAAGTGGGTCGCGATCACCGCATCCGGAGCCGCGCGATCGATGAACTTCACCAGACGCGCGTATCCCATTCGATCGTACGCTTGCAAGATCTTGTCCGACTTGGGACGGACTTTCTTGCCGGTCAGCTTGTAGAGCAGTCCCCAAATCGTGGGACTGTGATTCGCCATCCACAGATAGCTTTGCTCGTAGAACTTTCGGAAGAGTCGCGGCGTGTATTTGAGCGCGTCCGCCCATTCCGCATCGATGTCCGGGTAGTATTCCCGACACGCGGCGTGAAGCGCCTCGGCGGCGCGGTTGTGCCCCGCACCCGCGGAGGCGGAAAGGATCAGGAGTCTCTTCACGAAGGAATTGTACGGAAGAGACCGGCTGGGCTTACACCAAAAGGTATACGGTTGGGGCGCTCACCCTCCCCCCTTCCCCGATTGCGGTTGATTTGGTCAAGACTCTCTGGTAGAAGCTACCCCCCAGATCGGATTTAGGTTTCCTAACAGGGGGGGGCGACAGTGAAGACGCGGCCTTTCTTTGTTCCACTCTCTTTCCTGGTACTTCTATGCACTGCGATCGCCACACGCTCCAGTCGGCCGCAGGAGACGATTCGGAGGACTTCGCCTCGGGGTCAAATCGCCGCAGGCCCGAGCCACACCCCAGACCTATCTCAATCGGCCAAGGACCTCAAGGCTCGAGGGTGGCCGGTCCCCTATGGACAAGAGCCTTGGAGAAAACCAGCTCCAAACGTTGAGGCGAAAGAGGTCTCTTCCGCCGGCGTCAATGTCGGAGATGCGATGGAACGGGTCCGACACGCCATCCGGGAGACTTCGGAGGACGGACATCCTCAGCTGACTGCGGACAACTATCGGGCTGTATTCGACGAGGCCGGGTTCCGCCTCCTGTCCCGCGCCGGCCCGGAAGCGGCGTCGTGCGCGCTGGCGTTCCGGACTCGATCGATCTCCCTGAGAGAGCGCGCGATCGAGATTCCCCCAGTGGACCCTGCAGTCTGTGGGAACACCGCTCAGAGACTTCTGGATCCGACAACGGGAATCCTCGAGCACTGCGAAACTCGTTCCGAGGGTGTGGAAGTCACCTGGGTGATCCCAAGTCGCCCGCCGGGGCTGGGGGACATCAGCATCCGAACTCAAGTGGACGGAATGGCATGCGTCGGCTCCACCGAGAGCGGACATCAATTCTCCGACGCGTCGGGCACGGGTGCGGTGCACATCGGGCGCGTCGTAGTGGTGGACTCTCTGGGGCGCCGATGGGACACTCCCTCCGAGGTGACCGGCAACACTCTGATCACGACGGTGCCGGCCGGCATCTTGGATTGCGCATCCTATCCACTTGCGGTGGATCCGATCGTGGGGCCAGAGTTCGAAGTCCCTGGAGTCTTTCCGGTCCCCAAAGAGGGAAACAACCACGGCATCGCGGTCGCGTCGGATGGATCCGACTATCTTGTCGTATGGGTCAACCAGCTGCGCTTAGGTAGTCCCGGAGAGATTTGGGCCGCTCGAGTCCGAGCCTCGGACGGGATCGTCCTCGATCCATTGGGGACGCTCGTTTTCCGTGACCCCCAATCCTCCGGCATGAGCTGTTCGGTTGCCTACGGGAAGGGGGAATTCTTGGTCGTGTGGGACCCCTACAAGAGCCCCATAGCGAGAACCGACATTCGGGGTGCGCGGGTGCGATCGGTCGACGGGATGCTGGTGCCCCCCGGTCCCTTCGAGATTTGTATCGCGGACCGATCCCAAACGGAGCCAAAAGTCGCGTTCAACGGTACGAACTTCTTGGTCGTCTGGAAGGATCATTGGAACTCGCCGAACACCGGGAACAACATCTACGGTAGTCTCGTGCACCCCGGGGAGAACGCCTCCGTAGCTCCGTTCGGCGTTCCCATCTCCATCGGCACGCAACATCAGACGGAACTCTCGGTCGCATCGGATGGTAGCGATTTCCTGGTCGTCTGGAGGGATGATCGGAACAGTGGAGTCCCTTGGAACTCGCAGGTGTACGGAGCACGCGTCGATGGAGAGCAGGGCCAGGTATTAGACGCTTCCGGAATCGTAATCACACAGGGTTGGGTGAGTGGGGGACCCGCGATCGCCTTTCAGGGGAACACCTACGTAGTGGTGTGGACCGCCGAAGACCTTGTCTTTGGGGATAACGTCAAGGGGCGGCGAATCCTCCCGAACGGCATGATGCTAGATCCTACGCCCCTCGACATCGGTGGGCTGGAATTTAGCTCATCCGCCACCCCCACACTTTCCTCAAACGGCGCGGGGCTTCTTGCCCTGTGGAACGAGAGCGGGAACTCGAATTCCACCGGAGGGCTATATGCGACTCGATTCATCGCCACGGCTGAGGCGGTGGCCTTCTCGGGGACGGTTCGGAACAAGCGCGTGGGAGCGAAAAGAGCTTCCCCGGTCCTTTCATCGAACGGACATGATTATTTCCTCGCGTGGAAGGGGTCGCTCAGTGAATACCGCTTGCGAGACAGCATCATGGCCGCTCGGATCGGCGGCGACCCGGAATCCGCGGCCTTGTCCGATGCCATTCTCGTCAGTCGGCAACCGAATGCCCAGCGCGACCCCCGAGTTGCCTGCTGCGGCGATGTCCTCCTTCTGATCTGGAGGGAAGACCGTTTTAGCAGCAATATGCACCTGTTCGGTGCTCGCCTCCGCACCTCCGACGGCACCGTACTTGACCCCGCTGGAATCCCTGGGTTGCCTGAGGCTGGGGGAGTATCCTTGAAATTCTTCGATGTCGCCTCAGACGGAAACAATTTCTGCGTCGCCTGGTCGGAGTCTTCCCTTCTGGGGAATCCCGTGAAGGCCGTCCGGATCCACGCAAGCACAGGGCTGATCATGGACTCCGCTTCCATCGTTGTCCGGGAAGAGGCGGGTCCCGATTCTCCGGTAGCTCTGGCGTCGAACGGCAAGAACTACTTGGTCGTCTGGCTGGACAAGGGCACGAAGGTAGGCCGTGACGTCTATGGGGCTCGCATCGAGGCAGAGTGGGGGACGGTTTTGGATTTGGAACCGATTCCCATCAGCTACACGTCCAGCGGAGGAAGCTCAGATTCGCTTCTCGCAGCCCCTACCACGACCCAAACCTCCTCGCTTACCAATGGAGGCTTCACCATTAGTCCTCCTTTGCCTATTTCCTTGGAGCCTTCTTCAGCGCTCGACCCGGATGTGGCGTCGGACGGGAAGGACTACGTGGTCGTATGGAGATACAAGGACCGTATTGCGGGAGTGAGAGTCATCGGCTTGAATGGGTTCCTGGACGCCCACACGCGCCGCATTCTAGTGGATAAAGTCGCCTCCCTTCCCGCCGTCACCTACGGAGGGAACGGGTATCTCCTTTGTTGGAGTGAGCCGTGGACGCACCCAGATCTCTGGAAAATGGGTCTCCTGGAGACGGGTCTCGGGGAAGCGGCAGGGCTACTGCCGGAGAATGCGAACACGAATACTGGATCCTTTGGCCTCCTCGAACCGCTCTACGGCGTGAAGTTGGGAGGAATGCGTCTGAGGTCGGATGCGAGCCCAGAGACACCCCACGCCTACGTAGGACCGCTGGGCGAAGTCGTCTCGTCGCTGGCCGTGGCCTCCAACGGCTCGGAGTATCTGCTGTGTTGGTCTGGAAAAACCCTCTCCGGTGCCCGGTGCCGATTTGATGTTTCGAGCGGAAGTCTGAGCTTCAGTCAGACTTTCTTGGTGGACCCGAATGGATCGGGCCCGAGTCTCGCCGCGGTCGGGACGCTGAAGTACGTTTGCTGCTACCATGAGCTCGACAGCGCGAAAGAGGTCGTGAGGACCAAGGGCCGTTTCATCTCGCTCCAGATGCCGTCGCCGGACCTGCATCCGCTGTCCGACACGGGCGCTTCCAATACGGACAACGTAACCGGAGACAACACTCCAACGCTGAGCGGTACGGCTCCGGCTCAAGCTGCCGTCGTCGTTTATGATGGTTCTACCTACCTTGGGACCGCTACTGCCGATGCGGCCGGGAATTGGACGATGACGACCGGGATGCTCTCCGATGGGCTCCATTCCTTGGTGGTCCAGGGATCCATCGTGAGTGGATTCGAGATCCTGCCGTCCGAACCGCTGAAGATCACCGTCGACACGACGGCTCCGAGCACGTCCCTCGTGGCCGCTTCCGCGGGAGGATTCCCGCTCACGGATGGGATGATGACTCCGCTCACATCGATCCAGTTCACCTTCATCGGTGTCGATAACGGGGCCCTCGCCGGGTTCGAATGCTCCCTCGATGGTGCCCCATTCAATCTCTGTTCCAGTCCGACGACCTACATCGGACTCTCGCCCGGGAAGCGCGTTTTCCGAGTACGGGCCGTGGACTTGGCCGGAAACGTCGATCCGTTTCCCTCGACGTTTACCTGGTTCATCGGCGGGAAGGCCTATGTTGCGCCTGCCCTCGAGCATTTGATCAGCAAGGTCCACCACATCAAGACGATGATGGGGCACGACCAAGGGAATCTGACGGCTCCCCTATACTCGGCGAGGGAGCTTGCCGAACAAGGCGTGGAACAGAAAGCACCCGGGATTCACGGAAAGCTTACGGCCTTCCTCAAGGAAGTGGATGCCCAAGAGAAGCTGGGAAAGCTGAGTTCACAGGAGTCCACCGAACTCCGGCGCCCGGCGGGGAGCATTCGGGATGTCGTCGAGAAGATGCAGAAGGAGCCGAAGGAATTTCCGGGCGGCGATGCGATTCTCGTCGAACCGGGTACTTACTACCTTCAGCCGATTTCCGTGCCCTAGACCGGACGACGGCTTCGCTCGAATCGCTGACGACAGCGGCCCCAGTGGGTCGGGGGATGTTCTCGGCGAAGTGTTCTGATAAAAAGAAATCCCCCCGGTCGGTGCGACCGGGGGGATCCGACGACTATCGACGGTCGGGGCTCGCCCCGCGCCCACCTCGCGGACCAGGAGGATTCTCCCAGTTCGTTCCGGGGCCCCCGCGCCATCCGGGAGGATTGTTGTCGCGATCGCCCCGCCGATCGGGACTCGCTCCTCGCCCACCCACGGGACCGGGAGGGTTCTCCCAGTTCGTTCCGGGACCGCCGCGCCACCCCGGAGGATTATTGTCGCGGTCGATCCGCCGATCGGGACTGGCGCCAGGACCGCCCCTCCTACCGGGAGGGTTCTCCCAGTTCGTTCCGGGACCGCCGCGTCGCCCTGGAGGATTATTGTCGTTGTCGCAAGCGAATCCGGCGGTCTCCATTCCTAGAAAAAGAAGCCCGGCGAGGCCGAAGCCCATCATCGTTCTATTCATCATCGACTGTTCTCCTTTCGTGCTCACGGGAGAACCCCTGCTACCGGTGGGTGCCGAGAAAACGACTACCGATCGCGAACGACTACCTTCGTCTCCGGTACGGGCCGAAGTTCCTGCCGCCGATCCAGAGTCAACGGCTTGAGCACCAAATCCTTATGGTGTTTTCGAATGGTCGCCCAGCAAGAGTTTTCGGGGGGTCCCTTGTGGTCGGCGTCGTCGCAGATCTGATTGGCGTAGGGATCGCTGCTCATGATGCAGTGTTTGCATTTCTCGCAGTGCGGGAACTTGTACTTGAAGTGGATGAGCTCATGGAAAAACGTGTAGGCAAGGATCTTTCCCGGCGCCGTAATCGTATCCGCTCCCGCCGCGGCGTAAGCACCGCCGCCGATCTTGATCGCGTCCTTGTTGATCACCGTAAAATCCGCCTTCCCTCCGCGATCGGTGACGGTGATCTCCTTGACGTAGATCTGGCCCTCGGTCAGCTTCCACATGAATCGGGATGCCTCGCGGGCTCGCTCCCCCCAGGATTCCAGGAACGCCTTGTCCGCATCCTCCTTGTAGGTGGCGGTCAACACCCAGCCATAATTCGGACGGCGGGCGAACTTGATCTTCGCGACTTCCGCAGGCTTGAGCCAACGCCCCTCGAACGGCTCCAATCCCTTCTTCTTCTGGATCTCCTCGAACGTGACCCACGCCCCATTGCGCTTCTCGTCCCCGAGCGATTTTCGAGCGGCCGCATGCTCGGGGTCGAGTTCGACCGCCCGCCTCCACTCCTCGCGCGACTGCCACAGGAGTCCCTGATCGCGACACCACTGTCCGAGCTTGTACCTCCCCTCCGGCGTATCCTCGAACTCCGACTTCTTCTCGTCGTAGGTGTCGTACAGAGAGCGACTCTTCTTGACGGCGGCGACGTCCGGGGCGAAGACCTCGATGGGACCATCCTTGTATGTCAGTACGGTAACGCCCGTGTCGGTTTCTCCCGTAACGCGACCGAGGAGCTTGCGGCCGTCGCGGACCGAGACTTCGTCGGCGGGAGCGGAAGCAGGAATGAGAAAGAGAAGGCAGGACAAGCGCCGAATCATGGCATTCCTCCCACCCCCGACGCTTTCACTATATCACCGGATCAGCGCCGAGGGATATCCGATTTCCGCGACCACCACCTCGCCGGTGTACCGCTCCGCCCCCCGGAAACCGATTTTCGGCAGCCCCATCGTGACGGTCACGTCCGCTTCGACCGCGACGCCGAGCGGCCGCCCGGTGTTCGCGTCGAGCCCGGAAGGGACGTCGACGGAGATCACGGGAGACGTGCGGCGATTGATCTCCTCGATCGCGGCCCGGATTCGACCCTCGACCTCCCTCCGGAGTCCGGTTCCGAAGATGGCGTCGACGACGACCCCGTCGACGAACTCTCCGCAGAGATCCCGAACACGCTCTAAGTTCCGCCCCGACGGGGTGTCGAGATCGGGAGGGGAGAGGAGATGCACCGTCACCGAACGCCCGCGTTCGCGAAGAACTCGGGCGGCGACGAAGCCGTCTCCTCCGTTGTTGCCCTTCCCGGTGAGGACGACGACCGGTCCCTGCGTGCGTCGCAAAACCTCTTCGGCCACTGCCCGGCCGGCGTTCTCCATGAGGACATCGGCCGGGACTCCGAATTCGGTCTGCGCGCGGCGATCGATTTCCTCGATCTCTTCCCGACTCGCGTACCTCAAGGCGATTGGTCCTGGATCCACTTGGGGTAGGAGGTCGCGTACCAAGACTTCCACTGACTCGGCGTCGTCAGTCGCTCGCCGGTGAGAAAGTAGAGCGATTCCATCGCGAACTGGACCGTCTCGTAATTCGGCAGCTCCAGGACCCGCATGAGATCGGGAACGGCGCCGGCCCACTTGAGGACACCCAGGGCCCGGATGATCTCGTGGCGGACGAAGGCGTCTCTCTCTTTCTTCATCCGCTCCACCAGAACAGGGCCCAGGCTTCTCTTCGCCGGCCGGAGACGTCCCATCGCCTCCGCGGCCGCCGCCTTGACTTGCCAGTCGACATCCCCCTCCAGATATCCGACGAGGATCGCAGACGAGCCGACATCGCCCGAATCGCCGACGGCTCTCGCGACGGCCTTGCGGACGTTCCACGTACGATGCTTGGCGAATTCTCCCAACGTGGTCCGTCCTCGTTCTCCGAACCCGAGGATGGCGAGGAAGAGTTGGACCAGATCCTCCTGCTTCCAAATCGGGGTGGCGGGGGTGGAATCGGCCCACTTCCGCGAAAGCTCGACGGTCGTCTCGAACGCCGTGTCTCCGATCCCCACCAGATGATATCGGATCTGCGACCACACCTCGCGGAATCGACCGTGAATGAGGATTTTCAGGAGCGAGATCGTCAGGAATTCGGGCGCTCCTTCCCCCAAGGCCATCATTTCCCGCCGAGCGTGCTCCCACGTCGCGGGAGCGTAGGGTCGCGTGAAGACCAGGACCAGCTCGAGCATCTTCCCCCGACGTGCCAGTTCTTTCCGCGACAGCTCCCGATCTTCTGGTGTGCCGGTCCGGAACTTTTCGATGAGGATGCGGTCTTCCGCGAAGTAGGCGAACTTCAGCGTCTCGAGCTTCCGGCGGCCCTCCTCCCAATCGGAGGAACGGGGACTATCCAGTAGTTTGAGCGCCGCGATGTATTCGTGGAAGACCTTCGAAACCTCGACGAATACGCCGGGATCGATCGGCTTCGTCCCCCGCGCCTCGGGCGGCCGCGAAGAGGAGGCGCACGCCGAGGCGAAAATCAGCGCGCCGAGAAGAATCGACCCGGCGAGCCGTGCGGATCGACCCCGATTTCGATCTTGGCGCAGCATCGTGGGCACCACCCTACGAAGGCCGAACCCGCCGGATTCAGGTAGATCCGGGAATACACGCGGCAACACTCAAATAGGACGCAGATGAACGGGCGAGTCCGGCCCGGTTTCTCTTCTGCCGCCATGGTCACCGAGCGAACAATTTTTCGACTCGATCCATCGTCTCCCCCCGGAATCGAGCGCCGTCGCCCAGGAGGCTGCCCGCCTCTCGACTCAACTCTTCCGCCACCGCCCGGTCCGCCAGGGAGATGGCGTTCGCCTTGACGTTCAGGCTGCAGCCGAGCAGGCCCGCTTCCAGCATGATCGCGGAACTCCCGAGGTCGGAAGCCAAGTGGCGATTGCACACGGCTCCCAAGTCTCGAACGGCTTCCAGCGCTCGGACCGCCAAGCGCATGGCCTGCAGCGGCACCTCGGCCGCCTCGCGGAGGGCGCTCTGGAGCGCCTCTTTGCGGCGCGCCTTCTCTTCCGGCTTCTCCTTGGGGAGTCCGAGGGCCGCGTCGACGCGGTCGTAGGCGGCGGCATCGGCGTCGATCAACCGGACGAACTCCTCTTTGATTCCCTCCAGCCGTTCCGCCACTCCGGCGGATACCGGCCCCTCGGTATAGCGGGCCGCCATGATGGCCAGCGAGGCGCCCATGCCGGCGGCGGCTGCGGAGACGCTCCCGCCGCCCGGCGTGGGGGTCTTCGCCGCCACGCTCTCCAGAAAGCTGCGGATTCGGGTGTCGGCAATCATGGGCGGGCATTATAGGGACCCCCGCGCAAAGATCCAAGCCCCACCCATCGGGGGGGGTGCTATACTTCCTATCGCGCAGGGGGGCGAGCGTGGATACGGTGTTCTGCAGTTGCGGCAGTCCGCTTCCGGTCGCTCCCGGCCAATCCGCCACCTGTCTCCAATGCGGGCGAACGACGAATGTCCCCCCCGACTCGCAGCCCTCGCTCCCCTCGGAACTTCGGGACATGATTCCCGGATATCGGATCGATCGCGTTCTCGGGAAGGGCGGGATGGGAACCGTGTACCGAGCGACGCAACTCAGCCTGTCCCGACCCGTCGCGATCAAGATCCTCGCCCCGCGATTGGCGGCGGACCCCGCGTACGTGGAGCGGTTCCTCTGCGAATCGCGGTCGGTCGGGGCCCTTCAGCACGAGAACGTCATCGGCGGAATCGACCAAGGTCAGGCCGGCTGCCGCTATTTCTTCGTCATGGAATTCGTCGACGGGGAGACGATCGCCGACCGGCTGCGGAGAGCCAAGACGATCCCCGAACGAGAGGCCGTGAGGCTGGCGCGTCAGACGGCCGAGGGACTCCGATACGCGCTGCGATACGGATTCCTGCACCGCGACGTCAAGCCGGCCAATCTTCTGATCGCGCCCGACGGTCGCGTGAAGATCTGCGACCTGGGAATCTCCAAGTCCGTCGAGGACGAGAGGCAGGGCGAGACGATCCTGTGCAGTCCCTCCTATGCTTCGCCCGAATCCCTCCAGGGGAAGTTGGTCGATCACCGGAGCGATATCTATTCTCTCGGGATCAGCCTCTATGAAATGCTCACGGGAGCTCCGCCGTTTCCGGGGCCCGACCGAAACAGGGTGGTTCGACAGCAACTGGAAGATCCCCCTCCACCTCCTCGACGCACCCATCCTGCGCTGAGCGAGGCCGTGGAGCGGCTCGTTCTTCGGATGCTCGCGAAGGACCCGGCGCTCCGACCGCAGACGTACGAGGAGTTGATCGCGGAGCTGGAGTCGTCGGCGATGTCCAGGCGCACCCCTTCGTCTACCCCGACGGTGACCCGTCGAAAGTCCCTGCACCTCTTCCGGCGGGAGGCCAGTCCGGTGTGGTCCTTGGGAATTGCGGCGCTGGGCCTCGCTGGCCTCGTGATCGGGATCGTTCTGTTGCGGCGTCCGGCGGGGAAGTCACAATCGGATCGACCCGAGCCGCTCGCGGGCCCTCCCCGCGGCGGGATGGGACAACCGGGGAAGTCGGAGGAGGAGCCGTCGCTGGATCGCTTCTACCGACTCATTCGACGAGCGAATCTATGCGCGCTGGCGGCGTTCTACTGCGATTGCCGGGGCCGAGTCGAGGAGGCGCGGGGATTCCGAGCCACGATGGAGGAGTTGGAGCGAGAGATCCTCGCCGGTCGGCATGGTCGTAGGCTCCCGGACTTTCTCCGAACGGGGGATCAACTTCGTTCTTTTCGGCGGATGGATCTTACCGGAGCCTCTCCCGAACGGGTCGCCCAACGGCTGAGCGAATTCCTCCTGGGTCTGCGGGAGGGGGAACGGGCGGAGGTCGTTGTCCTCCGAAACGGCGATCCGCTCAAGTTCGAGGTTCGGTTCGAGGAGCGCCCGGCGGAGTTCGAGGAGATCGCGCGGGTCGTGCGGTTGAACCGATAGCGGCTTCGACGGAGTGGTAGAATGCCCCTGTGACGGCCTTGGAGCTCCGATCGCTGGCGAAGCGGTATGGGAAGACGGTCGCCCTAGACGGCGTGAGCCTGTCCATCCCGGGCGGAGCCGTCGGTCTCTTGGGTCCCAACGGCGCCGGAAAATCGACGTTGCTCAAGATCCTCCTCGGATTCGTGCACCCCGACGAAGGAGAGGCGCTGGTTTTCGGTACGGAGGTGCGGCGCTCGGCCTCGACTGCGCGGGAGGCGATCGGGTACATGCCCGAGAACGAGAGCTTTGTGCCGGGAATGAGCGCGGTCGAGTTCGTGCGGCTGGTCGGGCGGCTGTCGGGACTGCCGGCGTACGACTCGATGCAGAGGACGCACATGGTCCTGGACTACGTCGGCCTCGGGGAGGAGCGCTATCGCACTCTGGAGACCTTCTCGACCGGGATGAAGCAGAAGGTGAAATTCGCCACGGCGCTGGTGCACCATCCGCGGATCCTGCTTCTGGACGAGCCCACCGCCGGGTTGGATCCCCGCGGTCGTGGCGAAATGCTGAGTCTGATCCGCGACGTCGTGCGCAAGAGCGGGATCGATGTGATCCTGTCGTCGCACATTCTTCCGGACGTCGAAGGGGTCTGCGATCGCATCGTGATCCTGGATCGCGGGCGGGTCGTCGCGGATGGACCGATCGATCGTCTGACGGCCTCGCCGGAGGAGCGCTGGGAGGTGCAGGTGCGGGGGGACTTCGGGGCCTTCTCCCGCGCCCTGGTCGCCAAGGGCCTGATGCCCTCCCCGATCGACGAGGGGACTCTCGATCTGGCCTGTCCGGGCGGGACGGAGCCCATTCTCCGCGCCGCCGCCTCCTCCGGCGTCCAACTTCGCCATCTCTCTCGCGCCCGAGGCTCTTTGGAGGATCTATTCTCTCGCCTCATCCCCCGATGATATAGAAATAGCCAGGCTATTTCTATATCATGATATAAAAGAAGCCTGGCTATTTCTATATCATGCTCCAGGAGCAGACGTATCGGCCATGGGAGGGGCGGCGCGCGCCGAAGTGGGCGCGGGTGTGGGCCCTCGCCCGCACGGGGCTGAGCCTCCCGCTGGCCAGCCGATGGAACCTCGGCATCATCGGGCTCATCTACATGATGGTCCTGGGCTGGATCTTCATCCTGTACGTCATGGCCTCCACGGACAATCCGCCGATCTTCGTTCTGGGGAACAATCTCTACCGCGACTGGTTCTTCAACCATCCGATGTTCGGATTCCTGGTCATGATCCTCGCGGCCACCGTGGGCGCCGCCCACATTTCCCGAGACCTCCAGAACAATGCGCTCGTGACGTTTCTCTCCCGATCGATCCGGCCGATCGACTACCTCGCCGCCAAGTTCCTCACGCTGTTCCTCTTCCTCCTGAGCGTCACCTTGGGACCCGCCCTCCTGCTCTTCCTCGGCCAAATCGCCATGGGTCAGGAAGACCTCACGTGGAAATCGGGCCTTCGCGATCTGGCGGCGATCCTGGCCCACTCCATCGTCATCGCCGTGCCCGTCACGTCCCTCGTACTTGCGTTCTCGTCCCTCACGAGGCGCCCCTTCGTTGCCGGCCTCTTGTGGAGTCTCTACTACCTGACGACCTGGGCTCTGCCCGGGATCCGCGAGATCTCGCGAAGCGGCGATTGGTGGAAGATGGTGCGCCTCCAGAATCTCACCGCCCACGTCGGAAACTGGTGCTACGAGAAGCGTCCGCTGCGCCTGGCCCTCCTGCGGTTCGATTCCCCGAGCGAGGAGATGCCCTGCGATCCCTGGATCTCCCTGGTCGTGCTCGCGGCGGTCTCTCTCCTCTCCCTCGCGATCGTCCGACTGCGCCTGCGCCTCCCGGAGGAGCGCACATGATCCTCCAGGCCGAACATCTCAACCATTGGTACCGCCATGTCATCGCCCTGAACGACATCAGCGTCTCGATCCCTCCGGGCATCACCGGCCTTCTCGGGCCCAACGGCGCCGGAAAGACGTCGTTCCTTCGAATCGCGATCGGCCTCATGCGCCCCACCGGGGGAACCCTCCGCGTCCTCGGAGCTTCTCCTTGGAACTGCCCCGCCGTCCAGAAGCGCATCGGATACGCGCCCGAACACGACGGGTTCTTCGAGTGGATGACCGGCCGAGAGTTCCTCCGAACGCTGGCCCGTCTTCGAGGCGTCCGGGACCGCTCCGCCCCCAAGACGGCGATCGAGCAGGTCCGCCTCTCCGACGTCGCCGACCGCGCGATCGCGACGTACAGCCGAGGGATGCGCCAGCGCCTGAAACTCGCCCAAGCGATCGTTCACCGACCGGAGCTCTTGGTACTGGACGAACCGCTGACGGGCACGGACCCGGTCGTTCGGTCCGAACTCATCGAGCTGATCGCACGCTTTGCGCGCGAAGGAACCAGCGTCCTCGTCTCCAGCCATGTCCTCCACGAGGTCGAAGCTCTCACGAGCCGAATCTTGGTGCTTCACCGAGGTCGACTCCTCGCTCACGGCGACGTGCACGAAATCCGCGCTCTCATCGATGCCCATCCTCACACCGTGCATCTCCGAGCGGACCGCCCTCGCGAACTCGCGGCGGCGCTCGTGCGCGAACCGGATGTGGAGGAGGTCCGCGTCGAAGAAAGTCATATCGCGGTTCGCACCCGGAGGCCGGACGAATTCTACGGCAAGTTGCCCAGGATTCTTCTCGAGGGTGGCTGGAGGATCGAGGAGATCTCTTCCCCGGACGACAACCTCGAAGCCGTCTTTCGCTACCTCACGGAGAAGTGATGGCGAAAACGCTCGCGGTCTTGGCCCTTGCGTCGCTGGGCCTGCGCTCGATGTTCACGGGCCGCCGCGCCGTCCTGACCGCGGTCCTGATCTCCCTCCCCCCAACCTGCGCCGCGCTGATCGGAGCGACTTCCCAGGGAGGATTCGACTGGGCCTGGGCGATGCACGGAGTGTCGCTGCGCCTCGTCCTCTCGAGCTACCTCATCGTTCTCACCCTCATCCACGGGCTCTCCCTTTCCTCCGGCGAGATCGAGGACGGAACGGCGGTCTACATTCACCTGGGAATCCTCCCGCGCTGGGCGACGCTCCTGATTCGGTTCGGGAGTACGACCGTGCTTCTCTCGATTCTGACCTTCGCCGGCCTCGCGCTCTCGGGCCTCGCCGTGGCGGTCACCATGAACGCTCCCGCGGCGGCGCTCCTCCGGCTGGCCGTGCGCTACTCCTTCGTCGCCTCGGTGGGGATCGGTTGCTATCTCGCCCTCTTCCTCTTTTGCGGCTACGCCTTCCGGCGCCCGGCGGCGGTGGGAATTTCGGCCACGATGCTCTGGGAAATCGTCGTCACCTTCTTCATGCCGATGAGATTCGCGGCGTACACCCTCACCAACAACCTCTACGGCCTCGCCCTCTCGCTCGCGATGGACGGACATCCGGGACGATGGTTCCGCTACCGCCGAGGCTCCTACGAAATCCCCTCCTACTCGGAGGCTTCCCTCTACGTCAGCCTCTTCCTCGGATTCTTCCTTGCGGCGGCGATGATCGCTATCATGAACCGCTCGATCGAAGGCAAGGAGGCCCGATAGCCTGACCAGCGGAATCGGCCAGGAAGGCCGATGAAGCTGCCCGCCTGCGCGGCCGAAGCCCGCTGCTTCGGCGGGGCGAAGGCCCGGAGGGTGCCTGATTCATCCGGGCGGCGTAGCCCGGATGAATCAGGCAGGCTCGGAGGAATCATGATTCGGATGCTCGCCCTCGCGTTCGCATTGCCTCTCGCCGCGCAGGACTCGGACGGGGAAACCCTCTACGTTCTTCTATTCCACCCCGGTCCCAAGTGGGAAAAAGGAAAGCCGGCCGAAAAGCAACCCGGACTGTCCGAGCACATCGCCTACTACGAGGGCCTCTCCAAGAAAGGAACCCTCGTCCTCGGCGGCCCCTTCCTCGACGAGCCCAGCGGCATGGCCATCCTGCGGGCATCGTCTATCGAGGAAGCCTCCAAGATCGCCCTGACAGATCCCGCCGTGCGCTCGGGGCTTCTCACGGCCAAGGTGCGGCCTTGGAAAGCCATCCTCCCCAGGAAGGCCCCGCTCGAAGATCCCAAGAATCCCAAGGTCAATCTCACCGCGCCCGGAGAATTCAAGATCAAGTTCACGACGACGAGAGGCGATTTCACCGTCAAAGTGGTCCGCGACTGGTCCCCACGCGGGGCGGACCGCTTCTTCAGCCTCGCCAAGAACGGGTTTTTCGACGGCTGCCGATTCTTCCGCGTCCTCACCGGGTTCGTGGCGCAGTTCGGCATCAGTGGTGACCCGAAGATCTCCGCGGCCTGGCGGGAAGCCGTCATCGAGGACGATCCCGTGAAATCGACCAATACGCGCGGTCGGATCAGTTTCGCCACCGGAGGTCCGAACACCCGAACGACTCAGCTCTTCATCAACTTCGCCGACAACAGCCAACTCGACGGAATGGGCTTCTCTCCCCTCGGCGAGGTCGTCGAAGGGATGGACGTCGTCGAGGCGCTCTATGCCGGATACGGCGAAGGCGCGCCCCGCGGACGCGGCCCCGATCAGGGAAAGATCCAATCCCAAGGGAATGCCTATCTCGAGAAGGAATTCCCCAATCTCGACTCCGTCAAGAGCGCTCGAGTCGTCGAATAGGACCAACCGAGTCTGCTGCGGTGCGTTCAAGCTCCATCTCGATTGATGGGAGGAAAGATGCTTCACGCCGCAACCCTACTCATGTTTGTCGCCGCCGTGCAGGACCAAGACCTGGGGGACCTAAAATCGCTGGAGGGAGTGAACCTCCACGAAATCACGGTATGGATCCAACACAAGACGGGCTTTCGATTCCTCTGGACCGAGGAGTTGGGGCTCAAGAACAAAAAGATCTACTTCCGGGCGTCCAAGGGGATCACGGACCCGAAGGATCTGTTTCGCACCTACCAGTCCTTCCTGCAAGTGAACGACCTTTTCCTTGTTCCCGTGGAAGGCGCGACCGAGACCACCTACAAGATCCAAACGGGAGCGACGATGACCAAGAAGTCGATCCCGATCGTACGAGGACCCGTCGTCCCGGAGGACCGCGTCGTGACGCGCATCTTCAAGCTGATGCACGTAAGTACGCGCGAGGCCCATGCCGTGCTGATCAACATGGTGAGCTTCCCCCACGCAATCCTCCCCATCGAATCTTCGGGAGTCCTTCTCGTCACCGACTACGACCACAACCTGAAGCGACTCGAAACCGTGATCGAGGAGCTCGACCGCCCTTCCGTGAACCTAGAGACGGCGGTGATCCCTCTCCGCCATCGCAATCCGGAAGAGATGCAGTCCATCCTCACAAAGGTGGGAGTCACCATGAATCTATCCAAGATGAGGGGGGTTCCGAACGTCGAACACCTGATTCGGGTGGTCCCGGACACGGCCACCCGTTCCGTCATCGTGGTTTCCGACCGAGCGACGATCGAGAGCCTCAAAAAGCTGGTGGAGGTGCTGGATGTGGCGGAGAAAAAGTAGTTAGAAGAGCTCCCCATCTTCGGGCTCGGGCGTCTTGGTCTCGACGTCTTCGCCGTCGGAGGGCGACTTCGGTTCCTCTTTCGCGCCGACCTTCACTTCGATCGTCTTGCGCTCTCCGCCGCGAAGGACGACCAGGCTGACCCTCTGCCCCACCGAGCACTTGCCCAACTCGGTCCGGAGGTCCGCCGATTTCTCGATCTTTTTCCCCCGAAACTCGACGAGAAGGTCTCCCGCGCTCACGCCTGCCGATTCCGCCGGCCCCTTCTCGACGAGCCCGAGGATCTCGAGACTCCCCGCAAAGGTCTGCGCCCGCAGGCCGAGGAAAGGCTTTCCCTTCGGCTTGTCGGAGCTTGCGGTGCTCTGGGATGCCTTCAGCTTCGGAAGCTGCGAACGACCGAACGGTAGAGCGAAGACGAGGGCAAACGTCGCGGTGGTCCAGTTCGGTCCCACCATGACGTCCGTGTCCATCCCCAGCGTGGCCTTGACGTCCGGATCCGTCGGACACAGGACGCTCCCGTCCTGCTGCTGCATCGCGAGCCACATGTCGAGGAAGCACGTGCGATAATCGGTCCAGGCCTCCAGCCCGAGAACAAAGCTGTAGATCCCGCCCATGAGATAGTGAAGGGTTGGGCTCGCGTGGTCCTCGGGAATCGTCTTGATCCCCCTTTGGACGAACTTCATCACGCGTTCGTAATACTTCCCGCCGACGCCCAGCTTGTACATCCCGAAGGCCGCGCCCGACGCTCGTCCCGCGTGTCCCCAGCCCTTCTGCCCTTCGCGAGGGCTGTAGCCCACCGTCCCGCCCGCGCTCGTACTTTCGAAGTACTTCACCCCGGCGAGAATGACTTCGTCCGGAATCTTGAATCCCATGGTCTTCAGATGGCCGAGTCCCGCCATGCACCCGCTCGTTACGACGGTGAGATCTTTATAATCGTAATTCGGAGCATGTCGTTAGCGGCCGTTCGGCTAGCGCTGCTCCTTGATCTTGTCGATGAGGAACTGCAACCGATCGCGGATGTCGGC
>CAZGKV010000034.1:0-41868 GCA_964526305.1 uncultured Planctomycetales bacterium | reverse complement strand
GCTCTCGACGACCCGTGGGAAGGGAACATAATTGGGTCGGGAACATAACTTCAATAGGCAATCGTTCTGTCCCGATGTCGGGACGTTCTTGAAGAGATTGGCCGACTTCTCAAAGAGATGTCCCGACCGCCACGAGTACGTCGTCGAGATCCGCAATCCGCGCTGGATCAGCGAGGAGTTTCTGGAGAGGTTGCGCGAGCATCGCTTCAGTTGCGCGCTGACGGATCAGCAGTGGATGCCGCGGCCGACAGAACTCTGGGGGAAGTTCGGCGAGAAGCTCTTTACTCGAACTCACGCCTACATCCGGTTTCTCGGCGAGCGGGAGCGCATCGAGAAGATCACGAAATCGTGGGACAAGACCGTGATCGATCGGACGAAGGAGACGAGGGAGTGGGTGGAGACGATCAAGAGACAGGCCCTGGCGAAACGGATTCCCCTCTGGGTCTACATCAACAACCACTTTGCCGGCTACGCGCCGGCATCGATCGAACTCCTGCGAGAGGCAGTCCGAGACTCGGGCTTGGAATAGGAGGCCCGGGGCGGTCGACCGCCCCGAGCCATTGCTCTAACGGTTCCAGCTCGACTTCCCAGTAGGCGCGAGTCGGGAACTGCTCCTCCCGGAGACCCTCGAGGACGAACTGAGATGCCGCAAAAGTCGGGCTGGAGGCCCGATTATTTCGCGGCCTCTCCGTCCTGCGCCGATCGGCGCCAGCGCGCCATTCGCGTCGTGTAGAAGACGTAGCGGGCGATCGTGCACTCCGTCTTGGGTCGTCTACCGGCAAGAAAGCTCTCGACGGCTTCGCACGTGGAGCGCCGAAGTCTTGCCGGAGGATGGGTCTTTTGCCTCAGGAGAAACGCAAGGAGATCGGCGTCCTTGCTGCCCGGGGCCAAGGCCTTTTCGATTTCTCGAAGTAGGCTCAGGTAGCCGTCGAGAGTCGGGCGCAGCAGGTAGGTCATCTCCGATACCATCAATCGGTTCTTGCCGCCCTCTTGGGAAAGTCGTTCCGATTCGTTTCTCTCGAGAGCCTGCAAGGCACGATTCATCCCCTCCCGACGAAAGCCGGCCTTCAGAAAGTAGTAGGTGCCGAGAGCGTCCGCCTCCGTCTCGATGATCCTCGATAGCGCCACTACGGCGTACATCGACTCGGCCATGGGAACGCGGTTCGCCTCTCCCAGCAGTCCCATCTCGAATCGGAAGCGCGCCCCACGAAGGCGGTGGCGGGCCATGTTGTGGGCCATCTCGTGTGCGAGCACCCATGCGAGTCCGTCTTCGTCCGATCCCCAGCGATTCAACTCGCTCTCCGAGATCAGCAGCACTCCGGCTCCCATCGCTTCTGCACCTACCTCCTCCTTGCAAAGGACCGCTTGGGCGGGCGCGTCGGGCCTGTGCGTCGCCGCCGTCAGCCGCTTGAGGATGCTGTCTACGCGGTCCTGCAGTTCCGGGTCCTCCAAGGGCTTGATCTCGTCCCTCTTGGAGTTGCTGGCCTCTTCCCGCATCAGGAGACCGTCTATCTGCCATTCCCAGTCCGACCGGGTGAGGGCCTCCGCGAAGGCCGCGCGCGGATCCTCGCCTCGCGAGGCGTAGCGATCCCGGAAGACGGCGTACTCCTCCAAAGGTGCCGTGACGCAGGCGGAAGTCAGGATGAGGATCGGAATCGCGCCAAGCGTACGAATGGCGACATCCCCCCGGAGGCTAGGACAAGTGAACTCGACGGAAAGATATACTCTCGGCCTTGGGGGATCAAGTGGATTCTCGGGAAGCCTTTCGCTGCAGTTCAGGGGGCGGGGGATGAGGAGAGAAGGGGACTTCTTCGCCGCTGGAGATTCACCGCAGTCTTCATGAGCTGCGCTCACCCATGGGGATGAGACGGGTACGGGGAGTTTCGAGGCATTATCGGGGTCGCAGACCGTTTTTCGCGGCTGTTGCGCACCAACCGGTTACAGCGAGTTTCGGAGCAACCAAGGGTGGGGGCGGGAGGACTTGAGCTCCCCCCATAGGGTCTCTTCCTTGCGGCGGGCTCACCCTCCTTCGCGCCTTCGCGACGCCGTAGCCGCCGCTTCGGCGGCGCAGGCGCGAAGCGCTTCGGAGGGTTTCGTCGCCCAGCGGAGGGGACTTTTTGCGGGCGAGTCAAAGTCGGAGCAGTCCCGGTAGCAGACGTGCCTACCGAATCGCGGCGACGAATTCGTCCAGGGAAATCCCGGCCCGGCGAATGAGACCGCGAAGGGTCCCGCGAGCGACCTCCCGATGGTCGGGAACTGAGAGCGTCGCGGGATGGCCCGCCTTCACGAGGATGATGTGGCTCCCGCGTCGGCGCGCGATCTCCCACCCGAGGCGGACGAAGGCTTTTGCAATATCCCGACCGCTACGGAGGGGAACCTCGCTCATCCGACGGACACTTCGATCTCGCGGGTGGAGACGGTCAGGGGCATGCCTCGCTCGGCGCGAACTTGGAGGCACTCGCGGATCGCGTCCTTGATATTTCGGAGAGCTTCCTTCTCAGACTTTCCCTGACTGATGCATCCCGGAATCGACGGACATTCGACCACGTAGGCGCCGTCCTCATCGCGGTCGACGGTGATGATGAATTTCATGGAGTCGTACTCCTCTTCTTCCCCACGTCTTTCTTGGGTCGCGAACGTGTCCCTGTGAACACCGTGCCGGATCGAATGTCCCGTCTTCCTGAGTCTCCGTCGTAGGCGGTGCTTCCCGGGGCGGGGAACGTGGCTCCCCTCCTCCCGAGATCGTAGCTCGGTCCAGTCGTACAAGTCCGTACCCGACGTTCCGGAGTTGACCCCGAGCTTGAGCCCGCCGTACTAAGGTCCATTCCTTGCTGCGGGCTCCGCCCACCCTCCTTTGCGACGCCGTAGCCGCCGCTTCGGCGGCGCAGGCGCGAAGCGCTTCGGAGGGTTTCGTCGCCCAGCGGAGGGGACTTTTTGCGGGCGACGCAAGCTTCGTTAGAGAGGCTCGCCCGAGACTGTCGCCCTCCCTCCCTTCTCGGACCGAGTTTCGTGCAACTCCAAATCTCCTCGACGCGCTTCGGTCCCCGCGCTTCCAGGCAAGGGCAATGACCCGACGGAGGAACACCGGGGAATGTCACCTCGCGCTCACCCGACTCAGCCCCGGTCGGCTCGCCATACGATCCTTCACATCCCTGATTCTGCCACTTGGAAAGGGTAGGGGCAAGTCTAGCCAGACTGCCCGTGTCGAATGGGAGGAAGGTAGGGATAACGTCAAGTCATCACGGCTCTGTGGTAGAGCAAACTGGGAACGCGGTTTTATCGCGAAGAGGGCGATCCCTCTACCCCATTCGAAATCCGACGGAAGGAGTGTGCCACTCAGGACTCGCCGGGCCATCCGGGCCCTGCTCCGCCCGGCCGGCTCGCTCGGCACCCACTGGGTGCCGCTCGGAGCCTTCTCGTCCTTCGTGTCGCTGGTTGGAGAGTGCGCCACTCAGGACTCGAACCTGAAGCCCGCGGATTAAGAATCCGCTGCTCTACCATTGAGCTAGTGGCGCGTCTCCGGCGTGACCGCGGCAGCGAGAATTATAGATCCCTCCGATCGGGGTTCAAGGAAAACGGCGGAACCGTGCTCACGAGTGGGAGTGGGGGGCTAGGAGGATGATCACCCCCAGGAGGCAAAGCAGACCTCCCACGAGGAGCTTCTCGTACCGTTCGAAAAACTCGAATCGGAGTCGTTCGATCCCCAACGAGGTCAGTCCCACCAGGACGAGCATGTTTCCCAGCGTCGTCACGAAGAGGACTCCGGAGAGCAAGGCGATGGTCTTCCACTGACCCGCCGCCGCGACCAAGAACGGGATGGCGCCGGAGCAGGGAGAGATCGTGACGGTCAGAATGAGCGAGAGTACGGCGACGTTGTGAGGGATCCGCGCGTCCCGTTCGTGTCGATGGCCGACGCGGAGGAGGTGGAGCACCAAGTAGAGTGCGCCGATCCCGATCAGGACGTACGCGCTCAGTTGCTCCAGTCGCTCCGGATCCAGGAACCTCCGTCCGGCCAGGACGATCGCGATCCCCACTCCGATGGTCGTCAGCACGTGGAGAATCCCCGCCAGGGCGGTCACACCCAGCGTCGTCCGGAGGCGCCACTTCTGCGCCCGGCCGACCGCGACGAAGCAGAGCCAGTGACTGGGGATGAGAGTATGGAGAAGCGCGACCGTGAAGGTGGAAAACAGGGCGACTAGATCCATGGGGCCAACGAACGACTCGACGCGCAGGGGTCGAACGCGCTCAACGAAACAGGGACGCCGCGAAGCGCCCCCAAAGATTCACAGCATCTACCGGATGATTTTGCTTCCCCCGCGCGGGCCTCCACCGCCCACGCGCCCGCCTGAGGAGGGCCCCCCCTTGGGCATGAAGAACTTCCAGTACACGTACCCGACGGTGACGCCGAGGAACACAATCAGCAGGATGTACCACCACCAGGCCATGCTTCACCCCCAGAGGTGCATTCGGACCGGGAACTCGCCTCCCCCGGACCGCATGAGAATAGCCAGACCGTTCTCGAGTGTCAAGGAACGGCGAAGAGGTTGGCCCCAATGACTCCACACGGTATAATCGCGACCATCCATGCCAGCCTATTATGCCGTTGTCATGGCCGGAGGCGGGGGCACACGGTTTTGGCCGTGGTCGCGCCAGACCCGTCCCAAGCAATTGCTCCCGATCCTCGGTGCTTCCTCCATGTTGCGCCAAACGGTCGAGCGCCTCTTCCCGCTCTTCCCGGCGGATCGCGTGTTCGTCATCTCCGGACAGGCCTACGCCGAGGCCGTGCGCGACGAGCTCGAAATCCTCCCCGCGGAGAACATCATCGAGGAGCCGGTCGGGCGCGATTCGGCGCCGTGCATCGGACTGGCGGCCATCTTTCTCGAGTGGCGGGATCCGGGTTCGACGTTCTGTGTCCTGGCTTCCGATCACTTTGTCGGGGACACCCTTCGATTCCAGGCCGCACTTCGGGCCGCGTACGAGGAGGCCCAGGCCGGAGCGCTCGTGACGTTCGGGGTCCCTCCACGCCATCCCGCGACCGGCTACGGCTATCTCGAGATGGAAGGGAAGCGCGTCGTACGATTCTGCGAAAAACCCGATGCGGCGACGGCCCGGCGATTCGTGGAGAGCGGTCGTCACTACTGGAACAGCGGGAACTTCGCGTGGAAAGCCTCCTCGATCCTCGAGGAGTTTCGGCGTCACCTTCCCGAACATCACGCCCTCCTCGGAGAAATCGCGGAGGCCTTCGGCACCAGCCGGCTCCCCGCCGTCTTGGTCGATCTTTTTCCAAGGATGCCCCGCGTCTCCATCGATTACGGCATCATGGAAAAAGCTCGGAACGTCGTGATGGTCCCCGCCGATTTCGGTTGGGACGATGTGGGAACCTGGAAGGCGGCGGCCGCCCACCGCGCCTCCACGACCGAGGGACTGACGGAATGCGTGGAGACGAAGGACTGCCTGGTGCTCTCGACGGCCGATCATCTGGTCGCGACGCTCGGAGTGGAAGGGCTCGTCATCGTTCACACGCCGGAGGCGACCCTCGTGGCCCGGCAGGAACGTGCCGAGGATGTCAAGAAAGTGGTCGAGCGTCTCAAGGCGAGAGGATTGGAGCGACTCCTGTGAAAATCGTGGCCGTCGATTTCGGGACGAAGCGGGTCGGACTGGCCGTGTCCGATCCCGCGGAAAAAATGGCCCTGGCTCTCCCGATGTACGAGTGGCAGGACGACGGGAACGACGCCGCGCGCATCGCGGGAATCGCGGAGGAGGCGGGGGCGGAAGAAATCGTCGTCGGCCTTCCGATCAATATGGACGATTCGGTCGGACCCAGCGCCGAGCGCGTGCTTGCCTTCGTCGAGGAACTCCGACAATTCGCCACCGTCCCCGTGGTGACGTGGGACGAACGTCTTTCGAGCGAGGAGGCGAAGGGAAGACTCCGCGACGTCGATCTCGGCCGCCGTCGGAAGCGGGAGCATACCAATACCGTGTCCGCCCAAGTCATCCTGGAACGCTACCTGCAATCGAGGAAGACGAAATGATCCTCCTCCTGCTCTGCGCCCTGCAAGAAGACGGGTGGACGAAACTTCAGGTGGGGTACGAGACGGTCGAGGTCTATCGCGATTCGTACGGCGTCCCGCACCTCTTCGCACGAACCGTCGACGGCGCCTTCTGGGCGGAGGGGTACACCGAGGTTCAGGACCGGTGGGAACAAATGGAGACGTTCCGCCGTACCTCGAAGGGTGAGCTTGCGGAGATCCGCGGCCAGGAAGCCGTCGCGAGCGATCTGGACGTCCGGCTCCACGGATACACGGAAGCCGAACGCCGCACCCTCTTCGAGGCGCTCGCGCCGCGCACTCGGCGGATCCTGTCCGCGTATTCGGCCGGGGTCAACGCGTGTCTCCAAGACCGGAAGATCGTCGCGCGGGAGTGGACGGAGACCGACTCCCTCGCCATCGGAATCGCGATGGCGCGCCGATTCGGCGAAGCGGGCGATCACGAGCTCGAAATCCAACAGCTTTTCGGACTTCTTGCGCAGCGGATCGGCGAAGAGAAGGCGAAGAAGATCCTCCTGGACCTCCTCCGAGAGAGCGATCCCACGGCGCCCGCCACGCTTCACGATCATCATCGCGGGAGCGGCAAGGAGGGAGGATTCCTTCGGCCGAGTCCGCCGATGGAAGGCCATGCCGAGTTCCGTCGCCTCCTTGACGAGGCTCGCGCGGCGCGTTCCGCGGCGGGATGGCCCGACTACTTCGGTTCCAACGCGTGGGTGGTCTCCCCGGCGAAGTCCAAGTCCGGCCGTCCGATGCTCTACGGGGGGCCGATGATGGGGTTCCGCGCGCCGTCCATTTGCAACGAGGTCCATCTGGTGGCGCCCGGAATGAACGTCGGGGGGATGAGCTTTCCCGGCGCTCCGGGGGTGATGATCGGATTCAACGATCGCCTGGCTTGGACGACGACGTCGGGAGGCGCCGATCTCGTGGATGTCTTCGCGCTCACCTTCAACGAAAAGGGCGAGTATCTCTATCAGGGAGCCTGGCGCGCGCTCGAGATCATCGAGGAGAAGATCTTGGTGAAGGGCGGAGAGCCGAAGAAGGCGAGGATCCTGCGAACGGTGCACGGGCCCATCGCCGGAAAGATCGACGAGAAGAACCGCCGCGCCCATGCCTTGCGATACTCCTTCTGGAAACAGGAAGGAAAGACGCTCGAGGGCGTCCTCGACATGACCTTCGCGAGGGACGTGAAGGAATTCGAGATGGCCGCGAAGAAGATCGTCACCAGCCACAATTTCTTCGTCGCGGACCGGGACGGCCACATCGGATTCTGGTATTGCGGAGCCCATCCGAAGCGAAAGAAGGGGCACGACCCGCGCTTTCCGCAACCGGGGGACGGCACGATGGACTGGGAGGGGATCCTCCCCGTCGAGGAATGGCCTCAAGCCGTGGATCCCAAGCCCGGCTTTTTCGCGAATTGGAACAACAAGCCGTGTCGCTCGTGGGAGCCGAGCGCGTTCGGCCGGATCTTCTGGGGAAAGAAGATCATCGACGAGCTGGAATCGCGGGAGAAGATCTCCTTCGAGGAATTCCAGTCCATCGCGCGCGCGACCGCCTACCATTGTTTTCTCGCGGACTACTTCAAACCCTTCATCCTCGAGGCGGCGAACGGAATGGAGGATGCGGACGCGAAGAAGGCGGGGGAGCTTCTCGCGAAGTGGGACCATCTCGAAGTCGAGGGCGATCCCCGACCCACGATCGTGGAGCGCTGGGTCCGGTCGATGACGAATCGAGTCTTCGGCGCGGTTTTCGATCCCGTCGTCCTGGAGAATCGGGAACTTCAGCGCTATCTGGCCGATCCGCTCCTGTATCTTCTTGAAGGGGAACGCTGCCCGGTGAAACTGGGATTCGATTGGATCCAGGGGCGCGATCTCCGAAAGCTGGCGCGAGAAGCACTGACGGAAGCGCTGAAACCGGGATGGGAAAAATTGGCGTGGAAGTCCCCGACCGTCGGATTCCGGGGAGCGATTCCGCCGGTGAAGAGCAAGGGAGGGCGGGGCACCTTTCAGATGACCGTCGAGATCGGTCCGGAGCGTCCCCGGGCCGAGACGATCGCTCCCCCCGGCCAGTCGGGAAACCCCGAGTCGAAACACTTCCGCGATCAGACCTCCCTCTTCGAGAAGTGGGAGTACAAGAAGTTCCTCTGGAAGCGCGAGGAGATGAAGTAACGCGGTGATCGCGCGACTTCTGGCTGTCCGCCCCGGGGAGGGACCCGTCGTTGCGCGGCTGGGCGGACACTTCTTCCTGATTCTCGCGGCGACGACGCTCTACTCCGTTGCAGCGGAGGGACTGTTCCTAGCCAGCTACGATCCATCGCTCCTTCCCTACGTGTATCTCGGTGGGGCGCTCCTGGGGGCGGGGGCGGCCTTGCTCCGAGACCGACTCGGACCGCGAATTTCTTCGCGGGTCCTGACGATCTCTTTGGCCCTTCTTCTCGTCGCGCTTCGCCTCGGACTCCTCGTACTCGCGGAAGCGGGGCCTTTCGTATTCCTGCTCCTGGCCCAGACGTGCGGGGTGCTTTTGGGAATCGAGAACGCCTCGCTTCTCGCCCGCGCGCTGGACGCGCGTTCGGCCCGGAGATTGCTCCCGGCGATCGGCGCCCTCGGCGGCCTCGGACCGATCGCGGCCGGGCTCTGCGTGGCGGCGCTCGCTCCGCGGCTGGGCGCATCCGAGATGGCGTGGCCCGCGGCCGCGCTTGTCTGCGCGTCCCTTCTTCTTCTGGATACCCGTTCCCGTCGCACGTCCTCGCCGGGTGCGACCGCTCCGATCGGAGCGGTTGTCCGACAGCGATTCGCGCTCTTGCTCTTGGCCTTCGTTCTCCTGGCGGGGCTTCTCTCGACGATGATGCGTTTCCAACTGGGGGTCTCGCTGAGCGAGACTCGACTTCCTCCGGGGCGCATCGCCGGCCTCTTGGGGCTTCTCGGCGCGGGGCTCAGCGCGGGCGCCGTCCTCTTCCAACTTACGGCGGCCAGGGCGATCCTGGGACGATTCGGAGTGGGATGGTCGTTGGTCGTCTATCCGATCGTCCTTCTCGTCGCGGGATGCTCCGCCGCCTTCCTTCCCGGTCTCGGCTCTGCCGCCCTCGCGTTCTCTCTCGAGAGACTGCTCCGGCTGAATCTGGTGCGGCCGGTTCTTCTCGTCGCGGTGATGCCGCTTCCCGACGCCGTGCGCGGTCAGACGACGTCCCTCGTGCGGGGGGCCTTGGAACCGATGGCGGTGGGATTGGCGTCCGTTCTTCTGGTATCGGCGGGGCGTTGGCCGGGCCTGGTCTGGGGCGTGCCGGTCGTGGCGGCCCTGTCGCTCGCGTGCGCCTGGGGGGCGCGCCGACTCTACTCTCGCGAAGTGATGTCGGCCCTCCACTCACGACGTCTTCGATTGGCCGAGGGATATGAGGAACCCGAGGGTCTCGAGGCCGGAGTCCGGAGGCTTCTTCACGAGCAGCTGGCAAGCGGACTCCCGGTGCGCACGAGCCTCGCTCTTCAGCTTCTCGAGGGGCAGGGTACGGCGGAGACGGTCGAACACGTGCGGTCGCACTGGTCCCGATGGGATCCGTGGGTGAAAGGGGAGGCGGTCCGCTCCCTGATGCGAGAGCCCGTGCCCGAGGCGATCCGGTTCCTTCGGTCTCTTCCCGCGGGGGAATCCTCCTCGGTGCGGGCGGGCCTTCTCCGTTTCGGCGCCGTGTCGCCCAAGCCGGAGGAGCTGACGTCGATGCTCGAAGATCCGGAGCTGGAGATCCGACGCGAGGCGCTCGCGCGGCTCCTGGAACGGAATGGTCCGCACGCGGCACGGTCGATTCTCGACGAGTGGATCCGTTCCGATCGGAGCGATCTTCGTGGAGCAGCGGCCTACGTCATCGGTTGCTCCGAGGACGAAGGGCTCCGGGACGACTTGTCCAGACTCGGTCCTTCGGTGGAAGTCGCGGAGGCGCTCGCGCGGCGGCCGACTCCCCGTTTGGCCGAACTCGCCGTCCGCTGTCTCCTGGACGATCGAGCGTATCCCGCCGCGCGGGAAGCGCTGCTCGGGATGGGCGGCGAAGCCCGGTCGGCGCTGCGGAACGCCGCGCGCGATCCCGAGCGCTCCGCCCCGGCCATTCGCGTCCTCGGCGAAATGCGCGATCCGGGAGTTCTCGAGCTGCTGGAGGATCCCGACGAGGAAATCCGTTATCGGGCCGCCAAGTCCTGGTTGCCCAGAGGGGCGGAGACGAACGAGGAACGGAGGCTCGTGCGGCGCGCCCTCGAATCCGAACTGGCGAGGCCCCCGTCGCGCGATTTCGAATGGGCGGTCGACCGTATCCTAACGCTGCTGGCGTTGCTCTACCCGAATCGTTCGTTTCGACGGATCTCGCTTTCGTGGGCCGATCCGGAGGCGAAACAGCGCGCCTTCGCCCTCGAGGCGTTGGACGAATCTCTTCCGGGAGAGTGGCGGGGGACGGTGTTACCCTTCCTCGAACGGCGTCCGGACGTACCCGAGCCTCCTCAATCCGGACTCCGGGCGACCTCCCTCTTTCGCGAGTGGCGCGCACGAGACTTCGAGCTCGTGATGGCCGCATCCCTCGATCGAAGTCGGAAGGGATCGTGGATTCGGTTCGAGGCGGGCGAACCGACGAATCTCCCTGCGGCGATTCTGGGAGAGTCCGCGACGGTACGCGAGGACGAGACGGCCGTTTCGCTGGAGGGAGTCTATCGCGCCATCGGACGAAGGCCGCGAGCGGCGGCCGTGTGGCTGCGGGCCCTCGCGCTCCGGTGCGGAGGACGCTCGCCGGAGGAGCTCGAAGCGAGTCGCGCATTCGTTTCGCTCGGTTCGAAGGCCGTACCGCACGCCGCTTCCGGAGCGGGAGACCTTACCCTATGGCAGCGGATCTTTTTCCTTCGGGCCGTACGCCTTTTCTCCGATCTCGACTCCGAACGTCTGCGCCTTCTCGCCGAAATCGTCCGTCCGGTTTCGGCGGAGACGGGAGAAATTGTGGTCAGAGAGGGGCGCCCCGGCCACCATTTCTACGTCGTGTGTTCGGGATTCGTCGAGGTCGGTTCCGCCGGACGTCAAGTGGCCGTCCTCGGAGCGGGAGAGACTTTCGGGGAACTGGCCCTCTTGACGGGAGAGCCTCGAAGCGCCACGGTGCGGGCGGTGAAGCAGAGCGAGCTTCTGACCATGGACCGCACCGATTTCCTCGACCTCATCGAGGCGCATCCCACGCTCGTGCCGGCCGTTTCGGAGATGATCATTCGGAGGACGGCGGGAGATTCGCCTTCTCGAGAATCTTCCGCCAAAGGCGATCCGAGATCGGCATGACGGAGAGTCGCGAGATCCGAACGAGGTCGAATTCGGCGAACTCCGGATCGGCCTTGATCTCGCCGAGCGGTACGGCTCGCGGGAGGGCTCGGAGCGCTTCCACCGTCACCGAGTCGTCCGCGGCGTCGTTCCTGGCGCGCGCGACGCCGACCGCGCACTTTTCGCTTCCGGTGTGGTAGATCAGGATTTCGTCCCCCTTGCGGATGGCGCGGAGGTGTCGCAAGGCGAGGGTATTCTTCACTCCGCTCCACTCGGTGCGCCTCTCCCGTTGGAGGCGCGCGAACGAATAGTCGGACGGTTCCGTTTTGAAGAGCCAGTATCCGTGCATCGGGTTGTGAGAATAGCAAACGTGAGGTACAATCCGAAGAATGAGGATCCCGAGCCGAATTCGAGGGCAATTCGAGCAGGTGGCGAGGAACTCTGAAAGGGTCCGTCGTGCCGTCGAAGCGCAAAGTGGATGGCTGATCCTGACCGAGGAGGCGCTCTATCTCGGAACCCCGCTGAAGAGGATTTCCCGCTCTCGAATCACGGGGGTCGAGTTCGACCGCGGCGGGAGCGGTCCGGGAGGGATGATATTCCTTGGAGGCGATCGCGAGCTGGGCCGCGTTACCTTTCGCGGGCAAGAGCGGTGTGACTTGGCGAAAATCGAAGCGGAACTCGCGCCTCGGAGAAAACAGCTTCGGGTGATGATCGAAGGGGACGAATTTGGATTGGGAGAAGCCGTGCGGGGAACGGTGATCCTCGACTGGCCGCAAGAGGGGCCGCTCCGCGGAATCCGTGTGGGGATCGCGGGAACGGAGGAAACGGAGATCGAGCGACGGGAGGGGTCGGGGGACGACGAACGAACCGTGACCTATTCGGAATGCGAAGAGCTGATGGCTCAGGAGTACATTCTGTTCGGACAGCGGCCGATCAGTTGGGTTCGCGCCGTTGGGGAGGCCCTAAACCGGGCCCTGGGTCGGAAGAATTGGCCGATCATGCCGGGGGGCCGACACGAGTATCCCTTCGAATTCCGGATTCCCGAGGGAGCGCTCCCAAGCTACTCGGGGGACCATGCGACGGTGGCCTATCGGCTCTACGCGAACGCCGACATTCCTTTGGGATTCGACCTGGCCTTCGAGGCGATGATCCCCGTGGTGCGGCGAAATGCGAGAGTCTTGTCCGATCAGCGAAGGGAGGAACGAGAAGGGGGGATTCTCACGGCCGCGGTCTCGCTCGATCTCAGCCTGGAAGAGACTCCCTTGGCGCCGAGCGAGCGTCTTCGGGGACGCCTACGGATCGTGAACCGATCCAAGAAGGCGATCCGGGGAGTCACCCTCGCCCTCCACTCCACGGAGCATGCCTCGGCCGAGGGGGAGACGGAGGAAGTGTCCGGCGAGCTTGCGTCTGGGTTCCTGCGCGCGCCGGATCCTTCGGCTGCGGAACAGGACGTGACGTTCGAGATCGCTTTCCCTCCCGAGACGACGGCCTATGTCGGAACCCATTCGAGGGTTCATCTCTGGTTGCAGGCCAAATTGGACGTGGCGAGAGGATTCGATGCCGAGCTCAAGGCGCCCCTTCGCGTCTCAATTCCGGGGGTACCGTAGGAGGACGAAGAGCGAGGGGAGGGTCGTGAGGGAGGCCAGGATTCCCATCAGGACCGCCAGGCCGGTGAAGATCCCGAAGTACGCCGTCGGGACGAACTTCGAGAGGACGAGGACGCTGAATCCGGAGAACACGATCGCGCCTCCGATGCCGATGGCCCGTCCGATGGTGGCGTGGGTCCGTTCGATCGCCTCTTCGGGTGTCTTCGCGTCGCGCAATTCTCTCCGGTAGCGGACCGCATACTGGATGGCGGGGTCGATGCCGACCCCCATCGCCATGGAAGCGATCATGGTCGTGACCATGTCGAGGGGGATCCCGGCGAATCCCATCGTTCCCAGCACGACGAAAACCGGAAGGACCTGAGGGAGGAGCACGAGGAGGGCGAGCAGGGGATTCCGGAAGAGCACCACGAGCATGCCGAAAATCGCGAGGAGGACGATGAGGAAGGTGTCCTTTTGACTGCGAATCAGGCTCTGGAGCATGTTCGAGTAGAGGACGAAAACTCCGGTGGGGCGTCGTTCTCGGAGCGAGGACAGTTCGAGGCGGCCTCCCAGGTGCAGGCCCAGTCCGTCGAGAATGCGTTTTCGGTTGAGCGTGGGCGCCGTCTCTTTCATTCGGATGAGGACGCGGGCGGTCGAAAAGTCGGGGGTGCAAAATTCCCGCACGAGTCCGCGGACCTTAGGATGGTCCGAAATTCCGCGCGCGAGGACTTCGTCCTTCGCGGGGACGGTCTTTCTGATTTCGGCGATGAGCGTCGCGAACGATCGGACGTTTCCCGTTTCGGGGACGGCGCGGAAGTATTCCTCGACGGCGCGGAGCGCGGCGAAGCCCTGTTCGGTTTCGAAGAATCCCGGATTCTCGGTGACGGCGCCTCCGCAGGAGCGGCAACGGCGCTTCTTCCCTTCGCCCTGGGTCTCGGGAATCCTCCCGCACGAGGCGCACCAGAGATGTCGCTTCTGGTCGCTCCGGAGGACGACTTCGAGCGGCGTGGTGCCGCCCATCCGGGTGTCGATGTACTCCAAGCCCCGATAGACTTCGCTCCGGGAGTGGAAGTAGTCGATGAACTTGGTTTCGACGGTGAGTTTCGACGTGCCCCAGACGGAAAGTCCGAGGATGACCGCGCTGGCGAGGAGGACGAGGCGAGGCGCGCGGAGGGGGATTCGGGCCAGAAGATGAAGCGGCCCGCGTCGGCGTGGGGCCGAGACGGAGAGAGGCCGCAGGGGGCGGACCGCCGCGGGGAGAAAGAGGAAGACCGCGGCGAGGCCGAGGGCGATCCCGATCGTCATCATCAGTCCGAACGTCCGCACGGGACTGATGCCGCTGGTGAGGAGGGAGGCGGTTCCGCCCATCGTCGTGGCGGCGCTGTAGAAACAGGGGAGCCAGATGTCGCGGGCCGAGCGGGTCGCGGAGGTCGCGGAGTCGAGCGAGGGATCGGCAGAACGGAGTTCTCTCCAGCGCTCGATGAAATAGACGGTGTAGGGGAGCATGAGCACGAAGAGAAGCACCGGCATGTTCGAGGTGATGACCGTGATGCGCTTTCCGGCCAGGGTCATGGCACCCAAGACGAGGACGACCGGGAGCGCGCAGGCGATCAGGGGCAGAACGGTCCAGCGGAGCTTTCGAAAGACGACGGCGAAGCCGAGGACGAACATCGCAGCCGCGAGGACGCCGAAGGTACGGAGATCCGAATCGACATGCTCGACGAGATTGACGTTGACGATGGGAAGGCCGGAGAGACGGATCGGTTCGGAGAAGCGGGGTTCCCACTCGCGGCAGGTGCGGCGGAGTTCCCGGACGTGGGCGGTTCGAGCCTCGCGAAGCTCGCGGATCGCGCGTTCGTAGTGCGGGCGAATCGACCCGATCTGGGCGCGGACCTCAGGAGTCCCCTCCTCGCCGTGGAGCCGGTTCCATTCGGGCTCGAGGCGGCGGACGTCGTCCGAGACGCGCAGGTAAACGAGGACCGAGAGATTTCGGCCGTCCGCGGACACCAGATTGCCCAGCGCTTGGGTGTGTCCCAGGATTTCCTCGCGGGCCTTCTCGAGGCGCCGGGGGTCCCGATATACCTCGGGCATCCGAAGGTCCCAAGAGGCGATCTCTCCGCGGAGGAGACGGAAGACGTCTTGTCGGCCGTTTCGGAGAAGGGGCACGGTGTTGATTGCGGTGACTCTCTCGACGCCGGGAATCGCGGCCAGGGCATCGGTGAATTGATTCAGGAGGAGGATCCCAGCCTCGGTAAACCAGTCGTCCCGCGTGATGCAGACGATGGTGTATTCGTCGTACTCCCAATCCGCGCGGGTCCGATTGTAATAGTGGAGGTCGGGATCGTTCTCGTTCAAGAGCATGTTGGTCCCGGCGTCGATCTCCATCCGCCGCAGCGACCAGGCGCACACCCCCCCCGCGATGGCGAACGCGAGCACCGGGGCGAGCCAAGCCCTTTCTACCAAGGTCCGATGCATGATATAGAAATAGCCAGGCTTCTTTTATATCATGATATAGAAATAGCCTGGCTATTTCTATATCATCGGCGGTCGTCGATGACCTCGCGGGAGAGCAAATGGACGGCGCGATCGGTCATGACCCGACGCTGGATCTTCCCCGTGTCCCCCTTGGGGATCTCCTCCACCACGAGCACGTAGGCGGGCATCTCCCATCGCGCGAACCCCTGATGGCGGGCGAACGCCAGGACCTCGTTTCGATCGATCCCGCCGGGCGGTTTGGGGACGATGCACGCCGCCACGACCGTCCCGCGGATCGGGTCGGGAACCCCCACACAACAGACTTCCTGGATCCTGGGATGGCTCCAGAGCTTTTCGTCGAGATGGAGGAAATTGACGAACTCGCCGTCGACCTTCCCCGTGTCCACCGACCCCCGGCCCACGAAATAAAAGTACCCGCGCTCGTCTTGGCGGACGTCGTCCCCGGTGTCGAACCATCCCTCGCCGAACCGGAACGCCTTTGTCGTCGCCTCGGGCGCATCGAAGTACTCGCGGAACACGTTTCGCCCGCGGATGACGAGGGTTCCCACTTCTCCGGAAGGGAGATCCCGCCCGGTTTGCGGATCGACGATCTTCATCTCGTTGATCGGGAGCGCCCTTCCCATCGACCCCGGCACGACTTCCTTCGGATCGCTGTGACATCCCCAGCAGCCGGTCTCCGTCATCCCCCAGCCGTTCGGAACCGGCACGCGAGCCTTCTCCATGAACTCCCTTTGGAGCTCGGCCGTAAGCGGCGCGGCGCCGCAGATGACGTATTCCAAGGAGGGAAACGTCGAGCGCTCCGGAATCCCATGGGCGAGAAGCCGCGTGAGGAGACTGGGCACGACGCTCACATGATTCACGCCGTACTTGGCGATCGTGGGGAAGAATCGACCGGCCGAGAACTTCTCGAAGAGGACGGTTCGACCCCCGAGTCCCAAGGAGGGAAAGAAGCTGGTGTATTGTGCGTTGACGTGAAAGAGGGGCAAGACGCACATCGCCGTGTCCGTAGGGCGATATCCGAAATGGTCTTGCGCCAGCGCGAAGGCGTCCGTCACCATCTCGTGGCGCTGGACGACGGCTTTGGGGAGCCCCGTCGTGCCGCTCGTGAAGATCATCTGGAAGGGATCCTCGGGCTTGGCCTCGACCGTCTCACAGCGATCGGACGCTGCGCCCATCGCCTTGTCCCAATCCAGGTCGGAGCGCGCAGGATCGTCCACGATGACGATCGGGATTTCGGGGACTTCGCGCCGAACCGCGGCGGCCGTCTCGGCGAACGCGCGCTCCAGCACGAATACCTTCGCGCGGGCCTTTCGCACCATATACGCGATGCGCTCGATGTTCTTCTCGAGACCCAAGTTGATCGGATTGGCGACCGCGCCCAATCGCACGGCCCCGAGCCACGGCGGGAAGAATCCCGGGGAGTTTCGGAGAAAGAGAGAGACGGTATCTCCCGGACGGATTCCCATCTTCCGGAAGACGTTGGCGGCCCTCGAGACCAGCGAGTCCAATCGGCGGAAGGTGACGACACTGCCGTCCTCCGCCGAGACGAGGAGGGGACGATCGCCGAATTCGGCACAGGACTCTCGCACCAGACGATCGACGGAGGAGACCTCGATCATGGCTTCACTCGAAGAACTTCTCCAGTTCCGGGTTCTTGACCGTCACTTCGTGGCTCAAGACCTTCCGATCGCATCCCGATCGCCGAACCTCGTGCCGGGTCACGTGGACGCGGTCGACCTCCTCCTTGTCCTTCGGCTCGCACTTCTCGAAGACGAGGATACCGACGTCGCGCATCTCTTTCTCCATGGCCGCCGTGTCGCCATAGAGGGGCACTTCGGTCTCATACTGAACGAAAATCGTTTCGTGCTTGCCTTCCTTGCCCCGGTCCACGCGGACGGAATCGAATCGGAACTTCTCCCGGATCTCGTTCGCCAGCTTCAGCCGATTTCCCGCCGGCGTGGATCGGAACCGGCCCAGCGTGAGGAGCATTCCCACGGCGATCATCGCAAAGGCCAGCACTCCCAACACTAGAATCGTCCACGGCGAGGACCTCATTCGAAGACGATCCTCCGCACCGGCCGACCCTCCGCGTCGATCAGCCCCTTCGACCGAAACCAACCGTAGTTGAGTTCCAGCACGTACATCGCGGGTTCGAGCGAGGCCGCGCGCTCGCCGGTATCCACCGCCGGATCGAGGTACTTCCGCATCTCCACGACGTTGATGAGCGAACGATCCTCGCGGAAAAAGGCGATATCCAGATCGATCAGGGTGTTGCCCATCCAGAAGCGCCGGGAATCCGGACTGTCGTAGACGAAGAGCATCCCGTCGTCCTTCGACATCCTCGGCCGCCACATCAATCCCTGCGTGCGTTCCTCCCACGTGCGCGCGATCTCGGTGTGGGCGACATGGCCGTCCAGCTTGAGGGTCGACTCCGGCTCCCCCGCCACCTTGAGCGAGGGCAGCGTCACGCGCTCGCCCGCTCGCGCCCCCGAACCGGGCGGAAGCAGAAGAGCTCGGCGGCACTCGACGGACGAGGTGATCCCCCCCTTCTTCGATTCCTCCTGCCGCACGATCTCGAGGATCCGATCCTCCTCATCCAAGAAGAGCGCGTCCACTTTTCGAGGGATCTCGTAGTGGTGATAGCGCGCGTGTCCCTGAAGGACCAGGGTGGCGGCAGAGGAGAAATCGCGATCGGCAAGGGCCTTCCGTGCCGGCAGGGAAGCGACCACCTCCAGCCGATAGGTGCGGCCTGCCACCGTCACGGTCGGATCCTGCGGAGGGGCGTTCTGGCATCGACCGCCACAGGCGGCCAAGAGCAGGAGTAGCCCTCGGGATCCCTTCATGGCCGTACGTCCGCCGGGATTTCCATCCGCACCGTCCCGTTCGGATGACCATCCTCGATGATCAATCCCTTGGCGCGGAACCACCCGAAGTTCGTTTCCAGCACATACTGCGCGGGTCCATCGGATCGCGATCGAACCGCCTTGCCCGGATCCTGCTTGGGGTCCGGCCACTTTCGCGTTTCCACCACATTGATCAGCGTCCCGTCGGAACGGAAAAAGGCGATGTCGAGATCGATGGCGCAATTCGACATCCAGTATTCCTGCGACTCGGGTTGATCGTACACGAACAACAGGCCGTCGTCGGGGGAGAGTCGCTTCCAATACATGAAACCGTGCGCGCGCTGTTCCGGAGTCGAAGCGATCTCGGCCCGCACCTCGTGTCCATGGACCCGGAGAACGGACAAGAGGGGGGGCAGATTCTCGCGCAGGGGGGCGTTGAGCTCGACCGAATCGTCGGCGCGCACCCCGAGACGGTCCGCCGTTCCCGCCGACAGAAAGACGGCGTGCGTGACTTCGACGGAGGAGGTAACTCCTTCCTCTTGGGCGGGGTCCAGGGAGGCGATCTCGGCGACCTTCCCCGCGGAGTCGGTGAAGAGAAGGTCGAACCGGCCGCGCTTGGACTCGTAGTGCTGAAAGCGGGCCCGCGGGTACGCCACCACGAAAGCCCGCCCGGCGCCGGGAGGATCCCAATGGGGCAAATCGCGGAAGTGCTCGCGCGTGCGGATCACGATCGCCCGAAACGCCTCGCCCTTGATTCGGACCGTGGCTTCCATGGGTTTGCTGCATCCCGCCAGGAGCGGCAGCAGCATGGCGATGCGCTTCATGTCAGTCGTCCAGCCCGGGTCCCTTCGCCTTGAGCTTGATGAGATAGAGCAGTTGATCGCGAAGGTCGTCGTTCCCCCCGGCGTAGGTCCAGACGGCCTCGCGCTCCGATTGGGGCAGACGGCTGTTGTCGTTTATCTCGCGCCGAGCCTTGGCCCGTACCCGATGCCGGCGATCGGGCGTTCCGGAGACGGCGAGGATCTCCACCTCGAGCCGATCCCGGTGCCCTTCCCGCCACGTCGGATTCATGTGGGTTTTCCAGGCCGTCACGATTCGACCCGAGTCTCGATTCTGGGCTTCGAGCTTCCAACCCCGAGCGTCCAGGGTGGCGAGGCAAATCGACCAAAGATCGTCCCGCGACTTAAGATACGGTTCCGATTCCTGCCACTCTCCCCCCTCGCTCTCGAGCGGTATTCCGCAGGCGTGCGGCACCAGAAGAAGGAGAATCGCCCGTCTCTTCATGGGAAGCTACGACAATAGCACAGGCCGCGGAAAGGGAGCCATACAAATATGACGCGACCGAAGGGGCTACTCTTGTCCCCGCTTGAGAAGCTCGAGATTGAATTTCCGATAGGTAGGATTGTCGTACACCAGGCGGACCAATCCCACTCCGGGGGCGTAGTAGGCCCGCGATACCAGGCGGACTTCCTGTCCGTCCTTCATCGTGGTGCTCGTATACACGACGACGACGCAGTCTCGGAAACTCCCGGCGGGCGTCTCGACCGTGTCGGACACGGACGCGATTTGCCGGACGAACTTCCCGTTCGGTCCGCTCCATTCCCACGACATCCCCGCTCGGATCGGCGCCTTGAGCATCGGGAACGAGGACGGAGAATCGCCGGAGGTCGGAGGCGCCACTTCCGTGGGAGACAGGATCACGTGGTAGTTTCGTCCCGCCGCGTAGTTTCCGTACACGTTTTCCAAAGAGAAGTGGACTCGGTGGATCCCGTCTTCCGGTCGGAGGTCGATGATCCGAAGACGCTGGACGATCTCCTTGTCGCCGAGCTTCTCGCCTGTCTTGTACTCCCAAAACGTACCGACGGCGACCGGATAATACCGAGTGAGTTCGGTTGAAATTGTCGGGTTCGTCGGGGACTGATCGCGGAGCTTCGAGAGTTCGCTCTCCGCCCAGCGGCGGAACTCTTCGCGACGCGCCTGCCGCAAGAACTCCTCGAGAAGGGAGCGGGCGGAGTTCGGGCGGTCGGCGAGGTCCTTTTGGACTTTTCGATAGAGCGCGTCCTCGCGGATCCGAAGCGCTTCCGGATGACCCGGCTGCAGGGATAGGATCTCCTCCGCCGCTTCGATGGCGGCGGCCATGTCGCCCGCCTTGTACCGTTCAGCGAGATCGCTTTCGGCCGAGGAGAGACGCCGGCTCTTCCAGTTCTCTACTGAATCGGGGTCGAGTCGAGTCGCCGCTCGCAACAGCCTCCACGCCGCTCCGAACCGCTTGCCCTTCTCCGCGGTCTTGGCGAGCCCCTCGAAGATGCCGCTCGCGGTTCGACGCTGGGGGGGAGTGAAACCGGATATTCGGGAGAAGGCCTCCGCGAATTGGTGGCCGAAGGCCTCTTCGATCCGACTCTGGAGCGACGATTGCAGGATTTCGAAGAGCTTCGTCTGGTCATTCAGCGACAACGTCTTGAGCAGGGCGTGGAATTCCGAGGAAGCGCGCACGCCGTCGTTGCCGAGGAGCAACTTCCGAGCCGATCCGAAGACGTCGGTCGTGGACGTGTCGGTCCCTCGCTCGACGAGCGTCAGCGTCACGACCTCGCTTTCTTTGTACTCTTGAATGGCGCCGCCGATGAGAAAGCGGTAGCGCCCGTTCTCGAATCCGCGGAGCTCTCCTTGGATGATCGAACCGTTGGAAAGGGTGACTTGGACTTCCTGACTCTGCGCGGTCGTGCTCGCGACGAAGCAGAACGATGCGATCAAGATGCGCGTCATGCAACCCCCGGTCGTGGCCCCACCTATTTCCTATCGGCACGCGTCCGCTCTCCCTTGGGCCTTTCTTGAGAGAGCGCCTTCCGCAATCCCCGATAGAGTTCACCGAGGGACATCGGCATCACTTTGGTCGATCCGACGACGGGCATGAAGTTGGTATCTCCATCCCACCTCGGCACGACATGCAGATGCACGTGTCCCAACACCCCAGCCCCGGCCACCCGGCCGAGGTTCATACCCACATTATACCCATGCGGGCGCAAAAAGCGATCCAGCCCTCGCTGCATTCTCCGAGATTCGTCCACCAGCTCGAGCATTTCGTCGGGATCCAGCTCATGCAGTGTCCCCTTGTGGGCTACGGGGGCGATCATCAGATGGCCCGTGTTGTAGGGAAAACGGTTCAGGATCGAGAAACACGTCCGTCCGCGACGGACGATGAGATACTTCCTGTCCTGGCGCTTTCGATGGTACTCGCAGAAGAAACAACCGCCGTCGCCGTGTCCTCGGATGTATCTCATTCTCCACGGAGCCCAGAGTCGTTCCACGTGCAGGAGAGTATCACGACCGTGCGGGAGAAGCCAAGGTCGCCTCCTGGGCGGCGAACGCCACGCACCAGACGAGGGGAGCCTCGACTTGCATGAGCAACCTCGGCATCGTGGTCGGAATTTGCCATCCGGGATCGAGCGGGGAAAGGAGGAGCGCGGCGAGATAGCACAGGAAAATCCCCGTCCCTCCCAGCAAATAGACCCTCGCCGAGGCAGATCTGCGGAGGCTGGGAAGCGCCAGCGTCACCCCGACGAGGAGGACGGGCCAGATCAAGAGCCAGCGATGGAAGTCCATCGCGTTGCTTTTCAAACTGAGGGCGATCAGCTCGAGTCGAGCACCGGCTTCGGACACGGGCGCCGTCCCGATGGAGTAATAGCCTCGAATGTCGTGGACGTGCTTGTAGAGGTCCCAGGGAAGGAGGACGGAAATGACGACAATGGCGAAAAGGCCGATGGAAACGGCGGCCGGGCGCCCACCCTGCTTCCGAATCGCGAGAATCCCCAAGAGCATGCCACCCACGGCCACCGCGGCCAGCCCGTCGTTTTTCGTCCAACCTGCGAAGCCGAGGAAAAAACCGGCGCGAGCGGCGGCGGACTTCGAAGGACTCTCGGCGAATTCCGCTACGGCCGCGAGACCGGCGAAGAGATAGGCACAGAGCGGGGGCTCCGCCAAGCCCGACGCTCCCGACCGAATCCACTGACGCGGTGCGAGGAGGACGATCGCCGCGGCGAGCGCGGCCACGGTTCCGATTCGCAAGCGTCCCACGAAGACGCCGGCCAGAGCCAGGAGGAAGGCCGCTCCCAGAATGCGCACGGCCTCGTCGTTCTGCTCGCCCATATGAAGATAGGTCCACGTCTGAAGAGAGGGCCAGAGAAACGGATAGTCGGGATTCGCGTACCCGAATCGCTCCCGGTCCTGGAGCCTCTCGGTGGGGACTCGGCCGGTCAGGTACATCGCCTTCGACTTCCATCCCCAGTGCGCGTATCCGTCGCCGGCGAGCGAGTCGCGGAAGCCGCGGAGAATGTGGACGGACGCCAGGAGGAGGAGGGCCACCGCCATCGCGGAGCGCTCGAATCGGAGCCGAGGGAGTCCGCGCCCTCGAATGGCTTCGATGACGACGGATACGAGGAGCGTTCCATATACGGCGACGAACGCCCAGACGATCGAGCGAAGGGCGAAGAGGAAGAAGACGAGACTCCCGAGGCCGGCGCCGAAGAGGAAGTCGAGCCCAAGGGCCTCCCCGGTCGATTCCTCCGCGCCGCGGGGTCGGAGGCCGCGCCCGAGAAGCCACAGCGCCGCAATGGCGGCCAGCGCTCCGATCACGGCCCCCTCCGATAGAGAACCGCACGCTCATTTTCGTCTAGCCGCTCGTAGCCGCGTGGCGGAGGTTCGGGACGAAAGACAAGGACGAAGTCGTATCGCTCGGCCGAGAGCGGTCGAAAGAACTGAAGAGGATCCGAATAGCCTGCCGTGGCGCGGTCGACGTCACGATAGTCGTGCGCGACTTTTCTGGAGTCCACCGCGTAGTCGATCCGGAGAGGACAAACCAGGTAGTTGAGATTGGTCTCCAGGTACTTTCGATCCCGAAGCGACCAGGCTTGAGGGAGAACCACCAGCACGGAGCGGCCGAAGGGGACGTGCTCGGCGATCAGACTGGAGCAGGCAGAGACATCGGGGGGAAGCGGCGAGGATGGCCCGATTTTCTCGATCGCGTTCCGGGCTTCGCGCGGAACGGAGTAACCGAAACCGAGGACGGCCATCGCTCCCAAGACCAGCCGCAATAGGGTCCTGCGGTCCGCTCGAAATGGTCGCGTTCGAAACCATCGCCACAGTTCCCGTGCGGCGAACAGCGCGGCGATTCCCGTGACGACATATACGGCGGCGGCCATGAGGGGTGCGAGGATAGACGAGACCGCTCGGAAGCGCTAGAGCATTCTCCGGAGAGTTTTCGCCACGAAAAAGGGGGCCTCGATCCGCCGGCCGCCCGGAGCGTCGAACCGCAGGACTTTCACGAAGAGCCCGTCCATTTCGACGGTATCGGAGCGCAGCTCCAGGATGTCGGGCTTTTCCAGGAGATGGAAGTACACCGGGGAACCCCCTCCCGGGTGGATGACTCCGGCGAAGACGCGGCGAACCGGGGCGGCCGGGTCGTCGATCGTCTCCGGCCAAATTTTCGTGATGGTGCCGGTGACGCGCCAGAAGCGCCCGCGAAACTCTCCCGGCGAGGCCACGGATCGGCGAAGGTCGAATCCTTCGCAGGTCTCCGCGCGAATGGAATCGGCGCTCCGATCTCGAAGCTTGCGGAAGAGATGGTCGTAAATGAAGGACGGAATGTTCGAGTCGTCGTCCCGAATGTGGCGGTCGAAGGCCTGCTCGCCCTCGGAAACCCAGATAGGCGCGCTCTCGAGCGTGTGGAGCCGCTCCTCCAGGCGGATGCGCTCCGCCCGGAGGTCGGCAAGATCGTCGTCCACGGTCCGGCACGCGCTCAGGAGCAGGAGGGACAGGAGACGCTTCATCGATACTATGGTGACGACTCCGTCCGGCGGAGTCGTGCGCTCCTCGCCATATTCTACTTCTCCTTCTTGCGCCGGAATTCCATCTCTCCCGTCTTCGTCTCCTTGTCGCCCTCGCCGATGGAGTAGAATACAATGTCGAAGCGGTCCTGGCCTTTGACCCACCACACCTGCCGGTACTTCTCCATCTTTCCGGCCGCGTTCGGAGCCTCGCCCACGAATGTGAAGGACTTCGATTTCTCGTCGTAGGTGCCCTCGTCCGTCCCGAAATGCGTCGACATCGAATCCACCCAAGAGGAAACGAACTTCTTTTTCCTCGTGTCGTACCCGAGTACGCCGTGACCTTCGAATTGCGTGTTCATCATTTCGCCCTTGTAGTCGCCGACGAGCCAGAATCCGCCGCAGCGCATCTTGGCCACGTACGTGCCCTTGGACTCGGCCGGGGGCTTCTCCGGTTCCATACAAAACCGTCCGACGACATCCCACGTCCCCTCGAACGACTTCAGGAGTTCATGCTCCGGGCCCGGTTTGGGGACGCCCATTTCCTCCTGAACTCCCACAAGAAGCGCCATCGCGAACCACGCCATGATCATTCTCCTTTTGCTATACTGAATCGACCCATTGTATGTCTTTTCCCGATCGACGCCAGAAAGCCGACACCAGCCTCGGGGGCGGGAATCGTTCCTTCCCGGACACGACGTGGGGGATGATCTCGCGCCTGCGGGATCCGGACCGTCATCGCGAGGGACTCGAGCACTTGTGCCGGCGATATTGGCGCCCCGTTTACCTCTACGCCCGCGTTGCGTGGGCCAAATCCAACGAGGATGCGAAGGATCTCGCGCAGGCCTTCTTCACCTGGCTCTTCGAGGACGAGCCGCTCCGGAGGTACGAACCCGAGCGCGGGGGTTTTCGAGCCTTCCTGAAGACGCTTCTCCGTCGCTTTGTCGGGCATCAAGAAACGGCGATGGGACGGTTCAAGCGCGGGGGCGGCGCGACGATCGTTCCGCTCGATCAGGTCGAGCTGCCGGAAGCAGCGGCAACGGATCCCGATGCCGCGTTCGACCGAGGATGGGTGCGGGAGCTCGTGAGCCAGGCGGTCGAGCGGGTGCGCGCCTCGTGCGATCCGCTCGCGTTTCGAGTGTACGAATCGTATGAGTTCGGCGAGTCCGAAATCACGTATGCGAAGATCGCCAAGGCGCTCGCCCTCGAGGAGAGGGAGGTGAAGAGGCACCTCTTCGCCGTTCGAGAACTGGTTCGGGCCGAGATCCGAGCGGAACTCTCGCGGCTGACGGCGGACGATCGGGACCGCGACGAAGAGTGGCATACGCTATTCCGCTCGTGAGTCGGTTTCGGAACGGAGCCATCCTCCGACGGTCGCGAAGGCCGCGCCTGCGAGAGGAAGAGCCAAGAGATACAGGAGGGGTTGCGACCCGCGCAGAAGGACGGAGTTCGCGCCTCCGAGCACCAGAAGGAGGGCCGCCAAGGCGAACCCGTGTCGCACGGGCCGCCGTTTCGAGAGCCATCCGGTTACGTATCCCCCGGCCAGCGCCGTGAGCGATCCGAGGGCGAGATCGAGAATGTACGCTTTTGCGGGAATCGGCCCCGTTCCGGGAAGCGGAAACCACGAAGGAAGGAGGCTCGCCAGCCCCGCATGCGCGCCGACCACGAGCAAGGCCGTTGTCGCATACCCGGCAAGGACGGAGAGGACGCTCCGCACCATTGGACTTCTCCCGTATAATTCCCGTGGGCGATCTCTTGTTGCCTCTCCGGAACGGACATTCCACGAAAAATGAGCACGGAGCCGAATCCCGACCGCGTCCTTCGGGGGTTGAACGAACACGAGCGTGGGCGTCTCCCGGAACGCTATGAAATCCTCGGGGAGTTGGGGCGTGGAGGGATGGCCGTCGTCTACCGCGCCCGGGATCGCGCCCTCGGACGGGAAGTGGCGCTCAAGGTCCTTCGGGACGATTTCCCGATCGGTCCGGAAGAACGGGCTCGGTTCCGGCGCGAAGGGGAAGCGGCGGCACGACTTTCTCACCCTCACATCGTTCCGGTGTTCGACGCGGGCGAAACGTTTCTCGTCCTCGAACTCGTGAAGGGGGAACCTCTCGATCGCGCGCTGCCGGGACTCGACCTCCGTTCTCGGGTCGCGATTCTCGAGAAGGTGTCCCGCGCCGTTCAGCACGCCCATGCGCACGGAATCGTCCATCGGGATCTCAAGCCCGCCAACGTGCTTCTCTCGGGAGGCGTCGCCAAGGTGTCCGACTTCGGGATCGCGCGGCTGGCGGGCGAGACCGCCTTGACGCGCAGCGGTTCCGTGTTGGGAACACCCCTCTACATGGCGCCCGAACAGGTCCAGGGCCGGGTGCGGGAGATCGGACCCCGCACCGACGTCTACGCCCTCGGGGCCATGCTCTATGAGATGCTCGCGGGACGACCTCCCTTCACCGGGGAAGCGGCGATCGAGCTTTTCGGGAAGATCGTGAACGAGGAGCCTGCCCGCGTTCCGGACGTTCCTGGGGAGCTGGAAGCCGTGGCGTTGCGGGCGATAGAGAAGGATCCGACGAGACGATACCGCAGCGCGGATGATTTCGCGGAGGAATTGTCGCGGTGGCTGGCGGGAAAGGCCGTTCTCGCTCGCCCACCGTCGGCCTGGTCGCGCTGGCGGAAGGGACTCGCTCGGCGCCGCGCCGTGCTCGTGGCGGGGGCGTTGGGATTGGGGGCGTTGACGACGGCTCTGGCGGTTTTGATTCCCAGCCTCATCCGCACCCGCCGGACCCTCGCCTTGTGGACGCGCGTCTCCGTCATTCTGAGCGACGCAGACAGCTACGGTCGAGGAGGCGAGGTCGGACGCTCCCGGGAGCGTCTCGATGAAGGGATCCGGACTTGCCGCGAGTTTCTCTCCCGTCACGAGATGGCGGAGGCGCACTATTTCCTGGGGCGACTCCTTCGAGCTCGGGGGCGGAAGAGCGAAGCGATGACCGCGCTCAATCGCGCGCTCGAGCTCGATCCCGATCTCGGAGAAGCGCGGTTCGAGCGAGGGCTGCTCCACGTGGACCTCTACGGTGCCGCGCTCCTCAAGGTCCAGATGACCTTTGCCGGCCGTGGACCGACGACGGGAGGGGCTCCCACTCCGGAGGAGCTCGAGTCCCACCGTCCGGAACTGGGGGCGCTCCGATCGAAGGCGATCGAGGACCTCTCGGCCCGCGTGGGACGAAGCGACTATTTCCGGGAGGTGGACGCCGAGTTCGGCCGGGCCGAGGTCTCGCGGATGCGATGGGAATGGGATGCGGCGCGCGAGGGGTTCGGGCGGGTCATCGACCGGGAGCCTCTCTACGTGCGCGCGCGACTCTCGCTTGCGCTCCTGGCGACTTGGCTCGGCGAATACGAACGAGCGATCAAGGAAGCGGGCGAGGCCATCGACCGATATCGAGGTTTGGGCGAGGCCCATGCCCTCCGCGCGGAAGCTCTCTTCTGGAAGGCGGAATCGGCCCCGCTCTCTCGGGAGTCGGTCGAAGCGCGTCGGAAGGCGCTCGCGGACGCCGATCGAGCCCTCGAGCTCGGGGAGCCCGCGTGGTCGACGCGGGGGAAGATCCTGTGGAGACTGGGGGAATTCGACCGCGCCGTCTCCGACTACACGAAAGCCCTCGAACTCGAACCGGGAGACGCTTTAACCCTAAACCATCGCGGGAACGTCCGCGCCGCCAAAGGGGACTTGGAGGGCGCGATCGCGGATTACGCGGAAGCGATCCGGGTTTCTCCTGGATTCGCCATGGCGTGGAAGAACCGCGCGCTGGCTCGCGCGCTGAGAGGGGAGCGGGCCGAGGCGCTCGCCGACGCGGAGGCGGCGCTCCGCCTGGCGCCGCCCAAGGCCGCCTATCGCGAGGAGATCGAACAACTCATCCGCACCCTGAGATAGGACCTATTTGGCCCTCGTCAGCGCGAACTTCTTGTCCGTCACCCAGGCGCCTTCTTGGTCGCGTTCGATCAGGAGCGAGAGTCCGTCCTCCGTGCGCCGGAGCGTCCGTCGCATCCTCTGAGTCCCTGCCGTGCCCTCCACCACGAGCGTGTTCTTCTCCTTCGTCTCGACGGCCTCGCCCACGAAGAGAGTGCCATCGTGGCTGAAGCCGATCCAAACGATCTTCTTCTTGTCCACGTCCCACCCGATCCAGGCCGTTCCGGTCCAAACGACTTGCCCCATGGCCCGAGCCGTTCCGGTCGTGACGAGGAAGTTCTTGTTGAGCGCCCAATCGTAAGAGGTCTCGAAGTCGAACGCCCCTTGGACCGATTCTCCCTTCCCGGTCCAACGACCCGAGAGGAATTCCAGTCCCTTGAGATGCTCGTAGTTCAATCGTGCCTTGGGATCGTCCGGGACCTTGGTGAGCTCCGATTTCTTCCGGTCATACTTGATGGCCGGCCAGGAGTTGCCGTACTTCCCGTTCTTCTTGAATTCGCACGAAACCGTCATCGTGTCTTCGCCGGTCTTCCGGAAGACGGCGCGGAACTCCTCCTTCACGACGGGGCCGGCCGTACGTCCCTCGACCACGAGCGTGTCCTTCTCGCTTTCCAGTTCGCGTCCCCACCCGATCGTGCCGTCCATTCCGAAGTTGATCCCGACGATTCTCTTCTTCTCGCCGTCCCAACCGAGGAACCCGGTGTCGGTCCAGATGACCTTTCCTCCCGATTTCATGATGTACGTGCTCTTGATGAAGTTCTTGTCGTAGGTCCACTCCAGCACGAATTCGTCCTCGAACGCTCCGAAGCCGGGCGCGTTTCCATGCCCCGTCCAACTTCCGACCACCCACTCCACCCGTTTCAGGTGTGGGTAGTTCTCGCCCTCTTGGGACAGGAGAAGAGTCGTTGCCGCGACGAGAAACATGGCCCTACCTCATTTCTTCCGTTGGAACGAAGCGCTCAGAAACGGCGTCCACCGATCCTCCCGCTTGATTTCCATCGCATACGAGTACCGATCGGCTCCGAGCTCCGTGTATTTCACGCGATACTCCCGTACACCCGGATCTCCTCGGAGCGCCCCCTCGATGGTGAAGGCCCCCTTCTCCGGAGCGTCGAAGGTGGCCCAGCCGATCGCGCCTTCCATCCCGAAATGGAACCACACGTACTTTTTCTTCTCCACATCCCAGCCGATCACTCCTGTCGAGGTGTATAGGACGTTCCCTCCGGCCGTCACGCGCTGGGTCGTTCGGAGGAAGTTCCCGCCCTGGATCCGGGAGAAGGAGTTCTCCTCGGATATTGTCCCCATTTCTCCGAACTCGCCCGTGCCGGTCCAAGAGCCCACGAGGAATTCAAGAGCCTTCATTTTCTCCCCGGGGGAGGAGGCGGTCTCTTCGACGATCGCTTCTTTTCGGCGTTCGTACGTTCCCGTGCAGCACTCGACGTACTTGCCGTCCTTCTTCTCGAAGTCGGCCCAAGCGACCCGATCGGCATCGATCTTTCGATAGCGGTCGCGGAAATCCTTGCGAGGTTCCTTGAGTCCGGCGGCGTACCCCTCCAGGAGAAGAGTATCCATGGCCGGAGCCTCGGGTTCTTCGCTCCATCCGAGGGTGCCGTCCGTTCCGAAGTAGAAGGCGACCACTTTCGTCTTCTCCGCATCCCAGCCGATCATCCCCGAATGGCTCCAGATCGCCTTTCCCTCGGACTTGATTGCGACCGTGGCCCGAAGGAAATGTCGGCCGTGGCACCACTCGTAGGTCGCCTCCTTCGCGAAGTCCCCGTGTTTCGTCCGTCCGGTGCTCACCCACGACCCGACGAGGAACTCCAGTCTCTTGAGGGGTTCCTGCTCCTGCAGGGCTAGGGCGAGGCACATGGCCAGCGTCATGGATGTTTCTCCGTTCCTTCTCTACTTGCTTTTCCGTACCGGTCTTTCAGAAAAAATCGACTCGGTTCGGCTCTGGGTACCACCGCGAACGCTCCTTGCACTTTCCCGAAAAGAATCGATAAGGAAGCCCCGAAGCCAAGAATGGACTGTCAAAGTGTGACCAGGCAATCGATTACACCTTGATATCCATTCCTGCCTTCATGGTTTCCCCAGAGTCTCTTCCCCAAGTGGAGGGCCCAGACTGTCACCCGGAGGAGACGAAATTGCGCCAGGTCAAGAAATCAGGATTTCAGGAATCGATCTCGAAGATCTTTCCGTGCGTAGTCGAGAAGGATCGCCCGCAGCCGCGTCTGGGCCTCGCCGGACCGGGCCTTCATGGCCTCGGCCAGGAGCGGCGCGATTTCGGGTCCGAACTTCCGGAGCGCCTCCTCCGCTTCTTGCCGGGAAACGACCGCCTCGTCCTCGAGCTGGGCGACGCGCTCCGCCACGCGCTTCTTCGTCTCCTCGGAGGGAGCGGGGAACGTCCCTTTGAGGAAGCGCGCGACGAGGTCGTCTTCGCCGAAGTTCTTCACCGCTTCCGTACGAAGTTCCTCGGCGGACTTGAGGAGTTGAGGATCGTTCTGATTGGATTTTGCAAGCTCCACGGCATGTTCGCTCACCGCGTAGGCCTCCTCGTATCGCCGGTGCTTAAGGTAGAGCCGGCCGAGCTTGACGGCGATGTCGAGTGCGTTTCGGGCTTCCCAGGAGCGCTGGTTGAGCTTGGCCAGTTTGGAGAGCAGGATCTTCTTCTGGAGCGCCATGAGCGGTTCGGCTTGGTCCAGGAATTCGTATGCCTCGCACGCCGGCTCCCATCCCTTCTCGTCGAAGTCCTTGAGGTATTGCTCGACCGCGGCGAGCGCTTCGTCGCGCTTGTTGTCCTTGAGGAGCGCCCGCGCCAACTTTGCGATAAGGGGTTGCGAGGGGTCGAACGGCTTTTCGACCGGCCCGGTTCCTTCCTTCTTGACCGAATGGGTCGCGGACACGGCTCGGCCCCCGAAGTTCCGATCCTCGCGCTTCGATTCCTTGTCGAGGCGCAAAGTCTCCCGATAGGAGGCGGCAGCGGCGCCGAACTTCGAGTCCAGGAGGCGCGCGTCGCCGAGCCGTTCGTGGAATTCCGCCCGCTTCGGATGGGCCGTCACCGCCCGTTCCAGGAGCGTGACTACGACCTCGATCTTCACCGCCTGTCGAAGTTGGAAGTCCGTCACGAACGCCCCCAAGGCCTCGACGTCCACCTCGTCGGGAGAATCGACGGCCAGCCGTTTTTGAATGATGGCAAACACGGTCGCCGGCGTCAGTGCGAGTTTTTGCAAACTGTAGGACTGCAGTCCCGCCATCCTCACGAACTCATACTTGGAATCGTCGTCGGGGAGGATCTTCGTAAGCGTGTTGCCTTCGTCGTAGAGGAAACTCGACGCATTCATTCGGTCGGCGAAGGCCAGGAGAAGCTCGCGCGCCTCCGCCAGGCGGCTCGCGTCGACGAGCTTCTTGAGCAGGGGCTTGAGCGCTTGGGGATCCCGATACTGATGCTTCGACCTGGAGCCCGATTCCTTCTCCTTCTTGAGAATCTCGAGCGCCCTCTTCACGACGCGCTCATACCGTTCGGGGTTTTTCTCCTCGAACCACGCATCGGCGGCGGAGAGGAGGACCTGCGGTTCGTTGAGGTCGTCCACGACGAGCTCCAGCAGAGGGAGGGCGTCTCCCTTGGCCGCGGTGCAGAACATCTGGAATTCGCGGAGAAGATGCGGCCGATACTCGGCGTTCGCGGCGAGCTTGGCGTAGAAGCCTGTCGCCTCCTTCGTTCTCCCGGCTCGGTGGGTCACCCGCGCTACGAGCAAAAGAGCCTCGGGTTTCCCCGAAGCCTCCAAGGCCGCCAGGAAATCGGCGGGTCGGGAGGCGAGGAGACCCTCTCCGCCCTTGCCGTGGCGGGCCGGCGGAGGTTCGATTTCGGCCAAGAGGCGGAGACGGGCGGGAATCGAGAGAGGAGAGAGCGTTTCCGCCAATACTGCGAGGACGGCCTTGGCATCCGCGGCCTCCGCGACTCGCGAGGAGAACAGGAGAGGACCGGAGAGCATTCGATACGTCCCCTCCTTCTCCAGGAGCGCCGCGCACTCCGCGAGCTCCTTGTACTTTCGATCCTTGAGGAGCCGGCACGAACGCAGCGCCAGGGTCTCCGGGCACGGGAGTTTCTTCTCGAGCACGGTCTGCGCGATCTTCTCCGCGGCGGCGGAATCCTCCTTCGTCGCGTAGGCGCAGTAGAGGGCGGTGAGCAGGAGCGGAGATGGATTCCCCGCCTGAACGGCCTTTTCGAGAGCTCCGCAAATCTCGACGTTCATCTCTTTGAATCCCGCTTTATCGGGGAGATCCTCGGCGAGTGCGGCACAGGTCAATTGCAGCGCTACGGTCGCGTTCCCAGGATCCCGCTTGAGGCGGTCCCGAAGCTCCTGCGTCTTCTCGGTAGGCCAGGCGGGGAGAGCGGCGTCGGAGATCCATTCCGGAGACTTCGGTTCGCCGGCCGTGGAGACGTTTCGCAGGGTAAGGACGAGGCCGCGTCCGAAAGGGGATTCCGCGAAACCTTGGAACTCGACCCTCTCCGGAATCTCGACGCCTTGGATCTTGACATACGACTGCGGGCGGACGGGGATCGTTTTCCCTTCCGTCTCCACCTCCAGACGCTCGAGACGTCCGGTGGTCGCGTCGAAGAACCACGAGTAGGTCATGGTCATGGAGGTGAATGTCGAGAGGGTGGTCGTAGCCTGGAGCACGAGCCTCTCTCGACCGTCTTCGGTTCGACGAAAAGCGCGAGGGGGGGAGGAACTCCAACGCTCGATCGCGCGGGGATAGAGGGCCATGTCGGCCATGACCGTGTCCAAGCCGAAGAACAGCAGAATCGAGTGGACGAATCCGAGGTGAGCCATGGGGACCTTGTCCATTCGGCAGGTCATGAAGAGGCTGCCCTCCCGCGAACCGGCGAAGAGGCCCTTTACGTAGGTGGATTGTGTGCCCAAGTATTGGTCCAGGAGCAACATCCCTTCCGATCGCGCCCACAGGCACCAGAGGCGCCGGAGTCCGTTCGTTCGAGAAAACTCCATGCGACCTCCGATGGAGAGCGCGAGCTCGTCGGAGCTCCCCGTGTCCAGCTCGATGTCCGCGGTAAGATGACGGACCGCCGCGGTCTTCTCCTCGATCTTTCGGATGACCTCTTCCACCGTGGGATCGGACTGGAGCGCCGCGAGCGCGCACAGGGCGAATGCGTTCATGAAATCCTCCGGTCAGCGAGGTGCGGCATCCTAAGACATTCCTGGCGGCAGTTCCACCTTCGGAGAGCCTCCCAAGTCCGTAGGGATTGGGGAGTGGCGTTGGTCCCTCTCTTCGAGCGCGAGGGACTGACCCTCTTCTGCACGGATGCGCGGGGAGTTCTCTATCGAATCGATCCGGAGGAGGGAGAGCCCGAGGAGGATCTTGGGCGCTTCGACGAGCACTTGATCCAGGAGGTGGAGGAACTCGTCACGAGGAAATGACGCTCCACCGGCGGGGGCCATTCACCAAGCGGACCCCCGCTCGATCTTGTGAACCCTATCTGGCCTCCGCCGAGCGGATGTCTGTGGACGTGCTGCATCTCTTCAGGCGTGGTCTACTCCGTCGGTCGCATCAGGAGGACCGGCATGTCGGTTTGGAAATACTTGTTCGACAGTGAGTGGCTCCAACGCTCGGACATTGATCGGCTTGAGGAACGGAGTAACGGAATCTCCGATCAGTTACGCCGATCCCGGGGGAAAACGAGGGATCTGGCTACTTGGACGGCTGAGTTGCAAGAGGAAATCGCTCGTCTCACCCTCGTGAACGAAACCCTCCTCCGGCTTCTGGTCGAGAAAGGGGTCGTCGAGCAGGGGGAATTCCGGGCTCTTCTGGTCGCGGTGGATGAGGAGGACGGCGTTCGCGATGGGAAGTTGACGCGAGGGGCCGCACTCCGCGGGAGAATCTCCTGCGCTTGGTGCAAGACGCAGAATGATCGGGGCGCGAAGTTTTGCGCCTCTTGCCATAAGCCCCTTCCGAGAATTCGATAGGACCGGGAGCAGGGAAAGACTCGATGCTCGAGGGACGCCGGTCGAGGTGCGCCACTTCGTACGCCATTCCGTCGAGCGGTTCCCGCGCGAGCGCCATCCGCACCGCGGTGCAGTCGGTGTGGCCCAGGACCGCGATGAGCGGGCACCCCAGCCGGACCACCGCGATCTCGAGGCTTCCCGCCACCTCGGCGGTGCAGACATTGCCGGCCAGCCGGACGCAGTAGATCTTGCCGAGGGGGAGATCGAAGAAGGCCTGCGGGACGACGCGTTCGTCGGTGCAGGCCAGAATGGCGACGGAGGACGGGCTATCGCCGGAGGAGGCAGCCGAGCGTGCCGCCCGTGATGCCATCGCGCAGCTCGGCCACGGCAGGAATCGAAAGGACCGTCGATGGGCACATCTCGCGCGGTGACGCAGCCGGCGATGGAATCGACAACTCGGGACACGCCTCCGTGTGACGACAGAGCGAATCAGGCTGGACGAGGAAGCACGATTCGGACCTCGTAGTGCTCGGATTCCAGCCCGCGCCGGAGGGCGCTCGCCACCTTCTTCTCGTCCTCGATGATAAGGATCTTCATCCGTCCCTACTGTAGGATCTGCGCCCGCCCGCGGGAAGTACCTTACAGCGAAGTAAGGAAAGCTTAAGTAGCGGACTGGGCCCGCGGGGCGTATTCATGAGCAGAGATCAAAGATAGGAGAAGACTCATGATCGTGCTGATGACGCTCGGCCTGGTTTCGAACCTGCTCGTCCCGCAGGAGGAGAAGAAGAAGGCGATCGAATGGTGGACGGATCTTCCGAAGGCCCTGGAGATGGCCCGGACGGAGTCAAGGCCTCTCGTGCTCTACTTCCGTACGACCCGGCAGTTCGAGCCTGGTTGCACGGGCTTCGAGCGGGAAGGAGCCGTCTATGACAAAGGCGTGGTCGATGCCTCCAGGTCGTTCGTTCCGGTGTGGCTCGATTGTGACGCAGACGGCTCTCTTCGGAAGAAGTATGAGATGGAAGGGCGGGCCCCGGATCTTCTCTTCCTGGATCCGTCCGGAAAGGCGCCGGAGGTTGCGCGGTCGCACAAGCCGCGCGAATTGGAGACGCAGATGCGGGTCATCGCCTCGAAGTGGGAGACGTTGCGACTCAAAGAAGATCCCTTCGAATGGCTCCAGCAGAGGGCCCGGTCGCTGGCCGATCCGGACATCGACGTGAGAGAGAAGGCTACGCAGGATCTCCGGAAACTCAAGGAGGCTCTCACAGCGGCACTGGAACTCGCCGCCAAGTCCGATGACGCCGAGTTGCGCGACCGGGCTCAGCTTGTACGGGGCGAAGAGAAACCCGCTCCCATCGTCATTCCCGTACAAGCCCATTCGGTTCAGACGGTCGGGCCGGTGCAGGTCGAGTTCGTCTGCGTCAATACCGACGCAATTTGGGGTGCGACCATTACGGGAGTGGACTACTGGAAGGTGGAAGTCATCGGCGCGAAGGGCCAAGTCAGGCCCTTCGTGCAAGGGGAAAGACTGCCCAAGGAGTTCGGGATCCCAAAAGAACTGCGGATCTATCCGCGCGGCAAGTGAGGGAGGAACGATGCACAAACTCGTGGTCTCGCTTTTCTTTTTCTCGGCATGCGACTCCAATGCGCCGTCGGCCGATACTCCTCGGCTTTCAATCACCGCCCAGGACAAGGTGACGATCAAGGAGGACTTCGAGAAGGACAATCCGAAATGGCGATTCGCCTCCGGCTCGTGGGAACGTAGGAAATCCGGAGTGCTCGCCCAGACTTCAAAGGACAACGCCTTCAACGTCGCCCTCCTGGAAGAGACGAAGTTCTCGGACGTGGACGTCACGGTGCGGTTCAAGCCCATCTCGGGAAGCGAGGACGCGAGCGGCGGCCTCCTTTTCCGCGCGAAGGACGAGAAAAACCATTTTCTCGTGCGGGCGAACGCGCTCGAAACCAACTTTCGCCTCTACACCGTGAAAGACGGCAAGCGCGGTCAAATCGCATCGACCAAGGTCTCGGCGCCGGCCCTGGGCAATTGGCACACGATCCGCGTCGTCGCCAAGGGCGTCAAGATCCAGGCGTACCTTGACGGGAAGCTCCTGATCGATCACGAAGACAAGTCCTTCAGCGAAGGCTGGGTCGGGCTCTGGACGAAGGCGGATTCGGTGACCGAATTCGATGACCTCGAGATCTCCGGGGTCGCCGCCAAATGATGATGCTCCTGGTCTGGATGTTCCAGCAGGAACCGCCGAAGCCGGACGTGCAAGCCGGCTATGACGGCGGATTCTTCATCAAGACAAAGGACCTGAAATTCACCGTGGAGGGGCTCCTCCAGGTGAACGGCGTCTTCTTCGAGCCGGGAGGACCTCACGAAAGTGAATTCGATCTCCGGAGAATTCGTCTCGAGTTTTCGGGCGACTTCTTCGAGCGGTTCATGTTCCACATCGAGCCGAAGTTCTCGAGCGACGGCGTCGAGCTCGAGGAGGCCTGGGTCGGATTCCGAATCGAGGAACACCGGTTCCTCTTCGGCCGGATGAAAGAGCCCTTCTCGTTGGAGGAGATGGCCAGCCTGCGCCACATGGACATGATCAACTTCTCCATCTTGAACCAGTTCGTCCCCGCCGAGGATCACGGGATTACGATCCTGGGCCGGTTCGGGTGGCTCGAATACGGGCTGGGGTTCTACAATGGTACGGGAGGCGACGACACGACCAGCGACAAGGACGTGGCCGTACGACTCGTGGCCCATCCGTGGCGCGGGCTGCAGTTCGGCGGGTCCATCACGTTCGGCCGGGAGGACATCGACCTCGGCGGGAACGAGCTCAAGACGGAAGCCCGAGTTCCGTGGGGAGAATACGTTTCGGGCACCGAACTGGACGGCGACCGCCTTCGGTTGGGAGCCGAGGTCGCCTTCCTCGAAGGCCCCTTCGCCGTGTCGGCCGAGTTGATTCTCGTTCGCCAGGAGATCAATGGCATCACAACCGATCTGATCGGAGGGTATGTCCAGGCGTCATGGCTGATTACGGGAGAGGAAAAAACCTGGAAGGGCGTCAGGCCCGCCGACCCATTCGCGCTCAAGCCGGGCGTCGGTGGCTGGCAGGTCGTCGCTCGATGGTCGAGGCTGGATCTCGATGGAGACTTGGCCCCGTTCCTCTCGGCGTTCCCCGACGTGATCGATACCGTCACGGTTGGAGTTAACTGGTACGCGAACGAGTTCGTAAAAGTGAAGATCAACGTCCTTCGCACGATCTACGGTGAAGAGATTGCGGTCCGGGGAGTGACGCACGACAAGGAAGATTCTCTCATCGTGCAGGTTCAGATCCAATTCTAGGAGGAGAAATGTTTGTGATGCTCGCTCTGCTGTCTTTCGTCCAGGAAGAGAAAGAAGTCGTGTCCGCCCGAGTTTCCGCGGCACCGAAGATCGACGGCGTCGCCGACGACGCGGCATGGCGCGACGCGCCCGGTCTTGAAATCACCGTCACTCGGCCGCTGCCCCCGGACAAAGGCAGGTCCACGCAGGCCATATTGAAATCCGTCCATACCGACACGCACGTCTATTTCCTCGTCCGGTGGAAGGATGAGACGAAAGATGATGCGGCGCACAAGCCGTGGACGTGGAGCGCCGAGAAGAACGCCTATGTCGATGGCCCGGAAAGAGAAGACATGTTCGCATTCGCCTTCGAGCTGAGCGGAGAGTTCGACGCCGACATGCTCTCCGGCAAGGAAGCGGTGTGGGACGTCTGGCAGTGGAAGGCGTCCCGCACGAATCCGCAGGGCTATGCGATGGACCGGACGCATCGGTACACTCGCGCCAAGCCCGAGGGAAAGGCGAACTCCCGCAAGGACCGCGGCGGGAAGGAGATCTGGATCGCGCGTCCGGAGGATGCGGGCGACACCGTGGAGAAGAAGCAGCCGGCTCCGAAGGCGAAGGGGGATGCGAGCGTGCCGCAGTATCTGCCCGGCACTCCGACGGGAAGCGCCGCCGACGTGCGGGCGAAGGGAACGTGGGCCGACGGATGGTGGACCCTCGAACTGGAGCGAAAACGCGACACCGGCCATGAGGACGACACCCGGTTCGACACCGGCCGCACGTACAAGATGGCGGTCTCCGCACATGACCGCACGGGAGATATGGACAAGGCGTCCGACGCACTGAAACTCCGATTTCAGGGGAAATAGATGCTCTGGGTCACGAGGGCCGGCGGCAATGTGGATCGCGTCGCATGCCCCTGGCTGATCAAGCGGTTCATCGACAAGGAGGCGCAGTTCCTCTACGTTCCTGCCGAGAAGGTGCTCGAAACGGCGAAAAGGACTCTTGCTGCCATCGCTAGACGATGAGGGAGGCGAACGTGAGATTGTTTCCAGCGGCGTTGATGATCGCAACGTGCGCAGCCTGCTCGGCGAGTGCGCACGAGAAGAAACGTCCGCAGACATTCGGTCTCGACACGGCCCGAATCGAGACGCTCACGGGTCTCAGAGGAAACCTGAATCAGGACGAGGCGGTGTTCAAGGTCACGTCGCCTCGAAGCGACGTTCCGGTCTCCGTCGACCGCTGGGCCCTGCCCCCCTTCATGGGCCTGACTTCCTGGGCGGCGTTCCAGGCGGGAAGGAAAGCGGAAGCCATGGTCATGGGGGATCTCGTGCTCTTCGAGGACGAAGTGAATCCGGTCATGAGCGTCTGCCTGGCCGAAGGGCTGACGGTCACGGCGCTCCACAACCATTTCTTCTTCGCTGAGCCGAGGGTCTACTTCATGCACCTCGGCGGCGAGGGCGCGCAGGACGCGCTTGCGGCGGCCGTCGGGAAGGCGCTCGCGAAGGTCAAGGAGATCCGCGCCGCGAAGCCGACGCCCGCATCGGACTTCGGCAAGCCGATTCCAAAGACGAGTTCGATCACAGGCGGGACCATCGAGGAAACGCTGGGCGTCAAGGGCCAGGCAAAGGACGGCATGTTCAAGGTGGTGATCGGTCGGAAGGTCCGAGTGGCGTGCGGCTGCGAGGTCGGCAAGGAGATGGGCGTCAATACGTGGGCCGCGTTCGCAGGGACCGACGACGACGCGGTCGCCGACGGCGACTTCGCCGTCCTTGAGGAGGAGCTTCAGCCCGTGCTCAAGGCGCTCCGGAAAGCGGACATCAACATCGTGGCGATTCACCACCACATGACCTTCGAGTCTCCCCGCATGCTCTTCCTGCACTACTGGGGCCGGGGCAAGACCTCGGACCTGGCTCGCGGGATCAAGACAGCCCTCGACGTTCAGAATAAGTGAGGACACGATGTCCAATGCACTTGTACTGGCCGCCCGGATCGCCGCGGGGCCGGCCCAGGATGAAAAATCCCTCCCTGGGGCCTCCTTCACCAACGCCGAGGGCAAGACCGTCAAGCTCTCGGGCTATCGCGGCAAGAAGACCGTCGTCCTTCTCTTCATGCGCGGCTTTACGGGCGAGTTCGCGTGCCACTACTGCGGCGTGCAGACGAAGGAGTACAAGAGGCGCTACGAGGAGCTGAAAGCGGCGGGAGCGGAAGTCCTGGTCATCCTCCCCGGCGCCACCGACGTCAAGGGCTATCTCGAGAAGGTGGGCACCGCCGACCAGGAGAAGCCCGATCCGAAGTTCCAGGTGCCGTACGCGGTCCTGCTCGACAAGGATTACTCCGCGTCGAAGACCTTCGACACCGGGCTCTGGACCAAGGCCGACTCCATGACGGAACTTGATGACCTGGAAGTCGGGGGCCCGCTCTCGAAATGAACCAGGAGAGGCCCGAGCCCGGGAGGACGTCGCCCCAAGAAACCCGCATTCCGCACCAATCGTATCCCGCCATCTTCCTTCGATTCCTCCGCTTCGGCCTCCTCGCATGGGGCGGCCCTGTTGCGCAGATCGCGATGATCAAGCGCGAGCTTGTCGAGGAGCAGAAGTGGATCTCCGTGGAGCGATTCAACCGGGCGCTCGTGGTCTATCAGGTGCTTCCGGGTCCCGAAGCCCACGAGATCTGCGTCTACTTCGGCATGCTGGCCCGGGGCAGGATGGGAGCCATTCTTGCCGGACTGGGGTTCATGCTGCCCGGCTTTGCACTGATGTTCGGCCTGTCGTGGGTCTATGTTCGATTCGGGATCGCCTCACCGGCGATCGCCTCGGCCTTCGTCACGGTCCAGGCTGCGGTCGTGGCGCTCATCGTGCGTGCGGTCCATCGCATCGGCAAGCACGCGCTGGGTAACGGCCGGTTGTGGGCGGTCGGCGCGCTCGCGGAGGCCGCGCAGTTCTTCGGCGTCCACTTCGGGATCTCGTTGGCCTTCGCTGGTGGCGCGTATGCGCTCGTCTCCCACAGGAGGCATGGGCTCGCGGTTGCCTTGACCCTCCTCGCGGCTGCCGGGGCTGTCGCGTACGTGCTCTACGCCGGGCCGCAGAGACCGTTGACCTTGGTGGAGTCCGGTGCTCTCCGCACGCCCAGCATGCTCCAATTGTTCCTGTCGGGGCTGAGCGCCGGACTCTTCACGTTCGGTGGCGCCTATACGGCGATCCCCTTGCTTCAGAAGGATGCCGTGACGACCGGCGCTTGGATGACGAATCGTCAGTTCCTTGACGGGCTCGGACTCTCCGGGATTCTCCCTGCACCGCTCATCATTTTCGCGACGTTCGTGGGGTATATCGGCGGCGGTCCAATGGGCGCCGTGCTGATCACGATCGGGATCTTCCTGCCCGCCTTCAGCTTCACGCTGATCGGACACGACTTTTTCGGAGGGGTGACCCACAAGCCCGGCATCAGCGCCTTTCTGGAGGGAGTCACGGCCGGAGTCGTAGGGCTGATCGCGGCGACGACGATTGGCCTCTTCCGCGCGGGCGTGACCTCCATCGTCACCATTGCCGTCTTCGCCGGTGCGCTGCTCGTCTTGTACCTGTGGAAGGAGAAATGGGCCGTCGCCATGGTTATCGTCGCCTCGGCGATCGCAGGGCTCCTCCTCTCCCTCCAATCCAGGGCATGACAACGCGACACGGACATCCGTGATTCCTCACTTGCCTCAGTTTTTCCTCCTTCGGATCTGCCGAAGGCGGAAAACTAAGGGTGCGATCGGCATGACCAACAGACAAGCGGCTCGTCACTCGAAGGTGACGCCCTGTCGAAGCAGGATGCTCGGCGTCGGGAGAGAACACGGTCGGTGCTTCCTCGTCGGGCCGGGTCGGGCCCCGTTGTCTGCCTGGAAATCGCTCCAGGCGGACTTCCTACAGTCACCCGGCGCAGTCGCTTCGTCGGGATGAAAATATGAGGCGGTCAGTGTGGAGGAAAGGATCATGCGAGAGAGCGGCAAGGCCGTCATGGGGACGCTCAAGGCCAAGCTCGAATCGATCGAAGTGCCCCGGAACGGTCCCCGGTTCGCCGGCGGGTATCAGGAAGTGGGCCATCGGCTACTCCGGAAGAAACAACCGGGAATTCCGCCGAAGCTTGGCGAGCGCGTATCGGGTGGGTCCGCCTCCGCTCCTTCGGAGCTACGGCGGGACATTCGCCTTCGCCATCGGCTCGCTGCGCTCGCCGAGCGAAGGCGAATGGGCCATCGGCTACTCCGGAAGAAACAACCGGGAATTCCGCCGAAGCTTGGCGAGCGCGTATCGGGTGGGTCCGCCTCCGCTCCTTCGGAGCTACGGCGGGACATTCGCCTTCGCCATCGGCTCGCTGCGCTCGCCGAGCGAAGGCGAATGGCCCATCGGCTACTCCCGACGAAACAAGGTGCAATCACGCCGAAGCTTGGCGAGCCAGGGGTGGGAGAGCCCGCCTTCGCGCCTCCGGCGCTACGGCGTGGCATCCGCCATCGCAATCGCCTCGCTCCGCTCGGCGAGCGAAGGCGGATGGGCCATCGGCTACTCCGGAAGAAACAACCGGGAATTCCGCCGAAGCTTGGCG
>CAZGKV010000033.1:0-42294 GCA_964526305.1 uncultured Planctomycetales bacterium | reverse complement strand
GCTGCTCGCTTCTCAGCCCGCCGCGGCTCACGAGCCTACCGGGATGTGCTCTTAGGAACTCGGCGCGTTCTCGGTAGTATTGTAACGATCCCGTCGATGCCGCGCCCCGCCTCCGTCGATGGCCCGCGACCCCGAAGCGTTCTGACTCGGCCTTCCGCGTGGCACGCGACTTGCCTCTCCTCGCCTGGTCGTGGAATCCCCGATTTTCCACTCTGAGGAGAGCCTATGAACCGATTCGCCATTCCGTCCGTCCTCGCAGCCGTTCTGGCCGCGGCCGGCACCGTCCACGCCGACCACTATCAGCAGTCTCTTCCCCTCAAGTTGGGAAACGAGTGGACGTACTACCGTTCGTTCGCGCGCTATACCGCGAAGGTCGACGGTAAGGGCCAGACCATCTTCCATGTCAACTCGTTCCCTGGTTTCCCCAAGGGTGCCTGGTTGGCTTGGTCCGGCTCGACACTCTACGTCTGGAGCTCGTCGAAGAGTGCCTGGGTCGCGTTTCTCAAGTTCGGCGTTGCGACCGGGACGACCTATGCGGTGACGATCGACACCCCCTATTGGAACAACACCCAGGTGACGCTCAAGAGCAAGTCCGTTCTGATCTACGACGCGCACCTCGGCGCCAACCTCGGGCCGGCATACCAATTCGCTTTTTCCTCTCCCTCCATTTCCAACTTCTCCTCGAGAGACTTCGTAACGGAATATGTATTCAGCAAGGGTTGGGGCCTTGTCCGCTGGACCGAGGGCTCGATCTACGGCCCGATAACAAGTTTGCTCGCCGCAGGAAACGTGAACGGCTACAAGATCGGACCGATCCCCTCGAAGAAGCTCGCGAACGGGAACTACTCCAGCTACCCCCTGGTCACCGGAACGAACCTCGTTCTGGTCCTTACCACTCAGGAGGATTGGCTCACGATGTGGGCCAAGCACAGTCCCTATACGCAGCCGCCGTCGGTCGACTTTTCGAAACAAACCGTCGTGGCGATCTTCCTGGGGAAACGCGAAACCGAGGGCTATTCGGTGGCGCTCACGGGCGCGTGGTGGGCCTTCCCGTCGAACACGCTTGCGCGGTTGAGGGTGACCGAAATCGTCCCCGGCGCGGGCATCTCGGTTCCCCTGCGTCCCTTCGCCATCTATGTCCTGAACGCGAAGGTGACCCTGAGCTCGTACCAATGGCAGGTCTTGCCGAAGTTGTAGTACCTCCTCCGCCTCAAGGAGCTCGCCTATTCCGATCGCCGTTCCGCGGCGGATGCCCAAGACGTCGCGATCTTGAGACGCTGGCTCCAAGGAAGGAAGCGGGCTTCGAGGAGGGAACGAAGGTAGCCGGAACGTCCCGGCGTCGATCATCGCGGAATCTACCCGGAGCCCGCTTTCCTCTTCCCTCTCTCCCGTCTCGTCGATAGAATCCCCCTCCTTCGAAGCCGGGGGAGAGAGTGTCCGACATCCTGTCCGATCTCAACGACGAACAGCGCCGCGCCGTCCTTCACACGAAGGGTCCGCTGCTCGTTCTGGCCGGAGCGGGAACGGGGAAGACCCGCGTCATCACCTGCCGCATCGCGCACCTCCTCGCCGAGGGCGTCGCCGCAAAGAATCTCCTCGCCGTCACCTTCACGAACAAGGCCGCGCGCGAGATGCGCGAGCGGGTCGCCGCTCTGGTCGGGGCCGCGCGCGCCAAGGAACTGACCGTCTCGACCTTCCACTCTTTCTGCGTTCGCATCCTCCGGGAGCACGGCGAGAAGATCGATCTGCCCCGAGGCTTCGGGATCTGCGACGAATCCGACCAGCTCACGGCCGCCAAGAACGCCCTCCGCGAGCAGCGCATCCCCGAGGCCAGCGTCCACCCCAAGGCCGCGCTCGCGAAGATCTCGCTCTTCAAGAACCGTCTCGTCTCCCCCGCCCAGGCCCTCGCCGAGGCGACGGACGACTTCGAGGAGCTCGTCGCGCGGACGTACCGAGCCTATAACGATCATCTGCGCCGTTCCCGGACGGTCGATTTCGACGACCTCCTCCTCCTGACCGACGCCCTTCTCTCGAGCAACACGTCCGTTCGAAAGAAACTTCAAGATCGATATCGCTACATCCTCGTCGACGAGTATCAGGACACCAACGGTCCGCAGTACGAGATCCTCCGGCGGCTGGCCGAAAAGCACCGCAACTTGTGCGTGGTCGGCGACGACGACCAGTCCATCTACGGATGGCGCGGCGCGGACGTCCGCAAGATCCTAGGATTCGAACGGGACTTCCCCGGGACCACGGTGGTCCGGCTCGAGACGAACTACCGCTCGACCCAGCCGATCCTCGATGCCGCGAACGCCCTCATCCTCCGCAACCGGTCGCGGCACGAAAAGACGCTCCGGGCCTCGTGCGGTCCGGGCCCCCCGGTCCGCGTCCTTCCCCTCGAAGACGAGGAGCACGAGGCCGTGTGCGTCGTGGACGAGATTGCCGAGGAGGTCCGCGCCGGTCGCGCCTCCTTGGGGGACTTCGCGATCCTCTTCCGGACCGCCGTCCAGCCCAGGACCTTCGAGGGCCGGTTGCGGGCCGCCCGTCTTCCCTACGAAGTCGTCGGGGGGATGTCCTTCTTCGACCGCAAGGAGGTCCGCGACGTCCTGGCGTATCTGCGCTCGGCCTCCAACCCGGAGGACGAAGCCTCGCTTCTTCGAGTCGTCAACGTGCCTCCGCGCGGCGTAGGAAAAACCAAGGTCGAGCGCGCGCTGGAAGCCGCGGCCAAGGAGGGCGTTTCGGTGGCTCGGATCTTCGAGCGGGAGGAGATCGCGCGCGACTTTCGCCGGATCCTCGCCGACCTCGCTCCGCGGCTTCCGTCCCCGCAGGCGATCCGGGAGCTCCTCGTGGCCGTGCGCTATGCCGACGAGCTCGACCGTTGCTATCCGGATGCGATCGCGCGACAGGCTCGATGGGCCGCGGTCGAGGAGATCCTCAACCTGGCCGAGAACTACGGCCGCCGAACGAAAAGTCCCACCCTTCTGGGATTTCTCGAAGAGCTGACGTTGGCCGCCGAGGAACCGGAGGAGGAAGACGAGGAGCGCTCCCGCGATCGAGTCATGCTGATGACCCTCCATTCCTCCAAGGGGCTGGAGTTCCCGCGCGTCTACCTCGTCGGAGTCGAAGAGCGCATTCTCCCCCACGAAAAATCGATCGCCGAAAACGGGGTCGAGGAGGAGCGCCGTCTCATGTACGTCGGCATCACGCGCGCGCGGCGCCGCCTCACGATCACCTACGTCCGGTCCCGAGCGAAGTACGGACGGCGCGAGCCCTGCCAGCCGTCGCGGTTCCTTTTCGAGATGGGGGGCGAACCGCCTCCTTCGCAGGCTACTTCGCGAGCCGGTCTTGGAAGACCGCCCGAAACTTGTCCACCTTCGGCCGAATCACGATCTGGCAGTATCCCTTCTCGGGATTCCGGCGGAAATAGTCCTGGTGATACTCTTCTGCGCGGAAGAACTTCGTGAAGGGGACGATTTCCGTGACGACGGGGGCGTCCCAGGCTCCGGATTCCCCGAGCTTCTTCTTGTAGTGCTCGGCCGCTTCCTTCTGTTTCTCCGAGTGGTGGAAAATCGCGGAACGGTACTGCGTTCCCACGTCGTTCCCCTGTCGATTCGGCGTGGTGGGATCGTGGGTCTTCCAGAAGACTTCGAGAAGGTCGGCGTAGGAGATCTTGGACGGGTCGAATCGAATCTGACACACCTCCGCGTGGCCCGTGCGGCCGGTGCAGACCTGCTCGTACGTCGGACTCTCTACGGTGCCGCCGGCGTATCCGCACTCGACGGAGGTCACTCCCCGCAGTTCTCGGAAGACCGCGTCGACGCACCAGAAGCAGCCCGATCCGAACGTGGCGAGTTCCGTTTGCATGCTCCCTTCCACCCTTTCGGAATCCCCCCGGCCGCACGCCGCGAGAAAGAGCGCCGGAAGAAGCAGTCCTCTCGTCATGACGACCTTCGAACGGGGCACCTATGATATACGGTGAATCGCTCTCCGAGGATGATCTTCTTACCGCGACCCGAGGCGAGGCGCGGCTTCAGGAAAGCGAAGGAACACAAACGACCCTCGGGCAACCTGCGTATGATTTAGGATGAAGCGCGCGCTGGGGTCGGTACTTCTTGCGATCGCCGCCTGTCACAAGCCTCCTCCGGCCAAGACGGAACCCGCTGCGAATCGGGTGACTCTGAGCGAGGAGGAGTGGAAGAGGAAACTCACCCCGGAGCAGTACCGGATTTGCCGGGATCGCGGCACGGAGCGGTCCGGAAGCGGCCAATACCTGCATCACGTCGCGGAGGGAACCTACCACTGCGTCGCTTGCGGGCTTCCCCTCTTCAGCTCGAAGACGAAGTACGAATCCTGCGGATGGCCCTCGTTCTCGGACGCCCTGGCCGGCGCCGTCGGCGCCAAGCCCGACGGAGGCGCCCCCGAGGCCGTCTGCGCCAGGTGCGACTCCCACCTCGGCCACATCTTCGACGACGGTCCGCCCCCCACGGGCAAACGATACTGAATCAACTCCCTCGCCCTGCGGTTCGCGGGGTCCAAATAACCGGCGCGGCCCCGGGCAAATAATTTATGCAACTCCTGCATCGTTTCCGTCATCCCTCTGAGAAAGGAGACGAACCGATGAAAACGGCGAGCGGCCTGAAGTCCGGCAACGTCGCCCCGCTCACGGCGATCCTGCTGTAGTCGGTCGCGGGGAGAACGGGGGCCTTTACTTGCGACGGCACCGGCGATATTCTTCCGCTCGGTGACGACGATCCTGATCGCGCTGGCCGCGCTGGCGCTGACCTGGCTCCTGGCGGCGACCGCGCTCAGCGTCTGGAGCTGGTGGCATCCGAAGGCCGATGTCGTCCATTTCGCCCGCACCGCGGACGGGTGGAATCTCGCGCTCCACGAGATCCGTCCGGCCCCCGGCCCCTCCCCCTCTCCGCGCCCGGTCATCCTCTGCCACGGAATCCTGATGAGCCGGGCGTGCTGGCTCCCGCCGGACGGCGTCCCCTCGGTCGCCGAAGCCCTCCGCCGCCGAGGGCATCACTTGTGGATCGTCGAACTGCGGGGCTCCGGCCTCAGTCATCCCACCAGCCGCGACGTCGATCGATGGGGGTACGGGTTCCTGGAGTATGCCGACCACGATGTCGCCGCGATCGCCGGAGAAGTGATGCGGCGCACCGGCGCCTCCTCCGTCGATTGGGTCGGCCATTCCATGGGCGGATTGGTCGGATATGCCCACCTGGCCCGTCACGGCCCCGGTTCGATCCGGAAAATGGTGACCCTCGGTTCGCCCATCCTCTTGGGCCGAGCCTTCAATCGGCTCCTGGCCCCCTCCATCGCCGCGAATTTTCTTCGGTGGATTCGATCTCTGGATCTCTCCCGACTCTGCCGAGTGACCGCCCCCACCCTCCTCTGGGGAGGCGCCCCGTGGGTCGAGCAATTCATCCACGTGAAGGAAATGGACCGCCGCTTCGCGATGGGGCTCATGACGTGGGGAGTTCAGAGGACCTCCTCGAAACTCTTTCAAGACTTCTTCGAACGACAGGCGGCTTCGGGAGCGATCTTCGAGAAGGTTACTTCCGAGCCGCCTCCCTACCCCGCCCCTCCCGGCGGGCTTCTCGCGCTCTACGGAGGCCGCGATTACATGGCCCCCGCTCGGAGCGTCGTGCGACTCCCCGAGTGGTTTCCCGCCGCCCAGGTGGAGTCCGTCGATCCCCCCGGTGGACGCCCCTTCGGCCATCTCGATCTCCTGGCCGGCCCCAAAGAAGTGGAACACGTGGCCGAGCGGATCGATCGCTTCTTGCGAGGAACCGAGGTCTCCTCCTCGGAGTCCCCGCGGCAGGCCGAGAGCAACTCGCCCCTTCCCGCCCGGGTTCCATGATCGTGAAGCTTCTCCTCCTCGCCGCCCTAGCCGCCCAGGACGTCAAGAACGAAAAGTACGGCCCCCACGAGCGCAACGTGCTCGATCTGTGGAAAGCGAAGTCGGATGCGCCGACTCCCCTCGTGATTTTCATTCACGGCGGCGGATTTCGGGGAGGGGACAAGAGCGGACTCTCCAAACCCCTCCTCGAGAAATGCCTGGCCTCGGGAATCTCCGTCGCCGCGATCCACTATCGACTTACGCAAACGGCGCCCTTTCCGGCCGCCATGCACGACTCGGCACGAGCCGTCCAGCATCTTCGACACCGGGCCAAGGACTGGAACCTGAATCCCGACAGATTCGCCGCGACGGGGGGCTCCGCGGGCGCGGGCATTTCTCTCTGGCTTGCGTTTCACGACGACCTCGCGGATCCGAAGAGCGAGGATCCCGTGGCGCGACAATCCACCCGGCTCTCCTGCGTCGTCGGCCTCCAAGCGCAGACGTCGTACGACCGCCGATACATCCAGAAGAATATCGGAGGCAAGGCCCACGAGCACCCGGCCCTGCCCCCCTTCTGGGGACTGAAGCCCGAGGAATTCGAGACGGAGAAGGCCTACAAGATTTACGAGGAATGCTCGCCCATCACCTTTCTCACCAAGGACGATCCGCCCGTCTATCTCTCGTACACCGGTCGCGACCAGCCGTCCGACAAGCCCGGCGCGGGAATCCACAGCGAGAAATTCGGTCATCTGCTCCACGAGGAAATGAAGAAGTTCGGAATCGCATGCGAGGTGAAGGTGGGTCGGAATGGCGTCGATTCCCAACTGCAGTTCTTCCAGCGCTACCTGAAGTAGTTCCCCTCGGCCGATCTTGCACCGCTCGTTCCTGGGGACTCGAATCTCGCACGGGAAGATCCTCCCTCGTGCTCGACGATCCATCCGTCAGGACGCGGCGCGAAATCCGTGGATCTCCTTCTTTGGTATCCATCCCGGGGCGTCCAGAGCCGCACCCAGGTTCTTTCTCCGCCATCTTTGGTCGGAATCGGGCGGCGGATCTTCTCGAATTCGAGACATTTTCGCGGATTTCCGGTACATAATAGCTCGCCACCAAGGAGAGACCGAACCATGAGCTACAGGCCACCGGCCGGATGGCAGGCGGAGAACGACAAGCTTTTCATTCACACCAGCGGAGTGCGTCTCCAGCAGATGACGTATCGCGGCGAGGACGGCTGGTACCTCGTCCCCGTCGACTTGGACCAGTCGGTGGTCAAGTTCGATCCGACCCCGGAAGGACGCGACAAGGGATTCGCGGCCTTCGGGGGAGGAATCCTCGGTCAAGGAAAGCCGAAAGCGAAGCCGGTGGCGAAGCAGGCGAGGGGGGGCCGGAAGAAGGCCATCCAGATTCCCGAGGAGGAACCCGCAGAGGCCGAACCGGGCGAAGAGGCGGCCGCTCCCGCGGCGGCGGAAGAAGAAGCCGACGACGAGGACGACGAGGACGACGAGGAGGAGGAGGAAAAGGAAGAAAGCGCGGGGCCGGAGTGATCGCTCTCGCTACTTCTTCCTCTGATGGACCTTCAGCCATTTGAGCGCATCGCACTTCGGACACTTCCCCAAGATGCGCTTGCCCTTGCTCGTGGCCTTGGTGCGAATCCCCCCGGCATCCCAAACCGACTGCTCGAACCCGCACTCGCACAGGAGAAACCAAGTCCGAGACTCCCGCTCCAGCTTCTCTGCCCACTCCTTCGGTAAGACCTTTTTGACGAGCCACCGCATCGCCTTCATCGCGACTCTCCGAAGAAAAAGGGTCCGGGAAGCGGCGCCTCCCGGACCCGGTGTCGCTTAGTAGATGAACAGCATTTCGCGGTACTTCGGCAGCGGCCAGAGTTCGTCCCCCACCAAGAGCTCGAGCTGGTCCGCGGCTCCGCGAACCGCGTCCATGGCCGGCAGCACTTTCTCGCGATAGTGGCGCGCGTGCGCGGCCGGATCGCCGTGGCTGTTCTCCTCCTCGGCACGAATCTTTTCCAGCTTCACCAGCGATTCCTGGAGCCGATCCGCCCCTTCGGTCACTTGTTGGAGAAGTCGAACCAGGCTTCCCGATGCATTCGGCGCCAGCGCCCCGCGGACGTCCCGAATGGTCTCCGAAAGCTCGCGCTGATATCGCATCACCGACGGGAGAAGCTGCGTCTGCGCGATCGACGCCGTCAGCGTGGATTCGACGTGGAGCGTCTTTACGTACTGCTCCAGCATCACCGTCCGGCGGCTGGCGAGCTCCTGCTCGCTATAGACGCCGTGGCGCCGGAAGAGCTCGCGCGTCTCGGGCTCGGCCAAGACTTCGAGAGCGTCGACGGTGTTCTTGAGGTTCGGAAGCCCGCGCTTCTCCGCCTCGGCGTGCCACTCCTTGGTGTAGTTGTCCCCGTTGTAGACGATCCGCTGATTCTCCGCCAAGGTCTCCGTGACGACCTTCTGGACGGCCCCGTGCAAGTCCTTCCCCGACTTCAACGCCTTCTCGATCTCGTTCCCCAGAAGTTCCAGCGAATCCGCGACGATCGTGTTGAGATACGTATTCGGCCGCGTGATGGACATGGAGGCGCCCACGGCGCGGAACTCGAACTTGTTCCCCGTGAACGCGAAGGGCGACGTGCGGTTGCGGTCCGACTCGTCCTTCGGAATCGCCGGGAGGACTTGCACTCCGATGTCGATGAAGGTCCCCGGCTTCTTCTGTCCCTTGGTCCCGGCAATGAGACCCTGCACGATCTCCGTCAGCCGCTCGCCGAGATAGACGCTCAGGATGGCCGGAGGCGCTTCGTTGGCGCCGAGCCGATGGTCGTTGCCGGCGCCGGCGATCGACGCGCGCAAGACGTGGCCCCACTTGTTGACGGCGTGGATCACCCCGCTCAGGAACACCAGGAACTGAGCGTTTTCCTCCGGAGTCTGACCGGGCTCGAGCAGGTTGTTGCCCTGCTCGTCCATCATGGACCAGTTGTTGTGTTTCCCGCTCCCGTTGACGCCTGCGAACGGCTTCTCGTGAAGTAGGCACTCGAACCCGTGGCGCTGCGCGACGCGCCTCATCAGCTCCATGAGAAGCATGTTGTGATCGGCCGCGACGTTGCCCCGCTCGAAGATCGGCGCGACCTCGAACTGCGCGGGCGACACCTCGTTGTGCCTCGTCTTGATCGGAATCCCCAGCTTGTAGGCCTCCTGTTCGAAATCCATCATGAAGGCCAGAACGCGAGGACGGATGGATCCGAAATAGTGGTCCTCCATCTCCTGCCCCTTCGGCGGACGCGCCCCGAACAGGGTTCGACCCGCATTGATGAGATCGGGCCGGAGCCAGTAGAAGCGCCGGTCCACCAGGAAATACTCCTGCTCGGGACCGACGGTCGAGGTCACCCGTCGAACGTGGCTGTTTCCGAGAAGCCGCAGGAGACGCACCGCCTGCTTGCTCAAGGCCTCGAGAGAACGCAGGAGCGGCGTCTTCTTGTCGAGCGCCTCGCCCGTCCAACTGCAAAACGCCGTCGGAATCACGAGCGTCCGGCCCCGGACTCCGTCCATAAGAAACGCCGGGCTGGTGGGATCCCACGCCGTGTAGCCTCGCGCCTCGAACGTCGCGCGGATCCCTCCCGAGGGGAAGCTCGATGCATCCGGCTCGCCCTGGACCAAGAGCTTGCCCGGGAATTCGGTGATGGCGCGGCCGTCGTCCGTATAGTTCAGAAAGGTATCGTGCTTCTCCGCCGTAAGTCCCGTCATCGGTTGGAACCAGTGCGTATAGTGCGTCGCTCCCTTCGAGATCGCCCAGTCCTTCATCGCCGTGGCGATCGTGTCCGCGAAGGTCGGATCCAGTCGTTCGCCCTGCTCGATGGTACGCACGAGCGCCTGGTAAACCTTCTTCGGAAGAGTCTCCCGCATGACCGAGAGACCGAATACGTTCTCGCCGAAGAGCTCCGTCAGCGGCTTCTGGGCGTAGTCCGCCGCGGGCGGCAGCGGCTGGGACTCGGCGATCCGGCGAATCGCTTCCTGTCGAGCGTTCATCGACTCTCCTCTCCTAACTATCCCTCACCCCCCCCGGAACGCGCGGACTATACCAGTCCCCATTCTCAGGGGCCAGAGGAAGTTGGAAGCCAGGCCTTCGACGCTCGAATCGTCCCCTCGCTGTCCCCGGAGCGGTGCGCCCCTCACAAGAAGATTGCGATTTACCCGGCAATCGGATAGACCGGCGCGAACATTAGGAGAAGCCGCCATGCCCAAATTCGCCCTCCTCGAGACCGGCAAGGGCACGATCAAGCTCGAGCTCTTCGATCAGGATTGTCCCCGCATCGTCGGAAACTTCGAAAAGCTGGTCGGGCAGGGGTACTACAACGGTCTCAAGTTCCATCGCGTCATCGCCAATTTCATGATCCAAGGAGGATGCCCGATGGGAACGGGCATCGGAGGTCCCGGATACGAGATCGACTGCGAGATCGTTCCCGCCCGGAAGCACGCCAAAGGCGCCCTCTCGATGGCCCACACGGGACAATGCCGGCACGACAAGCAGACCGGCGCGAAGATCTCGGGCAAGTGCACCAATGGTTCCCAGTTTTTCATCACCCATTTGCCCACGCCCCATCTCGACGGCGTCCATTCGGTCTTCGGACAAGTCGTGGAGGGACAGGACATCGTCGACAAGATCATCGCCGGGGACAAGATCGCGAAGGTCGAGGTGGTCTCGCAGTGAACGCCCTTCTCCTCCTGGCGCTCTTCCAGACGGGCCCTCAGGAACCCCTGCGGCGGATCTGCTTGGGCTCGTGCGCGAAGGAGGATTGGCCGCAGCCGATCTGGGATCCCATCCTCGCCTCCAAGCCGGACCTCTTCGTCTTCCTGGGCGACAACATCTACGGCGATACGACCGACATGGACGTCCTCAGGGCGAAGTACGCCAAGTTCGGGGCGCTCCCCGCCTTCCAGAAGTTGAAGAAGACCTGCCCTCTTCTGGCGACATGGGACGATCACGATTTCGGGATGAACGACGCGGGGGGCGACTATCCCAAGAAGGTCGAGTCGCAGAAGATCTTCCTCGATTTCTGGGAGGAGCCCCAGGATTCGCCCCGCCGGAAGCGCGAAGGCATTTACGACGCCAAGGTGTTCGGGCCCGAGGGAAGGCGCGTTCAGGTCCTTCTCCTCGATACGCGGTATCACCGAAGCCGCCTGAAGCGGGGAGAACACGGATACGTTCCCAACGCCGATCCCGGAGCCGCGATGTTGGGGGACGCCCAGTGGCGCTGGCTTGAGGAACAACTTCGGACTCCCGCCGAGCTCCGGATCGTGGTCTCCAGCATCCAGGTGGTGGCGGAGGACCATCCCTACGAAAAGTGGACCAACCTTCCGAAGGAGCGCGAGAAACTCTTCGAACTCGTTCGATCCACGAAGGCCCAGGGGGTGATTTTCGTGAGCGGGGACCGCCATCTCGCGGAACTCTCCATGATGGACGGAGGGATCGGTTATCCCGTGTACGATCTGACCGCAAGCGCGATCAATCGCAGCGCGAAAAAGTGGAGGAAGTTCGAGAAGAACCGACACCGGGTCGGAACCCTCAATTGGGGAGACAATTTCGGAGCGATCGAGATCGACTGGGAGTCGAAGGATCCGCGGATTCGCCTCCAAATCCGCGACGAAGAGGGCGACATCGCGATCCAGCGGAAGATTTCCCTAAGTACGCTTCGTACCGGGGCGATCAAGTAGCCGTGCCCCTCGACATTCCTTGCCCCGTCTGCGGCGCCTCGAGCTCCTGCCGATGCCTCCCTCCGGGGCCCGCCGCTCCGCCGCCGCGCCGCCCGGAAATCATCAAACTCCGTCGAGAGAAGCGCACGGGCGGACGCGAGATCATCGTCGTCGAAGGTTTTCCTCCACACGCGGATCTCGAGTCTTTGGCTCGCGAAATCAAGCGCCGGTGCGGAACCGGCGGAACCGTGAAGGGTCGCGCCATCGAGATCCAAGGCGATCACCGCGACGGCATCGCGGCGGCGCTCCTGCAACGCGGATTCCGATCCAAACGAGCCGGGGGGTAGTTACTTCCCTTCGAATCGAAACGCGGAAGGAAGTTTGAGCCGAACGAGCGACACGGTGTTGATCGCCGTGGCGTAGACTCGACCTCCCACGCACGACCACCGATCGTCGGGGAGCCAGGAACCGCGGGCACACCCGGCCTTCTCTTGGGAACTCCCCAGAAGTTGGAGCAGCGCCTTCTTCCAGACATCGGCCTTCTTGACTTGCGACGCCATCGCGGCGCCATGATACCAATAGTAGTAGTCCCGCTTCATCGCATCGCCCGAGGGGACCTCCTGAAGGACCATGTCGATCCCCGCCTGATGCATCGGAGCCGGCTTCTGTCCGTACTTCAATCGGGCCGCCAGCGTCGCCGCGGTGAGAGCAGGATTGTCCTGAAAGTTATCGTTTCCGTCGGGGATGTACACCTTCAAGGTACCGGCGTAGGTGTATCCGACACGTCCGCCCATCGTGATGTCGTCCACCCATCCCAAGGCCCCGTCGATGACATTCGGATCGACGGGGATGCCCGCGTCGCGGGCGGCAATCAAGGCCTCGAGGCACCACGCCGTAACGGATCCGTCCGACTCCCCGAAGTCGAACGAGTAGCGCCAGCCGTTCCGGATCTGCTTGCCGAGCTTCTTGGTTCCGCGACAACTCGGACATGGTAGGGATCCCTTGCCCTCGCACTTCAGACAGAGTCCCTTGGGACGGACGCGGAAACAACTCGAACATGCCGCCGCCCCCCTCCGTCCAAGCCCCCCACAGGCCGCGCAGACTCCCGCCTTGGTCTTGCAGGCAGGGCACGGGTTCTTGTTCAGGATCCCCGAACCGGAGCACCCGCCGCACCTGCCGGTGGCCTTCTCCGTACATTCGAGACAGTAGCGCGTATGATCCCCAATGAGCGCCTTGCCCGAACAAATCCGGCAGTCCTTGATGTGCAAGTGTCCCGTGCCTTTGCAGTTGGGACACTTCCCGCCCCCCTGGCAACGGCCGCACCTGACGGTGGACGCGCCCAACTTCTCGCAATCGCCGCAGCCGATTTTCCTCCCGCGGACGAGGAGCTCTACGGCCCGTTGGAGCGACGCTCGAAGCGATTCCACGGGGAGCTCGTCGGAGGGTCGCGTGGCGGAGGACCGAATGGCCTGAGCCAAGACGGCCACCGCGATGCTGTGGGAATACGTGGGCTTGCTGCTCCTGGCCTCCGCGAAACTCCCGTCCTTCTGCTGCAGGGCCAGCAACGCCTTTAGGCCCCGACGCATCGTCTTCCCGAAGTCGATCCCTCCGTACTCATCGGAGCATCCGATCTCGAACCCGGCGGCGAAGAAAGCCAGGAGAGAAAGCGCGGTCACGCCGGCACCTCCGGATTCTTCGCCGAGTCGCGGGTGGATTCCCGTAGTACACGCCTCTCCGCCGGAACATCGCGAGGCGAAGCCGGCTCCCGCCCACGATCCGTCCGGCTCCTGATGACGGGCCAGCCATCGCAGCGCTTCGAGGATGGCCGAATCCATCGCTCGACCGGCGGGAGTCTCCTGCTTCCCGAGGAGAAGGACGAGCGAGAAAACCGCAAGCGAGATCATGCCGGAATGGTACAACGAGTCCGGGAATAGGCGCGAACAATTGCTGAGGTCAACCCGGTGCACTCGGAGCCGGCATGAGAATCCTCCCGTTGACCCGGGAACGATGGAACGATGTAGCCCTCCTCTTCAAGACCGCCCCGGCCAGCGGTTGCTGGTGCATGTACTTCCGCAGGACGACCAAGGAATTCCGCGGGGCGGGAAACCGCGAACGGTTCCGCGCCCTCGTCGACGCGGGCCGCGAGCCCGGCTTAGTCGCGTATCTGGACGGCGAGCCCGTCGGGTGGTGTTCGGTCGCGCCCCGGGGAGAGTATCCGTACCTTCAGGTCTCGAAGGCGCTCTATCCCGTGGACGACACGCCTGTTTGGTCGATCGTCTGTTTCGTAGTCCGTCCCGAAGATCGCGGGCGCGGCGTCGCGACGGCGCTCCTGAAGGCTGCGGTTCGTTACGCCAAGGCGCACGGCGCGAAAGTCGTAGAAGGCTATCCGAGCGATCCCGGGACGAAGCGGCGGCTCGCCGAGATCTCTGCCTACACCGGCGTGATCTCGATGTTCGAATCGGCCGGATTCCAGAGAATCGTGCAGCGTCGCAAGGGAGGACGGACGATCATGAGGATCTACTTGCGGTGACGCGGGACCATGGCCGCGTCCGTGCGGGGTCGGCCGCGGTCCGGCCCCGCACGGAGATGTACGGCGGGCACCTCGCTAGTCGCTGTTCGTCCCGGTGACGATGGGGCCGATCGGTCCCACCACGATCATCTTCTGCACATCCACGAAGACGGAATCGCCGTTGTTGTTCTCGTTCGACTCCGGAATGCGATCGTCCGGATCGACCACCACGCTGATCGCGTAGGTTCCGGTCGGAACCGTCGAGGGAATCGTCACCGTCCGGGTCTGAACGGCCGGAAGCGCCGTGAAGGAGTAGGTCTCCAGTTCGTAGGTCTTCCACAGATTCGTGAGGACGATGCGGACCTGGTGGGGGATGTGGGGGTAGTTCACCAGCGTCAGGCTGAAGCCGCTGATCGTGAGGTTGAGACTCGATCCCGACTGCGCGATCGCCAGGCATCCGAGAGGTCGTTTTCCATCATTCGCCGATGAGGCGACGAAACTCGGGCGATTTCGTCAGGGTCAAGAGCGGCTCCAGATCGGCGAGCTCGCTCACGATCTCTTCCAGTCTGGCGCGGAGCTCTCCCGTCGCCTTCGCTCTCTTCTCCCGGAGTCGTCGTAGATGAGAGAGGGCCTTGCTCTTGAGTTCTTTCTCGGCCTTCGAGCGGAGTCCGATATCGTCTGCCTCAAGACCGGCGATCAGTCTGTCGACGTCGACCGTAGGAGGATTGTCCACCATTCGTATCTGCTCCCGCACCGTGCGGTCGAGCAGACGACCGATCGGCAGGATGAAATGGACTGGATGCCCGCCGATCTTGGCCGTGAATACACTTCCGTCGCCGGAAAACTCGGCAGATTCTTGTTGGGGATCATCTCCGAGCTGGTCCTTGGTCAAAACGTCTTCCCAGTGGAAGCCGACTCGTTTCCGGCCGTCGGCCCAATCAAAGGCATACCTCGTTCCGGATGCGACCTGGCCGTAGACGAAATACCCGTTTCCCGCGGGCGAGGGGCGGGCCGTTTCGTAGTAGGGCCAATCTCCGAACGGGCCGTCGATCGCTCGGCGATGGTGGATCTCGAGTCCTTGTCCGGCGCGCTCGATCACGGCAATGAAGTAGTGAATGCTCTTGCCGACAATCGATTCTCCGTTGGATCGGAATATGAGCTCGACCCCTCGCGCTCCCTTCCGCACCGCCATCGAAAGGTGCACTTCCGCGGGCCCCGGGCACGAATGAACCACTACCGTGTGGCGGGAGAAGTCGACCGGAGGCGCTTTGGAATCGGCTCCCTTGTGGTTTTTCCAAAACTCGACAAATCGCTCCCGGCTGTCGAACTGCCGAAACATGGGATCGGTCAACCGCGTGTCCGTTCCCTCGAATCGCTGAACGATTCTGACGTCCGCATCATCCTGAGCGGTCGCAGGGGTCGGCTCCAGAAGACCAAGGGCGATAAGGCCTCGCAGCATGGCACACCTCTTCGAATGAACCCTACCGATTGGTAGACCGAAGCGGGAGGATTGCTATCTCCTTCCGAGACTCGTCTCCTCCCGGGTCTTTGGTTACGAAATTACCCACCTGGGTTACCTTTCGTAACACGCCCCCTCGTTCTTTTCCTCTCACGACACGGCACGAGCCTTGCTCCCCTTCCAAAAGCGCCAGAGGGTAAGGCCACGAGGCGTGGCTCCGGCCTGACAAGCACGGAGTCCCCGAGAGGGGATGGGGTTCGATTCCTCTACCCTCCGCGCCATGGATCCTGCGACAGGAAGCGCCTATGATCGAGATAAGCTTGTTAGGCCGGGCGCAGCTCCGCTGCGCTTGCCCGGGCTTCGGCTGACGAGGCCGAAGCCCATTTTCTTTCCTGACCGGCCATCGTCGGCGAGACGCCTCGGGCGGGACACTCGCTATTCGAGCGTGGCTCCTGCCGCCACCAGATCGGTTGGAACGTTGCGCCGCACGACGGGGGGCCACTCGCGCTCGGGATCGTACCAGCGACGGAGCGTCTCCATTCGATCTTGATTCGTCTCCGCCTCGATAAGACCGCGGCGAACCTCGGAGGCGAACGGATGGAGGTCGGAGTAGCGGATCCAATACTTCCGCATGAGGATCCCGGCCTTCTCCGGGCCATAGGCCACGGATGCGAGCGCCAGATGGTCCTCGATCGCGCGACGTTGCTCCGCGACGGTCGGAGGCGGCGGCAGGGGTTCGCCCGCGAGGAGCGCCCGGCACTCGCGAAAGATGAACGGATTCCCGATGGCCCCGCGAGCGACGGTGACTCCGTCGACGCCCGTCTCCTCCATCATGCGTCGGACGGCCTCGGCGGAGAAGAGGTCGCCGCTCCCCAGAACCGGGAAATCGCCCACGCGGCGCTTTGCGCGGGCGAGCGCGGCCCAATCGGCCGGCCCTACATAACGCTGGACGACGGTACGACCGTGCACCGTGACTGCGGCGATTCCCAGGGCGATCGCGCCATCGAGGATGCGGAGGAAGTTCAACTCGCTCTCGGCGGAGTCGTCGTATCCCCGGCGCATTTTGAGCATGACGGGCCGCCGGCCGCCGACCGATCGGAGGACGGCGTCCACGATCTCCAGGGCTCGTTCGGGTTCGGTGAGAAGGTAGCCCCCGCGGCATCGCCCGAGGACCTTCTTCACCGGGCATCCGAAGTTGATGTCGATGAGGTCGTAGCCTGCCTCCACGAGGTCGTTCGCGGCCTCGGCGAATTGGGCGGCTTGGCTTCCCATAAGCTGTCCGCCGGTAGGATGGTCGTCGTCGCCCAGATCGAGGATCTCGGTTCGGAGTTTTCCCTTTCGGAGCACCGTCTGATCGAGGACCACTTCGTTCATGGTCAACTCGGCGCCGCCGTGCTTCCGCGCCACGAGGCGCATCGGACGATCCGAATAGCCGGAGAGAGCGGCCTGCACCGCGCGGAGTTCGAAGCTGCGATTCCCGATTCGAAGCACGAGGGCGATCTTATCGGCCCGGCCCTCTGTACTCAAGGATGCGCTTTTGATAGGGTGCCCCTCGGATGGGATTCGAATTCGACCTCTTCGGGGAAGGTAAGAAGGACACCTCCTGGCAGGGCCAGATCAAGGAGTGGGTCCGGTCGCACTTCAACGTTCGGGCGGAAATCCCGGTTCTGGTAACCGAGATTCGCTGCGATCAGCCCGGATGCGCTCCCGTGGAGACCATCATCGCGATCTTGGATCCTGCGGGCCGACGTCAATACAAGTCCCCCCGTCCCATGAAGGAGGTTCGTAAGGAGGACATTCCGCATCTGCGTCCGAATCCCGAAGGCCACGGACCCCGGATCGACATCGACCAGCTCGACGGGGGGCGGTGGGCATGATCCCCGTCACCGTACTCACGGGGTATCTCGGAGCAGGGAAGACGACCCTTCTCAACCACATCCTCTCGAACCGTCGAGGGTGGCGCGTCGCCGTGATCGAGAACGAGTTCGGCGAGATCGGCGTGGATCAAGATCTCGTGGTACGGGCCGACGAGGAGATGATCGTTCTCAACAACGGATGCGTGTGCTGCAAGATTCGAGGAGACTTGGTCCGCACGCTTCAATCCTTGTTGCACGATGCCTCGTATGACGCCGTCCTCATCGAAACCACCGGGCTCGCCGATCCCGGGCCGGTCGCCCAGACGTTTTTCGTCGATGAGGAACTACGCGCGAAACTCGCGCTAGATGCCATCGTCACGGTCGTGGATGCGCGTCACATTCTCCTCCATCTCGATTCCGAGGAGGCGGCCCGGGAGCAGATCGCCTTCGCCGATGTGGTCCTTCTGAACAAGATCGACCTGGTCGATTCGGCCGAACTCGACCTCCTGGAGGATCGGATCCGCCGACTCAATCCCTTCGCCCGAATCCACCGCACGACCCGGGGGATCGTCGATCTCTCGAGCGTCCTCGACATCGGCGCCTTCGACCTGTCGAAGAAACCCGAGATTCATGGGGAAATCCACGCCCACGACGACTCCATCACCTCGGTCGCCCTTCGCGAACCGGGACCGCTCGACGGCAAACGTCTGAACGCGTGGCTCGGGGGCCTTCTCAAGTCTCGGGGTCAGGACATTTTCCGAATGAAAGGCATCGTGGAGGTCTCCGGCGAATCGAGGCGCGTGGTTTTCCAGGGGGTCCACATGATGTTCGAGGGCCGACCCGACCGCGAATGGGAGTCCGGGGAAGATCGGACCTGCCGCATCGTCTTCATCGGGCGGAATCTGCTCGAGAGGGACCTTCGGGATTCCTTGAAGAGTTGTCGTCAGTAGGACAGAGTCAATTCCACGCTCGCCTGGCCCCGCCGAACCGTGAGGACGGCGTTCTCCCCGCGCTTCCGCCGCAGGAGAGGCGGGATCAAGTGTCCGAAGTGACGCACCTCACGGCCCTCGAGCGCGACGATCACATCGGAGGGCCGTACGCCCGCCTTTGCGCACGGGGTCCCCTCCTCGATTGCGCCCACGTAGACGCCGTCCGTCTTGTCGAGATTCTCGAGATCGGCCGAAAGCCCCTCCATGGGTGTCCCCGCGAGGGGATCGGGCCAGCTCCGCACATAAACGCGCCATTCCTTTTCCCACCCATCCCAATCGGCGGGACGGGCCACCCCGAACGCTTGAGCGTAGGCTTCTTCTCGTTTACGACCGGCGGCGAGAAGATTATGGAAGAGGACGAGCTTCCCCTTGTGCTTGCCGGAGGGAATCTGCTTCGCGGGATCCTCGATCTTGGGAGCCGTCATTAAGAAGTGAACGAACGACCAGGCCGTCGCATAATTCAGCCGACCGTTCTCCGAAACGAATCCGCGTTGATCCAAGTACAGGAGTTCTCGGAACGGACGCGTTCGACCCTCGCGGACGGCCGTACGGATCACGGTCGTCCGCATGTGCGCGATGTATCCCCGCATGGTCGCCAGGAAGAGCCGGTTCTCGCGCGCCTCGGAGTTTCCGACGCAATCGGCCAAGCCCTCGCAGTACCACGCGGGAACCTGCCCACTGGAGACCCCCTTTTGAAAGTCGGGCAGGACGAGGTCCGTGAACTGATGCATCCCTTCGTGAGCGAAGATGGCCCACATCCCGTCGGGGTCGTACGAGCCGACGAGTTCCCTGGTCTTGGGCGAATAATGGGCCAGGGCCAGCCCCCCTGCGCCGTGCCGGCGGTACTCCTCGTGGTCCCGGTAGAGTCGAATCGTAAACTTCTGGGGAGGCGCCTTGGAGTAATTCAGGAGCGCGGCATACGTACGATATACCAGCTCCATGTGTCGCGCGAGGGCTTCGGCATGGGCCCGCTCGCCGGTCGTACGCACGACGTAGTGATCCGTCTCGACGACCGCCCGCCACGATTCTTGCGGAGCGGCGAGACATATCCAGTAAGGAAGCGCCAGCCAGCGCATAGAGAGATCTGAACCGGAAAGGGCGAACCCGTCAAGACCTACGGACGCTGGATCCATGAGGGATACGATGCGCGGAGAGACGGACATCCTCGGAGGGCCTCGCCCCTTCCCTACCACCAGGTGGAGTCTCGTTCGGGGCGCCCGCGGCGACTCCGATCGGGCCGCCCTCGAAGAGCTCTGCCGGAAATACTGGAGCCCCGTCTACTTCGCGCTTCGCCGCACTTGGAACGCCGACGTCGAGGAGGCGAAGGACCTCGCTCAGGCGTTCTTCCTCCGATTCCTCGAGAAGGATTTCCTGAAATCCGTCGATGCGGAGCGGGGCAAGTTCCGATCGTTCGTCTGCGCCGCCCTCCGCCATTTCATCCTGAACGAGAGGAGGCGCGCCGGCGCAATCAAACGAACGCCGGTTCCCGCGCCCGACCCGGATTTCGACGCCGACTGGAAGAGGGCGCTCGTCGAGGCGGCGGTCGAACGGATGCGCGCGGGGGCCCGGAGCGAAGGCAAGGAAGCGCTCGTCGATCTCCTCGTGCGCTACGATCTCGAGCCGGGGGAGCGTCCCACGTACGATCGACTCGCCCTGGAGGCGGGACTCACGGTATTCCAGGTGACCAACGGCCTTCACTGGGCTCGGGGGGCCTTCAAGCAGGCCTGCCTCGACGAGATCCGCGAGACCGTCGAGACCGCGGAGGATTACGAAGACGAAGTCCGAAGGCTCTTCGGACGATGAGTTCCACCGACGCCTTCCTGAATTCGGCCCGCGAGACGCTCGCCCGACCGGACGAGCGGATCGGCCGCTTCGTCGTATTGGCCTCCCTCGGCTCCGGCGGAATGGGTTCGGTGTATCGTGCATGGGATCCGGAACTCCGGCGCGAGGTGGCCCTCAAGGTGATGCATGCGGACGGCCCGGAGGACCGGGCTCGATTCCGGCGCGAGGCGACGCTTCTGGCTTCGCTCCGCCATCCGAACATCGTCCCCGTCTTCGAAGTCGGGGAATCCCGCGGACGATGCTACTTGGCGATGAGTCTCATCGACGGACCGTCGCTTCAGGACGCCTCCCTCGATCGCGCGCGCGGAGTCCGCCTCGTCGCGGAGGCCGCACGCGCCGTCCAGGCCGCTCACGCGGCGGGCATCCTCCATCGGGACCTCAAACCCGCCAACCTGCTCCTGGACCATGAAGGAAGGCTCTATGTCGCGGACTTCGGCCTGGCCCGACGGCTGGGAGATCCGGCAATCTCGACTCCGGGAATGGTCGTGGGCACCCCCGCATTCATGGCTCCCGAGCAAGCGCGAGGGGACTCGGCGATCGGTACCAGCGCGGACGTCTATTCGCTCGGCGCCACGCTCTACGCGCTCCTGACCGGATCGGCGCCGCCCAAAGGATGCGACTCCCCCTTTCCGAACGGAACGCCTCCCGATCTGCGAGCGGTGACCAGGCGCGCCATGGCCGTCGCTCCGAGCGACCGCTATCCGAGCGCGTCCGCCCTCGCCGAAGACCTCGAGCGTTGGATTTGCGGAGAGCCCGTGGTCGGCGAGCGTCCCTGGAGGCGTCTGCGCCGGCGGGTGCGAAGAAACCCCGCGGCCTGGGCGATGGCCGGACTCTTGGTCACCACCCTTCTCGCGGGCGGAGTTCTCTTCGGTCGACAGCGCACCGAGATGATCCGACTCGAATCGTTCTGGAACTCCGTCAAACTCCCCCGGCAATACGCCCGGACGCAGGCGCAAATCGATCCGCTCCTCCGCCGCGCCGACGAGGCGTTCTACGGCGGACGCGTCCCCTCTCCGGCGGAGGCCGACGCCCTACTGGTCCAGCTCGAGGAGGAGCTCGCGAAGCTCGACGAACCGTGGCATCGCACCAGCCTGCCGGACGCGTATCGAGGATGGTTTCTCGTACACCTCGGGCGCATCGAGGACGGCGAGAGCAAGTTGCGAGGCGCGGGCAGAGTCGATCGCGGCGATCCCTTCGGTTCGGTCTTTCTCGCGCGCTGGCGGCTGCGAAAGATCGGGCGAATCCTGAAGCCGGACTCGGAGGAACGGAGGCGAGAGATCGAGACGCTCCGAGAGGAACTGGAGCCCCTGGCCGAATGGAAGGGCTGGGAGGAGGCCCCCGAGGCGGCGTCCCACCGGAATTTCGTTCTGGGACTCCGACGGGTTCTGGCGAAAGAGAATGCCGAGGATTCCTTGCGCGCGCTTCGGCGAGACCCGGCCTACGCGCGCGACGTGGAGGAGATGGAGCGCCTCGGAAAGTAAGGGCCCCCCGCGGCGCGGGGGACCCTTCGGGCGATCAGAGGCCGGACTTCTCGTCCCACCTCACGTGGAGAGACTCGCCTTCGCGCACCAGAGGAATCTCTCGCTTGCCCTTGCCGTCGACCTCGACCACCAGGATGACCTCGTTGCCCTGCGTCTTCTCCTCGACGAACTTCGCGGTGAGCAGTTCCGTCGGCTTCTCGAGCTGCTTGGTGAGCTTGGCCTGAGCGATCTTCTCCGCACCGGCCGCCATCGGATCTTCCTTCATCCCGAGGTCCTTCTTCAGCTTCTCCGCCTCCTCGGGGCTGGCCTTGGCCTTCTCGAGATCCTTTTTCGCGGAGCTGACCCGATCCTCGCGGCTCTCCTTGGCCAGCATGTTCCAGATCTTCTCGGAGTCCTTGTCTTTCTCCGCTTTCTGGAACTTTTCGAGGAACTCCTTGCCCGTCGACGCTTGGTTGACCTTACTGTCGCATCCTACGGCCAGCGCGACGACGGCCAGCGCCGGAATCCATGTTCGCATGACTCGGTCTCCTTCTTCCGCGGGCACGGGCTTCGCCCCATGCGAAGCGCCGGTCCGGGCATCCTTAGAAGACCGGGCCGAGGCCGATTCCTTTTTGGTATGCGTTCCCTCGGTGGGCATGCCGTGCAGACCACAGATTACGCAGAAGCGCGTCGCGAACGGACCGTTTGAGCTGGGCGGCCATCGGACGCGCCCTGGGGAGCCGACCGGCACCAGACGACGTGGGCCTGAACGCGGACCCGTAGCGTTTCCCGAGATTCCTGGTTTCGTCAGCGCAAAGCGGGCGATTACTCTGGACGCCTATCACGACGTCGAATTCGCAGGGCTGAAGCACGGCGGATGCACCGCCTTCGTCGAGGATTCCACGAGCGTGAACTCGTACAAAGCTCGGTGGTGATCCTCGCCGGTTCGGCACGCTCGTCGAAGGAATCGATCGAGAGGGTGTGGCCAGGAGCCCGATTCTCTCACCGCCTCCGCTCAGCTCTGCGGCGCGGTCGTCCCCCCCACCGGCTGGGGCTGGGTCGCTTCGAGCGTCTTGAGGAAGTCCAGGACCGCTTCCGAAATCGCGGAAGACTTCAGCGCCAGACCGAACGGGCACCAGGTGAGGTCCTCCCGCCCCGGAGAGGGAAGCGTGGGAATCGGGAGGTTGATCGAGGCCGCGCGGTCCTGTCGCACGGCAACCTCGGTGAGCATTCCCAGGAGGACGAGTTGGGTCGCCGTGGCCATCCCTTGGGACGTGGGTTGATGGAAGGTCCGCGCGAGAAGCACGGGGCTCCCCGCCATGCCGGCGTAGACGGGAACCTGCACCGCGAATTTCGGGGTCCCCGCGTAATCGATCACATACGGATTGGCCGTCACGCCCTTTTGGACGAGGGGAAAAAGATGCCGACGGTCCTGCACCTCCGCGGAGAATCCGAGGACGTGGACGTCCTCGACGGCGTCGACGGCCGGATCCGCGCCGGGGAGAAGGCTTTCGTCGAGAGCCGTGTTGAAGACCGTTCCGCCGTTCTGTTCGATCTGGCGAACCAGCGGCGCGAGAGGGAGAATCGCGACGTCGAGATCCTTGTTCGGATGGCGGTGCCATCCTTTCGAGAACTCTTCGAGCTCGAGGCACACGTACTCGCCGATCACCGGCTTCTCGTCTTTCCCCTTGCAGAAGAAGATCCGCCCCTTCGTGGCGCCTTCGAGGACGTGGGCGGCCGTGACGAGGAAGGGAGCGTGCGCGCCCTGCCAGCTTTGGCTGAAGACGAACGCGGTGGTCACTCCCGCGGTCTGGGGCGTCGTCACTTCGAGGCGCAGGATCGAGAAGAGCGTCTTCGAAAGCGGCGTTTCGACTTTCATGGTGGCCTCCGTAGGCGCGCCATCATGCCTATTTCCTGCGAGGGATTCCAGGCCATTGTGCCTACGAGCCATCCATGAGCCCGGCGTAAGAAAGTCTCTTCCCGGCGGCGGGCTCACCCTCCGTAGCGCATCTCCAAGGGCGCGAAGGAGGGTCCATCCAAGAGTCGCCCAGCGGAAAGGACTTCTTGCGGGCGACCCTTCCATGGTATAAGGGAATACCCATGGCGACTCCTCAAGACATTCTGAGCGCTCTCACTGCCGTCCGCGATCCGGACCTGAACCGGAACATCGTGGAACTCGGCTTCGTGAAAGACGTCAAGGTCTGCGGCGAGGCTGCGTCGTTCAAGATCGAGCTCACGACCCCCGCGTGCCCCGTCCGCGAGCAGATGAAAGAGCAGGCCCGGCGCGCGGTGATGGCGATCCCGGAGATCAAGAAGGTCGACATCACGATGACCTCGCAGGTCCGCTCGGCACCGTCTCAGGCCAGGGTCCCGTTCATCCCCGGCGTCAAGAACGTCCTTCCCGTTGCCAGCGGAAAGGGCGGCGTGGGCAAGTCGACCGTAAGCGCAAACCTCGCGGTCTCCCTGAAGCAGATGGGCGCGACGGTCGGGCTTCTCGACGCCGACGTCTATGGGCCGAGCATCCCGCGAATCCTCGGCGTGGAGAATCCGCCGAAGACGCAGGGCCCGCGGCTGATTCCGGCAGAGCAGTATGGCGTGAAGGTGATGTCGATGGGGTTTTTCCTCCAGCAGAACGACGCCGCGATCTGGAGAGGCCCGATGCTCCACAAGATGATGGAGCAGTTCCTCGGACAGACCGAATGGGGAGAACTCGACTATCTCGTCGTGGACCTTCCTCCGGGAACGGGAGACATCCAGCTCAGCCTGTGCCAAATGGTGCCGCTCACCGGCGCGGCCGTCGTCTCGACACCGCAGGACGTGGCGCTCGCGGTCGCGGCGAAGGCGATCGCGATGTTCCACAAGCTGAATTGTCCCATCCTCGGCCTCATCGAGAACATGAGCTACTACGAGTGCCGCCACTGCGGGGAGCGGGACGAGATCTTCGGACATGGCGGCGCGCGCGAAGCGGCGGAACAATTCAAGATCCCGTTCCTGGGGGAGATTCCTCTCGCGAACGTCATTCGCAACACGGCGGACCATGGACATCCCGTGGTGCTCGCCGACCCCGACGGACCCTACGCCAAGGCGTTCCGCCAGATCGCGGAGAACCTCGCGGCCCAAATCAGCATTCGAAATATGAAGGACGAAGTTGGAAGCGAAGTTAAGGTGACCTTCTGATGCCCACCGTCGAAAAGCCCGTCCCCGCGGAGATCTCCAGAGTCAACGCGCATGACGTCCGAGTCGCGTGGCGCGACGGACACGAGAGCGTCTATGCCGCGCGCGAACTTCGTCTCGCGTGCCCGTGCGCCCTTTGCCTCGAGGAGACGAGCGGCCGGAAGCTCCTGGACCCGGCGACCGTCGCGGCGGAGGTCCATCCGACGGCGGTCAACCTCGTGGGGCGCTACGCGGTGAACTTCACGTTCAGCGACGGCCACGCGACGGGGATCTATACGTTCGAGTACCTCCGCGGCCTGTCCTCCGCACCGGCGCCGGCCGGCATCACCCCTCGATCCACGATGGCCGAGGTGCTCGCGAAGTACCCCGGCGCGAAGGGCGCGCTCTTCCGGCGCTACCACGTCGGCGGTTGCTCCAGCTGCGGATACGAGCCGACCGATACGCTCGAGAACGTGATGAAGAGTCACAACGTCCTCGACGTGCAGGAGGTCATCCGTCACATCGAGCAGAGCGAAGAGTCGAACCGGAAGATTCAGATCGCTCCGCGCGAGCTTCGCGCCCTTCTGGACGGCCCGAAGCCCCCCCGGCTCCTCGACGTTCGAACGCCGGAGGAGTGGGAGATCGCACGCCTTCCCGAAGCGAGGCTTGTCGACGACGCGCTCGGTCGCGAGATCATGGAGGAGTGGCCCAAAGACGCCGCGATCGTCCTCTACTGCCACGTCGGAGAGAGGAGCCTCGACGCGGCCTCGTACCTCATCGGCCACGGTTTCTCGAACGTCCACAGTCTGGCCGGCGGGATCGAGGCGTGGTCGCAGGACGTAGATCCGACGGTGCCGCGGTATTAGCCTCTTCGAGGGGAAGTGACTCGCGAAGTCTACTTTTTCTTCCTCATCAGGAGATCGTAGACCTTCGTCTTGCGGCACTCGGCGCAGAGAAAGAGCGCGAAGGACTGCCCCCGATCGACGGCGAACGAATTGGTCTTTTCTCCCGAGCCGAATTCGTAGTCCGACTTCCCGTGGCGCGCGTGTTTCTTCGCATCGGATTTCGCGATGCGTTGTTCCACCTCTCCGAACGCCGTCTCCTGGGAGAATGAGATCGCGATCGTTCCCACCCGAAGGCGAATACCCTGCTGCACCTTTTCCGCAGGCCACGCGCCCTGGAAGCCTTTGAGTCGGGATACTTGACCGACGATTTCCGTGAAGCACTCCGGGCACTCGGATCCGGGCACCGCGACGAGGAAGTCCCGGGCGTGGATGGAGAGCCGGACACAAGCTTGGGATGCCGCGCGGTGGCCGAGAATGGCCGATAGGTTGAACCACACGTCCTTCCCGGTGAGGGTCAGCATCGACTCTTTCCGCTGCACGTCCGCGATGCCCTCGCTCTTCTTCAGAGCCTCGATCAGCTCTGCCATGACCTTCTCGGCCGGACAATCGCAGGCTTGAAGTGCGACGCGAAATGTTCGAGTGACCTTCTCGCACCGCTTGCACGAATCCTGAGCAGGGATCGCGCCGAGCAGGAGCCCGACAAGGAAGCGGATCAAGTCAAGTCCCACTCCAGATTCGTGCAGCTCGAAGAGCCGTTCCTCTGGCGATTTCCGGGTAGGACCACCTCGATTCCGCAGAGGGTGTGCTGAAGGAGATCGGCCATGATGCCTCGGATCCTGCTTCTCGTTCTGATGGCCTGCCAACTGGGAGGGTGCCACCAAGGGTGCACTTCCGCAGGGGACCTGACCGCCTCCGAGGGAAGCGGAGTCGATGGAGCGGGCCCGAGAGGCTTGATCGGGGTGCTCGATACCCACTTCTTGGGATCCGGCTACTATCCCCGGACCGACCTGAGCGCCGTCGCAACGGATTTCTCAGGAAGGATCTACCTGGCAGGGTCCACGAGCGTTTCCGGCATTTCGGAAGCGACCGTACTGCGACTGTCGCCCGAGGGTATTCTGGACCCGACCTTCGCGATCGGAGGTGTCTTCAGGCTCGGCACCCCGTGGAACAATTCGACGGCCAAGGCCATTCGAATCGACTCTTCCGGGAGGATCCTCTGCACGGGAACCTGGGGCCTGCACCTCTTGGTGGTTTGTCTCCGAACCGATGGGACATTGGATTCGTCCTTCTCGGGGGATGGGATCGGCACGCACATCGGGGATGCGGGAGGCGGGCGCGAGGTCGGATTCGACATCGCGACGGATTCGTTGGGCCGCATCCTCGTTACCGGATTCGCGGAGGACTCACAAGGGAATAGCAAGGTGCTGGTGCGCCGGTATCTCTCGACGGGAGTGGCCGACACCGGCTTCTCGAGCGACGGAGTCCTCGTCGATGTGCCCCAAATCAATTGGTGGTCCTGGGGAATGGGAATCGTGGCCAACGACAAGATCTATGTGACCGGATTCTGCACCAACTACAGTTGGCAGTGGGCGATGTATGTGCTCTGTTACACCGATGACGGAGCGCGGGACGCCTCCTTCGGAACGAACGGGGCCGTCGTTTATGACCACGCGGGCGACGGATTCGCCGCCAGCTCCGGAAATGGAATCGCCCTGGATGGTACCGAGATTCTGGTGGCGGGAAGCGCCGGCAACCTTGCCGCGGTCTGGCGCCTGACGCCCACGGGGACGCGCGTGTCCTCGTTTGCCTCCGACGGACTTTTCCCGACGGGAGGTCTCGCCGGGGGCACCGCCGACACCGCCTCGGGGATCTGCGTCAAGCCCTCCGGGGAAGTCTTTCTGGCCGGGTACAGCTGGGATGGCCTCAGCGGGTACGACATCGCCGTTTGGGCCATCGACCCCGACGGATCGACGCTCTGGACCTACACGGAGCCAAGAGCGACCATGGACTATGGCTGGAAACTTGTTCTCACCTCGGACCGAGTGCTGGTGGCGACCTCGATCGGGCTGATGGTCCTTCGGTAATCCCACCGTGCGACGGTCTCGGGCGCGCAGGAGCGCCCCCCTCGATCGATTTCTCTCAACCTCCGATCTCCGGCCGCCATAGGTTTCTGCCGATGGAATCTTCGAAACCACCCGGCATCGGTAGGCAATGGACCCTGTAAAGGAGGATCCCATGATCCGTCTCCCCGCTGCCGTCCTCATCGCGATCGCATCCTTCCTCTGGACTCCGATCCTCGCGGCCGACGAGACGTGTCCCGGCTGCTACGGGAGCGGACGAGTCGGCTGCCCGTCCTGTGTGGGCTCTTTCCAATATATGTGGCGAGGAGCGTGCTCCGGGTGCCAGGGACCCTGGCCCCCCATGCGGGGCGGCGCTTGCACCCGGTGCTACGGCACGGGGCTCTGCCGCCCCTGCGACGGCAAGGGAATGGCGTGCCTGCCGTGCAAAGGGACGGGACGTGTCCCCGACGGCGTCGGAGAACTCCGGCGCAAGGAAGCGCTCCAGAAAGCGAAGGAGGCCAACGCCGCCGGAATGAAGCGCGTGGCCTTCTTCGAGGGATCCTGGAAGAATGAAGGGAGCGAGCGTGAAAAGCGCTTCACCTCTCGGTACCGCTGGGAAAAGTGCGTCGGGGGATCGTTCCTCCGACTCACGGAACGGTACGAGAACGAAGAAGGCACCGTGATCGATTTCGCGGCGATGCTGACCTTCGATCCCTACTCTCAAGAATACGTCCTTCTCGTCGTCGATTCGAGGGCCAGGGCGTCCTGCGTCCGAGGACGAGCCAACGACCGAGGGGACGCAATTCAATTCACTACTTCGGGCGAGAACGGCCGCGAGCTTCGGATCACCTGGCATCTCAAGCCGGCGGAGCGGCGGGTGGACTTCGTCACGGAGATTCAGGGGGAAGACGGATTCGAAAAAATCGGCACGTCTACGGGCCGGCGCGCGGCGGACGCCTCCGATCTCCCTGTCGAGGAATCGGAGCCCGCGGAATCCATGAAGAGATTCTCCTTCCTGCTCGGCAACTGGAAGCAGGAAACCCGAGACGGCGGAGGCAAGAAGCTCTCCTCCGAGGAGTTCCGCTGGGAGGCCCGGGTGGGCGGACATTTCTTCTTTGCCGCCGAGAAGTCGACCCCTGCGGGTGGCCGGCCGGAGGACTTCGTGTCGATTCTCGGTTTCGACGCTCCTACGAAGTCGTATGTGGTCCTGTTGTTCTCCGACCCGGGCAAGATCCTCCTCTTCCAAGGAAAACCCTCCGAGGAGACCGACGCGGTTTCCTTCCGCGGGAACGGGATTCGCTGGGTCTGGACTCCCCATTCGGACGGGGATCGGATCGACGGGGTGCTGGAGTCCGATCCGGGCGAGGGGGAAGGGAAGGTCCTTTCGCGTTGGACCGCCCGGCGCCGCGCGCGGTAGGCCTGGCGCCCCCGTCGGCGAGCCGGTAGAATCGCCGTCGATGGAGTGGATCCGCGAAACGCGACGCGCGCTCCTCCGCATCCAGCGCATCATGCGCCAGGAGTCTCCGAGGAACATCTCGAAGCTCACGGAGGCCGTGTCCCGGTTCCTGAGTTCGTTCCGCAGGTTTCAAAGGAACGCGGATCTCCTCGGAGCCATGATGGAGGAACATGTCCTGGATCGGGAAGGATCGGATCCGCAGCTTCGCGCCGATCATGAGCGAGGGCGGAGAGATCAAGTACAGGGGCACCGCATCGCCAGCGGGTGGCTCGCCGACATGGCGGAGCTGCTGGAGGCCGAGGCCAGCGAGATCGAACGGGCTCGAGAAGATATCCCCCACTTCCGCGAGGCGAAGCTTCGGCTCGAGGCCGATCCGAACGCGGACTTGGGTTCCCTGACTCCCCAGCGAGAACTCCTCGGGGACATCACCATCGAGGACCTCGACCTCCTCCCCGCCCACATCGCGGAGAAAGCGGCCCTGGCGCGATCCTGCGCGGACGAATGTCGCAAGGCCGCCGACGAGTTCCTGGACTCGGCCGTGCGTGCGGTCGTCGAGCGAAGACGGCCGACGTAGTCCCGCTATTGAAAGAGGAACGTCCCTTCGATCGCCTTCCCGTCTCGAAGCCACTTCCCGTCCCGATAGGCCAGCTTCGCCGATCGGATGAGCTGCCCATCCCCGTAGGAGTGAACTTCGAATCCATGGTCGAGCGCGACGGCGGGGACTTCGATGGGAAGGCGATGTTGTCCGACTCCGACGACCACGGACTCGGAAATCTTGCAGGCCTTACAGGCAGGCTCGACGACTCGAACGATGCGACCCTTCCCCGCATTCACTTGAAGCGACGGTCCCGTCGCTTCCATCCAGGACGCGACCTGGATCCGGCGCGCCAAGATCGCGCCCTCGTACTTGCCCGGCGGCCCCCCGGCGATGTAGATCTTCACGAACCGGACGTAGAGGGTCTTGCCTTCCAGTCTTGCGGGCGGCGCCGCTCCCCATGACACCGCGCGGTACTCGACTTTCTCGTCCTCTCGCTTCCGATCGTTGAACCCATACTTCGAAATGGCCTCGATCTCTCTCGAATAGACGTCCGGTACCGCCAGGAGACCGGAGGATCGAAACTCCGCCGCGAAGGCATGAATCTCCCGCTTCTTTCCGCACACGCATCGGCCCTCTTTCAGAGCACAGTCGGTGCAGCGCACGAACTCGCGATCAGTCGCCCCGCCGCACGACGCGCACTTGGACGTCTCTTGGCGAACGCAGCCGACGCCGTGAACGCTGTCGCACCGTTCGTCCTGTCCCCCGGCCAGCCCCAGGATCATCAAGATCGTTTTCATGGGTACTTAGACGCCTGGGAACGTCGGCGAGTTCGGGAATGGACGCATCTCTCCGAGTCTCGGCGGGTTATACTAATGCCAACCGCGGGCTTCGCCCGAAGTTAAAACCAGGGACGGACCATGAGCAACGACCCGGTCACCCAACTCGGAGGTCCCGGAGGCGCCTTTCCGGCGACTCTCTGGACGGTCATCCTCAGCGCGCGGGACGGGTCGGGACCGGACGCGGGTCGGCAACTCGAGAAACTCTGCCGGTACTACTGGAAGCCCGTCTATTGGCTGATCCGACTCCGCTGGAATCGTCCGAACGAGGATTCCAAAGACCTGACTCAGGAGTTCTTCGCGACCTTTCTCGAGAAGGATTTCCTGAAAGCGGTCTCTCGCGACCGGGGCCGTTTCCGTTCGTTCGTGCGCGCGGCCCTCGAACACTTCATGCTGAACCAGAAGCGCGACGAAGGCCGGATCAAGCGCGGCGGGCAGGCCCGAGTCGTCTCGATCGACGGTCCCGAGGAGCCGATTTTCCAGCTTCCCGCGAAGAATGAGCCGTTGGAGCGCGCCTTTGATCGGCTCTGGGCCCACAGTCTGATGCAGGACGCCATCGGAGTCCTCCGCGAACAGTACAAACAAGCCGGGCGGCAAAACGTGTTCCAAATCTTCGAAGCGTACGACCTGGCGGATCCGCCCCCCTCCTACTCGGAACTGTCCAAGCGCTTCCGGACTACCGAGGATGGGGTTCGCGGGGCCTTGCGGAGAATCCGCGCGGACCTCCGGGCGCTTCTCCGAGACCGGGTGCTTCAGTCCCTCTCGGATCCTTCGGAGCTCGACGGCGAGATGCAGTACCTCTTCGGGAGCGGCGAGTCCGATGCCTGAGCGGACCAAGTCGATTTTCGACCGGCTTTGTGCCAACCTCTTCGAGGAGGGCGAGACTCAGGCGGCCGGAGCGACGACGGCCGGCTTTGCGCGATTCCGCCTCCTCGAGGAATTGGGACGCGGCGGGATGGGCGTCGTGTGGAAGGCGTACGATCCGACGCTCGACCGCGAAGTCGCGCTCAAGATTCTTCCCCCGACGACTTCGCGAGCGGAGTATCAGCGCCTCCTCCGCGAGGCGCGCGCCCCCTCCCGAGCCCCCCATCCCGGAATCGTGAAGGTCCACGAGATGGGAGAGGCGGAGGGTCGGCCCTTCATCGTCATGGATCTCGTCGGCGGGCGACCTCTCACCACACTCGCCGGCGCGCCGCTCCGCAAGAAGGTCGAGGCCTTCGCCCAGCTCGCGGAAGCGCTCGACCACGCCCACCGGCAGGGGGTCGTCCATCGGGACATCAAGCCTTCGAACATCCTGATCACGGGGGAGGGACTCCCCGTTCTCGTGGACTTCGGACTGTCCCGGACCATCGGGCGCGACGAGCGGGTGACTCAAACGGGAGCCGTGTTCGGCACGCCGTACTACATGTCTCCGGAGCAGGCGGACGGATCTCCCGCGGACGTGGACGCCCGGTCCGACGTCTACGGTCTCGGCGTCGTGATGTACGAGCTTCTCTCGGGGAAGCTCCCGTTTGCGGCTCCGACTCCCTTCGCGCTCATCCAGAAGATTCTCTCGGAAGAGCCGGCGAGAATACCCGGCATTCCTCCGCCGCTCGAGGCGATCGTGCTCAAGACGATGGCGAAACGAAAGGAAGATCGCTTCCCGTCGGCGAACGACCTCGCGCGCGAGCTCCGCGCGTGGCTGGCCGGAGCCACCGTCAAGGCCCGGATCCCGGCACGAAAGACGGCGCGCGCTCGCCCTCCCTACTGGATTCCGATCGCCCTGGGGGCTCTTTTCGCCGCGGTCGCCGCCGGTTTGTGGATCTTCGTGCCCCCCGGCGTCTCCCCCGCGACCTCCGTCTCGATCCCCGATCTTCGACCGAGCGGCCCCCCGGTCCGGTTCGAGCCCCATCCCTGGCGGAGCGCCACGCGGGCCGCGCTTTTCGGCGACGCGGAGACTCGAGCGAGAGAGGTCGCCCGACTCCGCGATCTGGCACGACGGGCCCGGGAGTTCCAGCCGCGCGACTCGCACGGATACATTCTCGAGGCGAGACTCCTCCTCTTGGAGGGGAGGGAGAAGGAGGCGCTGGATCTGCTGGAACTCGGGTCGGCGCGGGGCGCGCCGGAAGACGAAATGCGCATCCAGCAGTGCGTCGTCGTCATCGCGACTTCTCAACGGCTCGCGGTGCTCGATCAACCGTACCGGATCGACGGTTCTTCCCTCCTCAAGGACGAACGGTTCGTCAAGGTGCGGGCGAGTCTGTCGAAGTTCTCCGGACACCCCTTCGTCGCGAGTCTCGAACGAATGATCGAGGAAAAGGAAACCGGCTTCGCCCCCGAGGAACGGCGCCCCAAGCCTCCCCCGCCGGAAATGCGCCTGATCCTGACGATCTCGCGGTACTCGGGACGTCGGCCCGTCGATCCCGGCCAACCCATCGGAGAGCTTCTCGAGGATTTCCCCACCCCGGGAGTGGGAGCGGTGGTTGCCCTTCATGTCCTCTCCCACGGCAGGCTCGACGATGCGAAGTCGATCCTGGATCAGGTAGATCGTCTCGGCCGCAGCGAGCTGGATACTCTCCACCACCTGAAGGCGCTCATCGCGATGGAGAAGGAGCGGTTCGCGGACGCGGAGGCTCCCGTGCGGAACCTCAAGAACGAGAAGATGCGGAGATACCTTCAGGGACTGATTTGCCTTCATCAGGGAAAGCTCGATGAGGCGAAGGAGCACTTCTCCTCGCTCCAGGGGATGTACCAAGCCGAGTACCACCTGGCCTGCGCGCGCGCGAAGGAGGGCAAGGTCGCGATCGAGATCCTGCGCGAATCCATCAAGCACGCCGTAGCGGCCGGGGAGTACGACATCCTGCGGGGAGACCCGCCCCAGCAGCGCTATCGCATCATTCAGCACGCCATCCCGTTCTTCGTCATGTCGCCCCCCTTCTTCGGCCGGGATCGCTTCCTCCAGCCGCTCCGGGACAATCCGCAGACGCGAATCGAGATGGAAGAGCTGGGACGCTAGCGACCGTCATCCGGCGTCGGAATGGGGAGACCGGCCGCCGATTGCCGGTGCGCTTGTGACGTGGCCGTCCCTCCGGCCCGGATGTCCGTTCGCACGATTCTCCGTCGATTCTTCCGACTCGACGATAGCTTCTCTCTCGCGACATCTCGGTTTTGAAAAACACGGCATGATTCATCCCCAGGTGCCACCGCATACGCTCCTCGCACCTGCACGGAAGGGAGCGATACGGAATCCAGTCCTCATGCCGCCGTGCGGCACCCTGAAACGCATGAATCCCCACGACCCGCCCCTTGAGAAGCCGACAGGAAATACGTCTCCCCGGGTATACCCGAAAGCGTATTGCGCATTCGAAGTCGGTGGTTTTTCCATGACCAGACAGCTCACCGCAATCATCGAGCGCGAGGGGAGTGGTTATGTCTCCCTCTGTCCCGAGCTGGACATCGCAAGTCAGGGGGATTCGATCGAAGAGGCACGCGAAAACCTCCGTGAAGCCTTGGAGCTTTTTTTCGAATCGGCATCGCCCGAGGATATCAAGCAACGCCTGCACGACGAGGTGTACGTGACCCGGTTGGAGATCGCGGTTGGGTAGACTCCGCGTCCTCTCCGGGGAGGAGGTCCGCTCGATTCTCGCCCGCCATGGATTCGTGCGCATTCGGCAGCGCGGGAGCCACGTCGTCCTGCAGAAGAAACTCCCGGACTCGACCATCACCGTGCCCGTTCCGCAACATCGTGAAGTGCGCATCGGGACGCTCTCGGCAATCCTCCGGCAGTCCGATCGGCCTCGAAGCACGTTTGAGTCTTGAGGCCCGACCGCGACACCGCTTCCCCTCGGCGGTTCTTGGGTGGGCATGATTCTCTTCCTCCTCACCCTCTGCTCCCAAGAGAGGATCGAGGTCACGAATCCCACTAGTCAGGCCAAACTCTGGGTCCAAGTCCACCGGCCCAAGGACGCCTCCGCCGAACGCAAGGTCCCGGCGGTAGTTCTCGTTCCCGGCGGTCTCGGATTCGGATCCCAGCAGCAGCCTCGGCTGGCGGAGGAGGTCACGTCGAAGGGAATCGCACTCGTCCTCTTCGATCCGGATGGCCGCGGAAAGAGCGGGGGCAAAGAGGACTTCAACGGCAAGATCCACCAGGACGGGCTGTTGGCCGTTTTCCGCGCCGCGCGCAAGCTGGAGTACGTCGACCGCGCGGCGATCGTCTCGCTCTCGTTCGGGATCGCGATGGCCTCGGGGATGATCGCGCGATACCCCGACGAACCCGTCGCGTTCTACGTCGACTGGGAGGGACCGTCCGACCGCGGCTACATCGGAACTCGGATCTTCTCGAAGCGCGGCCCTCCCCCCACGATGGATGAGGAATGGTGGAAGGAGCGCGAGGCGGTGCGTTGGGCGCCGTTTTTCAAGTGCCCCTACCTGCGAATCCAGAGCGAGCGCGACCATGTGCACCGGGAGAAGTACGGCCACGCGCTCCAGATGATCGCGGGCGCCACCGGCAAGGCCCCGTGGACGCGACTGAACGACAATCCCCCGAACAAGATCTTCACCGACGACGACCCTCCGAAGCTCCTCCCCTCTCGCCGCAACGCGGAAACCTGGATCCGGTATGCACGCGAACTTTTCGAGAAAAAGCCATGAAAAGACTGCTCGCCGCCCTCGCCCTGCTCCCTCTCGTCGCCTGCGAGAAAGAGATCACGATTTCGAAGCAGAAGACGTTCGTTCTGAATTCGGGGTTTCCCGTCACGGACGGAAATTGCACCAAGATCTTCGACATCGCCCTGGACAAGACCAACGGGCGGCTATTCGTCCACGGGATCATCACGAGCGAGATCGCTGTGATCGATCTGGACACCGGGAAGCTGTGCGGATACGTCGATTCGGGAATCGACGGATACCATATCTCTTACATCGCGGCCAATCCCGCCACCGGCAGGCTGTACGTCGCCGATCAGAAATCGAAGAAGGCGATCAAGATCGACGTCGACGCAAACCACGTGTCCGAATCCAGCGTCAGCTTCGACTCCGAGCCCAGCCGCATCGCCGTGCGTTCCGGCCAAAGGGGGACCGGCTATGTCATCGTCTCGTTCACGTCGCAGAACAAGGTCCGCGTGTACGACGTCGATCTCAACCACGTCAAGACCTTCGACGTCGACGACGGGATGTGGGGGCCCAAGGGGATGCACATCCAGGAAGATACCCTCTATGTCGCGCTCGGGCGTGGCCAGCGCGATCAGTACGGCGACGACGTTTCCTCCTCCGAAACCAAGTCCGGCATCGCCGTCATCGACCTTGCCTCGCTCTCCGTCACGGCTCGGTACACCTTCCAGTACCGCGGCGCCGAAGAGGTTTCGCACGATAAGGACACGGGCCGGTATTACCTCGTCAACTCCGGCCGATTCTGGTGCGTCTCGAGTTCCGGCAGCCTCGTCAAGACGCTGACCTCAGGGGGGATCGAATTCCGGGAGGTCGAATACTACGAACGGAAGGCCCTCGTCCTCACGCGGGACGGCAAGACTTCGACCGACGGCACGCCGTTCGGTTCGGTCCGCGTCTACGACCCGACCACGGGAACGCTGGAGAAGGAGTACACCGTCGGGCCGAAGCCCTCGCGCATGGCGATCTGGCGCGACGGCCGGAAGCTCTACACGGCCAATATGGCGTCCTCGACGGTTTCCATCGTGGACCTGGAGCAGCGGATCGTCCTCAAGGGAACGAAGGAGCAGGTCGGGAATTGCGTCGGTGGGCTCCGGCTGAACGACAGCGGGAGCAAGATTTACGTCCAGTCGCGACTCGGAAACAGCCGCGTCTATCGGTACGACGTTTCCTCCGGCGATCGCGAAAGTCTCGACGTGGGTGGCTGGCCCACGGGGATGGAGTATGACCAAGGCTCCGACGAGCTCATGGTCGCGAATCACTTCAACGGAACGGTGGACTTCTTCAGCGGGACCGCCAAGGTGGCCAGCGTCGATCACGGCTACAAGAGCACGACGCACGATCTCTCCACGAGCGCCTTCGACGATCCCCAAAACCGGCTCTTCGTCGCGGTGCCGGAGCATGGGGTCGTCGTGGTCATCGCAACCGGTCGTCGCGAGGTCGACCACGTGATCACGGGGTTCCCCCAGGCGGACGAAGACGAGAGCGGCGACAACGCCGGCAAGATTCAGCTCGCCGCCGATTCGTCCCGCCACGAGCTCTGGGTCTACAGCGTGGACGACCAGCGATTGCGCGTCTACGATTCCTCCTACTCGTGCATCAAGAACATCGACGTCTCGTCGAGGACGCTCACGGGCTACACCTCGAGCGCGCTCCAGTGCATCCCGAGTCTCGGTCGCGTCTTCCTAGGGCCGTATGCGTACGCCACGTCCTCGAAGTCGTACGTGGACAGGTTGGGTGCGGGGCACGTGGTGGTCGCCTACGACTCGGGCTACGGCTATCTCGTGACCGCGACGGCGGACGACGGGACGCTGAGTCTTCACCTCTGCGATCCCGACAGCCTCGCGTCGAAGGGGACGAAGGAGCTGACGACGTATACCTTCGCGCCGCCGGTGCTGGAGGCGGACCCGGACAACAACCGGCTGTACGTCGGGCTCCAGGCGGAAGCGAAGGTCCTGAAGTACTCCTACGAAATCGAATGATCGGGGGCTATTCCCCGATATCCTCGTTCCAGAGTTCCGGCCTCCCGGCGATGAAATCGCGCATCATCGCGATACACTCGGAATCGTTCACGATTTCGAGCTGGACGCCGCGACGCCGGACGTAGGCCTCAGGGCCGCGGAAAGTCCGATTCTCGCCGATGACCACCCGCGGAATCCCGTAGAGGAGCGCCGTTCCGCTGCACATGTCGCAGGGAGAGAGCGTGGAGTACAGCACCGAACGGCGATAGTCCTTCGCTTGGAGCCGCCCCGCGTTCTCCAGGCAGTCCATCTCCGCGTGCAGGATCGCGCTTCCCTTCTGCACGCGTCGATTGCGGCCGCGCCCCACGATCCGGTCCCCGATCACGAGGACGGATCCGATGGGAATGCCCCCCTCCGCAAGACCTCGCCGCGCCTCCTCGATCGCCGCACGCAAGAACTTGTCCAAACGGCCCTCCCCTGATATATCGGCGACATGCCGGGCTGGAACGACCTCCTCGCGGAACGCCGAACCGGTCCGTTCCCTATCCCCGCGTATTCGGAATTCATGCCTCCCCCCTACCTCGGCGTCAAGCCGTACGGCGAACCCGATCCGTTCACCCCGGCCGGAGAGAACGGCTGGACCGTGAGCGAGTTCGAGGAGTATCGGGAGCTCCGTCCCGGCTTGGAGAAAATCGGAGCTCACGTCTTCGACCAGCTGGACCGCCTGGCGCGAGGGGAAGCTACCCAACTTTCGAAAACTCTGCTCCGGGATAATCCCGCTCTGCCTCCCGCGCTCCGCGATCCAGGTACGATGATCCTCTCTCTCGCCCTCTCGCGGACGCAGGATGATAAGGGGCGCGTCCGCTGGACCCTCTTCGGTTCCAGCCACCTCGGCGCCGCCGGCTTCTGGCGGAGCTTCGATTCTGTCGACGACTTCCGTCGGCGCTTGGGGGGAGACGCACGGATCTACGACGACGATGCCCCACCTTTCCTGCGCGAACTCCGGTGGGAGAGCGGTTCGATTCCTCGGCGACTCGTTACGTTTCGATTCTTCGCCGAGCTGCCCTCTGAGGTGAAGGCCGCCTACGGGGCCGGGCTCGTCGAACTGGTACCGGGGCCCGGGAGTCTCCTGTTCTGGGGACACCCAGGATATCGCCGTCTTGCTACGGAACTTCGCCACGCCCTTCAGGTGCCGCTCCTTCATCTCTTTCCCCATACGGAGTCGCGGTACGGGATCCGGATCCCTCAATCCGGATGGCTGGACGAGATCGACGACGCCAAGCAGGACGCCGACCACCGGCGCGCGAATCGGATCGTAAGGACCCACCGATGGCAACGGGTCGAACGGGACGTGGAGCCTGTAGGGGGAGTGTTCCTGGATGATCCGGTCAGCGTCGCCATCTTCTCCACCGACCCCGACCAAATCGGCCTCTACGGCAAGCCGATGGCGAGGAACGCGCAGATCTGGACGGAGGATTATCGGCGACTCCTCGACGGTCCTCGCGCGGGGCGCGACGAGATCGCGCGGGCGATGGAGGCCTTCCGCCGGGGAGGTCGCTTCGGATTTCGGCTTTACTATCCGCCGATGCAGGTCGGAAGCCGCTCCGTGTTCTGGCACCGACCGATCCTGGTTCGCCGCGACGGGGTAGACCTCTCCCTTCGTGGCTTCTTGACGGCGGAACGCGAGGGCGCGACATCGATCGAGCTTGTCCCGCGCCTTCCAGACCTCTCGAGGCTCACGGCGATCCCGGACCGGAAGATCTCGGACAATGCGAGAAAGATCGTGGAGTGGCGGGGCCTGATCGGGACACCCCTCAGCCCATCCTTTGCCCGGGCGCTCCTGTACGTGGCCAAGGACTCCTCGCTGGAGGAATGGCTCGCGAAAGTTCCGGCGGAGATCCGCGATCGTATCGGCCCCGAGCCTCCCGCCGACGAGCCGCGGACGTATGGTCGCACCGCCACGCGCGAATTCGAGGAGCGCTATTGGCGAACGATCGCGTCGCTGAGCGAAGGGGAGTATCGCGAAAAGAACAACGCGGATTCGATCGCCGTGAACACGGGGAAATCGGGCGGCTCGAAGGGGCGAACCGTGACCGACTCGAACCAGCTCGCTCCCTTGGGCGACTACCTCCGCCGCTACTACGAGAATCTCAAGCTGGAAGTGCTCGATCATGCGTTTCGGTGGGAGACGGAATTCGACTATCCGTGGTCGGAGGGCTGGCGGCGAAATCAATCCGGAGAAGCGCTCGAGCGCAACATCATCGCAAAGATTCCGGGACGCAACCGCAACGAAGTCGTCCTGATGTGCGACCACTACGACACGGCGTACATGGAGGATCTCTACTACCCGACGCGCGGCGGGGATCGGCTCCGCGCCGCCGCCGCGGGCGCGGACGACAATCACTCCGCGACCGCCGCGTTGATGCTCGCCGCGGAGGTGCTCCGAGGCCAGGACCTCGCGCGCGACGTCTGGCTTGTCCATCTCACGGGTGAGGAATTCCCCGCCGATTGTCTGGGCGCCCGCTCGCTGGCCCGAGATTTCATCGAGGGGCGCTTCTCCGTCCGAATCCGCGGCGCCTACGTCCTGGACATGATCGCGCACAATCACGACCGCGACCGGGACGTCTTCCAGATCTCGCCCGGCGAAGGACGCGGTTCCGCGCGGCTCGCCCAGATCGCCCATCGCGCCACCGTGCGGTGGAACCTCGGCAGGAGATCGTGGAACGCCACCCCGGAGCGACGCGGCCGAGGCCGATCGCGGCGAGTCGAGAGCGGCTTGCCCCCGATCGCCGAGCATCCGCGCCTCCAAGGCGAGGTCCGCCCGGAGTGGGACCCCCGGAGTTCGCTCTACAACACCGACGGTCAGATCTTCAGCGACGTCGGAATCCCCGTGGTGCTGTTCATGGAAAATTACGACATCAACCGAACGGGATACCACGACACCGAGGACACGATGAAGAACATCGACCTCGACTACGGCGCGGCCCTTGCGGCGATCGCGATCGAATCGGTCGCGGACGCTGCGAACGACTAAGCCGGGTTACGAACGATAGCGGCAAACGTACAGATCGGTCCTGGTCCCGTCGATTCGGAGATTCGCGAGAGCCAGAATCCTCCCATGGGAGTCGAGGCCAAGCCGGCAACGGATGGTCTCGCCGCTGAACGCCGTGAGTTCCGCAAACCCTCGCCCAGCGAAGGAGGCATCGGCATATCCGAAGGTGTCGAATCGATAGATCGCCAGATGATGGGTAGACTGATGAGTCTGGGGATCATACGTATCCCGGGAGCCCCCGACGAGCACTCGACCGTTCCCGTCCACGAGTATTCGATCTGGCAGCATTTGCGACCAGACAGAATCGATCCATCCCTGCCGGTAAACGACCGTCCCGTCCGATCCGAATGAAGGGTCCAGAGAACCGTCCTCGAGAAAGCGGATGACGAAGAACTTGTTGTCGTCGAAACCGACGCTCACTCCCGTGATGAGAAGCCTTCCGCGAGGATCCACCGTCACTCCATAGGACCGCACGAAGGCGTTCGCGAGTGAAATCACCCGAAATCCGACACCGTGGAAGGTCCGGTCCAAGAGACCGTCGGTCCCGAATCTCCAGATTCCGGCCGATTGGGTCACGGGGGATGAGGTTCCGATGACGTACCCTGTCGCCAGGACCCTGCCCTGGGCATCGAACGCGGCCTCCTCGATTTCCACCGTGCCAGGACAAAAGGCCGCATCGGCGACAACGGTGAACCCCGGATCTTGAAGAGATGCCGCGTCCAACGTCGCATTCTCCTGAAGCCGGAGGAGCACGATTCCGATTCGCCGATCGATGGAAATCACGGCAGCAACCCGGATTCGCCCTTCTTGGTCCAGGCGAAGCACCATCTTCCCAGGAGGGTTCCCCAGGCGAGGGTCGAACTCCGAGACCCCCTGGGTGCCGAAGCTCGGATCGGGAGAGCCGTCCCTTCGAAATCGGGCAACCTGCACCGTACGGTAAGTCCAGACAGCAAGGTGGATCCTCTCCTCGCGATCCAACACCATGGCCACGCTCGGGCTGCCATAAAGGCCGGTCGCCAGCTCTCCTCGATCGCCGAAACTGGGATCCAAGCGCCCATCCTCCATGTACCTCCAGACTCGAATCGATCCGTCCCTCCAACCGGCGACGAGGATCTCTCCTCGGGCATTCGCGATCAGAGCCTCGCCCGTCGTATGGCGATAGGATTCCGCCGGAATCATCGTGTATCCAGTGCCATGGAAGCTGAGATCCAGCGTCCCCGCAGTACTCCCGCAGGCGTTCATCACGCAGATCAGGACCGCGCTCGATCGGAGGATCAGACTCACGGCTTGCTCCTTAAACCCTATCCTGGTGGGCTTCGATGGATCCGGCCATTCGATACTCCCTCAAGTTCCTTCAGCTCGGCTACCAGAACTAGCCCGGTCGATTCGATTTCTTGCGTAAGAACGATGAAACGCAGGAAGGGGGCCGACTGGAGCGTGTCTTGGATTTACGTGTTCTTCCCGCCTTGCATCAACTCTCCCAATCGCCTCCGGGATCGATGAAGCGAGAGGGCCACTTCGGACATCGTCATGCAGAAGCGCTCCGCCAACGATTCGTACCTCACGTCCTGGTCGGGATTCGGCGGAAAATCCCGAAAAAGAAAGAGATCGAAGGCCCGACCTCGCCCGGCCGCCTCATACTCCAGGCGCAGCTGCGCCAGAGCCATCTGAAGGAGGGCTCGTTCGCGCTCCCCCTCGAGCGCGTCGTCCGGCATCCAGGGATCCGACACTTCCTCGGACAGAGAACCGAGGCCGGATCGGACACGCTTCTGTCGTCGATGCTCCGTCCGACGAGAATGGCGCGCCGCATTGTCCAAACACGCCATCAGAAAGGATCGGAACCGGCCCTTGTTCCGGTCGACTCGAGAAAGCCATGCTTTCTGCCAGAGTCCGGCGAAAAACTCCTGCGTCACATCTTCGGCATCTTCCCGAGACAATTTCCAGCGTTGGCGCAGATACGAGTAGGCGGGATTCCAGTAGATTCGAATCAACCGCTCCACACCCCGCTCGTCCTGCGCTCGAACGAGTTCCCAGTGGGTTGCGGGAAAATGCAAGCGTACCGAGGACGTCCCCTTCGGCGAGGGAGACCCCCGAAG